>NZ_JACBYP010000002.1 GCF_018982965.1 Streptomyces mayonensis | reverse complement strand
GGTGCGGGCCCCGGGGGGGGGGCCCCCCCCCCGCCCCCCCCCCCCCCCCCGGCGCCCGCCCCCCCCCCCCCCCCGCCCCCGCCCGGCCCCCGCGGCCCCCCCCCCCCCCCGCCCCCGCCGGGGGGCCGCCGGCGGCCCCCCCCGCCCCGCCCCGCGGTCCCGGGGGGGCCGGGGGCCCCGGGGGGCGGGGCCGCGCCCCGCGGGGCGCGGCGCGCGCGTATGTGGCCGGGCCCGCCGCCCCCGCGCGGCGGACACGGCATGTGCCGCGGAACGTCAGCCCTCCCCCGAAGGAGACGTTCCGCGGCCGGCCCCCGGCGCCGGTACGTGGCCACGGCGCCCGGGCGTTCGAGGCCGCGCGGTCACCAGCACATGACCGCCGTCTCGCCCGCACCCCACGAGGAGTACAGGCGCACCCGGACGACATAGCGGCGGCCCTTGACGAAACGGGCCCTGAGTGTGGCGTTGCGGGGCGTTCCCCCGTCGTCCTGTCCGGCGAGGTAACGGGGCACGCCGTCCCGCTCCTCGAAGATGACGACGACGGCGTCGCTGTCGCCGAAGGTGCCCACGCTGTACTCGCGGGTCTCCGGCGGGTCCACCCGGAAGTCGGCCTGTTCGCCGGGCCCGAGGCCGAGCGGCACCGACCGGAACGGCACCAGCGGCCCCGGCCTGCCGGTGGGCGGGTACCAGCGCAGGGCGAACTCCTTGTCGGCGGCGGACAGGGTGCCGGGCGGGTGCAGGCCCGAGCGGTAGTGCTCGGGCTCCAGTATCAGACCCGACGGGAACGGGTACTCCATGATCGACTGCGGGTCCCAGACGGGGCCGTTGGCCTCGTCGTCGTCCAGCTTGCGCAGGATGTTGTGGAAGGTCCGCTCCCGGCTCCAGTTGTTCGGCGGGCCCGCCAGTTCGGCGTACACGGCCTCGTCGTCCCAGAGGATCCCGGCGTGCGGGCTCTGGTGTTCGTGCAGCATGCCGAGCGCGTGCCCGATCTGGTGCAGGGCCGTCGCCCGCTCGCCCGGCGCGGTCAGGTCCCACCCGAAGTTCATCGTGCGGTCGTTCATCCCGACCCGCAGGGCGTCCTTGCCCACCGCCGACCAGGAGCCGTCGCCCGGCTGGAAGCCGATCCGCAGCTCCGCCTCCGAACGGTCGCGGACCTCGGTGAGCTCGATCCCGATGCCGAGGTCCTGCCACTCCCGGAAGCAGTCGCGCACGACGTCCCGCTGCTCCTCGGTCCCCACCCACGAACCCCGCCGGGGCCGGCCGGTGCCCGGCATCGGCACCACGGAGGTGTCGGTGTCGCCGCCGAGGAAGCAGTAGTGCAGCACGGTGCCGTTGACCCACATCCGCTGCCCGCCCACGAGCGCGGCGACGCGTTCGGCGGCCAG
This sequence comes from Streptomyces mayonensis, assembly GCF_018982965.1. GTDB lineage: Bacteria > Actinomycetota > Actinomycetes > Streptomycetales > Streptomycetaceae > Streptomyces > Streptomyces mayonensis. Next base: position 156,337 of record NZ_JACBYP010000002.1, on the reverse strand, counting down.
CCCCGGTGCGAGCACAGGGGCAGGCTGCTGCGCGAGCGAGCAGTAGCGTGCGGTCATGGCGGCCATGGTGCCGTCCGGTCCGGCCCGGACGCCTGAGTCGGGGGGTACTCAAGTCACCCTGTATCAGGGATGAGTATGCCGACTCATGTTCTCGTGACGACTTCGACGACTTCGACAACGGCGACGACTGCGACGAGCTCGGCGGCCTCCAGGACTTCCCTGTGGGACGCGAAGACCCTCACGGCGCCCTGGCCGTTCACCGGCCGGACCGACGAACTGGAGCTGGTGCGCCGGTCCGTGGCCGCCGGACGCGGCGGTCTCGTGGTGACGGGACCGGCGGGCTGCGGGAAGACCCGGCTGCTGACCGAGGCCGTGCGCGGCACGGACTGGGCCCGTGCGGCCGGGACGCCCGAGACCCGGCACCTCCCCTTCGCCGCCTTCGCCCACCTGCTGCCGGACGGCGTCACACTGCACCGCGCACTGCACCTCCTGTCCGGCGTTCGGCTGCTGCTGGTCGACGACGCGCACCTGCTGGACGACGCCTCCGCCGCCCTCGTCCACCAGCTGGCCCTGCACGGCCGCACCCGGCTCCTGGTGGCCGCCACCGACGGCGTCCCGCTGCCCGGCGCCGTGTCCCGGCTGTGGACCGGGGAACTGCTGCCGCGTCTCGTCCTGGAGCCGCTGCCGCGTGAGGAGAGCGCCGAACTGCTCGCTGCGGCCGAGGACACCGTCCTGGAGCCGCTCACCGTCGACCGGCTGCACCGTCTGTGCCGGGGCGACCTGCGGCTGCTGCGCGAACTGCTGACCGCGGTGCGCGAGGAGGGGCTGCTGGTGCCGGTCCCGGACACGGACCAGCGGGCCTGGCGGGGACCGGTGCCGGTGACGGCCACGGTCCGGGAGCGCACCGCCCACGTCCTGGACCGGGTGGGGCCCGGGGAGCGCGAGAGCCTCGAACGCCTCGCCTTCGCCGAACCCCTGCCGGTCGACCTGGACGCCTTCGACATGCGCACCCTGGAGAGCCTGGAGGCCGACGGCCTGGTGACCGTCGACGAGGCGGGCGCCACCCGGCTCGTCCACCCCCTGCACGGCCCCGTCCTGCGCGCCGCCGCGGGCCGGCTCCGCGCCCGACGCCTGGCGCGCACCCCGGACCAGTGCGCCGCCGCCCTGGAGGCCGAGCGGGCCGCTCTCGCCCGGCGTGTCGAGCGGGCCGACGTACGGGAGCCGGTCGCGCCCGTGGGGGAGTGGCTGGCGGCCGAGGGCGCGCCGCTGCCCGCGCGGTACGCCGCGCTGCGGGCGCGGTTCGCCCGGCTGGGAGGCCGGCTGGCGGAAGCGGCGGCCTGGGCCCGCGAAGGGCTGCGGAACAGCCCGCGGGACAGGTCCTGCCGCGAGGAACTCGGCCTGGCCACGGCCCAGTCGGGCGAGGCGCCGGCCCACGGCGTCCACGGCGGCGGTGCGCTGGCGGCCTGGGCTGCCGCCGCGCGCGGCGACCTCGGCGCGGCGGTCCGTACGGCCGCTGTCCACGAGCCGTACGACGCCGTCCGGCTGGGTGCTCCCGAACGGGCGGCCGGCCTGCTGACCGGCGTCTTCGCCGCGCACGCCGACGCACTCGCGCGCGGCGACGGACCGGCGCTCGACCGGGCGGCCGAGGAACTGGAGCGGCGCGGGTTCCTGCTCTTCGCGGCCGAGGCGCACGCCCAGGCGTCCGGCGCCCACCGCGAGCCGCGCGCCGCCCGCAGGGCCCGCACCCGCGCCGTCGCCCTGGCCCGGCGCTGCCAGGGCGCCCGCACGCCCGCCCTGTCCGGACTGGTGCTCGGCGAACTCACCGCCCGTCAGCGGCAGATCGTCACCCTCGCCGCCGCGGGCCTGAGCAACCGGCAGATCGCGGAGCGGCTCACCCTCTCCGTCCGTACCGTCGGCAACCACCTCTACGGCGCCTACACCCGCCTGGGCGCCGGCGACCGCGGCGCCCTGCCCTGGCTGATGGAGCTGCCCGAGCCGCAACCGGCCTGAACCGACACCGGATCGGGGCCGCGCGCGGCGCGCCGCGTGCCGGACGCCGGGACGCCCGACGCCCCATGCCCCGCGTGGGTCACGGGGCGCGCCAGTCGGCGGTCAGTCGGCAGTGGCTCGCGCGGCAGGTTGCGCGGCGCTCGGGCGGTGGGTCCCGCGGCGGGCCACGCGGCAGTCGGTCGGCGAGCCAAGTGGCGGCCACGCGGCGGTCGGTGGCCGCTCGCGCGGCGGGACGCGCGGCGGGACAGGGCAGGAAGGGCGGCGTGCCGGGCGGCAGGACGAGTGTGCGTGCGGTCGGTCGGCGGCCGGTCGGTGGGTTGCGCGGCGGCCACCTGGCGCGGCAGTCGGCGGTCGCGTGGCGGTCGGTGGCGGGTCGCTGGGGAGGACATGCGGCGGGACGGGAGGCGGGACGCGCGGCGGGACAGGGCAGGAAGGGAGACACGCCGGGCGGCGGGACGAGCGTACGGTCAGGCGGCTCCGAAGGCCGAGAACGCCCACCCCGTCGCCTGGTGCACCGCGTCCCCCGGCAGCGCGGCCCGCGCGTCGCGCAGCGCCTCCGCCAGCGACAGACCCGCGTCAAGCCCCTTGTGCAGCCCGAGCATGAGCGGCACCACCGCCGCGTCGTTGACCGGAGCACTGCACGCCACCACCCCCGCAGTGCCCAGCGGCAGCAGGGCGGTGACCAGACCGAGCAGCTCGTCGGCACCGACCGACGCGAAACGGGCGGTGTCGCAGCAGGACAGGATGATCCGGTACGGGCTGCGGTCGAGCCGCTCGAAGTCGTGCACGATCAACGGACCGTCCGCCATCCGCAAGGACGAGAACAGCGGGCTGTCCGCCCGGAAGGTCCCGTGCGCGGCGATGTGCGCCAACGCGGCCCCGTCCAGCTCCCGCAACACCCGCGGCACCCGCGCCGCGTCGCCCTCCAGCACGGTCGGCGCACGGACCTCGTCCGGGGACAGGACCAGATCGTCCCGCGCTCCGGTCGCGGGGCCGTGTCCGGCCGCGGTGGCTGTGGCCGCGGTGGCGGCTGTCGCCGCGGTGGCCGGGGGCGCGCCGGCGGCCACCGCGGCCGGGGCACCGCGCTCGCCCGTCCGGGAGAGGGCACTCCCGCCTGCCGCTCCCGGTACGGCTGGTGCGACCTCGCCCCTCCCCGACGGGCCCGCGTACCCGACCCCGGACACCGGCCCCTGCCCCCGTCCGCCTCGCGGCGTCCGCGACGCGCCGTAACGCCGGGCGAGTTCCGGGACCTCCGCCCCGTCGGTCGCCAGACCCGGGCCGCGGACCAGCACCTGGCGGCCACCGGGCGGCGGGGACGTGTCCCTGGCGCGGAGCCAGCTGCTCGCCGACGGCGACACGCTCAGGACCCGCTCGCGCAGCGCGGGCAGCAGGGCCCACGGCACCCGGTGCAGCCGGCCCGGCGGGACGACGACCACCGGCCCCGAGCCCAGGTGAGCCGCAGCGGCGCCGAGCAGCAGCTCCTGCAGGCGGGCGCCCGCCGCCTCCACCACCGGCAGCCGCGCCTCCGCCCCCGGGTGCGCCAGCCGCCGCAGCCCGGCCTGGACGTGCTCGGCCTCCCGCTCCGCCTCCGCCAGCAGCCCCGCCTCGAACCGCCGCACCCGCCCCTGCCCGCACAGCAGTACGTGCACGCGCCCGTCCAGCACCGCCAGTTCCACCAGCCGGACCTCGTCGCCGAGGCGCCGCAGCAGCCGCCCCACGTCGAACCGGTCGCCGTCCCCCGGCGCCTCGCCCCGCATGTGCAGCGTGCGGGAACGGATCTCCCGTTCCAGGCGCCGCTGTTCGCGCTCCAGCGCGGGAGCGGGACGGCCGCCGCCACCGCGGGCCTCCTCCGCGCGGGCGGCGATCTCGCGGAACGCCGTCATGCCGCTCAGCAGCGCCGGGTCGGCCGGCGGCCGGGTCGGCGGCGCCGACAGCACCGTCGCCCGCCAGCGTTCGCTCCACATCAGCAGCCGCCGCGGTCCCCCCGAGACCAGGCTCGCCCGCTGTGCCAGCGCGGCCAGCTCCGCGCCCTGCGCCGTGGCACGGGCCCGCAGCTCGGAGGCGCCCAGCGTCATCCGGTGGTCGTCCAGCACGTCCAGACCGCGCCGGCAGGCCTCCAGCACCCCGCGCGTCGACCCGGCGGCGCGGGCCCGCAGCGCCTGCGCCGCCCAGCCCGTCATCCGCGCCAGCGGCGGCCCGTTGTGCCGGCTGCGCGCGGCGACCCCCAGGTGCCGTTCCGCGTCCGCCGTCCAGCCGAGCCCCAGCGCGATACGGCCCGCGAGCAGCGACGCCTCCGGCGCGGCCGGTGCCCCGAAGGAGGCCAGCCGCTCGGCCACCGCCGCCGCGTCCGCGACCAGCCGGCCCGAGGCGCGGCCCGTCGCGACCCGCGCCTCGATCAGCACCAGCCGGGCGTGCGTCTCGTACCAGCCGCGCCGCTGCCCCGCGAACAGCCGTACCGCCAGGGCCGCGCGGGCCAGCGCGGTCCGCGGCTCGTCGGCCAGCCGGGCCGCGCGCGCGGCGACCAGCAGCAGCTCCGCCTTGCGGGTGGACTGTCCGCCGATCCCGTCCAGCGCCGCGATCGCCCCGTCCGCCTCCGCCAGCGCCTCCGTCGGGAGACCCGCCGCCATCAGCACCTCGCAGCGCCGGATGGTGAGCATGAACGTCGGCGTGCCCAGCTTCGCGTACCGCTCCTCCGCCTCGTCGAGCAGCCGCAGCGCCGCCGGCACGTCGCCCGAACGGAAGGCCGCGAGCCCCCGGCTCTCCACCGCGTCGGCCTTGTCGTGCTCCTGCCCCGTGGTGTCCCACAGCCGCTCCGCCGCCGTGAAGTCGGCGTCCGCCCGCTCCACCGAGCCGAGCGCCAGATGCACGGTCGCCCGCAGCGTCAGCGCCCGCGCGGTCCAGATCACGTCGTCCGCCTGCCGCAGCACCGGGATCGCCCGCCGTACGTCCTCCAGCGCCTCGCCGTGCCGGCCGAGCACCCACCACACGTAGGCCCGCCGGTACAGCACCCGCGCGCGCGTGTGCCCGCTCCCGCGCGCCACGCCCTGCTCGAACGCGGCCAGCCCCTCGCGCGTACGCCCCGAGTGCACCAGCGCCACCCCGAGCGTGGCCAGGACGTCCGCCTCCCGCTCCGCCGAGTCCGCGCGGGCCGCCAGATCACGCGCGCGCCGCAGATGGGCCAGGGCCCGCCGGGTGTCGCCGAAGTCCCGCTGCCAGATCCCGACCACCTGGTGGGCCACCGAGGCGTGCAGCGGCGGGGGATCGGCCGCGAGCAGCTCCTCCGCGCGCGTCAGCGCCTCACCCGGGGCGGCGAACACCATTGGCAGCAGTTGGAGAACCGAGTCGTTTCCCGCTGTCACCCCACGGATGGTAGTGCTCCACAACCGTGCCACACAGGTTCGAGTCTGTATCAATCGGCGGCCTCGCGACTCTGATTGACGACCGCCGCCGGACCTCACCCGGAATCCCGCCCAGGACCTCGCCCAGGACCGCACTCAGAACTTCACCCAGGACCGCACTCAGACCGCAGCCGACGAGGCTGCCACGATCGTCGTCACGACCGCCGCCTCAGTGGAGGGCATGCCATGGCACCACAGCGATTCCGCGAGCAGTTCGACCAGATCCAGCGCTCGATGCCGGACGTCCCGCTGGCCATGGGCCCGGACGACTCCGCCGAGTTCCTCTACGAGAAGGGCGTCGTCCTCGCCCGCGACGGGGAGGAGGCCCGCCTCGTCGAGGACACCGTGCGCGACCACTTCACCACGATGGCCGGCCTGACCTCCGACCACGTGCGCCGGACCAGCGCCGAGAACAACCGCACCGGCATCACCCGCATCCGGGTCGGTGAGCCCGACGAGGGCGACCGCGGCGCCGACTCCACCGTCGCCCACGCCCTGCGCTCGCTCAGGACGGCGGAGGGCCGCGCGGGCCGCCGTCTGATCAGCCGCAACCACGTCGTCTCCATCGCCGTCAACGCCTGCCCCGGCGACGAGCCCGTGCCCGTCCCGCTCAGCGAGCCGCCGAACCCGGCCGCCGCCACGATGCCGTACGACGCGGAGACCGCCGTCGGCGTCCTCGTCGTCGACACCGGCCTCATGCACGACTACCGGTCCTACCCGCTGCTGGCCCACACCGAGGGCGACGCCCAGATCCGCGAGTGCGACGACGACGGCGTCCTCCAGCAGTACGTCGGGCACGGCACCTTCATCGCCGGGCTCGTCGCCGCCGTCGCCCCGAACACCGACGTGACGGTGCGCAACACGCTCAACGACGCGGGCGCGATCCTCGAGTCCGAACTGGGGGAGAAGCTCTTCGAGGCCGTCGACCGCGACGGCTGGCCCGAGGTCCTCAGCCTCTCCGCGGGCACCTCCAACGGGCGCACCGACGGCCTGCTCGGCGTCCACGCCTTCATGGAGGAACTCCGCGACCAGCGCACCCTGCTGGTCGCCGCCGCCGGCAACAACGCCAGCGCCACGCCGTTCTGGCCCGCCGCCTACGCCGACCTGCCCGGCTGGGAGACCTCCGTACTCTCGGTCGGCGCCCTGCGTTCCGACGGCGAGTTCGGTGCCTGCTTCAGCAACCACGGCGGCTGGGTCCGGGCCTACGCCCCCGGCGAGCGCCTCACCAGCGCGCTGACCGGCTTCGGGACACCTGTGCCGTACGTCTACCAGCACTCCACCTACGACGACTGCCGGTTCGGCTTCGCCTACCCCTGCACCTGCCAGTACCCCCGGCACAACGGGGTGCTCAGCGAGCCGGGCGAGGCGCCCGCCAAACCCGACCAGGTGATGTTCGAGGGCCACGCGCAGTGGAGCGGCACGTCCTTCGCGACCCCCGTCGTCGCGGGGCTGGTCGCCGCCCACATGACGGACCACAAGGAGCCCGACCCGCGCCTGGCCCGGGTCCAGCTCCTCGCCACCAACACCGAGTACGCGGAAGTGCGCGGGGCGCACGTCCCCGCGCTGCTGCCGCCCACCTGGCGCCCCGTCGCCGTCGACCCGTCGGCCGGCGGGTCGTGAACGGCCTCCTGCGGGGCGGAACCACTCCCTCCACGGCGTACGATGACGTGTCGTACACGAGGGGTGGGACCGTGGACCGTGCAGAGGTCGGGGCGCTCGTACAGTCGGCCGCCGACGGAGACTCGGCGGCCTGGAAGTCGCTGGTGGACGGGCTGGGCCCGCTGGTCTGGTCCGTCGCGCGATCGCACGGGCTGTCCGACGCCGACGCGCACGAGGTGTATCAGACCGCCTGGTTCCGTTTCGCCCAGCACCTGGGACGGATCCGCGAACCGGAGAAGACCGGGTCCTGGCTCGCGAGCACGGCCCGGCACGAGTGCCTGAAGCTGCTGCGGGCCTCCAAGCGGTGGACGCCGACCGACGATCCGCAGCTGCTCGACCGGCCGAGCGAGGACCGTACGCCGGAGGAGTCGGTGCTCGACTCCGAGGAGGCCGCCGCGCAGACCGAGCGCGTACGGCTGCTGTGGCAGGAGTTCGAGGCGCTGGGCGAGCGGTGCCGCCAGTTGCTGCGGGTACTGATCTCCTCGCCGCCGCCCAGCTATCAGGAGGTGTCCGCCGCGCTGGGAATCGCGGTGGGCAGCATCGGACCGATGCGCCAGCGCTGTCTGCGCCGGCTGCGGGCCCGGCTAGAGGCACGGGGGACCACGTCATGAGCGGCACGAGCGACCGGTACGGCTTCGACGACTTCGACGGCTCCGGCGACGGACCGGCCGACGGATCCACCGACGGGACGTTCCCGGACGACGACTGGGACTCCGGTCTCCTGGAGGAGGAGCTGCGGCAGGCGGCCGCGATCCTCGACCCGGTCCCGGCCGCGCTGCGGAGCGTCGCCGTCGACGCCTTCGCGCTGCACGACCTCGACGCCCGCGTGGCCGAGCTGACCTTCGACTCGCTGGTCGACGGCATTCCGGTCAGGGGCGAGACGGACCCGCCCCGGATGCTGACCTTCCAGGCCGACGCGGTGACCGTCGACGTCGAGGTCACCCCGGACGGCCTGATCGGCCAGCTGCTGCCGCCGCGACCGGCGCGGATCGAGGTGCTGAGCGGACCGCGCGAGTACGCCCGGCTGACCGCCGACGACCTGGGCCGCTTCACCGGCGACGCGCCGCCCGCGGGCCCGTTCGCCCTGCGGCTGCGCACCGGCGGGGAAGTGGTCGTGACGGAGTGGCTGCGGGCCTGAGGCCCACGGCCGCACCGCCGTCTGCCTCCTACCAGGTGCAGGGCAGCGTGCGCGGGCCCCGGATCATGGTCTTGCGACGCCAGGCCACCTGCTCGGCGGGGACCGCGAGCCGCAGCCCCGGCAGCCGGTCCAGCAGCGTGTCGACCAGCAGCTCGGTCTGCATCCGGGCCAGCACGGCGCCCGTGCAGAAGTGGTGCCCGTTGCCGTACGCCAGGTGCGGGTTGGGCTCGCGGTCCAGGTCGATGCGGTCCGGGTCGGGGAAGACGTCCGGGTCGCGGTTGGCGGCCAGGTAGGAGACGTAGACCGGCTCGCCGGCGGCGACGCGTGTCCCGCGCACGTCGACGTCCTCCAGGGCGATGCGGGCGAGGCCCACCGAGGTGCGGTGCGAGATCCAGCGCAGCAGCTCGTCCAGTGCCGTGCCCCGGGCCTCGGGCCGCTCGCGCATCCGGGCCATCAGCCCGGGGCGGGTGAGCAGCAGGAACAGCATCTGCCCGACGTTGTGCGTGACCGCCTCGCCGCCGATCTGCAGCGGCCCCGCGAGTCCCACGGCCTCCGTCTCGTCCACCTCGCCCCGCCCCACGGCCGCACCGAGCATCGAGTACACGTCCTCGGCGTCGCTTCCGGCGCGGGCACGGACGGTCTCGGTGATCCACCCGTACAGGCCCTGCTTGGCCTGCTCGGCGGCCTCGGCGCCGCCGGAGGTGGAGATGATCTGCCGGGTCCAGGAGTGCACCCGCTCCCGGTCGGCGGCCGGTACGCCCATCACCTCGCTGACGACGGTGATCGGGAAGGGCTCCAGGACCCGCTCGACCAGGTCCGCGGGCGGCCCGTCCCGGACGATCCCGTCCACGAGGCCGTCCAGGATCTCCTGCGCCCGGGGCCGCAACCGCTTGGCCGCGCCCACGGTGAACGCGCCCGCGACGGCGCGCCGCAGCCGGTTGTGGTCGGGCTGATCGGCGAAGGCGAGGGAGCCGGGCCGCGGCTTGAAGTGCGGGGCGAGCCGCGTGATCTGCCGCCTCGTCACCTCGGCCCGCCCGAAGCGCGGATCGTTGGTGATCGCCTTCACGTCCTCGTACCGGGTGGCCAGCCACGCCCAGCCCTCGCCGTGCGGCAACCGGATCCGGGTCAGCGGCCCCTCGCGCATCAGACCGGCGAGGACCGGGTCGAACTCCGGACCGTCCAGGTCGAGGGCGGGCCAGTCCCGCACCGGGGGCGGTGACTGGCCGGTCAGCGTGCTGGTCTCCTGGGTCATCCCCCCACCCTGGCCGCGCCCCGGTCCGGCTGTCGCGCGGTAGTGCTCCAGCCGGTGGGCACGAACAGGCCGGCCGGCCACGGCACCCGGTCGGCGGAGTGAGGCGTGGGCCTGCGCGCTGCGGTCGGTGGGCCGCGCTGCGGGGCCGGCGGGCAGCGGTACGGGACTGGCGGGCGCCCGTTCGGGAAGGGCGGGCGCGGTGTGGGGTCGCGCGGTGCGGTCAGTGGGCCTGGAGGGTGCGGGTACGCGGCGCCGGGTTCGGAGGCGGCGGGGCGCGGCGCGGGGACGGTGGGCCACGCCGTGGGGTCCGCGGGTGCCGCGCCGTGCTCTGCCGTGCCCTGTTGTGCCGTGCCCCCTGTCGTGCCGCGTTGCGCCGTGTCGGCCCGGTGTGGGTGCGGCTCAGTCGGACACCGCGTCGACGAGCGTCGCCAGGGACGCCGCGAGGCGGGAGAGGCCGGGGCCGGCCGGTCCGCCGGGCTCCGTCATGTAGGTGTCCCGGCGGATCTCCACCATCAGCGCCCCGACCTCCGCCCGCCGCCCGTAGAAGTCCAGCGGCACGTACGTCCCGGCGAACGGGCTGTCCAGGCCGGTCTCCCCGCACGGGGCGAACGCCTTCCGGGCCGCCGCGAGCAGTGCGGGCGGGGTGTGGAAGCGGTCGGTGCCCAGGCAGACCGGCGGGCGCGGGCCGTCGCCGTGCAGCTCGTAGGGCAGCGGCTCGCTCGGGTAGGAGTGCACATCGATGATCACCGCCCGTCCGGTGGCCGCGAGCCGGTCGGCGACCGCCTCGGTCATCGCCCGCGCGTACGGCCGGAAGTACCGCTCGATCAGCGGCCCGGGGTCCGTGCCGGGAGCGCGCAGCACCTCGCGGTGCGACGTCCGCGTGTAGACGGCGCCCATCCCGACGGCCGCCATCTCCTCGCGCTCGTCCGGGAACCGCTCCGGGTCGACGACCAGCCGCGACGCCCGGTTCACGAACCGCCACGGTGTGCGGCCGGCCAGGCCCGCGGCGGCCTCGGCGAGCTCCGCCGTGTGCGCGTCGGTCATGTGGTCCAGCTCCCGCTCCAGCTCCGCGTCGGACAGGGCGATGCCGGGGCGGGCGTCGGCCGGGACCGCGCGGGAGGAGTGGGGCACGTGCAGGATCACCGGGGACGCGGCGGCACCCGGCACGAGGGCGAAGGAGGCGGAGGCGTGGGTCACGGGGTGCTGCTCCCGAAGGCGTGGAGGACGACAGACGGGCACCCCGCCTCCGAGGGGACGGAGACGGGGTGCGGGGCCCGTGCGGGCCGGCGGCGCGAAGGGTCAGGCGAGAGACGCCAGCGCCCCGTTCCAGGTGGCCGACGGGCGCATCACCTCGGCGGCCCTGGCCGGGTCGGGCTGGTAGTAGCCGCCGATCTCGGCAGGCTTGCCCTGGACGGCGTTCAGCTCCTCGACGATCTTCTGCTCGCTCGCGGTGAGCGTCTCGGCGAGCGGGGCGAAGGCCTTGGCCAGGTCCGCGTCGTCGGTCTGCTTCGCCAGCTCCTGCGCCCAGTACAGGGACAGGTAGAAGTGGCTGCCGCGGTTGTCGATGCCGCCGACGCGACGGGTCGGGGACTTGTCCTCGTTGAGGAAGGTCGCCGTGGCGCGGTCGAGGGTGTCGGCGAGGACCTTGGCACGGGTGTTGCCGGTGGTCTCGGCGTACTGCTCCAGGGACGGCACCAGGGCGAAGAACTCGCCGAGGGAGTCCCAGCGCAGGTAGTCCTCCCGGACCAGCTGCTGCACGTGCTTCGGCGCCGAGCCGCCGGCGCCGGTCTCGAACAGGCCGCCGCCCGCCATGAGCGGGACGACCGACAGCATCTTGGCGCTGGTGCCCAGCTCCAGGATCGGGAACAGGTCGGTCAGGTAGTCGCGCAGCACGTTGCCGGTGACCGAGATGGTGTTCTCGCCGCGGCGGATGCGCTCCACCGACAGCTTCGTGGCCTCGACGGGGTCGAGGATCCGGATGTCCAGGCCCTCGGTGTCGTGCTCCTGCAGGTACGTGCGCACCTTGGCGATCAGGTTGGCGTCGTGGGCGCGGCCCTCGTCCAGCCAGAAGACGGCCGGGTCGCCGGTGGCGCGGGCGCGGGTGACGGCCAGCTTGACCCAGTCGCGGATCGGGGCGTCCTTGGTCTGGCAGGCGCGGAAGATGTCACCGGCGGAGACCGTCTGCTCCAGCACGGCGTTGCCGGCGGCGTCGACCAGCCGGACCGTGCCCGTGGTGGGGATCTCGAAGGTCTTGTCGTGGCTGCCGTACTCCTCGGCCTTCTGCGCCATGAGGCCGACGTTCGGGACCGAGCCCATCGTCGACGGGTCGTAGGCCCCGTTGGCGCGGCAGTCCTCGATCACGGCCTGGTACACCCCGGCGTAGGAGGAGTCGGGGATCACGGCCAGCGCGTCGTGCTCGCCGCCGTCCGGGCCCCACATGTGGCCGGAGGTGCGGATCATGGCCGGCATGGAGGCGTCGATGATGACGTCCGAGGGCACGTGCAGGTTGCTGATGCCCTTGTCGGAGTCGACCATGGCCAGCTCCGGGCCCTCGGCCAGCTCGGCGTCGAAGGAGGCCTTGATCTCCGCGCCCTCGGGCAGGGACTCCAGGCCCTTGTGGATACCGCCCAGGCCGTCGTTCGGGGTGAGGCCGGCCGCGGCGAGCGCCTCGCCGTACTTCGCGAACGTCTTCGGGAAGAACGCGCGGACCACGTGGCCGAAGATGATCGGGTCGGAGACCTTCATCATCGTGGCCTTCAGGTGCACCGAGAACAGGACGCCCTCGGACTTGGCGCGGGCGACCTGGGCCGTGAGGAACTCGCGCAGCGCGGCGACGCGCAGCACGGAGGCGTCGACGACCTCGTCCTTCTTCACCGGCACCGACTCGCGCAGCACGGTGGTGGTGCCGTCGTCGCCGACCAGCTCGATCCGCAGCGCGCCGTCCTCGGCGATCACCACGGACTTCTCGGTGGAGCGGAAGTCGTTCTCGCCCATGGTCGCGACGTTGGTCTTCGACTCGCCGGTCCAGGCGCCCATGCGGTGCGGGTGGGACTTGGCGTAGTTCTTCACCGAGGCCGGGGCGCGCCGGTCGGAGTTGCCCTCGCGCAGGACCGGGTTGACCGCGGAGCCCTTGACCTTGTCGTAGCGGGCGCGGACGTCGCGCTCCTCGTCGGTCTTCGGGTCGTCGGGGTAGGCCGGCAGCGCGTAGCCCTGGCCCTGCAGCTCGGCGATGGCGGCCTTGAGCTGGGGGATGGACGCCGAGATGTTCGGCAGCTTGATGATGTTGGCGGCGGGCGTCTTGGCCAGCTCGCCGAGTTCCGCGAGGGCGTCGGGGATGCGCTGGTCCTCGGTCAGGTACTCCGGGAACAGGGCGATGATGCGGCCGGCCAGCGAGATGTCGCGGGTCTCGACGGCGACACCCGCCTGCGAGGCGTACGCCCGGATCACCGGCAGGAACGAATACGTCGCCAGGGCCGGGGCCTCGTCAGTGTGTGTGTAGATGATGGTCGAGTCAGTCACCGGGTGCTCCGCTCCACGTCTGCAACATTGCTCGACATCAAGATATCTCGTGATCGACCTCGGCTCGACAGGGGTCGCACGGAGATTCAGGACACCCTGCACACCCTGCCGTGCGACCTTGTATCGAACATCTGGTCGAAACCGGGCCCGGTATCTGGTCGAAACCGGGTCCGGTCAGGCCGACGGGACGGTCTCTCCGCCCGCCCGCTCCTCGCCCGTCCGCTGCTGCGGGAACACCACGGCCCCCTGCTGGAGCGCGACGGTGCGGGCAGGTGACGGGATGCGGATGCCCTCCGCGCGGTAGCGCTTGTGCAGACGCTTGATGAACTCGTGCTTGATCCGGTACTGGTCGCTGAACTCGCCGACGCCGAGGATCACCGTGAACCCGATCCGCGAGTCGCCGAAGGTGTGGAAGCGCACCGCCGGCTCGTGCTCCGGCACCGCACCGGTGATCTCCGTCATCACCTCGGCGACCACCTCGGTCGTCACGCGCTCCACGTGCTCCAGGTCGCTGTCGTAGGAGACGCCGGCCTGGACCAGGATCGTCAGCTGCTGCTCGGGCCGCATGAAGTTGGTCATGTTCGACTTGGCGAGCTGTCCGTTCGGGATCACGACCAGGTTGTTCGACAGTTCCCGGACGGTGGTCTGCCGCCAGTTGATGTCCTCGACGTAGCCCTCCTCGCCGCTGCTGAGCTGGATGTAGTCGCCCGGCTGCACGGTCTTGGAGGCGAGGATGTGAATGCCCGCGAAGAGGTTGGCCAGCGTGTCCTGGAGGGCCAGCGCGACCGCCAGGCCGCCGACGCCGAGGGCGGTGAGCATCGGCGCGATGGACACGCCCAGTGTCTGCAGCATCACCAGGAAGCCGATGGCCAGCACGAGGATCCGGGTGATGTTGACGAAGATCGTGGCCGACCCGGCGACCCCCGAACGCGACGTCGTCACCGTCCGCACCAGACCGGCGACCACCCGCGCGGCCGTCACCGTCGCCACGAAGATCAGCAGCACCGTCAGCACCTGGTTGACACTGTGCTGCACCGCCCGCGTCAGCGGCAGCGCGGCCGCCGCCCCCGCCACGCCGCCCGCGACCGCCGCCCACGGCGCCACCGTGCGCAGCGCCGCCACGATGACGTCGTCACCGCCCCAGCGGGTGCGCCCCGCGTGCCCCGCCAGCCAGCGCAGCAGCAGACGCAGCAGGAACGCCCCCAGCAGCCCCGCACCCAGCGCGATGCCGGCGGGCATCAGGTGGTCCATGGTCAGCTCCTCGGTCACCGCTCGCCTCCACGGGGCACACCGGCGGCACAACCGCTCGCCGACACCCTGATGTGATCACTCGTCACGTCGTCGTCACCTGCTCGATGCCTACGGGATGGGGGATGCGCGACTACGCCGGTCCGCAAGGCAGTTCGACCCGCGCGAGGGCTCATCCTGCCGCATCCCGGGCGGTGCCCCGTACCGCGCCGAGGGGCGGACCGGGGCGCCTCAGACGATGCCCTCGGCCAGTTCCTGCTGCTCACGGTCGTCGCCGTAGGCCGCCGTCGTCGGAGTGCCGTACGAACGGCGGGCGACGAACCACCACACCGTGGCCAGTACCAGTACGACGGCCAGGGCGACCGCGGCGTAGTTCATCGTGTCGACCGTCACCGGCGACGCCTGCGGCAGGCAGAACAGCACGGTGACGAACGCCACCCACGCCACCGCGACCCAGCCGACCGGCCTGCTCCACCGCCCCAGGTTCCACGGTCCCGGCGTGAACCGGTCGCCCGCGCGCAGCCGCAGCAGCACCGGGATGGCGTACGCCGGGGTGATGCCGATGACGTTGATCGCGGTCACCGCGCCGTACGCCGTCGCCGAGTACAGGGACGGCACCGCGAGCAGGCAGGCCACCGCCACCGACAGCCACACCGCGGGCACCGGCGTCTGGGTGCGGGCCGAGACCCTGCGCCACAGGGACGAGCCGGGCAGGGCGCCGTCGCGGCTGAACGCGAACACCATCCGGCTGGCGGCGGCCACCTCGGCGTTGCCGCAGAACAACTGCGCCACGATCACCACGAGCAGCAGCGCGCTCGCACCGTCCGTGCCCAGGCCGTCGAGGAGGATCTGGGCGGGCGGCACCCCGGTCGCGGTGTCCCGGGTCGCGGCGTAGTCCTGGATGGCGAAGGTCAGCCCGGCCAGCAGCACGAAGCCCGCCAGCCACGACACCCAGATGGCCCGCACGATGCCGCGCGCCGCCGACACCGAGGCGTTCGAGGTCTCCTCGGACAGGTGGGCGGAGGCGTCGTAGCCGGAGAAGGTGTACTGGGCGAGCAGCAGCCCGATCGCCGCCACGTACAGCGGGTTCTCCCAGCCGGTGTCGTTGACGAACTCGGTGAAGACGAAGGACGGCGACTGGTGGTGGTCCGGGACGATCACCAGGGCGCCGACGATCAGCGCCACACCGGCCAGGTGCCACCACACGCTCACCGAGTTGAGGACGCTGACCAGCCGCACCCCGAACAGGTTGAGCACGGCGTGCAGCAGCAGGATCGCCATGAAGATCAGCATCGTCTTCTCCGGCGTCGGCGCGAAGCCCCACTGGAGGTTGAGGAACGCGCCCGTGAACAGCGCCGCCCCGTAGTCGATCCCGGCGATCGCGCCGAGCAGCCCCAGCAGGTTCAGCCAGCCCGTGTACCAGCCCCAGCGGCGGCCGCCGAGCCGGTCGGCCATGTAGTACAGCGCGCCCGACGTCGGATAGGCGCTGGTGACCTCGGCCAGCGCCATCCCGACGCACAGCACGAACAGGCCGACGCCCGCCCAGCCCCACAGCATCACCGCGGGGCCGCCGGTGCCCAGGCCGAAGCCGTACAGGGTCATGCAGCCGGACAGGATCGAGATCACCGAGAAACTGATCGCGAAGTTGCCGAAGCCGCCCATGCGGCGGGCCAGTACCGGCCGGTAGCCGAGTTCGCGCAGGCGCTGTTCCTCGTCGGTCGCGGCGCCGGACGCCGAGTGCCGGCCGGCGGCGGGCGGTTCAGAGGGGCGGGACATGGCAGACCTCCGGGGACGGAAGGGTGGGGGGTCAGTGGCGCCGCCGGCCGCCGCCGCGGACGGCCGAGCGGCACCGCGTACGGGCCTGGAGGAAGGCCTCCACGGCCCGCCGGCCGGAACCGTCGCCGCCCGGGACCCGGCAGGCCCAGGGCAGCGGCGTCCAGTAGGGGCCGAGCGCGTCGAACACCTGGTCCGCCTCCCGGAACCGGAGAGCGCCCCACAGGGCGTGGGCCAGGTGGTTCAGATCCGGCAGGGACCGTTCGTCCTGCGGGCAGGGCGCGAACCAGGAGTCGAACGCCTGTCGCGCCTCACGGGCGGCGTCCTCGGCCGCCCAGTGCAGGGCCGGCGCCGCCTCCCGGGCGCCCCTGCGGCGGAAGCGCTCCACCCGCACGTACAGCGGCAGCACGTGCAGGGCCGAGCCCGGCGGCGCCGAACCCGCAGCCCACTGCGCGAACCCCGCCGCCCGGGCCAACCGGTCCGAGGCGCCCCTGGGGTACAGGAACTGGAGCATGCGGTGATGGGCCTCCCGGTTGCACGGGTCCCGCTTGTCCGCCTCCGCCAGCAGCCCCCACGGGCCCGCCGGCAGCATCGGCTCGGGCGGTGCCATCCGGTGCTCGTCCCAGCGCTGCCCCTCGTCCAGCCGGGCCAGCGCCAGCAGACACACCCACGGCACCGGGTCGTGCGGCGCCGAACGCGTCGCCGCGTCGCAGGCGTGCCAGGCCTGGAGCCACAACTCCTGCGTGCGGCGGTGCTCCTCGCGGTGCGCCCGCAGCGCGCGCTCCACGGCGACCCGGGCGTGCATCACGGCTGCGGTCACGCTGCGCGGCTCCTCCGCCAGCCAGGCCCGCACCACGTCCGTACCGGCGGCCGACGCGGCCAGCACCTGCGTCCGCCGGGTCCACTGCGACCAGGAACCGGTCTGCTCCAGCAGGATCCGCATCGACATCCAGCGCCCGGCGCGCACCTCCTGCAGGGCGGAGCGCAGCGCGCCGTCGTGGCCGGCCGGGTCGTAGGCGGGCTGTGCTCCGTCCCTGGCCATCAGATGCCGGCCGCCGGGAGCGGAACGGGCGGGACGGGCAGGACGGAAGGGACGGGCAGGAGGGACGGGACGTGCGGGACGGCAGGCCGGCGTGACAAACAGCCCTCCCCGGGGGCGGCGGTGCGGTGGTCGTACGCGGTCGGCGGACACGGTCGTAAGCGGTCGGCGGACACTATAGAGGCGGAGGTTCCGCCTCTGTTCAGTTTCGGCAGAGTCGGGCTACATGCGTTGTCACCTGCACGAACTGACCTACAGTCAGGGGTACTTGACGCGGAGTGCGCACAGCGGCAGGCTGGCGCACCTGATCGCCGAGCCCGTCGGCACGACATCGCCGAGCCCGTCGGCGCGAACCGGAAAGGGGCGCCATGACAGGTCCGGTACTCGCCGTCGACCAGGGCACCTCAGGCACCAAGGCCCTGGTCGTCTGCCCCGAACGCGGCGTCCTCGGCGCCGGTTTCGCCGGGGTCCGCCCCCGGCACCTGCCCGGCGGCCGGGTGGAGGCCGACCCGGAGGAGCTGTACGCCTCGGTGCTCGACGCCGGGCGCCGGGCCCTGGCCGACGCGGGCGAGCCCGTCACGGCGCTGGGGCTGGCCAACCAGGGCGAGACGGTGCTCGCCTGGGACCCGCACACCGGGCGTCCGCTCAGCGACGCGCTGGTCTGGCAGGACCGCCGCGCGGAGACCGTGTGCACCGGACTCGCCGACCACGCCGACGAGTTGCGGCAGCTGACCGGTCTGCCGCTCGACCCGTACTTCGCCGCCCCGAAAATGGCCTGGATGCGACGGCACCTCACCCGTGAGGGCTGCGTCACCACCTCCGACGCCTGGCTGGTCCACCGGCTCACCGGCGCCCGCGTCACCGACGCCGCGACCGCCTCCCGCACCCAGCTCCTCGACCTCGACCGCACCGACTGGTCGCCCCGCGCCCTGGAGCTGTACGGGCTGGGAGACGAACAGCTCCCGGACGTCGTGGACAACGCCGCCCACGTCGGCACGACCCACGCCTTCGGCCTCAGGCTCCCGCTCACCGGACTCGCCGTCGACCAGCAGGCCGCACTGCTCGCCCAGCGCGTCACCGAGCCCGGCGCGGTCAAGTGCACCTACGGCACCGGCGCCTTCCTGCTCGCCGACACCGGCGGCACACCGCGCCGGGGCGACTCGGGCCTGGCGGCCTGCGTCGCCCGGCGGATCGGCGGACGCACCGACTACTGCCTGGACGGCCAGGTGTACACGGCCGCCTCCGCCGTGCGCTGGCTCACCGACCTCGGCGTCGTCCGGGGCGCCGCCGACCTCGACCCCACCGGCGCGACGGTGTCCGACGCCGGCGGCGTCACCTTCGTCCCGGCACTGGCGGGCCTCGCCGCCCCCTGGTGGCGCGGGGACCTGCGCGGCTCGCTCACCGGACTCTGCCTCGACACCACCCCCGGGCACCTGGTGCGCGCCCTGTGCGAGGGCATCGCCGCCCAGGTCGCCGAACTCGCCGACGGCGCGGCGGCCGACCTCGGCGCGCCGCTGACGGTCCTGCGTGTCGACGGCGGCCTCACCCGCTCCGCCCTGCTCATGCAGACCCAGGCCGACCTGCTGCAACGCCCCGTGGAGGTGTCCGCCCTGCCCGACGCCACCGCGCTCGGCGCCGCCGCCCTGGCCCGGCTCGGCGCGGACCCGTCCCTGGCCCTCGCCGACGCGCTGCCCGACGCGGGCCCCGCCGCGGTGTACGAACCCCGCGTCTCCGCCGACGAGGCGGCCACCCGCCGCGCCCGCTTCCGCACGGCGGTCGACGCGCTGCTCGCCGGGGAACCGGCGTGACGGTCACCGCGTCCGGACCCCTGCCCGCCGAACCGTACGACGTGGTGATCGTCGGCGCCGGGGTGGTCGGGTGCGCGATCGCCCGGCGGCTCGCGCACCATCCGGCCCTGCGCGTCGCCCTGGCCGAGTCCCGGGACGACGTCGGGCAGGGCACCTCCAAGGCCAACACCGCCATCCTGCACACCGGTTTTGACGCCGTGCCCGGCTCGCTGGAGTCCCGGCTCGTACGCGAGGGCGCCCGGCAACTCGCCGCGTACGCCGACGAGTCCGGCATCCCCGTGGAACGCGTCGGCGCCCTGCTCGTCGCCTGGGACGAGGAACAGCTCGCCGCCCTGCCCCGCCTCGCCGAGAAGGCCGGAAGGAACGCGTACCACGACACCCGCCTCATCGGCCCCGCCGACCTCTACGCCCGCGAACCCCACCTCGGCCCCGGCGCGCTCGGCGCCCTCCACGTGCCCGGCGAGAGCATCGTCTGCCCCTGGACCACCACGCTGGCGTACGCCACCCAGGCCGTCCGCGCCGGCGTCGACCTGCACCTGAACACACCGGTCGAACACGCCGGCCACCACGACGGCGTCCACCGCCTGACGACCCCGCGCGGCCCCCTGTACGCCCGCCGGCTCGTCAACGCGGCCGGACTGCACGCCGACCGCCTCGACCGGAGCCTCGGACTCGACGACTTCACCGTCGCCCCGCGCCGGGGCCAGCTCGTCGTCCACGACAAGTTCGCCCGCGCCCTCGTCCGGCACATCCTGCTCCCGGTCCCCACCGCCCGCGGCAAGGGCGTCCTGGTCGCGCCCACCGTCTACGGCAACGTCCTCCTCGGCCCCACCGCCGAGGACCTCGACGACAAGGACGCCACCGAGTCCACCGCAGCGGGGCTGCGCGCCCTGCGCGCACAGGGCCGCCGCATCCTGCCCGCTCTGCTCGACGAGGAGGTCACCGCCGTCTACGCCGGGCTGCGCGCCGCCACCGAGCACGACGACTACCGGATCCGAGCGCACCCCGCACAGGGCTGCGTCACCGTCGGCGGCATCCGCTCCACCGGCCTCACCGCCTCCCTCGCCATCGCCGAACACGTCACCGGCCTGCTCACCCGCACCGGCCTCGACCCCGGCGCGGAGCACCCGCCGGAACCGGTCCGCATGCCCAACCTCGGCGAGGCCTTCCCGCGCCCCCACCAGCAGCCCGAACGCGTCGCCGCCGACCCGGAGTACGGCGTCCTGGTCTGCCACTGCGAGCGTGTCTCCCGCGGTGAGATCCGCGACGCCCTCGCCGGTACGGTCCCGCCCCGGAGCCTGGAGGGACTGCGCCGCCGGACCCGGGCCCGGTCGGGCCGCTGCGGCGGGTTCCACTGCGGGGCGGCCGTACGGGCGCTGTTCGAGGAGGCACGGGGACGAGAGGAGGCACGGCGATGACGCGTCGGGTCGATGTCCTGGTGGTCGGGGCCGGCCCCGCCGGGCTCGTGGCCGCGGCCCGGCTCGCTGCGGCCGGAGCGCGCGTCGAGGTGCTGGAGCGGGAGCAGCGGGCCGGGGGAGTGCCGAGGCACTGCGCGCACCGGGGTTTCGGCGGCCCGCCGCACGCGCTGACCGGCCCCGCCCACGCACGGCGGCTCACGGAAGCCGCCGTGGGCGCGGGGGCCGAGGTGCGCACCGGTGTCACAGCGCTCGACTGGACGGGCCCCCTCGCCCTCGCCACCGTCGGACCGCGGGGCGCCGAGACCCTCGCCGCGCGGGCGGTGGTCCTGGCCACCGGCGCCCGTGAACGCCCCCGCGCCGCCCGCCTCGTCCCCGGCACCCGCCCCGACGGCGTCTACACCACCGGCGAACTCCAACAGGCCGTCCACCTGTACGGGCAGCGCATCGGCACCCGTGCCGTGGTCGTCGGCGCCGAGGCCGTCTCCCACGCCGCCGCCGACACCGTACGGGCCGCCGGGGCCGAGGTGGTCGCCCTCGTCACGGACCTGCCCCGGGCACCGGCCCCCGCCGCGCGCACCCTGCAGGCCCGCCTGCGGCACCGCACCCCGGTCCTCACCGGCACCTCGGTCACCGAACTCCTCGGCCGCGGACTCCTCTCGGGAGTGCGGGTGCGCCACCGCGACGGCCGTACCGCCACGCTGCCCTGCGACACCGTCGTGTTCACCGGTGACTTCGTGCCCGACCACGAACTCGCCCGGCACGGCGCGCTGTCCCTGGACCCCGGCACCCGCGGCCCCGCCGTCGACGGCGCCCTGCGCACCTCGCGGCCCGGCGTCTTCGCGGCCGGCAGCGTGCTGCACGCCGCAGAGAGCGCGGCGACGGCCGGCCGCGAGGGCGCGCACGCGGCCCGCGCCGTACGCGACTGGCTCGCCGAGGGCGGTACCGGGCGCGCGCACTGGCCCACCGGCGTCCCCCTCCTGGCCTCCCCGCCCCTGCTCCGCATCGCCCCCAACCGCGTCACCCCGTCCGACCGCCTCCCGTACGTCCTGCGCACGGCGATCCCGCTGAGCCGCCCGTCCCTGTACGTCACCCAGGACGGCCGCCCGCTGCACCGGCAGCGGCTCCCCCTCGCCACCGCCGTTCCCCACCGGCCGCTGACCCTGACACCCCGCTGGACCCACCGCGTCGACCCCGCCGGCGGACCGGTGCACGTCGCACTGGCCTGAGCGGGCCCCTGCCCGGCGCCCGAGCGGGACTTGCCCCACGCCCGGAAGAGGCTTCTGCCTCGCGGCCGGAGCGGGCTCCTGTCTCCGTGCCGGGAGGAGAGGCCCTGCCTCGCGGCTTGAGCGGGCTCCTGTCTCTGCGCCGTGCTTCCCGGTGGGAGCGGGCCCCTGCCCCGTGCCGGGAGGAGACGCCTGCCTCGCGCCCGGAACGGGCCCCAGCCGGCGGCCGGAACGGAGACCTGCCCGGCGTCCGGGGAAGGCCCCTGCCTGCACCCGGAGCAGCCCCCGCCCCGAGCCCCCGGAACAGGAGCTGGACGGCCCCGCGCCCGCGGAGGGCGGGGCGCGCTCCGCCCTCAGATCACCCGCATCCGTACCAGTGCCGCCAGCGTCAGTGCCCCCGGGAGCAGGGGCAGCCACACCGTCAGCAGTCTGAACGCCAGTACCACCGCCGTGGCGACGGCCGCCGGTCCGCCGGCCGCGACCAGGGCCACGACCAGCGCCGCTTCCACCGAGCCGATGCCCCCGGGGGTGGGCACCAGCGCCACCGCGACCGTCGCCGCCAGGTACGCCACCGCCATGTGCGCGGTCGGCACCGGCAGCCCCAGTGACCGCCCCACCAGCACCAGCGCCGAGGCCTGCAATGCGGGAAACGCCAACGCGCCGCCCCACAGCGCCAGCGCACGCGCCGGGCGCCCGTGCACCGAGCGGGCCTCGCCGAGCGCCGTCCGCAGGAAGGAGGCCACCGCGGCGCGCAGCCGGGGCACCAGCGCGAGCACGCCCGCCGCCACCGCCGGCACGGCGCCCGCGACGACCAGCAGCGGCCCCACCGCACCCTCGGGCAGCAGCGCGCCCAGCCGCAGCGTGCCCGGGAACGCCATCAGCAGGGCGCCCAGCAGGGCCACGCGGCCGACGCTCTCCGCCAGCAGGTACAGCGCGAGGGCGGCCGAGGAACGCGCGAGCGGCAGCCCGCACACCGTCATGAACCGCAGGTTGACCGCGCTCGCGCCCAGCCCCGTCGGCAGCAGGTGGTTGGCCGCGCCCGCGGCGAACTGCGTCGCGAGCAGCCGCCGCCGGGGCAGCCGCTCCACCACCGCCCCCTGCCGGGTACAGGCGGCGGCGACCCAGGTCAGACAGGTCGCGCCCGCCGCGGCCAGCAGCCAGGGCCAGCGGGCCGTCGCGAGATGGCCGAAGCCCTCGGCCAGCACGGACCGGTGCTGCACCGCGACCACGGCGACCAGCAGCAGCGGAAGGACGCACAGGACCCGGCGGACCGGGAACCGGCGCGTCGGTGGCTTCTCGGCGAGTCGTACCGCTGTCGTCACACCACAAGAGATTCCCCGAGCCGCGCCAACTACGGATGGCCGACGCGCGGACTCGGTCTTACGGGCCGCCGGCCACGCCGCCTTGACCTCAAGATTGCTTGAGGTTCTAGCGTTCCCCGCATGAGCATGGAGACCACAGCCTGGACCCAGCTGCGCGACGTCATGTACGCCGAGCAGGAACGCCGTCCCCTCACCCGCGCGACGCTGCGCCGCATCGGCGCGTTCGCCCGCCCCCACCGCCCCCGCATCGTGCGCTTCGTGCTGCTCGGGGTGGTGACCGCACTGCTCGCCGTCGCCACCCCCGTCCTGGCCGGACGCGTCGTGGACGCGATCGTGTCTGGCGACGACGAGGGCACCGTCGTACGCCTCGCCCTGCTCATCGCGCTCATCGCCGTCGCGGAGGCGGTGCTCGGCATCCTGTCCCGCAGGCTCTCCGCGACGCTCGGGGAGGGACTCATCCTGGACCTGCGGACCGCCGTCTTCGATCATGTGCAGCGCATGCCGGTCGCGTTCTTCACACGTACTCGTACGGGCGCGCTGGTCTCCCGTCTCAACAACGACGTCATCGGCGCCCAGCGCGCCTTCAGCAACACCCTGTCCGGCGTGGTCAGCAACCTGGTGACGCTGGTGCTCACGCTCGCCGTCATGCTCACCCTCAGCTGGCAGATCACCCTGCTCTCCCTGGCGCTGCTGCCGGTGTTCGTGTTCCCGGCCCGGCGCATGGGCCGCCGGATGGCCGGCATGCAGCGCGAGGCCGCCGCCCTCAACGCCGCCATGGGCACCCGTATGACCGAGCGCTTCTCCGCGCCCGGCGCCACGCTGATCAAGCTGTTCGGCCGCCCGGAGGACGAGTCGGCGGAGTTCGCCGACCGAGCCCGCCGCGTCGCCGGCATCGGCGTACGCACCGCCACCGCGCAGGCGGCCTTCATCACCGCGCTCACCCTGGTCTCCGCCCTGGCCCTGGCCCTCGTCTACGGCCTCGGCGGCTTCCTCGCCCTGCGCGGAAGCCTGGACGCGGGCGCCGTCGTGGCCCTGGCCATGCTGCTGACCCGCATGTACGCCCCGCTGACCGCGCTCGCCGGGGCCCGCGTCGAGGTCATGAGCGCCCTGGTCAGCTTCGAGCGGGTCTTCGAGGTCCTCGACCTGCGCCCGCTCGTCGCAGAGAGGCCCGACGCCCGCACCGTCCCCGACGGCCCGGTCTCCGTCGAGTTCGACGACGTCCGCTTCGGCTACCCGTCCGCCGACAAGGTCTCCCTGGCCTCCCTCGAAGAGGTCGCCACCCTCGACACACGCGGCGGCGAAGAGGTCCTGCACGGTCTCTCCTTCCGCGCCGAACCCGGCCAGACCGTCGCGCTCGTCGGCTCCTCCGGCGCCGGCAAGTCCACCGTCGCCGCCCTGCTGCCGCGCCTGTACGACACCGACGGCGGCACCGTGCGCGTCGGCGGCGTCGACGTCCGCGACCTCAGCGCCCGCTCGCTGCGCGACACCGTCGGCATGGTCACCCAGGACGGCCACCTCTTCCACGACACCGTCCGGGCCAACCTGCTCCTCGCCCGCCCCGACGCCGCCGAGGACGAGCTCTGGGCCGCGCTGGACCGCGCCCGCCTCGCGGACCTCGTACGGTCCCTGCCCGACGGCCTGGACACCGTGGTCGGCGAGCGCGGCTACCGGCTCTCCGGCGGGGAGCGCCAGCGGATGACCATCGCCCGGCTGCTCCTGGCCCGCCAGCGCGTCGTCATCCTCGACGAGGCCACCGCCCACCTCGACAACACCTCCGAGGCAGCCGTCCAGGAGGCGCTCACCGAGGCCCTGGAGGGCAGGACGGCCCTGGTGATCGCCCACCGGCTCTCCACGGTCCGCGCCGCCGACCAGATCCTGGTGGTCGAGGCCGGGCGCATCGTGGAACGGGGCACGCACGACGAACTCGTGGCCGCCGACGGCCGCTACGCCCAGCTCCACCGCACCCGCTTCGAACGCCCGGCGATGGACAAGGCCGCGTAGGGCGACGGACCCGCCCGCGCAGGCCGCAGGACGAGGCCGCGCAGGACGGCGGACAGGGCCGCGCAGAGGGTGCCGCGACCCCGCCGCCCGGGGCCTCCTACCGGCGCGGCAGGTCCTGTTCCGCCCAGACGACCTTGCCGGCTGGGGTGCGGCACGAACCCCAGCCCCGGCACATCATGTTGATCAGCTGGAGGCCGCGTCCGCTCTCGTCGCTCACATCGGCGTGCTGGATCTGCGGCAGGTCGGGACCGGAGTCCGAGACCTCCACCGAGAGCCGCTCGTGCCGCAGCAGCCGAAGCTCCCCGGGGGCGCCCCCGTACCGCAGGGCGTTGCCGACCAGCTCGCTGACCACCAGCTCGGTCGTGTCGACCAGCTCCTCCAGCCCCCACCGCGGCAGCTGCTCGCGCACCGCGGCGCGGGCCTGCCCGGCGGCCGTGCCGTCCGGCGGCAGCCTCTGCACCCGGACGTCGCAGTCCGGGCCGAGCGGCCGGGCGTACGCCATCAGCACGATCGCGTCGTCGGACCGGTCGCCGTCGACCCGCTCGACGACCGCCCGGCAGCCCGCGTCACCGTCGGGCACGCCGCCGCCCACCGCGTCGCGCAGCCGCTCCAGCCGCTCGTCCAGGTCGGCGGTGCGGGACCTGACCAGCCCGTCCGTGAACAGCGTCAGCCGGCTCCGCACGGGCACGGACCACTCCACCGGGTCGTACGGGATGACCCCGGCACCCAGCGGCGCCCCGGTGGGCACATCGAGGAACGAGGCGCCGCCCTCGGGGCCGGTCAGCAGCGGCGGCGGATGGCCGGCACTGGCGATGCGGAACGTGCCGCCGTACGGGTCGTGGACCGCGCACAGACAGGTGGCGAACTGGTCCTCCTCCAGGTCGCGGGCGGCCAGGTCCAGCCGCGCCAGCAGCCGCTCGGGAGCGATGTCGAGCGCCATCAGGGTGCGGGCCACCGTGCGCAGCCGGCCCATGGTCGCGGCCGCGGCCAGACCGCGCCCCATCACGTCGCCCACCATCAGCGCGGTACGGCCGCCGGGCAGTGCCACCACGTCGAACCAGTCGCCGCCCACGGCGGCCGGATCGGGCGCCGGGGCGTAGCACGAGGCCACGTCCAGGCCGGGAGTGCCGGGGCTCGACCGGGGGAGCAGGGCCCGCTGGAGCGTGACGACGTGCTCGCGCTCGCGCCCGTACAGACGGGCGTTGTCGATGTGGACGGCCGCCCTGGAGGCCAGTTCCATGACCAGGGAGACGTCGGCCCCGGTGAAGGGGGTGCGCGTGCCGGCCCGGACGAAGTCGGCCAGGCCCAGCAGCACCCCGCGGGCGATCAACGGCACCGCCAGGTACGAGTGCACGCCCGCGACGCGCATGCGCTCCGCCCCCTCGGCCGTGGGTGCGACGGCGGCGAAGTCGGAGGGCTCCATCCGGGCGACCAGCACCGGTTTCCGCGTGGTCAGACATGTGCGCACCAGCCGGTCCGGCGTGTACACGGACAGGTCACCGACCGGGTCGGGCAGCAGGTCGAGCCCCGGAACCTCGGAGACCGCCATGGCCCTGAGCTCCGGGGCACCCGAGTCCGGCTCCGGACCGTCCCCGTCCTGGAAGCGGACCACCGACTCCAGCAGGTCCACCGCACAGCCGTCGGCCAGTTCCGGCACCGTGAAGCCGGCCAACTCCTCGGCCGTGCGCCTCAGGTCCAGGGTCGTCCCGATGCGCATCCCGGCCTCGTTCAGCCACGCGAGCCGCCGCCGGGCGCGGACCGCCTCGGTGACCGGCCGCAGGGCCGACTTCAGCGCCCGGCGGCGGTTGCCGAGCACACCGGGAGAACGGTCGGCCCCGCGCAGCCACGGTCGTTCCCGCACGCGTCGCCTCCTCCCACGGCCTCTGTCCGATTCTGCCCCTTCCCACGGAGACCGGCGACGGCGCACCCGCGACCGGCGGGCCCGCCGGAACGGGGGCCCGCCGGGGGCGGCCTCAGACGCGCAGCCACACCGCCGTGTCCTGCGGCAGCCGGCCGTCCCCGTCCAGGGGGCCGCCGGCCAGCAGCAGGGTGCTGTGCGCGGGCAGCTCCACCGGTTCCGGGGACAGGTTGACCACGCACGTCACGCCGGCCTCCCGGCGGAACGCCAGGACGCCGTCCGGCGCGGGCAGCCACGTCAGCGGCCCGTCGCCGAAACCGTCCGTGCCGCGGCGCAGCCGCAGCGCCTCCCGGTAGAGCGAGAGCATCGACGCCGGATCCGCGCCCTGGCGGTCCGCCGCGTACGCCGCCCAGCCCTCGGGCTGCGGCAGCCACGGCTCCGTCTCCGAGCCGAAACCGCAGTACGGCGCGTCCGCCACCCAGGGCAGCGGCACCCGGCAGCCGTCCCGGCCCGGATCGACGCCGCCGGAGCGGAAGTGCATCGGGTCCTGGATCCGCTCGCGCGGCACGTCGGCCTCGGGCAGGCCGAGTTCCTCCCCCTGGTACAGGTAGACCGACCCCGGCAGGGCCAGGGTCAGCAGCGCGGCGGCCCGCGCGCGGCGGGTGCCCAGGGCCAGGTCCGTCGGGGTGCCGAAGGTCTTCTTCGCGAAGTCGAAACCGGTGTCCTCGCGGCCGTACCGGGTCACGGTGCGGGTCACGTCGTGGTTGCAGAGCACCCACGTGGCCGGGGCGCCCACCGGCGCGTGCTCCGCCAGGGTGTCGTCGATGGTGCGGCGCAGCCGCCCGGCCTCCCACGGGCAGGACAGAAGGTTGAAGTTGAACGCGGTGTGCAGTTCGTCGGGCCGCAGGTAGCGGGCGAAGCGCTCGGCGTCCGGCAGCCACACCTCGCCCACGAAGACACCCCCGTACGCGTCGGCGACGGCGCGCCAGGAGCGGTAGATGTCGTGCAGCTCGTCCTGGTCGATGTACGGGTGGGGGTCGACGCCCTCCTCGAAGTCCGCGAGCGCCGGGTCCTTCGCGAGGAGCGCCGCGGAGTCGATGCGCACCCCCGCCACCCCGCGCTCGAACCAGAACCGCAGCACGTCCTCGTGCTCCCGGCGCACCTCGGGGTGGGCCCAGTTGAGGTCGGGCTGCTCCGGCGTGAACAGGTGCAGGTACCACTCGCCGTCCGGGACCCTGGTCCAGGTGCGGCCGGAGAACTGGGACGGCCAGTTGTTGGGCGGCAGTTCCCCGTGCTCGCCGCGGCCGGGACGGAAGTGGAAGCGCTCCCGCTCCGCGCTGCCCGGACCGGCCGCCAGCGCCGCCCGGAACCAGGCGTGCTGGTCGGAGACGTGGTTGGGGACGATGTCGACGATGGTGCGGATGCCCAGCTCCCGGGCCTCCGCGATCAGCTTCTCGGCCTCGCCCAGGGTGCCGAAGGCCGGGTCGACGGTGCGGTAGTCGGCGACGTCGTAGCCGCCGTCGACGAGCGGGGAGACGTACCAGGGGGTGAACCAGACGGCGTCGACGCCGAGTTCGGCGAGGTAGGGCAGACTCGCCCGGACCCCCGCGAGGTCACCGGTGCCGTCGCCGTTCCCGTCGGCGAAACTGCGGGGATACACCTGGTAGATGACGGCGTCGCGCCACCAGTCGTCGGTGCAGTGCGGGGTGGGGGCTGCCACGTGAGGGTCCTTTCGGGCAGAGTGGCCAGAGTGGATCTTCGCCGCCGGCCCGGACGGAGCGGGGCGTCGGACGGGCCGGCGGCGAAGGCTGACGGGGACTGGTCCGGAGGGGGAGGGGCGGACGGTGCGCCTCAGCCCTTGAGTCCTCCGGCGGTGAGTCCGCTCATGATGTTGCGCTGGAAGACCAGGAAGATGATCAGCGTCGGCAGCGAGGCCATGGTGAGCGCGGCGATCAGCACGTTCATCGGCACCCCGTTGGACAGGGAGTAGATCCCGACGTTCAGGGTCTGCCTGGCCGGGTCGGGCAGGGTCAGCATGGGCCAGAGGAAGTCCTTCCAGACACCCACGATCGCGAAGATGGACACCACGCCGAGGATCGGCCGCGAGATCGGCAGCACGACCGACCAGAGGGTGCGCATCGGTGAGGCGCCGTCCATCGAGGCGGCGTCGAGCAGTTCCCGCGGGATCGAGTCGAAGAACCGCTTCAGCAGGAAGATGTTGAAGGCGTTGGTCACCGAGGGCAGCCAGATCGCCCACGGCGTGTTCAGCAGGTTCCGTTCGAAGACCGGCACGTCGAGGACCGTCAGGTACTGCGGCACGACCAGCACGGTCGCCGGGATCATCAGCGTCGCCAGCATCAGACCGAGGACGGCCTTGCCGAGGACCGGCCGGAGCTTGGACAGCGAGTACGCCGCCGCGACGTCGAACACCAGCTGGAAGGCGAGTGCGCCGAACGCGTAGAACAGCGTGTTCGCCAGCAGTCCGGCCAGGTCCATGACGTTCCAGGCGTCGGAGTAGTTCTCCGGCCGGAAGGACTCGGGGACCAGCGCCGGCGGGGTCTGCACGACCTCCTGGGTGTCCTTGAAGCCGCTGGAGACCATCCAGTACATCGGCCCGAGGAACACCACGGTGAACAGCGCGACGACGAGGCCGAACACCACCCAGTACAGCAGTCTGCCGCGAGGACGGGCCAGTTGAGCCGGTGAGATCAGTGTGCGTGTGGACATCGGTCGATTCCCCCGGCTCTACTCGTCCCCGGTGCGGCTGAGCTTCACGTACGCCGCCGAGAACCCGGCGAGGAGTACGAGGAGCAGCAGGCCGAGGGCCGCCGCGGCACCGTAGTCGTTGAAGTTGAAGGCGTACTGGTAGATCAGGTACACCACCGTGGTGGTCGAGCCCTCGGGGCCGGCACCGCCGGTGAGCAGGAAGGGCTCCACGAAGACCTGCATCGTGGAGATGATCTGCATCAGCAGCATCAGGGACAGGACGAGCCGCGTCTGCGGGATCGTCACGTGCCAGATCTTGCGCAGCAGCCCTGCCCCGTCCAGCTCCGCCGCCTCGTACAGCTCACCGGGGATGCCCTGGAGCGCGGCCAGGTAGATGAGCGCGGCGCCTCCCATGTTCATCCACGTCGAGGCGATGACCACGGAGAGCAGGGAGAGGTCCGGATCCTGCAGCCACTGCTGCTCGGGCAGTCCGAAGAACCCGAAGACCTCGTTGAGCATGCCGTAACCGGGGTCGTACAGGTACTTGAAGAGCAGTACGGAGGCAACCGGCGGCAGCATCACCGGCAGGTAGACCAGCAGGCGCAGGTAGCCCTTGCCGTGCCGCAGTTCGTTGATGACGATCGCGACGACGAAGGGCACGGCGAAGCCGAGGACCAGGGCCAGCACGGTGTACAGCAGGGTGTTGCGCCAGGCCTGCCAGAAGGCCGGGTCGTTGAAGACCGTGGACAGGTTGTCCATGCCGACCCAGGAGACCTCGCCCTGGTCCGTCTTCTGGAAGGCGAGGAAGAACTCCCGGACCATCGGGTACCAGGAGAAGAACGCGAAGCAGAGGACCGCTCCGATCAGGAATCCGTGCGCGGTGAGGTTGCGCCTCAGACTCCTGCCGAACGAACCGCCGCGCCGGGGCGGGCCGTCGGCCGGCGGCTGAGGGGGGCGGGGTCTCGCCGTCTTGCTCGGGGTCAGGCTGGGGGCCGACATCGTCGCTCCTCGGGGCTGCTCTCATGGGCCCCGGGGGGCGGTGCGGCCCGCCCCCCGAGGGAGCCGGTCACTGCGTGGCCAGAACCTGGTTCACCTGCTGCTCCGCGGTGGACAGCAGCTTGTCGACGTCGGCGTCCTCGTTGGTGAGGAGACCGGACATCACGTTGTCCAGGACCTTGTAGACCTCCTGGGCCTTCGGCGGTTCGGCCATGGCCGGGACCGGGTTGTCCATGAACGCCTTGAAGTTCTCGACCGGCATGGTGGCGTGTTCGAGCCGGGCCGCGTCGTCCTTCTTCTTCGACTCGTTCAGCCAGAAGTTGGGCTGCGGCAGACCCACCGGCAGCTTGTCGGTCTGCTTGCGGGCCCAGTCGAACTGCCCCTTGCCGACGCTGAGGTTCTCGAAGTTCAGCCAGGCGACGGCCGCCTTGATCTTGTCGGCGGAGATGCCCTTCTTGATCATGTAGCTGTTGCCGCCGGCGAGGGTGTTCTTCTCGCCCGGGATCGGGCCCATGCCGAAGTTCTCGTAGTCGGCGCCCAGTTGCTGGACCATGTACGTGATGTCGTCCGGCGCGGCCAGGAACATGCCGAGCTTGTCCGTGGCGATCTGCTTCTGGAGGTCGCCCCACTTGAGCAGCTGGGTCTTGCCCATGCTGCCGTCCTCCCAGCGCATGGCGTGCAGGTTCTCGGCGACCGCCTTGCCGGTCCCGTCGTTGAACGTCGCCTTCTTGCCGCTCTCGTCGACCACCCCGGCGCCGCGGCTGTACATCTGGGCAGTGAAGTGCCAGCCGCCGGTGTTGCCCGCGCTGTACTCGCCGAAACCGGCGATGCCGTCGCCCAGATCGGCGATCTTCCTGGCGGCGGTGCGGACCTCGTCCCAGGTGCGCGGCGGGGCGTCCGGGTCGAGACCGGCCTGCTCGAAGAGCTTGCGGTTGATCAGCAGGCCCATCGTGTAGTTGCTGGTGGGCAGGCCGTAGAGCTTGTTCTCGTGCTTGAGCTGGCCGAGGACGTCGGGGTCGATGTCCTTCAGCAGCGGAACGGTCTTGTCGTTGACGTACGCGGTGATGTCCTCGGCGCCGTCGTTGTCCAGCACCTGCGGCAGGTCGGTGAAGTACGTGTAGAAGACGTCGGGCTGCGACTTGGCCTTGAGCATCGCGGTGAAGCGCGGCGGCTCCAGACACTGGCCCGGAGTGGAGCGGCCCTCGACGGTGACGTTGGGGTAGATCTCGTTGAACGCCTTGACGTCCTCCTTCCACTCCTTCAACTCGGCCGCCTTCGCCGTCGGCGGCATGCAGTCGATGGTGATCGTCACCTTGGTCTTCGGGTCCAGGGGTGCAGCCGGGTCGGAGGATCCGCTGCCGCCTTCGGAACCGCCGCCGTCGTCGCTGCTGCTCGTGCCGCAGGCGGCCAGAGCGGTCAGAGTGAGAGCGGAGACGAGCGTGATGGCGCCGGCACGGCGAGTACGGCGGAACCGAGCACTTCTCATGGGTGGTCCCCTTCGGGCATGAACGTGGAAGGCGCCCCACCGCCGATGCGTTGTGGGGCGCCGCTCACTCAACCACCGTGAACAAGTGAACGCAATATCTCGCGCTGATTTCGTAATTGCTCGACAGGTCCTTGAAGATGTTGAGATGCCGCTACCCGCCGGAAGCCTGTGCGGTGGAGCCGCGGACGACGAGTTCGGGTTCGAAGAGCAGCTCCCTGTGGGGGACTTCGGTGCCTTGGATTTGTGCGCAGAGGAGGTCGACGGCTGCGCGTCCCATGGCTTCGATGGGTTGGCGGACGGTGGTGAGGGGTGGTTCGGTGCAGGTCATGAAGGCGGAGTCGTCGTAGCCGACGACGGAGACGTCGTGGGGTACGTGGAGTGCGCGTCGGCGGGCTGCGCGGACGGCGCCGAGGGCGAGGGGGTCGCTGGCGCAGATGATGCCGGTGATGCCGCGGTCGAGGAGGCGGGTGGCGGCTGCCTGGCCGCCTTCGAGGGAGAACATGGCGCGTTCCACGTGGGCGTCGGGCAGTACGGCGTCCATGGCCTCGGCCGCTTGCCGGGCGGCGGCCAGTTTCCTGCGGGAGGGGATGTGGTCGGAGGGGCCGAGCACCAGCCCGATGCGCTCGTGCCCCAGCGACGCCAGGTGCCGCCAGGACTGGCCCACGGCCACGGCGTCGTCGCAGGCGATGCACGGGAAGCCCAGATCCGGGATGGAGGCGTTGACGAGCACGACGGGGATGTTGCGTTCGGCGAGGAGGCGGTAGTGGTCGTGCGGCGCGTCGGCCTGCGCGAAGAGCCCGCCGCCGGCGAAGACGACGCCGGAGACCTGCTGCTGGAGGAGGAGTTCGACGTAGTCGGCCTCGGAGACGCCGCCCTTGGTCTGGGTGCACAGCACCGGGGTCAGCCCCTGCTGGGCCAGCGCACCCCCGATGACCTCCGCGAAGGCCGGGAAGATCGGGTTCTGCAGCTCCGGCAGCACGAGCCCCACGAGCCGTGCGCGCTCGCCCCGCAGCTGGGTGGGCCGCTCGTAGCCCAGGACGTCCAACGCGCTCAGCACGGACTGCCGGGTCGCCTCCGAAACTCCCGGCTTGCCGTTGAGCACCCGGCTGACCGTGGCCTCGCTGACCCCAACCTTTTTCGCCACCTGAGCAAGTCGTCGTGTCACGAACGCAAGACTAGCGCAAGCCTCGCAAGAGACTTGCGCCAGTCCGTGATCAGACCGACAGAAAACCTGTCGGCCCCGCGCCTAGGGGTTGCGAACGATCTTGAAGGTGGACGTGGTGTTCCTGACGTCCACGGCGTTGTCCTCCAGCCTCAGCCCGTTGAAGGTGACCTCGCCCACCGCCGGGCCCTGTCCCGCCTCCGGCATCTCGTTGGCCCAGAGACCGAAACCGGACTTCGTGTCGAACTCGTCGCCGCTCTTGCGGGCGCCCGTCACGGACACGTCGGTGAAGACGGTGTCCTTGATGGGGTACTGCGGCTGCCCGCCCACGTAGTTCGTCTGGAACATGATGCCGCTGTAGGTCGGGTCGACGATGTCGACGTTGTTGACCCTGATGCCCTGGAACACCTTGGACGCCGAGAACACCCAGATGCCCGGGAAGGTCTGCCCGCCCCAGAAGTGCCCGCCGGCCCGCACGATCGAGATGTTCTCGAAGGTCGTCGGATCGGTGCCGAACCCGTTCATCGGATAGCCGAAGTCCAGCGAGCTGATCGTGATGCCCGAGTAGACCAGGGTGTCCGCGATGTGGATGTTGCGGAAGGTGTTGTTGTACCCGCCGTAGACCGCGAGACCCGCCGCACGCCAGGTCAGCGTCGTCGACAGGTTCTCGTACACGTTGTCCTTCATGTCCGCGCCCCCGGCGTCGATCGCCGAGAAGAGCGCGAAGCTGTCGTCCCCGGTCGCCCGGGCGTCGTTGTTGGAGACCAGGTTGTCGGTCGAGCCGTTGGTCATGTTGATGCCGTCGGCGAACATGTTGCGGATCCGGGAGTTCCTGATCGTGATCCGGTCGGTGTTCGCGCCCCAGTACAGGCACACCATGTGCTCGTTCCAGATGTTGTCGATCACGATGTCCGACACGTTGGAGAAGTCGAACACCTTGCCCGGCCCGTCGATGCGGGAGGTGTAGTTACCGAAGTAGGCGAAGTCCGAGAACGACGAGCCCTTGGCGCTCGCCTCGGCACGGAAGCCGACGTCGGTGTTGTCCTGCGTCGTGGGCGCGTGGAACTTCGTGAACCAGGGGCCAGCGCCGACCACCTTCACCGCCTTGCCGTACACCTGGAACTTGCTCGACGTCTGGTAGTCGCCCGCCGGCAGGTACACACCGACCAGCGTGCCGGAGGTGTCCATGCGCACCTTGTCGAGCGCGTTCTGCACGTCCTGGTGCGTGAACCCGTCCGGCACCGCGTACGCCGCCGGGTCGGGGTTGGGCACCTCGGCGACCTGCTCCAGGTTGACGAAGTCGATCGCGTAGTCGGTGCTGTTCGCGGCGTCCTTCTGCAGCCGGATTTTGCTGCCCGCCGGCACGGTCTCGTCCAGCATCAGATGCGCCTCGTCGTAGACGTGCCGGGGCGCGCCCGCGCTCGGTGCGTTGCCGGGGGATGCCTCGTTCCCGTACAGCCAGGCGTACTTGGAGGTGAGCGGGAGCGCCTTCCTCATGACGCCGTCGACATAGACGTTGAGCGTCGCGTCGATGCCGCCGCCGCCCGGTGCGTCCGGGATGGAGAAGCGGGTCACCAGGGTGTTGGTGTCGGCCCGGGTGGTGAACTCGACGTACTCGCCGGTCTCGTCCAGCTGGACCGCTCTGCGGCCGGAGGCCTCGCCCGCGAGGTCGCCGATGGTCCGGTTCGGCCCGACCACCTTCGCACCGCCGCCGACCGTGCCGTCCTCCGCCTCGTACATGTCGTACGGCATGTTGGCCCCGCGCCCGACGAACAGCGCCTGCGTGGAGGTGTTGTTCTCCCGCTTGACCGGCAGTTCGTTCGCGTCGTCGGCGACCGTGACCTTCAGGGTGTACGAGCCGTTGGCCGCCTTCCAGGTGCCCAGGTCCACCGCGGGGCTCGTCCTGCCGGCCGCGACGACACCGGAGTGTGCGCCGGTCAGCGTCTTGACGGTGTCGCCCTTCGAGTCCAGCACGGTGAGGGTCACTTCGTGACTGCCGCCCGCCGAGTCCTGGGTGCCCTGGTTCCTGAGCGCGACCTCGAAGGCGACGTCGTCCCCGGCGGACGGGCTCGACGGCGAGGTGGTGACGGTCGTGGCGACCAGGTCGGAACTCTGGACCGGCTTGACGACCAGGGGCTCCGGACGCGTGTAGGTGTTGTTGGTCTCGTTCTCCTCGATGATCTCGTTCGCCTCGTCGGCGACCGCGCTCAGCTCGTAGGACCCGGCGTCCCGCGCCCCGACGGAGGCGCTGACCGTGCTCTCGGCGCCCGCCTTCAGGGCGGGGACGTCGACGGTGGCGACCTCGGTGTCGCCCAGCCGGAGGGCGGCCTCGGCCGCCGGAGCGTCCGCGGCGCCGCTGTTGCGGACCGTGGCGGACACGGTGATCTCGTCGGACTCGACGGGCGAGGCGGGCGAGGTGCTCAGCCCGGTCACCTCAAGGTCGGGATTGGGCGCCGGAACGCCGACCACCTCGAACTCGGCGATCTGCCCGGCCGTGGCCCCGGTGTTGGAGCTGAGCTTCAGCTGGACGTCGGCGGCCCGGTCGCCGACCGGTATCGTCACGCTGTTGCCGCCGCTCGCCGGGTCGAAGACGTAGTCCTTCGCGGCGACCAGAGCGGTGAAGTCGTTCGCGTCCTGGCCGCGTCCGAGCACCTCGATGCGCTGGGTGCGCTTCGACCAGCCCCGGTCGGGGTTGAGTCTGAGCACGACCTCGCTGATGTCCGCGTCGGCGCCGAGCTTCAGGGTGAGCGTGTTCGGGTAACTGCCCGCCGCGCCCTCCCAGTAGGTCGAGGTGCTGTTGTCGTTGGCGTTCTCGGCGACGTAGGTGTGGATCACGGACGAGGCGGAGATCGGCTTGCCGACGGCCAGGTTCGAGCCCTCCTTGGTCCCGTTCCGGATCACGGAGTTGCTGTCGGCCGACTCGTTGCCCGCCGCGTCCTTGGCCCGCACGAAGTAGGTCACGTTGGCCGACGCCGGCTGGGTGTCGGTGTAGGTGGTGACGTCTCCGGCGACGCTCTTGCGGAGCTGGTTGTTGGCGTAGACGTCGTACCCGGTGACACCTTTGTCGTCGGTGGAGGTGTCCCAGGTCAGCTCGATCCGACCCGGTTCCGGTTCGGTGAGCGCCAGGTTCGCGGGCGCGGTGGGCGCCTGGGTGTCGCCGGTGTCGGCGCGGCGGGTGACCGAGTCGCTGTTGCCCGACTGGTTGCCGGCCGCGTCCTTGGCGCGCACGTAGTACGTGACCGTCGTACCGGCCGGCCTGGTGTCGGTGTACGCGGTGACGTCACCGGCGACGGAGGTCAGCAGGTCGCCGTTGGCGTAGATGTCGTACCCGGTGACGGCCGTGTCGTCCGAGGACTCGTTCCAGGTCAGCCTGATCTGGCCGGTGGCCGGCTCGGTGAACGCCAGGTTCGCGGGGGTGGTCGGGGCCTGTGTGTCGCCCGACTCCGGACCGTAGACCTCCAGCTCGGAGACCTGGGCCGCGGGCTGACCGGTGTTGGCGCTCACCAAGACCCGCACGTAGCGCGCGGTGGCCGCGTCGAAGGTGATCGCGGCCGACCGACCGCCCGCCGCGTCGAAGGTGTACGCCTTGGCAGCCGTCAGGTCGGTGAAGTCCGAGCCGTTCTCACTGGCCTGGATCTTCAGGGTCTGGCTGCGGGACGGCCAGCCGCCC
Source organism: Streptomyces mayonensis (assembly GCF_018982965.1). Lineage (GTDB taxonomy): Bacteria > Actinomycetota > Actinomycetes > Streptomycetales > Streptomycetaceae > Streptomyces > Streptomyces mayonensis. Next base: position 119,651 of record NZ_JACBYP010000002.1, on the reverse strand, counting down.
GGCAGCCGCAGCACGACGCGGTCCACACGGCGGGACGAGCCGAGGTCGGCCTGGATCCACTGCGGCAGGGCGTTGTTGTCGCTCTCCCAGTAGGTGGCCCTGTTCCCGTCGTTGCCGTTGCCCGGGGTGTACGCCCCCGTGGAACTGCTCGCGGTCAGCCGGCGCCCCTCGGCGAGGTCGGTGGACGCCTCCCCGGCCGCGTGCACCTCCAGCTCGGAGAGCTGGGCCGCCTGCCAGCCGGTGTTGGCGGTGATGTTCACCCGCACGAACCGGGTCTGCGCGGCGGGGAAGGACACGGTGACCGTGTTGCCCGAACCCGGGTCGAAGGCGTAGGTGGCGGACGTCTTCAGCGTGCTGAAACTTCTGCCGTCGGCGCTGCCCTGGACGGCGAGCGTCTGGTCGCGGCTCTCCCAGCCGGCCGGCAGTCTCAGCACGACCTCGTCGATGCGCTCGGTGGCACCGAGGTCGGTCTGGACCCACTGGGGCAGGCTGCTGCCGGCGCTCTGCCAGTACGAACTCTGGTTGCCGTCGGTGATGTTGGCGGCGCCGTACCCACCGAGCGAGCTGCTCGCCGCCGTGGCGTCCCCCACGGCGATGTTGGGACCACCGGCTGCCGTGGCCGACAGCAGCGGTCCTCCCAGCGCCAGGAGACTGGTCGCGACCACCGTGCACAGGGCACGTGATCTCCGGTTCCGGTTTCTCATCTGTCCCCACATCAGGTAGACACTCAATGTTCTCTGACATTTACGTCGACGGCTCGCAGAGTTGCAGAGAAATGTAGAGTCGTCTACAGGATGGGCAACGCGAAGTCGCCGCACGGCAGGGCCGGATGCGGCTGGTAAAGCCCGGGCAGGCGCCGGTGCATGCCTCGGATCAGCCGCTTTCACGAGCTACGTCGAGTAGTCGCAAGCAGCTGTCATTTCCCGCAAGGAACTTGCGGTCACAAGACGGTGCTGAGAGGGCGAGGGCCCCTAGCCGCCGGAAGCCTGTGCGGTGGAGCCGCGGACGACGAGTTCGGGTTCGAAGAGCAGCTCTCCGTGGGGGACTTCGGTGCCTTGGATTTGTGCGCAGAGGAGGTCGACGGCTGCGCGTCCCATGGCTTCGATGGGTTGGCGGACGGTGGTGAGGGGTGGTTCGGTGCAGGTCATGAAGGCGGAGTCGTCGTAGCCGACGACGGAGACGTCGTGGGGTACGTGGAGGCCGCGGCGGCGGGCTGCGCGGACGGCGCCGAGGGCGAGGGGGTCGCTGGCGCAGATGATGCCGGTGACGCCGCGGTCGAGGAGGCGGGTGGTGGCTGCCTGGCCGCCTTCGAGGGAGAACATGGCGCGTTCCACGTGGGCGTCGGGCAGTACGGCGTTCATGGCCGCGGCCGTCTCGCGGGCGGCGGCCAGTTTCCTGCGGGACGGGATGTGGTCGGAGGGGCCGAGCACCAGCCCGATGCGCTCGTGTCCGAGGGAGACCAGGTGCCGCCAGGACTGCTCGACGGCCACGGCGTCGTCGCAGGCGATGCACGGGAAGTCCAGGTTCTCGATCGACGCGTTGATCAGAACCACGGGGATGTTGCGCTCGGCGAGCAGACGGTAGTGGTCGTGCGGCGCGTCGGCCTGCGCGAACAGCCCGCCCGCGAAGACGACGCCGGAGACCTGTTGCTGGAGGAGCAACTCGACGTAGTCGGCCTCGGAGACGCCGCCCTTGGTCTGCGTGCACAGCACCGGGGTCAGCCCCTGCTGGGCCAGCGCACCCCCGATGACCTCGGCGAACGCGGGGAAGATCGGGTTCTGCAACTCCGGCAGCACGAGCCCGACCAGCCGTGCGCGCTCGCCCCGCAGCTGAGTGGGCCGCTCGTAGCCCAGGACGTCCAGCGCGCTCAGCACGGACTGCCGGGTCGCCTCGGAAACCCCCGGCTTGCCGTTGAGCACCCGGCTGACCGTGGCCTCGCTGACCCCAACCTTCTTCGCCACCTGAGCAAGTCGTCGCGTCACACGCGAAAGGCTAACGCAAGCACCGCAAGCGGCTTGCTCGCCCGTCGCCGTTCGCGGCCTGCGTCCGCATGCTCCGGACACGGGCCGTTCGCCCCGTTCGGCACCGGGTGACGCGGGTCAGTCCCAGGTGATGCGGGCGGCGACCGGCAGGTGGTCGCTGCCGGTGGCGGACAGCGTCCGCACGCTCGCGACGGTCGCCCCGCGAGCCATCACCTGGTCGATCCGGGCCACCGGGAAGGAGGCGGGGAAGCTGAGGGCGACGCCCCGCTCCGCCACGTTCAGCCTGCTGGTCAGCGGGTCCAGCGCCCGGTCGTCGACCGTGCCGTTGAGGTCGCCGAGCAGGACCACCCGGGGCTGCTCCTCCGCCGCCAGGGCGTCGCCCAGCAGCCCCGCGCTCTCGTCCCGCCAGGACGCCGCCAGGCCGCTCGCCCGGACCCGGACGGACGGCAGGTGCGCGACGTGGACGGCGAGCTCGCCGCGCGGCGTGTGCGCCACGGCCCGCAGCCCGCGCTCCCACCCCTCTCCGATCCCCTGCGGCGCGATGTCCAGCGGGCCGGTTCCGCTGAGCGGATGCTTCGACCAGAGCCCCACCGTGCCCCGGACCGTTCGGTACGGGTAGTCCGGGGCGAGGGTTTCGGCGTAGACCTCCAGCGCCGGCGACACCAACTCCTCCAGCGCTATCAGGTCCGGCTCGGCGCGGACCAGGGCACGGGCCGTGCCCGCGGGGTCGGGGTTCTCGTCACTGACGTTGTGCTGCACCACGACCAGGTCGTCGGCGCCGGGGTCCGGCGCGGGCAGGAGGAGTCCGCCGAAGAGATACGTCCAGGCCGCCACCGGGAGGAGCAGGGCCACCAGCGCCAGGGGCGAGCGGCGCACCAGCGCCAGGACGAGCAGCACCACGACCGGCACGCCGAGCCACGGCAGGAACGACTCCAGCAGACTGCCCAGGCCGCCCGGGCGGTTGGGTACTGCCCTGTGGAACACCAGTAGTACGGCCGTGAGCACTGCGGCCACGGCCGACGCTCGTCCCCGCGTCCAGGCAGACAGGCCCGGCCCATCCGTGCGCCGAGTCCGTGCCGGACGTCCCACCCACCGTCGCGTCGCGTTCACTGCCGAAGCCGCACCACGGCCCGCCCATTCCACCATCGTTTCCCGTCCACTCGTCCTTGCCCATCAGGACGATCCACTTGGCTGATCGGGTTCCCCGGGCGACGACACCGCCCTGCTCGCCCTGCAGTCGCCGCTCGCCAACGCCGACGTCGAGAGGACGCTGCGCCAGGCTCCGGCGAGACGTTGTGCCGCAAGGTCACGGAGCACAGGACAGTGAGCCGACCGGGCGGACGCGCGCCACGCGGTCGGCCGAATGCCGAGGTACGAGCGGCGCTCGATCTGCTTCTGGAGGACCTCGGGTGAGGTCAGACGTCGAGCCCGCCTGCGGCGAGCAGATCGGATACGTCGTTCACCAGTTTCCTGCCCGCGCCGTCGGCATCGACGAGTCGTGTCTCGAAGTCCCTGAGGCTCCGGAAGACCTCGGCGTACGCGGCCTGTTCCGCCAGAGGGAGTTGGAGAACCTGCAGGCGCCGGATGTCGACCCGTGACGAACTGGAGGCGTGGGTGCCTGCCTGACGTCCGTTGGACGGCGCGCGCAAACAGCCGGCCAGGAAGTGGGCGTCCAGCTTCGCCGGGTCCACCCGCAGGGCGTGCAACTGCGGCCCCAGGGCCGTCGGAGGCCCCTCGTGAACCCAGGCCTTGAACGCCCGCACGACACCGGCGACCACGACATCACCCTCCTCGGCGATCACAGGCGCCGATTCGGCGGCGACGAATCCGCTGGGAGCGCCGTCCGCCAGCAGGTCGGCAACGGTGAGAAGGGGCACGGAGTTCTGGCCGGATGCCACCGCACCGTCCAGTGGCTGCTGCCCGGCGCGCAACGACAGAGCGCAGGCCTTGACGAGGTCCCCGACACCGACCGTGGTCTGTGGCCTGTCGCCGTCGAACTCCAGTTCCGCCAGGCTCTCGGCCCAACGGCCCAGGTCGGTCAGCGTCGATCCCACTTCTTTCCAGACCGTTGAGAGCTCCGGGCCGGACGGCTCGGTACTCACCGAGGTGTAGCGCCCGGGCGTGACGTCCACCTCGTCGTCCAGAAGATCGATGAGGGGAACCCGGACGGCGCCGTCCGGCAGCTCCGCGTCCGAGCGGTCGAGGGCTTGCAGCGCGGAGAGGACAAAGGCCTGAAGCGGCTCCCAGCCGGGGCCGGACTCCCGCCCGCCGGTTCGCGCGAAGCGCGTCGCGTCGACCAGTAGCGCGTCCTGGCCGGGCGAAGCCGCCCCCGGGCCCTCGGGAGTGGCTCTGAGGATCCACAACTGGAGCGAGACGCTGTGCGGTTGAGCGCTGCCGGGCGGGAGAGCCACCACGGCTCGGAGTGCGCCGGTACGCAGCAGGGAGCCTCTGATGCGTCGGCCGGCCTTGCGTGAGGCGACCGCGGGAGGCAGGACGACGACGGCTGTCCCGCCAGGCTCGAGGCGGGCGAGCAGGTGCTGCACCCAGGCCAGTTCCGGCTCGGTGCGTGGCGGGAGACCGTACGTCCAGCGCTGGTCGGTGGCGAGTTCCTCGTAGCCCCAGTCACGTTCGTTGAACGGCGGATTGCACAGTGCGACGTCCGCCCGCACATCGGCGAACGGGTCCTCGCGCAAAGAGTCGGCCGTGGCGATCTCCGCGCGGACGTCGTGGTCGTCCCCGACGAACGCCAGGCGGGCGGAGGCCAACGCGGCGAGTGAGGGGTCCCGCTCGCACGCCAGCACCCGCACACCCGGACTCGCGCACTCCTGCACGGCAGCTGCCGCCAAGTGCCCGGTGCCGCAGGCCGGGTCGAGGACAGTGAGTCCGTCGTCGAGCCCGCCGACGCGGAGGTCGAACCCGATCCGTGCCATCAGGGAGGCGAGCGGCGGAGGCGTCGTGCTCAACTGACGCACATGGGTCTCGAGCCACCGCTGGAGCAGGAACTCGAACGTCTCGCGCGCCCCCTCGTTCCGCCCCAACTTCGCTGCCTCGACCGCTAGCCGTTCGGCCTCCGCGGAGAGTTTCACCCGCGAAGAGCGTGCGCGTGGCGAACGCATGCGGTGCGCCGCCTCGGCGATGGCCAGGCCCGACTCGTCCCTGCTGCCGAGCACTTCGAACCGGGGCCACAGAAGCTCACGCCCCGCGATGCTGTCGAGCTTGCCGTTGTCCCGCAGCCACTGCTCGACCTCCGCCAGGGAGAACTGGGGACTGACGTCCGTGCCCCCGATGCGCGTGGGGAAGGAGCCGTGACGCCGCCGCCAGTTGCTCACCGCGGCACGTCCCACCCCGGCGATCCGGGCGATCTCGGCAAGGCTGACGGGTACGGAACCGGTTGTACTCATCGACAAACTCCGAGGTGCTGGGGACGTGCGTACGGGCCGGAGTGCCGACCGGTGGCAGGCGGGTCTCTGCAGTGGGGCTGCACATGAGAGGCTACTACGCTCATTGACTTTGTTCACAGTGAAGATGCCTGCGTGCGTTGTGTGGATCATGTGGAGGACGGGCCAAATGCAGAAATTCACGCCTGGGGCAGTGCTCATGGACCGCTACCAACTCACATCGGTGCTCGGCCGAGGGCTGATGGGCCACGTGTGGCAAGCACGGGACATCCGCCTGGAACGGCCCGTGGCCGTGAAAACGGTCGCCGCCGACCTGCTCGCCGTTCCCCCGAGCAGGGAAAAGGCCCTGCGGCGATTCCGGCGGGAGGCGAAGGCCGCGGCGCGCCTCCACCACCCCAACACGACCACCGTCTTCGACGCGTCGATCACGGACGGCACCTGCTGCCTGGTCATGGAACTGATCGAGGGCACCACCCTCGAATTCCTCTTCGACCAGCAGGACGACGGCCGGTTCGACGTGCCCGCGGCCGCGGCCGTCGCGGCCCAGCTGTGCGCCGGCCTGTCGGCCGCCCACGCCGCCGGTCTCGTCCACCGCGACCTCAAGACCCAGAACATCATGGTCCGCGGGGACGGCGTGGTGAAAATCCTGGACTTCGGGCTGGTGAAGGTCCTGGGCGACACCGACCCGCGGCTGACCATGACGGGCGAGAGCATCGGCAACATCGCGTGCGCCTCGCCCGAACTGCTCACCGGGCAGGACCCGCTCGACGGACGCAGCGACCTCTACGCCGTCGGCTGCCTGCTGCACCACATGCTCACCGGCGAGACCCCCTTCGCCACGGACCAGCCGGCCCTGCTGGCGACCCACCACCTCACCTCGCCGCCGCCCGTGATCGAGGACTCCGGAGTGGACGTCCCGCGCGGCCTGCGGGAACTGGTCACCGCCCTGCTCGCCAAGCGACCGGACGACCGCCCGTCCCGCGCGGCCGAGGTGTACGCGGCCCTTGCCCCCTACCTGCCGGCCCCCGACCCCCGGCTGGCCGTCCGGCCCGGCCCACCGGAGGACCCCCGCCGCCCCTTCCTGGTCCCGCAAGGCCCGAGCCTTGCGTGAAGGGTGCGAAGATGACCCCACCGACCGGGTGCACGAGCCGGCCCCCGGACACAGGGGAGTGAAGGGCGCCACGGGCGCCGGGACTGGAACTGGGGACGGGCGCGATGCGGCGAAGCCTGGGACGTTACGAGCTCACCCGGGAGCTGGGCCGGGGCGGCATGGGCGTCGTGTGGGCGGCGCACGACCCGGACCGCGGCGGCGAGGTCGCCGTGAAGCTCCTCGCGCCCAACCCGGGGGCCGCGGACTTCACCTCCCTGGAGCGCCGCTTCCTCCGCGAGGCGAGTCTCACCAGCCGCCTGCGCCACCCGGGCATCCCCGCCGTCCACGACCACGGCAGCCACGAGGGCCGGCTCTACCTCGTCATGGACCTCGTCCCCGGCCGGGCTCTCGACGCCGTCCTCGAGAGCGACGGCCCGCTGTCCGTCGAGCGCGCCGCGGCCATCACCCGGCGCACGGCCGAGGTGCTCGCCTACGCCCACGCCGAGAACGTCGTGCACCGCGACCTCAAGCCGTCGAACCTGATGCTCACCCCCGACGGTGACCTCAAGGTCCTCGACTTCGGTGTCGCCGCCGCCCTCGACCCGCAGCCCGGCGAGACCCGCTTCACCGCGGCGAACGGCACGCCCGGCACGGTGATGTACATGGCCCCGGAGCAGGCCGTGGGGGAGACGGTGCCAGCCAGCGACCTCTACTCGCTGGGCTGCGTCCTCTACGAACTGCTCACCGGCGACCCGCCCTTCGCCGCTGGCAGCCAGTTCCTGCTCTACCACCGGCACGCGCACGACCCTGTGCCACCGCTCGACGAGCGCCGCCCCGGCGTCCCGGCCGGACTGCGGGAACTGGTGGAGGCGCTGCTCGAGAAGAAGCCGCAGGACCGGCCCGCCTCCGCGACCGAGGTGGCCGCACGGGCAGCCGTCTGGGCACCTGCCCCGCCGCGCTCGCCGAAACCGGTGATCCCGCACCCCCGGCTGGCGGAGATCGACGGCGTCCGCCGGTCGGGTCGGCCCGCCCGCGCCCTGGAGGAGTACGGCGACCTCCTGGCCGACCCCGGCCTCGGCCGGGCCGATGTCCTCGCCGCCCGCGCCGGGCACGCCCTGTGCGTGGGCGGCCTCGGCCGCAGCCGAGAGGCACTGGACGAACTGAAGTCGGTCCTCGCCGAGCAGCGCAGCCTCCTCGGTCCGGACGACCCCGGCGTGCTGGACACCCGGTACGAGATCGCCGTACTGCTGGCCCGCACGGGCGAGCGCCACGCGGCCAGGGAACTGCTGAAGCGGCTGGCCGACGACGAGGACCGGATCCTTCCCGCTCCCGCACCCCGGCACGGGCGGGCCCGCACCCTGCTGGACCGGCTCGGCCGCATCGCGTGACCTGACTTGACCGGACCCCGATGGTTTCGTAATCTATGTTCACAGGCAATGCTGCGTGTTACGCTGCGACCGCGCCGCCCGGAGGGGAGACAGGACACTGTCTACGGACGGCCGCAGGAGACACCCGAGGGGAACAGCGCCCATGACGCCAGCAGCCCAGCGCGACACCGAGCGGACAGAGGCCGAACAGCTCCCCGAGGAGGGCAACCTCGTCGAGGTGCGCGGCCAGTCCTGGGTGGTCGCCCGCGTCGAGCCGTCCCAGGCCCCCGACGCTCCCGGGGCCGGCGACGGCGTCGAGACGCGCAGGCCCGCCACCCTCGTCCACCTCCAGTCCGTCGCCGACGGCCGCTTCGGCGACACCCTCTCCGTCATCTGGGAGGTCGAACCAGGCCGCCGTGTCCTGCCCGCCGGCTCCCTCCCCGACGCCTCCACCGGCGCATACGACTCCCCGAGCCGCCTCGCCGCGTTCCTCGACGCGGTCCGCTGGTCCGCCGTGGCCTCCGCCGACGCCAAGACCCTCCAGGCCCCGTTCCGCTCCGGCGTCGCCGTCGAGCCGTACCAGCTGGAGCCGGTCTCCCGCGCCGTCGGCGCACCCCGCGTCAACCTCCTCCTCGCCGACGACGTCGGCCTCGGCAAGACCATCGAGGCCGGACTCGTTGTCCAGGAACTGCTGCTGCGCGGCCGGGCCCGCCGCACCATGGTCGTCTGCCCGGCCGGCCTCACCCTCAAGTGGCGCGACGAGATGGCCGAAAAGTTCGGCCTCGAGTTCACCATCGTCGACTCCGAGCACTGCGCCCGCCTGCGCCGCACCCACGGCACAGCGGCCAACCCCTTCCGCGTCCACCCGCTCACCATCGTCTCCCTGCCCTGGCTGCGCGGCCAGAAGGCCCAGCGGCTCCTCGACGAGGTCATCGGCGCCCCCGAGGAGAGCACCGACGGCGAGCACAAGCGCTTCTTCGACCTCCTCGTCCTCGACGAGGCCCACCACGTCGCGCCCGCCGCACCCAAGCAGGTGTACGCCGTCGACTCCCAGCAGACGAAGCTGATCCGGCGCCTCGTCCCGCACTTCGAACACCGCCTCTTCCTCTCCGCCACCCCGCACAACGGCTACCCCGAGTCGTACACCGCCCTTCTCGAACTCATCGACGACCAGCGCTTCGCCCGCGGCGTCGACCCCGACAGGGAGGCGCTGAAGGACACCGTCGTACGCCGCCTGAAGTCGACGGTCACGAACGCCGACGGCACGCCCCGCTTCCGCACCCGCGTCACGCGCGAGCTCTCCGTCGACTACACGCGGCAGGAGCGGGCGATCCACGAACTGCTCGGCTCGTTCGCCGAGCTGCGCCGCAAGAAGCTCACCCCGAAGGCCCGGGGCGGGCGCCGGGCGGCCGACCTGGTGACCCTGCTGCTGAAGAAGCGCCTCTTCTCCTCCCCGGCCGCCTTCCTGCACACCGTCCAGGTCTACCTCTCCCACCTGGAGGACACCGGCGGCCCCGCGCGCGGTCGCTCGGCCGCCGCCGAAGTCCCCGAGTGGCTCGAGGAGTTCGCCGACCTCGTCGCCGACCTCGACGACACCGGCCTGGTCGACGCCGAGGACGATGCCCTGACCCGCTCCACCTCCCTCACCCCCGCCGAGGACGGTCAGGAACTCGACCTGCTCCAGGAGATGGAGCGCTGGGCCCTCACCCACGAGGCCGCCCCCGACTCCAAGGCCGAAGCCCTGATCCGCGAGATCAAGGCCATCTGCCGGACGTCCGACGGCAAGCACTGGACCAACGAACGGGTCGTCGTCTTCACCGAGTACCGCGACACCCAGGAGTGGCTCCACGACCTCCTCCAGCAGGAGGAACTCACCGACAACGGCCGCGTCGAGCGCCTGCACGGCGGCCTGTCGACCGAGGAACGCGAGCGCATCCGCCTCGGCTTCCAGACCGAGCCGTCCCGCGCCGAGGGCAGGGTCCGCATCCTCCTCGCCACCGACGCCGCCGGCGAGGGCATCGACCTCCAGAACCACTGCCACCGCCTGGTCAACTACGACATCCCCTTCAACCCCAACAAGCTCGAACAGCGCATCGGCCGCATCGACCGCTGGGGCCAGAAGAAGGACCCGGAGATCGCCCACTTCATCGGCTCCGGCTGGCAGCAGGCCCAGGCCGGCTCCTACGAGGCCGACCTGGAGTTCCTCTCCCGCGTCGCCAAGAAGGTCGCCCGCATGGAGCAGGACCTCGGCTCCGTCAACGCCGTCCTCGCCGACGCCGTACAACGACGCATGACCGGCGACAGCGCCCCCGTCGACATCGAAAACGCCAAGCCCAAGCCCATCAAGGGCCGCCGCACGGGCGGCGACGTCGCCCCCGAGCAGAACGTCACGGCACAGACGAAGCGGCTCGCCGACCAGTACGAGGAGACGGTCGGCACGCTGGGCCTGACGCCGGTCAACGTCAAGCGCGTCGTCGACACGGCCCTGGCCCTCGACCACCAGCCGCCGCTCCTGCCGTCCACGGTCCGCGCCGAGGACTTCGAACCGGGCGACCTCTTCGACGTACAGCCCCTGTCCGGCAGTTGGGAGCGAGCAACCCGTGGCCTCGCCCACAAACTCCGCGAGGGCGAGCAGCGCCCCCTCGCCTTCTCCCCGTCCGTAGCCGCACAGGGCAGGGACGACGTGGTCCTCGCCCACCTCAAGCACCCCCTCGTCGCCCTCTCGACGCGCCTGCTCACGGCGGCCGTCTGGAACGCCGACTCGGTCGGCCTGAGCCGCGTCACCGCCGTCGTCACCGACGACCCGGCCGTCACCACGACCCTCGTCTCGGCGTACGCCCGTTACGTCCTCGTCGGCACGGACGGCACCCGCCTGCACGAGGAAGTCCTGTACGCGGGCGGCTGGTTCGGCGACACGGGACGCTTCCGCCGCTGGGAGTCGGTGGGGGAGCAGGGCCGAGTCCTGTCCCAGGCCCTCACCCAGGGCACGGAGGCGGCCCCGCACCTGCGCAGGGAACTGACGGAGGCCTGGCCCAAGCTCCGCGACCCCCTGTACCGCTCCCTGGAGGCACGCGCCGCCGAACTCGGCCGTCAGCTGGAGAGCCGCCTCGCCGACCGCAGGACGGAAGAGGAGCGCCGCATCACGGCCACCCTCGACCGCTTCGAGGCCACCCTGCGCGCGAAGCTCAAGGAGGAGGGTGACGGTGAAGGCGAACAGCTCGCTCTCCTCACCACCCACGAACTGACCGGCCACGAACGCCGCCAGTTCGAGGAGGACCGCCAGCGCTGGGACTACCGCCTCAAGGGCCTCCCCACCGAGCGCGAGCGTGAACTCGCCGCCATCGCAGCCCGCTACCGCGAGCCCCGCTCCCACCTCTTCCCCGCCGCCGTCGTCTTCGTGATCCCCGCAAAGGAAGCCCGCCGATGAGCCCTCGCCGTGCCATGAGCCGTGGACTAGCCGCCGCCAAGGCCCAGGCCGCCGACGGCCGCCGGCAGCACCAGGAGTGGCTGGACCTCACCGAGGTCTCCGGCCCCTTCCTCACGATGCCCGTCCTGCTGCGCGCCTGGCCCCAGCTCGACACCCTGGAGAAGGACGAACGCGCCCGCCTCCGCGCCCACCACGCCGACTGGCAGACCGACACGGTCGCAGGGCGGGACGCGTGGGTGGTTTACGTCCTGCGCCGCCTCCTGGGCTGGGACGACGCCCTGACCTTCCGCGAGGGCGACTCCGAGCACCACGGCCTGGACCGTCTCACCCTGCGGGTTGCAGAGCACAACACAGAGGTCCGCCCGGACTTCGCATTGGTGGAACCGGGCACCGACCTCGCCGCCGAGCCGGACGCGGACTCCGCCGCCAAGCGCGTACGACTGCTGGGCGTCACGGTCCCGGCGGGTACCGCGCCCACTGCGCGAGCGGGGGGTGGCGGCGACTGGGCGGCGGCTCCGGCCGACCGCCTGGCGCGTCTGCTCCGCCACCACGGCGTCCCGCTGGGCCTGGTCACCGACGGCCGCTGGTGGTGCCTGGTCTGGGCCCCGCTCGGCGGCGTGACGACCACGACGGTCTTCGACTCCATCGGCTGGAACGAGGCGGCGGAGCGCAACGTCGTCCGCGCGTTCGCGTCCCTGCTGAGCCGCCGCCGCTTCTTCGAATACGACGATGCCGAGACGTTGGTGGGGCTGTTGAAGGCGAGCCTCGCGGCCGGCGAGGACGTCACCGAGGCGCTGGGCGTCCAGGTCCGGCAGGCGGTCGAACTCCTCGTCGACGCGATCGGGCGGGCGGACGTGCGTGCCGTCGAGAACGGCGCGGCAGGACTGCACGCGTCGGGAGTGCCGGCGAGCGACATCTACCGCGGCGCGGTCGCGGTGATGATGCGCGTCGTCTTCCTCCTCTTCGCCGAGGAGCGCGGCCTGCTGCCGGCCGACAACGAGGTGTACGCCCGCTCGTACTCGGCCCGCTTCCTGCGCGACGAGCTGAAGGCACGGGCGGACGAGGAGGGAGAGACGTCCCTCGAGCACACCACCTCGGCCTGGCACCGCCTAATCGCCCTCTTCCACGCCGTGCACGGGGGAGTGGACCACCCCGGCTCCGGCTTCCGCCTCCCCGCCTACGACGGCTCGATCTTCGACCCGGACAAGTACCCGTGGCTGGAGCGCACCACCCCGCTCCTCCTCATCGACGACCGTACGGTCCTGCACATGCTCCAGGCCGTGCAGGAGGTCCGCGTCGGCAAGGGCAAGGACCGAGAAGTCCGCACGCTCAGCTTCCGCGCGCTGGACGTCGAGCAGATCGGCTACGTGTACGAGGGCCTGCTGTCGTACGACGGACGCCGGGCCACCGAGCACATGGTGGGCCTGATCGGCCCGGAGGGCCTGGAACACGAGGTCCCGCTGCGTGAACTGGAGTCCCTGGCGGCGAAAGCGGGTGGCTCGCTGTCTGTGCTGGCCAAGTCCATCCACGAGAAGTGGAAGGACCCCAAGCCTCCCGCGACGGCCGGCCAGTTGGAGAAGAAGCTCGCCCCACTGGGCACGGAGGAGTCGGCGGAGGCCCGTCGCCGCCTGAACGCGGTGACGAAGGACCCGGCGCTGACGGAGCGCCTGCTCCCCTTCGTCGGCATCCTCCGCGACGACCTGCGAGGCCTGCCGACGGTCATCCCGAACGGCACCCTGTACGTCACCGAGTCCTCACTGCGGAAGAACACGGGCACGCACTACACGCCCCGCTTCCTGGCGGAGGAGGTCGTGCTGCACGCGCTGGAGCCCCTGGTGTACGAACCGGGCCCCCTCCAGACGGCGGACACGGGGGAGTGGCGCCTGAAGTCGGTCGACCAGATCCTGGACTTGAAGGTCGCGGACATCGCGATGGGCTCGGCGGCGTTCTTGGTGGCGGCCTGCCGCTACCTCGGTGACCGCCTGATCGAGGCCTGGGAGAACGAGGGTCGCACGGACGCGATGGTCTACCGGGCAGGGCGTGCGGTGGACGCCGTGACGGCGGCCGACGCCGAGCAGGACCCGGTGGTGGTCGAGGCCCGCCGCCAGATCATCGAGCACTGCCTGTACGGCGTGGACATCAACCCGATGGCCGTGGAGATGGCCAAGCTGTCGCTGTGGCTGGTGTCGATGGACCCGGAGCGCCCCTTCACGTTCCTGGACGACCGATTGGTGTGCGGCGACTCGCTGCTGGGCGTGCATAGCATGGAGCAGCTCCAGTCCGTCCATATGAAGCCGCAGGGGCAGACCGACGTCCTGGCGGAACAGGCACGGCAGTTGGTGGACGAGCTGACGCACGAACGCCTGGCGATCACCGCCATCAAGGGCGTCGACCTGCCGGCGCTCCAGAAGAAACGGGAGCGGCTGGAGGAGGTCAACCGGCATTCGCGGCGACTGCGGTTGGTGGGTGACCTGATCGCGGGGGCGGCGATTGCTACTTGTGCTTCGGGTCGGGTGCCTTGGTACGAGGAAGGGGGCGGGGAGCGGGTCCGGGATCTGTTTCCTCATGCGGCGTGGATCGTCCAGCGGATTATGGAGGAGGGGGTCGAAGACGACTCCGAGGTGGTGCGGGCGGCTCGGGCGACAGCGGAGGAGTGGCTGGAAGCTGAGTTGCCGGAGGGGGGCTTGGTTCGGAAACCCGTTCACTGGCCACTTGCGTTTCCCGAGGTATTTTCTCTAGGGAAGGGATTCGATGCGATTGTAGGAAATCCTCCGTTCTTGGGTGGCAGTAAAGTTACAGGGGCGTTCGGTGAGGCTTATCGTGAAGAGCTCATCGAATACGTGGCTAGTGGGAAGCGAGGTAATGCTGATCTCGTCGCCTACTTCGCCCTGAGGGTTCATCAGCTACTGAATGTTAAGGGGCAAGCGGGGCTCATTGCAACGAACACGCTAGCTCAAGGCGATAGTCGCGAAGTGGCGCTAGATCAGTTGGCGAGTGGCGGTACCACTTTTCGGCGAGCGGTAAAAACTGCGCCATGGCCAGCGAGTTCGGCGGTGCTGGAATACTGTGCGATTTGGACAACTGGCTCTATGGGGGGTGACGCTATTCCCGTTCTGGCGGGTGTTCCAGCACTTAAAGGTATTTCAACTTCACTCACTCCTGTAACTCGCGAGTCATCGCTGGTTGAGCCTCTTGCGGCCAACGCTGGGATTTCTTTCACTGGGAGTAAGGTCGATGGTATCGGTTTCACCTTGCCGCGCGACGAAGCTGCGCGATGGATCGAGGAAGACGAACGATACAGGGAAGTCCTCTTCCCGTTCATCAACGGGAAGGATGTTAATAATCGGCCCGATCATGTATCGGATCGATGGATTATTGACTTTCATGACTGGTCGGAAGGTCGGGCTAAAGAATATCCGCTGGCGTACGCCAAAGCGCTTCGTGATGTGAAGCCTGAGCGGGACAAGAATAATCGCAAGGTCTATCGCGACTATTGGTGGCAGTACGCTGAGAAGCGCCCCGCGATGCTCACTGCTATCTCTGGCTTGCCAAATTGTATCGTGATGACTATCCACACGCCGACCGCTATGCCGGTTCTCGTGCCGACAGGGCAGGTATTTTCGCATGCACTGGCTTTGTTTGCATCCGGAGATCGCGCACTTCTCGCTCTGTTGAGTAGCGCTCCGCATTATTGGTGGGCCTTGGATCGTGGCTCAACAATCAAGGGCGATTTGCGTTATACGACCACCGATGTTTTCGAGACTTTGGTTCGTCCCCCTCTGTCGGAACGACTTCGTGAGGCAGGGGAGCGACTGCACTCGCATCGGCGGCAACTGATGCTCTCTCGTGGAATGGGGCTTACTGACACCTGCAACCTGGTCCACCAGTCAGAGTGTCAAGATCCAGAAATCATCGAACTCCGCCGAATCCATCAGGAGATCGACGAGGCCAGTGTTGAGGCATACGGTTGGCGAGACCTTCTGGATGACTCCGGGCACACTTCACCGGCTGACCCGACCCACGAGACCTTCCCCCTCGATCACGGCTTCCACGAGACCGACCAGGGGACCCGCTACACCATCGGGTTGCTGGCTCGGACCGAGATCATTGACCGGCTGCGTCAGTTGAACCACCAGACCTATGCGGACGAGGTGCACCTCGGTCTGCACAAGGGAGTGACGGAGAAGAAGGCCAGGGAGAAGCGCCCCGGCCTGCCCCCGCCCTCCCTAGAGGCCGTCCGGAAGCGCAAGGAACAGCTCGCTGCGCGAGGTGGGTCGGATTTCGGTGAGGGCGCCGAGGGCGCCCTCTTCTGAGTCGGCGGAATGACAACGGGCTGGTGCACGTCACCTCAAGTGACGTGAACCAGCCCGCTGTTCGCTCGGGAGTCCTGGTCGGCGTTATCCCGCTGTGAGCTCGACGAACGTCGCCCACTCGTCCCGGCCGACCCGCAGCATCGGTCCGTCGCCCGCAACCTTGGAGTCCCGTACGTACACGGCGTCGAGACCGGCGGCCACTTCCACGCAGTTGCCGCCCCCCGAGCCGCTGTAGCTGCTCTTGAACCAGCGCAGCCGGTCCACGTGCTCGGGTACCTGTTCCACGCTCATGTCTCCTCCACCAGCCGTTCGATCAGCCGCGCAGACTCGACGCCGTTCAGAGCCTGCGATCGCAGCTTGCCATACCGCAGCCCGAAGGCGCTGACCTCTGCTGACTCATGGACAACGCACCCGACTTCCTGGGACTCGATGTATCCGAGGTGCTGGTGCCCACTGGTCTCCAGCACCACGAACGGCCCGTTCAGACCTGAGTGGAACCCGGGAGCGGCCGGCATGACCTGCACCTCGACGTTGCGCAACGCACCGACGTCCAGCAGGCGTTGCCATTGTCCGCGCATGACATCCCTGTCACCAACCGGATTTCGCAGGGCCTCCTCGCCGATGATGAAGGACAGCTCCGCGAGCGGCACCCGTGTTAGCAGCTTCTGCCGACCCAGCCGCGCCTCCGTGTGCTGGTCAACGACTTCTTCGCCGAGCGGCGGGCAGTGCCCAGCAAACAAGGCTCGCGCATACCCTTCCGTCTGCAGCAGCCCCGGAACCAGCAGTGGCTCATGTTCGAACCTGCTCACCACCTCCGCCTCGATGACCGCGAAGTTGCGGAAGAAGCGCGGCAGCTTCGCCCGATCCACTTCGTCCTGGAGCACCTCCAGCACTCCACCCGCCTCCAGCACCCGGTCCGCCGCCCGCGTGAACGTCGCCTTCGCCGGCCGCCGCCCCTGTTCGACTGAGGCGACCTGCTCCAGCGAGTAGTCGATGGCCTCCCCGAGCTGCTGCTGGTTCAGCCCGGCCCGCTTCCTTAGATGCTGGAGCAGCCTCCCGTACGCCGCCCACGCGCCCGGCAGATCGCCCCCGCCCTCCTCCTTCGCCGCCTGACCGCTCCGCGTCTCCCGTACCGTGCTCATGCCTCACGCCCTTCCGTCCCGGAACGCACCCCGCCCACCGGCTGCCGCAGCCACGCTCAGCCCGCAGCCGGGGGACCTTGTCCAACGCGAGTCGTAGCGGCGTGGGCACGGCCCCAGGCCCGTACAAGGCTCGTACGGAAACCCGTATGACACTGTTCCCATGACCAGTAAGGTGGGGACCTTCGGACGGCGTCGGCCTCCGGAGTACCTGAGGTGACCGATCTCGATGACGCGCCATTCGACAAGTCATCACGCCGACGCCGCAGTGCACGAGGCATGGAGCGTGCCCGCCGCCGACCTCGCGCAAGGGCGCAAGGCACTGTGGTGGAGCGTCGGCCCGGCCGGTGAACTCTCGGTACTGCTCGTCCACCGGCGGTACTTGGAGCACATCCCCTACATCAAGGGGTGGGTTGGTTGGCAGCCGAAGGGCCCGTTCACCGGCGAGCTGGTCACCGTGACGGGACAAAGAGAGCGGCGCATCACGGTGGAGAACATCCAGGGCCGCCCCAGCCACCTGGCCCTGCTTCCGGACTCGCGGTTCCTGCTGGTGAGCGGACGTACGTCACGGAACAAGACCGACGGCCTCTGGGCACCCAACGCCGTGGTGTACTCCGCGTCAGGCACGCCGGACGGAGAGTTCTGCGTTGGCGACGACATCCCCGCACTCGTGACCGACCGCCACGGACGGGTCTGGACGACCTACGGGGACGAGGGCATCTTCGGGGGGCACCCCGAGTCCGGTGCCGGCCTCGCGGGCTGGGACACCGACGGCCGGGCGATCTGGCGTCTGCAGGACCGACTGCCCAGCTACCCACTGGAAGGCTGCACGGCCGCGACCGACGGTGACCAGGTGTGGCTGGTCTGGTACGCGGGCGGTAGGTTCGGCACCTTCCTGACCCGCATCACCCCGTCCACCGGCGAAGTGACGACCTGTCCCAGCCCCGTCCGTGACCCGGATGGTTTCGCGATCCGCGGCAACCAGGCGGTACTGACCCACCGCCACCACAACCAGCGCACCGTTGAACTCACTCGCGCCGAACTCGACGGCGCCACCTGGACGGTGACTGATCACCGCGTACTCGATGTACCCGGCCGGGTCGTCCTCCGATGCGGCCAAGGCCGTGACGGCATCCTCTGGCTCCGCACCGGCGACACCTGGCTGCGCATCGAGGCGTGACGGCCTCGACGCTTCGGCGACTTCCTCGGTGGCCGGTGTTTGTGCGAGTACGGCGGAAGCCGGTGATGTCACACGGCCGCGAGCGCCACGAACGCGGCCCACTCGTCCCGACCGACCCGTAGCACGGGCCCGTCGGCTACGGCCTTGGAATCCCGCACGCACACGGCACCCGGGCCGACGGCCACCTCGACGCAGTCACCGCCGTTGGTTCCGCTGTGGCTGCTTTTGAACCAGACGAGGCCGCCGGGCTGCTCAACGTGCTGATCGATGCTCATAGCTCCCCTGCCAAGCGCTCGATGAACCTGGCAGACTCCTCGGTGTTGAGGGCCTGTGAGCGCAGCATTCCATACTGGAGGCAGAACTCGCTCACCTCGTTCCGGTCAGAGCGGATGTTCACGATTCCCTGGGCCTCGATGGACACGAACTGCCGTCGTTCGACGGTCTCCAGCAGGACGATCTGGCCGTTGACCCCACTGTGCGCGGCCCGCTGGGTCGGCATCACCTGAACTTCAACGTTCCGCATGCGGGTGTGGTCCCGCAGCCGCGCGAGTTGCTCCCGCATGACGGCCCTACCACCCACCATCCGCTGAAGGGCGCCTTCTTCGAGGATGAACGAAAACACGACACACGCATTCCTGCGCGTCAGCAGGGACTGCCGGGCGAGCCGGGCGCTGAGGTGCTGCTCGATGGCCTCCTCTTCGAGGGGCGGGAAGTGCGCTTCAAGAAGGGCACGGGCGTACGCCTCCGTCTGCAACAGCCCCGGCACCAGCATCGGGTCGTACGAGAAGCGGCTGACCGCCTCTGCCTCCAAGGAGGCGAAGTCCTGGAAGAACAGCGGAAGTTTCGCCCGGTCCACGTCCTCCTGGAGCACCCGCAGCGCCCCGCCCGCCTCCAGCACCCGCTCCGCGGCCTCCGTGAAGGCCGCCTTCGCCGGTCTCCGCCCCTGTTCGACGGAGGCGACCTGCTCCAGCGAGTAGTCGATCGCCTCGGCGAGGGCCTGCTGGGTGAGGCCGGCCCGTTCACGGAAGAGACGGACCAGCTTGCCGTAGGCGCTCCAGGCCGCCGGACGTTCCGTGTCCGGTCCGCGCCGGCCGGTGGTCCCGCATTCTCGCTGGGTGGTCCTGCCCATCGCGCTCCCTCGTTCCGCGCAGCGTCCCGTCGTGAGCGACAACGACCGACCCGGTGTTCCGGCCACGCGCCCGCTCCCGTACACCTGCCGTACGAACCCGTACAGCGGCCGTACCGCATGACCGGGTACGGAGGTCCGACCTCGTCTCCGCTGTCCGCTGTCCGCTGTCCGCGTGACGGGACGGTAACCCTGTGAAGCCGACCAACATCAGAGTGGATCCGCCCGCCGGCGCCCCACACCTCACTGTCCGTCTCAGCAGCACCGCACGCGGAGCCCGTCTCGCCCGTCGCCTCGCCGGACAGCAACTCGCGGCCTCGGGCATCCCCGTACGACTCCGAGACGTCACGGGCCGTCGCCCTCGTCACGGCCGAGCTGGCGGCCAACGCGGTCACCCACGGTCGCACTCCCGGCCGGGACTTCCGCCTGACGCTGTTCCACCTGCCCGAGCACGGCACCGTCCGCGTCGAGGTGACCGACACCCGTCCGGGGCACCGCCCCCGCGACCCTGCGGCCGAACCGGCGGCGCCCGACGCCCCGTCGGGGCGTGGACTGCTGCTCGTCGCGGCGTACGCCGAACGATGGGGCTGCGAGGTGCGGGACGCGTACACGAAGACCGTCTGGGCCGAAGTGGCCCTCTCGCCGGCGTCCGTGTCGCGTCCCTTCCGCCGCGCTGCCGCGGAGGAGGACCAGGCGATGGCGGATCCGTCACGGCGATCTACTCTTGTGAACTGAGTGCATGGGGAAGATACTGTTCCCGTTCGCGTCGCCCGTGCCCGGCTGGGTGAAGACTTCCCGGGCGTTCCCTGCGAGGTTCCATGCTCGACCACCGTCTCGTACAGACAGCCGTGATCGGCAACAGCAAGTCCGACCACCCGGTGATCCTGCCCATGGAAGCCTCGGAGCTGGAGGTCTGGCGCCGGCGCCACCTGAAGTACACCTACTGGTGCGGCTATGAACTCGGTGGATGCGGCGGCAAGCTGATGGACCGCCTTTACCACGACAAGGTGTGCCACTTCGCCCACGTGGCCGGTGGACCCACCTGCGGACGTGCCGCCACAGGCGAGTCCAGTGCCGACCACCTGTTCATCAAGCGGAGCCTGCGCAGGCTGCTGGACAGGCACGGACAGCGGGGCGAAGTCCGGACCCGTGACCTCGGCTCGGGTCCCGGCGGCGCGGTGGACCTGCACCTGCCCGCCGCCCGCCGCAGGCTCCGCTTCCAGCTCTCGTCCCTCGACTACCGGAGCTGGCGCACGGCGAACCTCGACCTCGCCGGCGACGTCGACGAGGTCGACTGGTTCTTCGGCGCGGACGGGCCACTCACCGAGGAGATCCTCGCCCGTAACGGCTACACCCTGCGCTTCCGACTGGAAACCCGGGGCGGTGAGCGCCGCGTGTACATCGGCACCCGGACGCACGACCGGCCATCCGTCCGCTGGGACCCTCTGGAGGACTGCCGGATCGAGCAGGCCGGCCTGCTGGCCCCCTCCGCCGGGGCCACGCTGCCACTCGCCAGGCGGACGGAGCCGTTCACGTTCCCCCTCGCCGGCCCCCTCGTCTTCGCGCTGGACGAGGGAGCCGCCGTCCCCGACGGGTCACCGTTCGCCTCCGAGGGGCGGCGCCTGGTCATGGCGGACGTCAGACCGGCGGGCAGCCCCGTCGTGCGCGCGATGCTGTCCCTGCCCGACGACACCGCACCGCCGTCCGCAGCGCACGTCTACCGCGCCGTCGACCGCGCGAGCATGCTGGTTCGTGAAGGCGTCGACGGGTGGGCCGTCCGCCTGGACCGCTTCGTACGCCTCGACGCCCACGAGGTGGCCCGCACGGGCCTCGCCGGGGTGCTTCCCGCGCCGCCCGAGAAGAAGCCGGTGCCGGCACCCGGAACACGTAAGCCGGATCGACCGGCACCCGGCGCGCCCCCGCACGCGGTGCCGTCGGCGGCGGTCCGGAAGCAACAGCCGAAGGCAGACGCGGTGGCCCTCACCCGGGACCAGGCCGTCGTTCGTGTCCGCGAGATCCTCACAGACGCCGCGGCGGAAGGGCGCACGCTGCGCTGGCCTGACCTCCGAGCACAACTCGGCAAGCCGCTCCAGGGCATGTCGGAGCGCGAGCTGGTCGACTTCCTCGTCGAGGTCGACAGCCCGCTCTGGGACTCCAAAGCCGTCCTGTCGGTGCTGCTGCTCGGCGACAACGGCGGCCTCCTGTCCTCCCTGCCCGCGGTACTCCACCAACTCGGAATTGGGGGCGCCCAGGGCCTGTCGACCGATTCGCCGCCCCTGCACGCCTGGGTGAAGCAGGAGAGGGAACGGGGCATCGCACTGTATGGAACGTCACCACGTCTGGTGCCACGTCGGCGTCCCGTCACCGCTCCGACACGCACTCTCACCGCGCAGCAGTGGAGGGACGTGGGCGCGTCACTCAGAGGCGTTCAGCAGCACAAGACCAAGCAGGAGCAAACCACTGCCCGGCACGCGACTGCCGGAGAGACACGACAGGTCCGTGCGCTGTACGACCGCGTGGAGCGGAAGATGTCCGACCTCGGTGGCGCGTACAGGAGGACCAAGCGGACGAAACGATTGATGCGCCTCGCTCGCGCATGGCTGGCCCTCACCGCTCCGGAATCGGAGCTTCCCGCCAGCCGCTCCCCGGAGCATGGGCAGGCCCTCAGGACGAGCGCTGCCGAGCTGTTGGCAGAACTCAACGCAGTCGCAGCGGAGCTGCAGGCGGTGAAGACTTGGCAACGGTGATCAGCCGGCCCGCGAGTTCACCGAGGAGGCCGGGCCAGAAGATTGACGGCCGAGCAGGTGGTCCACGTCTTGAGGGAGCCGACCCGGCGTTCCCACGTACGAGAAAAACGGCAGAATACCCGGTGTGAACGCACACGACGCAGACCTGGCCGACGTCCTCGGAACCCGTGAGAGCGCGACCCTGGAGTTCAAGCGGACTGCGAAGAGGGAGGGTAAGCGCGGTGACGCCATCGGCAATGCGGTCTGCGCGATGGCCAACGATCTCGCCGGCAAGGGCGGCGGTGACATCCTCATCGGCGTCGCCGACGACGGGACCCCGGTCGACGAAGTGGACGTCGGCGACCGCGCCCTCCTGGCCCTGACCGACCTCCGGGACGACGGCAGGATCCTGGACCGGCCGTCCTTCACCGTGCAGGCCGCGGTCTATCAGGGCAAACCGGTGGTCCACATCCACGTGGAGGCATCGGCCGCGCTGCCCGTACGCTTCGACGGCGTCGTTTGGGTCCGGCCCGGTCCGACCACTCGCAAGGCCACCCGTGAGGACGAGCGGGTCCTCACGGAGCGCCGGCGGGCCGGAGACGGGCCGTTCGACAAGAGGCCGGTGCCGTGTGCGAGCCTCGACGACCTGGACCTCGATCTGTTCCGGACGGCCTATCTGCCCTCAATGGTCGGTCCCGAGGTCATTGAGGAGAACGGGCGGCCGGTGCGCCAACAGCTCTCCTCGCTGCACCTCACCACCCCGGACGGACGGCCGACCACCCTCGGAACGCTCATCGTCGGGCTCGATCCGAGCAGCCACATTCCCGGTGCGTACGTGCAGTTCGTCCGCTACCAGGGCGTGGACCTCGACGCTCCCGTCGCCGACGACCAGGAACTGCGCCAGAACATCGTGGGGGTCGCGTCCCGGCTCGAACCCCTTCTCCGCAGCAACATCCGTACGCGTCTGGTGGAGGAGGGCTTCCGCGAGACACCGCAGCCCGACTACCCGCTGGAGGCGCTGCGTGAAGTGACGATGAACGCCCTGATGCACCGCAACTACGAGACCTCGTACGCGCCCGTGCGTATCGCCTGGTTCGACGATCGGATCGAGGTGACCAATCCGGGAGGACCTTACGGGCAGGTGAGGGACGACAACTTCGACAGGGTGAACGACTACCGCAACCCGTCCCTTGCGGCGGCGATGAAAGGGCTCGGCTACGTGAACCGGTTCGGACGGGGGATCGGGCGGGTGCAGGCGGCGCTCGCCCGCAACGGAAACCCGCCGGCCGAATTCCAGGTCGACGATTCGTCGTGGGCCGTCGTCCTCCGGAGGGCCTCATGAACCGCACGTCGATCGCACTCTTCAACAACAAGGGCGGGGTGGGGAAGACGACTCTGACCTACCACCTGGCCCACATGTTCCGCAGGCTCGGACTGACGGTCCTCGCCGTCGACTTGGACCCCCAGGCGAACCTCACCTCGATGTGCCTGGACGAGAACGAGATCGAGGAACTCTGGGACAATAAGTCCGAGCTGATCGCCCAAGGGGCGGTGTCCCCGGCCCTGCCCGGCACCGGTCGGGTGCGCAACGGGCAGACGATCGCCGACGCGGTGCGTCCCATCCTGGAAGGAACGGGCGACGTCGCCCCCATCGAACCCGCCGAACTCCAGTCGGGCCTCTGGCTGCTGGCCGGAAGCCTCGACCTCAGCCGTTTCGAGGACAAGCTCTCCAGCGAGTGGTTCAAGACGTTCGCGGGTGACATCGCGGCGATCCGTACCACCACAGCCTTCCACCGCGTGGTGGAGCAGGCGGCCGAGGAGATCGGCGCGGACATCGTCCTGATCGACGTCGGGCCCAACCTCGGGGCGATCAACCGGGCGGCGCTGATCGCGGCCGACAGCGTGCTCATGCCGCTCGCGGCCGACCTCTTCTCCCTGAAGGGCCTCAGTAACCTCGGCCCCACCCTGCGCGCCTGGCGCAGGGACTGGCAGCAACTCGTCCTGCCCCGCGTCCCCGTCGGCTTCTCCGCACCACGCGCGGAGATGCGCCCTCTCGGCTATGTGATCATGCAGCCGGAGATGCGGCTCGACAGACCGGTGAAGGCCTACGAGCGGTGGTTGCAACGCATTCCGTGGGTCTACTCGGCGGCCGTGCTGGACGAGGGGGCGCCCCAGGCCGATGAAGACCAGAACCGCATCGCCACCCTCCGTAACTACCGCAGCCTCATGCCGCTCGCACACGACGCCAGAAAGCCCATGTTCGACCTGAAGGCCGCGGACGGCGCACTCGGCAGCACCCAGAAGTACGTGCAGACCTGCTACCGAGAATTCCGTGGTCTGGCGGAAGGCGTCCTGGCCCGCGCCGAGGAACTCTGCGGCGGGTGAGGGTCCCGAGGCGGTGGGCGCCGTTCTTCCGCAGCCGCCACCGCAGGCGGTGTGGCCCGGTCCGCACCGCCAGGGTGGCTCGAGCCCGTTGTGGGGGCGCGGAATCGGACACCCGGACGTGGGATGGGGGCGTTGGTTCAACTCGGAGCCGTGCTCACTCACAGATCGCTCCCCTCGTACGGGACTGCGGCGGTCTGTCCCACACCTGCCGGCAGGTCCTCAGCGAAGGGAGAAGTGACTCGCGAGCCGGTTGATCTCCTTGATCCACAGCTCCATGTCGTCACCCGGTCGCTTGTACGGCGCACGCCGGGCCAGTTTGAAGAAGCCGCCGGACGGCCGGCCGGTCTCCCGCAGGACCACGAGTGCCGAGAGCAGGGGCAGTGACCCGTCCGGACTCTCCCGGACGGAAGCGGCCTCGAGCAGGTAGGGCATGGGACCCTCGAATGCGGGGACGTGGTGGCCCCTCCGAGCCAAGTCGGTGCTGAGATCGCCGTACGTCAGCGGTGCCGCCCCGGCGCGTGCCCGCTCCCGCAGGATGTCGACCACGGCGTCCAGCGCACGCTCGTACTCCAGCGTGTCCTTCTTCATAGCCCTCTCCCACCCTGGTGTTCGGCTCTGAACGGGCTCAGAGCCTATGCGCCCCGCGCGCCGAAGGGCAGGGGTGCACGGGAGATGTCCAACATGTAGTTGTGAACTGAGTGCACGAACTGCATACTGGATGGGTCGGTGCCGCAGAGCTGGTCCGACTCACCGGTGGAGCACCTTTCCGGGGGCGACCCGCGGGGCAACGCGTCCCATCCGTGTCCGCACAACGGGCCACTCTCATCTGCAACCGCTTTGGGGTTCAACATGCGCATCACCCGTGTCTCCGCAGCCGCGACGCTGCTGCTCGCAGCCCTCACCGCCTGCGGTCCGACCACCGACCCCGGCACGGTCGACGCTGCATCCACCGCGCCCTCGGCTCCCCGGGCGTCGGCCATCGGCCCCGGCGAGTCGGCCGAGGAGCCTGCGGTCGACGCCGAGTCCACTGCGAAGCTGCCGGACATGGCAGGAAAGGGGCTGCAGAGCGCTCAGGACGAGGCACAGGCCGTCGGCTTCTACCACCTCACGTCCCACGATGCGCTCGGCCGGGGCCGCAATCAGATCCTCGATCGGAACTGGAAGGTCTGCTCCCAGAGCCCCGCCTCCGGCACGCAACCGACGGACACAGAGGTAGATTTCGGTGCCGTCAAGCTCGAGGAGAGCTGTCCCGCGGGCGGTGACCAGGGCGAGCCCGAGGAGGCCGGCTCCACCATGCCGGACTTCACGGGTAAGTCCGTCAAGGTCGCCCGCCAGGCGCTCGACGGCTCCACCGGCATCAGGGTCAACGACGTGTCCGGCCAGGGCCGGATGGTGCTCGTCGAGTCCAACTGGCAGGTCTGCTCGACCGCTCCCGCGGCCGGGGCGAAGCTCGACGGGCAACCGGTGACGATCGAGACCGTCAAGTTCGGCGAGAGCTGCTGACCGTGTGCTGGTTCCGGAGCAGGTCGGTACCTTAGTCATACTTCGCGAACGGCTTCGGCGGCCTGCAGAGGTGCTGGTCGGAGTCGAATCACGGGGTGGGGGTGGGGGGATGTGCTGGTGCGCGGTCAGGCTTGTCCGGACTCGGCGCCGCCTGGATTCGGGCCGGACCGTAGGTTGCCGAGCCATAGACTTTAGCCAGGGAACGCCGACGATGTCTGTCCGTCGCGCGTCCTCGTGGGGAGGAGATCGTATGCAGGAATCTGAGGACTCGACGGGGAGCACCCGGCCTGAGGAGAACGGCTGGGGAAGTACCGCCGACTCACCTGATGTGGACGGTTTGACGTCCGACTCGGACATCGACCCGGCGACGGTATCGACGGTCCTGGTGGAGGTGCTCCCAGGGGTGGCTCTTGTCGCCGGTGAGGTCCCGCCGGAGCTGAAGCCCGATCTGATCGACTTCGGGATCGTTCCGGCTGCCGACCGCAAGCAGCTCTCAGAGATCCTCGCCTCGATCGGGAACGCGGCGACCGTGGTCGGCAACCTCGGGAACGCGTTCGCCGGCGTGCAGGGGCTCTACAGGATCGACGCCACGACGCAGGCCCTGCTGAACGGCGGCGCGAGGCTCGCCGTCAAGGACGGCGGGAATCTCGCAGCGGTGATGGTGGATGGCCGCATCATGCGTCAGGCCCGCCTCTACTCCGTGAACGCGGTGAGCAAGGCGCAGACCGCGGCCTCGATCGGGCCGGCGCTGGCCATGGTCGCTCTTCAGATGATGCTGAGCGAGGTCTCGGGCCTGGTCAGGACCAACCTCGCGGTGACAAGCCAGGTACTGACCACCATCCGCAAGGATCAGTGGGCCGAACTGACAGGGCTCGTCGCCGCCATCGATCGCGCGGTGGACCAGGCGCGGGAGATCGAATCGGTCCCGACGTCCCTGTGGGAGGACGTCGCAGGGAGTGGAGCGCAGCTGCAGAAGCAGCTTGAGCGCTTCCAGGGGAACGTTCGCGACCACATTGAACAAATCGGCCGGCCTGACGTACGCAGCCACCGTGAGTATCTGCAGACGAACGCCGAAGCGATCGCCTTCGACGCCCACGCCCTCCTTTCCTCCCTCAGGGCATGGACCGGCTACCACGCCCTGCGCGCCGCGAGGGCAAGGGCCGCTGGACGTGAGGACGCGGCCGAGGCGCAGTACGCCGAGGTCGTCGCGCGCGACACCCGCACGGAGTTCGACTCCGCTCTCGCCGAGGCAACGCGCCTCGTCGACGCACTGACGCGGGAGCTGCGGATCGCGGCCGAGCTCCCCGGCCCCGATGCATGGCCGCTGTCAGGGAAGCGGAAGGACGTGAAGGCAGCCCGCGAAACCTCCGCCCGTCTTCTGGAAGCGATCGAGCCTCTTGCCGATGCTCTTCATCCACCAGCGGCTCCGCTCGAAGCTCCGGGCGTCGTCTGCGCGCCCAAATCATTGGAGCTCAAGCCGTTCCTTCGCATTCTGCGATGGTTCATCGAGGATGGTGAGAACCTGCGTGTCCTCGGCTTCCCCGACCAGCCCGACGCCCTCAGTCCCGTTTCTGCGCTCCTTGGCGGGGCGAAGGAGAAGTTGGCGGTAGCGAGGGACAAGACCGCGGTAAGGGAACTGGTCGCTGTCACGGATCGCCGCATCATCACGGCCAAGACGAACGCATTTCTTGAGCAAGGCGAGATCGGTCAAGACATTCCGATCGACCGAGTGCGATACGTTCGAGCAGCGACCACACAGGACAGAAGCGGGCGCTTGGCGATCGACCTCATCACGCGCGACGAGAACATCCGGTGGCTCTTCCCCGCCGACATCGATGACACTCAAGTGGACGTGCTCGCCGCCGTGCTTGCGGAGTCGATGTCGATCCCGGACGTGGAACGCGACGCGCTTCAACAGCGGCGCCATGCCCCCATCGAGCCGG
Organism: Streptomyces mayonensis; assembly: GCF_018982965.1. Classification (GTDB taxonomy): domain Bacteria; phylum Actinomycetota; class Actinomycetes; order Streptomycetales; family Streptomycetaceae; genus Streptomyces; species Streptomyces mayonensis. Next base: position 92,072 of record NZ_JACBYP010000002.1, on the reverse strand, counting down.
GCAGTGCGGGCGTGAGTACTGGCACGAGGTCTGCGGAACCGGCTGGAGCCCAGCCCACGGCCCACGATGCCCAGTAGGGCCCGAGCCGATTGACCACTTCGTGGCCGGGGCCGATGGAGAACCGGCGTGGACGACCCACGCCCTTCTCCCTCGCCGGGCCCTTCGAGCACGACGGAGCCGCAGGACGCGCCGACCCGTGCGCGTATCTCACCGTCACAAGTCCGGGAAGCCAGGAGCCCACGTAAGCCGTATGCCGGCGGATCGGGCCAATGAGGACCACCGAGGGCCCGCCGGCCGCTTCTCCAGCACCAGGACGGGACGCAGGCGGCGGTCGGGGTGGGCGGTCCGGAGCTGGTTCGCGTAGTCGAGGACCTGCCCGATGCCCAGGCGGATCTGCTTGATCCTCCCGCGCTCCCGTCAGGCTCTTTACCTCGGCGATGAACACGTTCCCCCCCCGCGTGACCACCCCGCGTCGAACGCGGGAGCGCCCGATGCATGAGTGCGTACGTCGATGCCTTCTTCGCGAGAAGTCGGTCTTGGCCGTCGCGCCGCGCTCCTCGGCCAGTTGCGCACAGCGCGACCTGAACGTCCACTCGCCGTCGACGAGCACGCGCCCCGTGAGGCAGATCGTGTGGCCGGCGAGGCCGCGGACGGTTCCTTGGCACGTCCTGCCCGGTACCACGCCCCCTCAGCCGCCGTCTGAGCCCAACCAGCCGATGTGACGGAGCACAGGCACGGCACGGAAGTGGACGAATCCGAGTACCGGCGTCTCGTCGTCCTCGGCCGGGAAGAACAGGGCGTGCTGGAGGGGCTTCTCGTCCTGTGGGTCGTCCAGATCGACGAGCGGCAGGTCCGGGCGGTCGTGAGCGGGCTCCAGCGTGACGCCTTCCCGTGCGGTCAGCTCCCGCAGTGTGAACAGTCCCATCCGGTCGGCGAGGTCCTCGGTGGTCAAGGACTTGTTGATCCGCGGCCTGTCGTGCTCGTCGACATACGTCGGGTACACCATGACGCGGAGCTCCCGCCGGCCCGGCGTGGGAGCGACGCCGGAGCGCAGCCGGCCGTGCAGATTCGACAGGGCCGAGGGCATCTCGGGCATGACCTGGGGTTTCTGGAGCACCAGGTCCCGTTCGCCGTTGCGCCAGTGGTTGTCATGGATCTTCAGTGCCGGACGTCCGGGGAGGTGCAGCTCCCACTCGACGGCGCTCGCCACCGACGGCTCGCCGGACAGCGTCGTGCCGGTCTTCGTCACTCGGCCACCGCCGCGCGTCAGCTCGAGCGCACTCAGTACATGCACGGGTGTCTCTCTCATTCGTGATGGTCGCTTTCGCTCAGTCCCGCTGGGCCAAATCCAGCGCTGCCGTGTGCACGAACCAGTCCAGCACCCCGCAGATCTCTTCCTCGTGCTCCGCGAACACCCGCACGGGGAAGGACGGACGCAGTTCCAGCTTCGCCTCGGGCAGGTCGATTCCCTCGATCTTGTTGAGGCGGTTCAGCAGCTCGCGGCGCTGTTCCGTGTCGTCGAAGGGGCTGCGGTCCTTGAGGTACTGGAAGACGACCTCGACCGTTCCGCTCACCGGGTAGATCGCGACCGGCCAGATCAGATGGGGCCGGCGACTGGTCCCCGCGTCCAGCATCGGGAAGCAGCTCGTCTCCTCGTGTCTGCCGTAGGTGACGTGACCGCCCTGCAGGCGCCAGAAGTCGAGCGTGCTCAGAACCCCGGCGGACGCCTCAGGCGAGTGCTCCTGCAACTGCGTGCGGAAGCGCTCGGCCGCCGCCGCGTCCTCCCCGTCGGGAAGCGGATCGTGCGATGCGGGCTGCGTGACGTCCTTGCCCAGCAAGGTCGCCAACTCCGCCGCGCTCAGGCGCTGCGAACCGTGGGCCCGGCCCGACGGGTCGAACCTCACCCCTTCGCTCATCAGCAGCTCCCGTGGCGGCTTCCGGTCACTGCCGTCCGCCCACCGGAACGCCGGGGAGATCTTGCCGTCCGCGGTGAGGACCCGATAGGCCCCGATCACCGTGGGGTTGGACCCCAGATGCGTACCGACCGGAACCGGGTGGCTGCCGATCAGCTCGGCGACGTCGCCGTACGTCGTCCATGTGCCGCTCGGCATCGCCACCAGGGCCGCCCGTAGTTCCGCCCAGCCGGACCACTCCTCGCCGGTCGGCTTGACTCCGCCGATCGGTCCGGGCCACAGCTTCACCGCCCGCTCCGTCAGACGGTCGGCACGGGCCAGGATCTCCGCCTTGCCCCAGCGCTGCTCCGCGGCGATCTCCTGGTTCATACGCAGGGCACTGGAGTCGAGGAGTTGCTGCTTGCGTTCGAACGGGCTGTTGGACAGCTTCGTGTTGTCCCCGGTGAGGGTGAGATTGCCCAGAGTGTGCACCAGCAGGTCGTGCAGTTCCTGGGGGGTCTGGTTCGGTTCGGTCTCGTCGGCGAGCAGGTCGAACCACGAGGCGGCCGGTCGCTGCGGGAGCACGTGCTCGACGCTCAGGGACGCCTTGGCGAAGTCGACGGGCTCGGTGGAGCCGTGGCTCTCCTCCAGACGGCGCAGGATGTAACTCCGCTGCGGGGGACGGCCGCTCCAGTAGAAGGGCTTGCTGCGGACGGCCTGGCGCAGCTCCTCGTCGCTCGGCCAGCGGCGGCGCCGCCCGGACAGGAACCGCCGGACCGCGTCGGCGGCGGGGCGGTCCGTCTCCAACTCCTTCGGGGCCTCCATGAAGATGCGGTTGAGGCCAGTGGTCGATGTCTGGCAGATGAGCCGCCGCACCAGATAGGACTCGACGTACCGCAACGCCTCCGCCGCGTCCTCGGATGTCGTGCTTCCGCCGTCGACGAGGTCCAGCAGGTGAAGGGCGAGCGGGTAGTGGGTCTGGCCGCCCCAGGCGGTGAGGCGCTCCAGTACGGCGCGCAGGGCGGGTGACCGCTCACGCCGGGGTTCGATGATGCGGAGGAACCGGCGCCCGCGTTCCGCCAGTTGCGCGACCTCGCGCTGCAGCGCGTCCTCGTCGCCGGCCAGCGGTTGGAGCCGCTTCTGCTGCTCCCGGTAGATCTCGCTCTGCTTGGTCTTGTGGTGGCCACGCACCACCAGGTCCAGCCAGACGAGGAGTTCGAGGCTTTTGGGGCCGAGTGTCTGCTGCATCGGCAGCCACAACTCCGAATAGACCCGCTCGCCCCGCTTGGGCAGGAGCATGAACACGTAGTTGCGCAGCAGGTCGCTCTGGCTCAGGCCGACCCCCGTGTTGTTGATCGACTCGAAGATCCGGTAGACGTTGTCACCGGGTTCGGCTGTGATCTCCACAATCGACAGCAAGTCCTTCAGGACGGTCTCGACCGTCGCGATCCACCGGTCGTCGCCGGCGGCCTCCCGGCCCTCGGCGAGCGCGCCGAGGAAGAACCGGTAGGCGGCACCGATGTTGTCGCCGCCACCGGCTTCGGCGCGGGACTGGACACAGGCCGTGTATGCCTCGCGGTCGGCCTGCGTCGGCAGCAGACGATAGTGGTCGAGGCCCTCGTGGAACTCGTTCACCAGAGTCTGTCGGTGGACCCGGTCCACACCGCGCGCGTCGCCGTGCTCCTTGAGATGGTCGCGCAACGCGGTGAAGGCCAGCATCAGGGTCGTCAGTCGCTGCTGTCCGTCCACGACCAGCCACCGCTGGACACCGCCGGCCTGGATCTGGCCGGGGGCCAGCACCACGGAGCCCAGGAAATGCGGGGCGGTGACCTCTCCCGACAGGTGCTGCTCGACGAGCTCGCCGACATCCTCCCAGAGACGCTTCAGCTGTTCCCTGCCCCAGCTGTACGTGCGTTGGTAGAGGGGCACCTGGAACTGCTTGTCGCCCTGGACGAGCTTGAGGAAGGTGATCTCCTGCGCGCGCATGCGCTTCCTTTCCTGCCGGGTGGGCGCGGTCTGACGGCTTGTCCGACGGTCTCCAGGCCCTCACGGTTCCGTCAATCTACAGTGAACTTAGTCAACGGTGGTGGCTTTCGGGGCTACTTACGGTTGACGGAGTACCCCGTGGCTCACGACTGCGGTCGTCTGCTTGGTGATCCGGGGCATGGTCTCGTTGGGGGACCGGCGCAGCAGCTTGATGGGCCGGTCCTCGGCCCACGCGTTCCACGCCTTGAGGTAGTAGAGCAGGTGCTCACGTGAGTCGTCGCGGCGTCGGTGGGCCTTTCCCGTGGCGAGGCTGAGCATCGTGTTGCGCAGGGTGAGGCGGGGGTCGCCGGGCTCGAGTCGTGCGCCGGTGACGATCCCCTCCTTCCACGAGGTCTGGTCGATGTCGGACCGGGCCTCCGTGGTCACGTACCAGCCGATGGTCGCCGCTGTGACGGTGATGCGGCAGGCCCGGTTGAGGGCGATGCCGTGCTGCAGTGCGTCACGGATGCCGGGGTGCTGGTCGAGCATGGTCAGCAATTGATCGTTGCTGGTTACGGACGATCCGCCGCTCCAGGCAGAGTTGGGCGCGTTCAGATACAGGTGGAGCCCGCGCAGGGCTGCCGCCAGGTGCGTCGAGTTGGCCTCTCCCACGAGTGCGAGGGCGTCCCGGCCGGTGCGCTTGCGTCCGGTGTCCATCACCGTGAAGGAGCTGCGCGGGACGCCGTGGGTGACGGTCAGCGGCACCGTCGCTCCCGCCTTGGTGATGGCCGCCAGGCGGTGCTGCCCGTCGATCAGCACGCCGTCCTCGTCGAATGCGATGCCCTGGTGTGTCAGCTGCCACTCGCCTCGCTGGATCCGGCCGGCCAACTGCTGTACGGCGCTCTTGCTGAGGGGCCGGTTGCTGGTGTTGCGGGTAAGCCACTCCGCTGCCAACTCGGGACTGACCTGGAGTACTTCCATGTGCATGGCGTACGGCCTCTCTTCTCTCGGGATGTGGGGCAGGATCTCGGGCGAGTGCGACGCTTGGATCCATCATGGGTATTGCTGTGAACAGAGTCAATGAGGTAAATCTACTGTTGCTTGAGATTCGATGCAGTTGTCCCGAAGGTGCCCGACGGGTCCGTACTTTCGGCGCCACTGGTACTCTCGCGTGCGCTCAGTTCACACTCGAGTCGGCGTGCCGGGGGGTGCGTAGTGTGGTGCTCGGGTTGGTCGGGGCGGGATGACATCAAGTGGCCACCCATGTGGCCCTGAACAGCAGGGGGTGGCGCGTGAGTCAGGGTGAGAGTGGCCTCGGCGACGGTGTGTGGCCGGTCGGCTCGGACTATCAGTACGGCGACGGGCTGCACGTCCGCGTCGACGACGTGGTGCCGTACGAGCTGGTCGATCCGGAGGAGTCGGACGGGTACCGGAAGGGCGACGACCTCGTCCGGTGCACGCTCCGCCTGAGCAACGGCACCGCCCGGCCCATCGACGTCGAGGGCATCACCCTGCTGGTGCGCGGCGGGCCGTACGGCAAGACGGGACGGCAGGTGGAGGACTACCGCGGAGAGCTGCTCGACGAGGGACTCGAGGGCACCCTGCGCAAGGGCCGCCGAGCCTCCGTGACCTGGGCCTACAGCATCCCCGCCGGTACCATCGCCGAGCTGGACATCGAGGTGCGGTTCCCTTACGCGCACGAGCGCGAGAGCATCACCTTCACCACGGCGAGGGCCGCGGTGTCCGCACCGGCCGGGTCCCGCACGACGGCCGTGCGTACGGCGTCGGAGGTGCTCCCGGACCAGGGAGCGCTGTTCGGCGAGCAGCAGCCGTCCCTGTTCACCGACACGGAATCGCCGGACGACCGCTACGGCACCGATGGCGTGCAGGGAGGCCGGGCCGCCGGCCGACTCGAGCTCGGGGCCGTACCGGCACGACCCTCGGGCTCCGACCGGCCGGGCGCGCCCACCACGGCGCAGCCGGCGGTACCGCGGGCGACCGCCGCGCCCGCCAGGCCCCCGGAGTTCTCCCCCGACGAGCTCGACGCGGCCCGCGTGCGCCAGATCTTCCGGTTCCTCGCCGAGGCCGAGGAGTCGAAGGCACGGCCCGTCCGCACGCTCGACGGTGCCGCCGGTACCGTGTGGTTCGAGGAACTGCCGGACGCTCCCGAGGTCGCCGTGATGCTCGACGGTGCGCTCGGCACCGACATGCCGGCCTGGCTGACCCTCGGCCGTCCGGATCGTGAGGACGCCCCGCACCCCAAGCCGCTGCTCGCGCCCTGGATCGACGAGAGCCGTGTCCGGGACTTCCAGCAGACCCGCGCTCCGCATCTGCGCCGCAGGATCGAGCCCGAATTCCCCGACTGGTCCGGGGGCATCCCGCTCGACAAGACCTACCACGAGCTCGACGACCACCCGAAGCGGGAGAAGATCGAGAAGCTGTACGCCGCCTGGGAACAGGAGTGGCTGGCCTGGGCCGGGCGGCGGCGCGCCATCGACCCCGTCGTCAAGCTGTACGACCGGCTGCACAAGATGCACGAGGACGCCGCCAACCTCGGTGAGGCCTACGAACTCGTCCTCGGGCTCGGCAGGCTCACCTGGCAGACGGCCGGCGGCCAGCGCGTGGAACGCCACCTCGTCACCCATCGGGCCACCCTCCACCTCGACCCGGCCACCGGCACCCTCACCGCGGCCCCCGACCCCACCGGTCCGGGCCTGGAACTGGAAGAGGGCATGCTGGAGGGGGCCCAGCACGTGCCGGGTCCCGTGCGTGAACAGATCGTCGGCGTCCTGGAGGAGGGCTTGGACGTCACCGACCCCGCCCACCTCGATGCCGTGCACACCGCCCTCCGGAGCTGGGGCAACGCGGCCCACAGCGCGGCAAGTTACTCGCCGACCGTGGAACGCGCCCGGCCGCGCACGCTCGAGGTGCCCCAGGTGGGGCTCACTCCCGCACTCGTCCTGCGGGAGCGCAACCGCCGTTCGACGATGGACGCCCTCAAGGCCATCGCGCGACAGATCGACTCCGGCACGGCTCCCAACGAGCTGCTCGGCTACATCGCGGGTCGCGACGGGGCGCTGACCGCCGCCGACCTCGCTGCGGCCGAGGACGACGGCGCAGACGCCGGCACCGGCGAGATGTACTTCGCGCTGCCCGCCAACGAGGAGCAGCGGACCATCGCCGAACGGCTGCGCGCCAACCGGCTCGTCGTGGTGCAGGGCCCGCCCGGCACCGGCAAGACGCACACCATCGCGAACCTGGTCACGGATCTGCTCGCCCAGGGCAAGCGGGTCCTCATCACCAGCCACACCCCGCGCGCCCTGCGCGTCCTGCGGGACAAGCTGCCCGAGAGCATCCGCGACCTGTGCGTGAGCCGCACCGAGGACGGCGCGGCCGCCCAGCGGGAGCTCGAGGCGTCCGTGCAGAGGATCCTCAGCGAGTACGCCGGTTACGACCCCAAGGCCTCGCAGAGCGAGATCCGCACGCTCCAGGCACGACTCGCCGCGGCCCGGTCGGCCCAGCGCGCCATGCTGCGTGACCTCGCCGTGCTGCGCGAACAGGAGACCCACCGCTTCGAGGCGGAGATCGGCGACTACACCGGAAGCCTCCAGGAGATCGCCGAGCGCCTCACCGCCGAGACACAGCGGTACGACTGGCTGGGGCAAGTTCCCCGGGAACAGCCCTCCCTGACCGCCGACGACACGCTGAGGCTGCTGCACACCACGCGAGCCTTCACACCACACCATCGGGCCCTCGCGGCCGAGGTACCCAGCTCTTCCGAACTGCCTGGCCCGGGTGACTTCGAGGAAGCCGTCACGGTCGTGCGCTCCGCGGACGAGGCACACGAGGCGGTACGGCAGGACCCGATGAGCCGGCAGTACGACACGGCCGTGCGAGATCTGAGCGAGGCCGGACAGCAGCGTCTGACGACCGCCCTCGACGCGTTCTCCACCACCAGGGCACGTGCCGCGTCCCTCGCGGCCGCCGCCGGCGAGTGGGCCGGAGTACTCCTCAGGGAGGTGACGGCCGGGCAGGACTGGCAGACGCGCAGCCGGCACGCCGCCGTCACCGGCGCCCTCGCGGCGCTCGACACCTCGCTCGCCACGCTGGGCACCGCCATGGTCAGCGGTCTGGAGCAGTACGATCCGGCCACCGCGCTGGGCCAGGCCACCACCCTGCACGACGGCCTCGCCCAGGGACAGAGGCTGCGCGGTCCGCTCGGCACCCGATCGAAGCTGGCCAAGGCCGTCGGCGCGTTCGTGCAGGCCGTGCGGGTCGATGGGCGGTCTCCTGAGGACGTCGCCACCGCGACGGTCGTCGCAGCCCGTGTCCGGCTCGAACTGCTCCTGTCTCAGGTGGAGTCCGAGTGGGGAACCCCCGCCGGTGCCTGGCAGGGACACGGGCCGCGCCTGGCCCGCCTGCGACAGGACGCCGACGTGCTGGAGGCACTGCTCGCCGTCGCCGCCGCCCGCACCGACGTACTCGCCGCCGCCGCCACCTCGCCCGAACTCGCCGTCGCCGCCTGGCACGACGCCCCGGTCGAACACGCCGTACGGGCCCTGCTGCGCGCGGCGACCACGCTGCGTGCCGCCGGGCAGTCCCGCAAGGTGATCGCGGACACCGGTGAACTGCTGCGTACGTGGAGCGACCGGCCCGGCGCGGCACCCGCCGTCACCCGGGCACTCGACGCCGTGCGCGCCCAGGATCCGCAGGGCTACCGGGAGTTCAGCGACGAGATCGCCGAGGTACGTGACGCCGCCCGGCTGCGGGCCGACCAGCACGCCGCACACACCCGCGTGCGCGAGGCGTTCCCCTCGCTCGCCGAACGCGTCACCGGGTCCCCGCAGGACACCGCGTGGGACGCCCGGCTGCCGCTGCTCGCCGAGGCCTGGGCCTGGTCGGCGTGGCGCGAGCGGATCGAACGGCTGACCGACCCGGAGGCCGAGCGCGGCCTGCGCCGACGGCTGACGGAGGCCGACGACGAGGCGCGCATCATGCTCGCCCGGCTCGCCGCCGCCCGCGCCTGGCACCGCTGCCTCGGGCTGCTCACCGGCGACCAGTCCCGTGCCCTCAGCGCGTACCAGCAGGCCGCCCGCCGCATCAAGGGCAAGTACCAGCACCGCTACCGGCGCGACGCCCAGGCGGCACTGCGCAAGGCCCAGACGGCGGTGCCGGCCTGGATCATGCCGCTGCACCAGGTGGCGGAGACCGTGCCCATGGACCGGCCCGGCATGTTCGACGTCGTCATCGTCGACGAGGCCAGCCAGTCAGGCCTGGAGGCCATGCTGCTGAGCTGGCTCGCCAGCCGGATGGTCGTCGTCGGCGACAGCAAGCAGGTCAGTCCGTCCAACGTCGGTCTCAAGCAGGACGAGTACTTCCATCTGCGGGACCGGCTGCTGACCGCGCTGGAACCGGACGTGCGCAGTCTCTTCGGTCCCGACTCCAGCTTCTTCGACCTCACCGAGGCGCTCTCCGCGGGCCGTGGCACGCTCATGCTCAAGGAGCACTTCCGGTGCATGCCGGAGATCATCTCCTTCTCCAACGACCTCTGCTACACCGGCCGACTCCAGCCGCTGCGGCAGTACGGCGCCGACCGGCTGCCGCCCGTCCGTACCGTGTACGTCGAGGACGGCGAAGCCGTCGGCGGCAACGACCGGCTGATCAACGCCGCGGAGGCCGACGCCCTCGTCGACGCGGTCGTGCGCTGCTGCGCCGACCCCGCGTACGAGGGGAAGACCATGGGCGTCATCAGCCTCCGCGGCGCCAAGGGCCACCTGACGGAACTGGAGAACCTGCTCGCCGAGCGCCTCGACTACGAGCAGCGTGAGGAGCGGCGCATCCGGGTCGGCGACGCCGAGGACTTCCAGGGCGACGAGCGGAACGTCATGTTCGTCTCCTGCGTCAACTCGGCGACCACCGCGGCCGGGACCGTGCCGGGCGGCTTCAACGGCAAGACGTACGAACAGCGGCTCAACGTGGCCGCGTCCCGCGCCCAGGACCAGGTGTGGGTGTTCCACAGCGCCCGCCCGGAGCAGTTCCACGAGAACGACCTGCGCCGGAGCTGGCTCGACCACCTCACCCGGCCCGCGGAGGAGGACACCGCCGCCGTGGAGGGCGAGGTACGGCCCGATGTACGCCATGAGGCGTTCGACGGCCTGTTCCAGCAGAAGGTGTACCTGGAGCTGACGTCCCGCGGCTACCGGGTGCGGCCCGGTTACCGGGTCGGCCGCCACACCATCGACCTGGTCGTCGAGGGCGGCACCCGCAGGCTGGCCCTCGCCTGCGACGGCGACACCTTCGCCGACGGCGAGGACGCGTCCACCGCGGCCGCCCGGCAGCGGGATCTCGAACGCGTCGACTGGACCTTCGTCAGGATCCGCGGCAGCCGCTTCCACCTTGACCGGGAGCAGGCTCTCGCCCCGCTCTGGGTGGAACTGGAACGGCTGGGCATCGAGCCGCTGCCCGAACATCCGGAAGTGCCCGACTGCCCGGCCGAAGTCCCCGGTTCCCCGGCCGAAATGCCCGGCTCCCCGGCCGAGGAGGCGGACTTCCGGCTGCCGCCGGCCGCCGGCCGGGACGAGGACGACGGCGCAGGGGGGTCGCGAGAGGGCGCGCTTGCGCAGGACCCGATGCCGTTGACCGAGACGGCGCCCGGCGTGGCTCTCCACGCGGCGCCGGAAGCGGCACCCGACGTGGCATCCGTCGTGGCGGCGGAGGCGATCGCGTCCTCCGCCGCCGGGCCCAAGGACCCGCGCGCGCCCTGGCCGGCGCCTGCGGTGGACGCGGCCACGCAGCCAGCGTCCCGCTCCGGACGCTCCGTCGCCCGGAGCGCCTTCCCCGTCCAGGAGATCCCCGCCGCCGCGTTCCACCGGCTGGTGCGCGAGATGCAGGATCTGCAGGTCGCCATCGACACTCCCGACGAGACACCCGTGGACGCAGACGCGGCGAACCTCGCCTTCCTCCGGAAGACGTGGGCCGATCAGCGGGAGCGCCGGACGAAGAGGCTCGGCTTCCTGCGGGCCTTCCTCGACGCCGTGCGCGTCGGCCAGGAGGAGGGAACGCCCAAGGCGGTGTTCCCTGGTGCGTTGCTCGTCCTCGAGTTCGACGGTCAGGCCGACGAGACGACCCTGTACACCGTCGCGGAGCTGCCCACCGACGACGCGGACGTCATCTCTCCGTCGTCCCCGCTGGGGCACGCGCTGATGTGGCAGCCGACGGGCCGGGAGATCTCGTACGACGCTTCCCGGGGCGCGGCCCACTCGGTCGTCGTCCGGGAGATCCGGGTCTGACGCCGCCCGCGGGGCTGGAACGGGAGCGCGCAGACGCCCGCGACGACAGCCTCGGTGCCTCTGACCCGAAACAGGGGCCGAGGCGCCGAGGGCCCGCCGGCACCCGTGTCAGCCGGCGACCGGATCCAGCATGGGGCTGCGCTCACCGCTCCACGAGATCGCCAGCGCGTCGCGGGCCCGCGTGCACGCCACGAACAGCAGGCAGTGCTCGGCCAGCAGATCCGACTGGTGCTGGACGGGATCGGCCTCGGCGGGCGTCACCTGTGGGGCGAACGGCAGCACGCCGGACGTCACGCCCACCACCGCCACGCACCGGAACTCCAGTCCCTTCATCGCGTGCATGGTGGCCACACGCACGCCGGACACTTCCGGCCCGGGATTGTCCCTGACCGCCACCGCGGGGACGCGCTCCCGGCGCAGCCGCGTGATGACGGCGTCGACCAGTGTGTTGAACCGGGCGCACACCGCCACCTCGGACGGCTTGACCCCGTCCTGTTCGATCCAGGCGCGCACCTGCTCGACCAGCGCCCGCAGTTCCTCGTCCTGGCTGCCGTGACCGCGCGCCACCGGGACGCGGCCGTGCAGCTGGGACCGGTAACCGCGCAGGGAGTCCCGGCCGCCGTCATCGTCGTCGTCCTCGCCGAGCCGGCCCACCGGTTGCCCGTCGAGGAGGGACGCGGACCAGCGCAGGATCTCCTCCGTACTGCGGTAGTTGAGGCGGAGCCGGGAGGTGCGTCCCCGGACGTTGACGCCCAGCGAGCGCAGCGAGACGCGGGAGTCGTAGATGCGCTGGTGGGGGTCGCCGACCAGGAAGATGTCGTCGGCCTGGACGGCGACGCAGGCGCGCAGTACGCGCCACTGCGCCGGATGCAGGTCCTGCGCCTCGTCCACGATGACGTGGCGGTAGCGCGGTGCGCTCTCGGCCAGGACGCGCGCCGCCCGGTCGCACAGTTGCGTGTACGTCGCCGAGTCGCGGGAGGCGAGGTCCGCCGTGAACCGTTCCATCACCCGCCACAGCCGGGCCCGTTGCACCCGCCCGACCTGGGTGCCCCGGCCCCGCCGGACACAGCGCAGGTACTCCTCCGGTGTACGCAGGCCCTGCGCCAGGACGACGTTGCGGAACTCCTGGGCCAGGAACTGCTCCGTCCAGGGCAGTTCCTCGCGTGCCACGGCGCGGGTCCAGGCGCTCTTCTCGGCGGCGGCCGAGAGGAGTTTGGGGGAACCGCCCCTCGCCTCGCGGACGGCCCGCGCGGCGAGTGAGTCCACTGTCGTGATGTCAACGCGCTCCAGCAGGTGGGCGTCCGCGTCGCCGAGCAGCAGCGCGAGGCTGTCCCGCAGGGCGGCCGCCATCGCGTTGGTGAAGGTGGTCAGCAGGATCCGGTCACCTTCGCGGCCGGTGCGCAGCAGGTGCCGTACGCGGTGCAGGGCGACCACCGTCTTGCCGGTGCCGGGACCACCGGTGACCTGGGCGGGGCCGTTGAAACCGGGGTGGTAGGCGTAACGGCGCTGGGCGGGGTGGAGGAAGATCCGCCAGCGGGCGAGGTCCTCGGCGAGGATGCGCTCCAGCTCGCCGGGGCCGGTCACCTCCACGATGCGGTCGGGTGTGTTGAGGATCGCCTCGGTGAGCGTGACCGCCTGCCGTTCCTCGGCCGTGCGCACGGTCTGCCCGCGCGGGGCGATCAGCTGTTCCCAGACGTCCTCGGGGGAGTTGCCGTCGGCCAGGAACCACAGAGCCTCGTACTGGTCGGCCGGCATCATGGGCGGTGCCATGACCGTCAGGTCGTCGACCGTGACACAGACGCGGGCCAGCCGCAGCACCTGGTCGTCGATGCCGAGATCGCGCAGAACGGTGTCGGAGTGCGCTTCGAAGAGGCGGGCGGGCGGGGTGTCCGCCTTCGTCTCGAAGTAGGTCTCCATCTGCTCGAGGGCCTCGACGTTGCGCACCTCCAGGCCGCCGGTTGCGCCGTTGACGGAGTAGGCGCGCTTGCAGGCCCAGTTGATCGCCTCGTCGTGCTGCGCGACCCGGAGCAGCATGAACAGGTCGCTGCCGTCGTCGGGGGCCAGGAGGACGCCCCGGTAGGACTTGGTGACGCGTATGGTGCGGATCCGGGGATCGCGTGCCCGCTCGAGCTTCTCCAGATGCATGCCCTTGCTCGCGTGCAACTGGGGGACGGTCATGCTCCGGAACATCTGGATCGCGTCGGTGAGCTCCTTCTGGACCGGCCTCTGCAGCGAGATGAGGTCCGTGACGAAGTCGTCGGAGAGAGCGAGTCGGGGCATCGGCGTCCTCGGTGACGGGTGGGCGACGGTCGGGACCAGCCTAGAGACTACGGCCGACCGGAATGACCAAGCATCACATATTCGTTGTGTGAACTGAGTCAACGGTCTATTCTTCAGTGCTGTCACACCTGTGATCCCGCTCGTGCTCCACTCGTGCTCCATCGGATCCGTCCGGAAGGACCCACCGCATGCCGGCCCAGCCTGCCCAGGCCGCTGTCCCACACCCGCTCGACGAAGTGCCCCAGACGTTTCGTGCCGGGGACTCGTACGACGTGCGGGACGGACTCGTCACCTACGTCCGCCGCGATCTGCTGGGCCCCTGGGACGGAGCGACCGAAACCCTGCCGAGCGCCTCGTCCGGGCCGCGCGACCGGTATCTCGTGGGCATGCTCGGTCCGCGGCCCCAGACCGGCACCGCCGACCGGATCGCCCTCGTGGCCGCGCAGAGCGCGGACGGGGAGTCGGGCGACGAGCAGGAGGGCGACGACAGCGAACTGCAGGAGCGGCTGACCCCGCAGGCCGCCGGGCACATCTGGGCCTCCTCCATGGGGCTGTCCTTCACGGTCCCCGCTTCCGTCGGCACGCTCAGCGTCACCGCCCGCTGGGGCCGCTACACGCAGTCGGAGGAGGCCACCGACCGCGGCACGACGCGCAGGGTCTGGTCGCGCGAGCCGGTCGAGCACCCGGTGGACATCGACGTGACGGGCGCGACGGACCACACCGTCGGACTCGAGGAGGGAGAGGCCGTCCTCGACGTACAGGTGCGCCGGCACACCGGCCGGGCCGGCACCGAGGACCTCCGGGTCGTCGAACTCGCCCTGGTGAACCGGCAGGAGGACAGCCGTGAGGCCCGGGACGCCCGCTGGCTCTTCCAGACGGAGATCGACGTCACCGCCTTCCCGGACGACCAGGCGGCGGTCTTCTGCCCGGTCGATGACCCACTCGACCCCGCCGGCCGCGGCAACGGCACCGAGGACGCCGAGGAGGACAGGCTCCGGCTCCTCTACCGGGACAGCCTCAGCCACGCCAAGGGCCGCAACGTCGCCGTGCACGCGCAGGTGCGCGACGGCGAACGCAACGCGCACCGCCTCACGACCGCCTGGCTGCCCGAGTACGACGTCCGGGCCACCACCGCACCGACCGTCGGGGAGCAGGACCTCCTCCGCGGGCTCGAACTCGGCATGGACGAACTCGCGGCCCTCGCGGTGCCCGCCCGCCGGACCGAACTGAGCGCCGCTCTCGCCCCGCTCGCCGACGGCTACGGAGCCTGGCTCGAACAGCAGCGCGCCAAGGCCCGTTCGCTCCCCGACGACCTGCGCGCCTCGGCCGACGTCGCTATCGACCAGGCACTGGAGATCTGCGACCGCACAACCCTCGGCATCGACCGGCTAGTGGCCGACGACACCGCTCTGGAGGCCTTCCGGTTCGCCAACCGGGCCATGGCACTCCAGCGCCGCAACACCGCGATCGCCACCGCCCGCGCCGGACGCGAGGACGACCACGCCTCCTACCAGGAGGCCCACGATCGGATCCACGCGCAAGGCAAGCAGGCAGCCAGCTGGCGCCCCTTTCAGCTTGCCTTCGTCCTGCTGAACCTCGACTCCCTCAGCCGGCCCGGGCACCCCCATCGCGGCACCGGCCGCGAAGCACTCGTCGACCTGCTGTTCTTCCCGACCGGTGGCGGCAAGACCGAGGCCTACCTCGGCCTCGCTGCGTACACGTTCGCGCTGCGGCGCCTGCAGGGCACGATCGGCTCCGGCACCGAGGCACGCAGCGGTGAGGCGGGCGTCGGCGTCCTCATGCGCTACACCCTGCGCCTGCTGACCGCCCAGCAGTTCCAGCGTGCCGCCGCCCTGGTCAGCGCCTGCGAAGTGCTGCGCCGCGAGGAGTTCGCCCGGGACGCCCGCTGGGGCGCCACCCCGTTCCGTATCGGACTGTGGGTGGGAACCTCCGTCTCGCCCAACTGGTTCGGCGAGGCCAAGGACCAGATCGCCGAGGCCCGGGAGAACGCGAGTGACAAGCACGCCCGCGTCCTGCAGGTCCTCACCTGCCCGTGGTGCGGCACCGGACTGACCGCCCGCTCCCACATGGAGTACGACGAGGCGCGGCGCCGCGTCCTGCTGTACTGCCCGCGCGGGGAGGGCGAGGACCGCTGCCCCTTCTCCCGGCGCACGTCGCCCGGCGAGGGCATCCCGGTGCTCACGGTCGACGAGGAGATCTACCGGCTCGCCCCGGCCCTGCTGATCGCCACCGTGGACAAGTTCGCCCAGCTGCCCTGGAACGGGTACGCCGGCCTGCTGTTCGGCAGGGTCACCGAACTGTGCCCGCGGCACGGCTACCGCCACGACGACCTCGACGCCAAGACCGGCTGCGGCAGCCGCCACAACGCCAGGGGAGACCTGCCCGGCGTCACCGCACAGCCGGTGACGCGCCTGCGTCCCCCGGACCTGATCATCCAGGACGAGCTGCACCTGATCTCCGGCGCCCTCGGCACCACCGTCGGCCTCTTCGAATCCGCCGTCGATCAGTTGTGCACCTGGAGCGTCACCGACGCCCAGGGGCTACGTCACGAGACCGCGGCCAAGATCGTCGCCTCCACTGCGACGACCAAACGGGCCGCCGACCAGGTGCGGGGCGTCTTCGGACGCAAGGTGGCCGTCTTCCCGCCACAGGTCCTCGACGTCGGGGACACGTTCTTCTCCCGGCAGGTCGAGCTGAGCCGCGCCGCCCCCGGCCGGCGGTACCTGGGCGTGTGCGCGCACGGCACCCGCCTCAAGGCCGCCGAGATCCGGGTCGCCGAGATCCTCCTCCTGGCCGGACAGCAGCTCTTCGACGACTACGGCAAGCCGGCCGATCCGTACATGACCCTGGTCGGCTACTTCAACGCGACCCGTGAACTCGCGGGCATGCGGCGCTACATGGACGACGACATCACGACCCGGGTGCGTTCCAACGGCAGCCGCCGGGGCCAGAACACACTGGCCGACCGCATCGTGAGCCGCACCGGCATGCTCGGCATCCAGGAACTGACCTCACGCATCTCCTCCTCCGACATCGGTGCCGCACTCAAGCGCCTGGAGACCGAGTTCGATCCCGAGCGGGACACCTCCGACCGCCGACGCGCCTTCCTGCGGGAGTACGCGGTCGCCGCGAAGGAGAAGCGGGAGCCCCGGGCCGCCATGACGCCGCTCGCCCGGCAGGCGGTCGACGCCGTCCTGGCCACCTCCATGCTCCAAGTGGGTGTCGACGTCTCCCGGTTCGGACTGATGCTGGTCGTCGGCCAGCCGAAGAACACCGCCGAGTACATTCAGGCGTCCTCGCGCGTCGGCCGTGACGCCTCGCGGCCCGGTCTCGTCGTCACCCTCTACAACTGGTCACGCCCCCGCGACCTCGCCCACTACGAGGACTTCGAGCACTACCACGCCACCTTCTACCGCCGGGTCGAGGCTCTCTCCGTCACCCCATTCACCCGCCGCGCTCTCGACCGGGGGGTCGCCGCCACCTACGTGGCGGCGCTGCGTCAGGCGTCCCCCGACACCTCACGCAACCTGGACGCCCAGCATGTCGATCTCGACGGGTCGCTCGCCAGGGACGTCGAACGCCGGCTGCTGGAACGCGCGGAACGGGTGGGAGACGACCTCTCCCGTCAGTACCTGAGCGAACGGCTGGACCGGCTGAAGGACGAGTGGCGCCGCAAGCGGGACGAGAACAGCGCGGCTCTCGGCTACCGCAAGGAGAAGCACAAGACCACCGTCGTGAACGGGCTGCTCCGACGGGCGGACGGATCCCGCTGGACCGAACTGACCGTCGGCATGTCGATGCGCGAGACGGAGAACGAGATCAACCTCCTGCTGCCCGGCGGCGGAGCCTCCCTCGAAGACCCCTCGGGCGGCGGCCCGGACTGGGACTTCGGAGCGGCCGACACAGACACCGGCGCCGACACCGACTCCGACCTGGCGGCGACCGTGGACAGCGACGAGTACGGACCCACCACCGCGGACACGCCCAGGAGGGCACAGCGATGACCACTCGGACGAACCGCAGGGTCGGAGCTGTCCGCCCCAGTCACCTCATGTTCACCGCCGGTGTCGGCTCCCTCGTCGACCTGCCGAACTTCTCCGTACTCGTCAGGGGACTCGACGCCTGGAGCTACTCCGGCATCACCGACTACGACATCGACGAACCCCGGCTGCGCGCGGCCGTCAACCGCTCGCTCCAGCGCTACGGACGCGGGCAGATCGAGCAGTTGCGCGCCGCCCCGTGGCTGGAGGGGGCGGACACGGATCCCATGGGCTGGGCGGCGCAGGGGGTCGGAGTGCCCGCCGCACCGTTCCCGCAGTGGCTGCGCTGCACCGCCTGCAACGTCCTCGCCGCCATCGACTCCGACGAGTTCACCTTCCTCAACGGCAACGCGCGTGCGCCGCACGAGGCCAAGTTCGTCCACGACTGCAAGCGGGGCAAGCCCCCGCTCGCCGTGGCCGCCCGCTTCACCCTCGTGTGCACGGAGGGCCACCTCGACGAGTTCCCCTACACCCCGTACGTCCACCACGGGCAGGCCTGCGGCAGGATCCCCCGGCCCAAGCTGCGCATGAAGGACCACGGCGGCAACCAGGCCGCCAACGTCACCATCGAATGCGTCGCCTGCGGCGCCAAGCGCAACATCCGGGAGGCCATGGGCGAACGCGGGCGCCGCCATCTGCCCCACTGCCGCGGCCGCCATCCGCACCTGGGCACCTACGCGCCGAACGGCTGCGACCAGAAGTCGGTACTGATGGTCGCTGGCGCCTCCAACCAGTGGTTCCCGCTCACCCTCAGCGCCCTTGCGCTGCCCAAGGCACAAGGGGGCGACATCGACAAACTGCTCGACGACCACTGGCCGGAGCTCGAGAAGGTGGAGGACCGGAGCGAGCTCGCTTTCATGGCGCGGCTGCCCCAGTTCGGTTTCCTCAAGGAGTTCGACGCCGACGCCGTCTTCGCGGCCGTCGCGGCCCGCAAGCAGGGGACCGAGGGACCGGCTCCGTCCGCCCCTGACGTCCAGGCCGACCTCTTCCGACCCGAATGGGAGGCTCTGTCCGGCCCGGTCCCGCCGCCCAGTGACGACTTCGCCCTCAGACCCGTCTCCGTCCCGGCGCCGCTGGGCGAACTCCTCTCGGACGTCCGCCAGGTCGAGCGGCTTCGCGAGGCGCGCGCCCTGATCGGTTTCACCCGGCTCGACGCCCCCGACCCCGAGTCACCTGAGATCGCCACCCGCGTCGACCTGTCGCGGGGCACGCAGAACTGGGTGCCGGCCAGCGAGGTCCGCGGAGAGGGGGTCTTCGTCCGGGTGCGGGACGACCTCATGACGCAGTGGGTGGCGCGCATGGAGAAGTCGCCGCAGATGGAGGCGCACCGGGAGGCCTACGGCCGGTTCCGCACCAACCGGAAGTCGGACCGCAAGACGAGTGACTTCGACCCGTTCCACGGTTGGCCCGGGGCTCGCTACATCGCCCTGCACACCCTCTCCCACCTGCTGATCCGCACCATCGCCCTCGAATGCGGTTACAGCTCGGCCTCCCTGGCCGAACGGATCTACGCCGGCGACGAACAGAACCCGAGGACGGGAATCCTGATCTACACCTCCGTCCCGGACTCGGAGGGCACCCTCGGTGGCCTGGTCTCCTTGGCCGAGGAACGCGAGTTCGGCCGGATCGTCCGCAGGGCCCTGGCCGACGCAGGGCACTGCTCGGCCGACCCGCTCTGCTCGGAGCGCCTGCCCCACGACCCGGGTGACTACCTCCACGGGGCGGCCTGCCACGTCTGCCTCTTCGTCTCCGAGACCACGTGCGAGCGTGCCAACCGGTTCCTGGACCGCCGCTTCCTCGTTCCGCTGTCCGGGGACAAGGAGCAGATACTGACACCGGTCGGTCTGCTGCCGTGAGCCGGCGCGAGTTCGAGACCGCGGCGGAGTCCGCCGTCGCGGTCCTCGGCCTGTCCCGGAGCAAGGACCTAGCCGGCCTGCTGGCACGTCGAGGAAGCAGGGAGCGTGCCCGGGCCGAACTCACCGGCCCCGGAGCCGACATGGCCGTGGCAGAGCTGTACGACGCGATGGAGCGAGCCTCGGTGCCGCTCGCCGAGGCAGCTGCCTACGTGCGGGGCTATGTCGCGGCCATGCTGCGGGCCCGGGACAGGGTACGGGTCCGCACGGTGTGGAGCGGCCCGTCCACGCCGGGCGTACCGGTGCGGGCGACCGCCCAGGTGCTGGCCGACGTCATCGACGAGGCCCAGGACGAGCTGCTCGCCATGACCTATGCGGCCCGCCCGTACCCAGCTCTGACCCGGGCTCTCGCATCGGCTGTGGCACGGGGCGTGAGGATCCATGTCGTGGTCGAGACGCTGGCCGGCGCGAACGGACTCCTGGGGGGCCGGGAACCGGCCGAGGCGTTCAGGTCCGTTCCCGGACTGAGCGTGTGGCACTGGGCCCGGGACCCCGACGGCCACCCTCACTCGCGCCAGCACGCCAAGCTCGCGGTGGCCGACCGCCGTACGCTGTTCCTGGGCAGCGCCAACCTGACCGAGTCCGCGGTCCACCGCAACATCGAGGCAGGAGTGCTGGTGAACGGGGGCGAAGCACCGCGACGAGCGGCTGAGCACATCATCGAGCTGCAACGTCTGGGCTCGCTGAAGCCGTTGCGGCCGTGAGCAACCGTGCGGCGCGACGCGTGGGGCCGACAGCGATCGCCGGTGGCCTCGACGACCTGCTCTCCCTCGGTGTCGACGACTTCCTCATCGACGCGGCCAAGCACGTGGCCGCCGCCCACCTGGCCGTCACGAGTACCGACATGTCCTTCGAGTGCGAGTACATCCGCAAGGGTGAGTCGGGCAACGGCACCTGGCAGAGCGGTGTCAACCGGGCCGCTACGGCGTATTCCACCAAGATCACCCTCTATGACATCGGGTGCAACTATTCTTTGGCCCTGCAAGAGTTGCCCGTGAGCAAGGTGACACGCGTGGGCACGTGGGGAGGGGGTGATCGGGGGAAGGTAGTGTGTTCAAGGCTCGAACGGCCCTCCACGCGACCCGTGGTGGCGACCGCGGTGGCAGCCGTCCGTCTGAGCCGCCCGCTCGCGACGTCTGGAATCTGGAGAGCATGAACGTGTCGACCGGCGGCAGACGCTCACGGACCCGGGGCGCCACCGCGGCCCTCGTCTGCGCGATAGCCCTGTTCCCCGGCCCCAGTTACGCGGACCCGGGCGAACCCGGCTCGCCGAACGGCAAGTCGATCGAGGACATCCGCGACGAACTGGACGGCCTTTACCACGAGGCGGAGATCGCCACCGAGGCGTACAACGCCGCCAACGAGAAGGCCACCGAGCAGGAGAAGCGGCTGGCGTCGCTGCGCAAGGACCTGACCCGCGCCGAGAAACGGGTGGAGAAGCTGCACGCCCTCGCGGGCGCCGCCGCCCGTACCCAGTACCGCGGCGGCGATCTCGCCGCCACCGGCATCCAGTTGCTGCTTGGCGACCACCCCGAGCAGGCCCTCGACGAGGCGTCCCAGGCACGCCAGGCCATGCGGGGCGTGGCCAACGTCGCCGAGACCCAGGAGGCCGCCCGCAAGGAACTGGACGGGCAGACCGAAGCGGCCGACAAGGAACTGGGCAAGCTGAAGAAAAGCCGTTCGGACAAGGCCGCGTCGAAGGAGAAGATCGAGAAGAAGATCGCCGCGGCCGAGCGGATGGAAGCGGGACTGGAGGAGGAACAGACCCGCAGGCTGGCCGAGTTGGAGGAAGAACGGAACAGGCAGGCCGAGGCCGAGTGGACCGGCCCCTCGAAGTCCGGTGGCGGCGGTGGCTCGACCGGCACCGGGAAGGGCGGCGGGACACCTGCGAGCGGAGCGGCCGGCAAGGCCGTGGGCTTCGCCATGGCGCAGATCGGCAAACCGTACGTGTGGGGCGCCGTGGGCCCCTCGTCGTACGACTGCTCCGGACTCACCTCCGCCGCGTGGGCCGCGGCCGGCCACCCCATCCCCCGTACCTCGCAGGCACAATGGGCGGGGCTGAGCCGCGTGAGCCTGTCCTCCGCCCGGCCCGGAGACCTGATCATCTACTACAGCGGCGCCACCCACGTGGGCATGTACATCGGAGACGGACAGATGGTCCACGCCCCGCGGCCGGGCCGCAGCGTGACGACCGCGCCCGTCGCCATCATGCCCGTCCTGGGCGTCGTACGACCCGGAGCCTGAGCGGATGACCCACTCGCTGACCCCCCGTGACGAGGGCAACCTGCCCGTGCTCGGCGCCACGCCGCTGATCCGGCTCGACGCCTACGTGGCGGAGGACGGGTCGACGGTGGTCAACGGTCACCTGCTGGAGATGGGCGGCATGCGGCCGCCCAACGAGGCGATCCTCGACGCCGTCGCCATGTTCGCGCGCACCCTGCGGGCCCCCGTCGCGGCCACCGTCATCGACCGCACCGTGCAGCAGGTGGCGCGGCTGCGGGTCCACCCCGACGGCTCCAGCCGGACCATCGCCGACGAGGAGGACCTGCCGCCCGGTCGCGAGCGCACCGCCGCCGAGGAGGAGTCCTTCCCTCCGCTGGCCCGCGTCGAGCGGATCATCCAGCACGCGCAGCGCGAGGAGCTGCACGCCGCGTTCGTCCTCGCCAGCGCCCTGCGCGAGCACCTCACCCTGCGCCGGGGCGCGGAGGACGAGCTCTCGCTGGAGGCGAGGGCGATCGAGGCGTACCTGGCGTTCCTGCGCGGCGACTACATGCTCTCCACCGTGCTCGCGCTGACCGTCGCCCGCATCCGCTGCCGTACGGACATGACCCGCGCCGCGCCCGAGGTGGCGCGCGCGACCGCGGCCTGGCAGCGGCTGTTCGACGAGGGCCAGGTCGCCACCCGCGGGCAGGAACTGCTGCACATGTGGGAGCGGCTGTCCGAGGCGAACCTGCTGCAGGACCCCGCCCACCAGGCCATGGCCCAGGCGGTGCGTCACCGGCTCGCGCACGGCGACCGGCCCGTGCCGCCTCCCGCTCCCGCCACCGCGGCGGCCCTGCCCCCGGGCGGTCAGGGACCGGCGGCCCCCGAGGACAAGCCCCTCAAACCCACCCGCCGAGGACTGCGCCGCTTCACCCGCCGAGCGGCCCGCTGAAAGCGGTCCGGTCGGGTCCCGCGGCCGGCCGCCGCGCGGTCAGTTCGGCGGCGCCTCGTCCGGCAGGCCGGGCAGGTGATCCGTGAGCTCGCCCGGTGCCCGGCCGTCGGCCCGCGCGCGGGACCAGAACAGCAGGGCGACACCGAGGGCGCCGGGGTCGGGGTGACCGACGGCGCGCTCGCCGACGTAGGAGGCGCGTCCGCGGCGGGCGCGCAGCGCGGCGGTGGACCGGGCGCCGTCGAGGGCGGCCACGGCCACGTCCCGGGCATCGGCCCCCGCCTGGAGGGCGTCCCGGGCGGGAGCGAGGGCGTCGACCATCGTGCGGTCGCCCGGTTCGGCCTCGCCGACGCGCTGGATCGCCGCCAGGCCCTCGCGGACCCCGGTGACCCACGCGTCCTGGCCGGGAGAGGCCGCGTGCGCCCGGGCCAGCTCCTGGAAGAGCAGACCGATCAGGGGGCCGCTGGTGCCGCCGACCTCGTCGAGGAACACGGCGGCGGCCACGGTGTAGGGCGGCTCGTCCGGGTGGGCGTCGAGGGCGCCGGTGACGCGGTCGAGCCCCTCGCAGAGGTTGTCGCCGAAGTCGCCGTCGCCGGAGAGCTGGTCCAGTGCGGTGAGCGTCTCGTAGGCGGTGTGTGCCGCGTCGGCGTAGGTGCGCAGCACGAGGCTCGGATCGGTGGTCATCGGACGGCCTCCTGTGCGGGGAAGGCGACGGTGCGGGCGGGGGCGTGCCAGTGGGCGGCCCAGTCGTCGCGCAGGGCGGTCAGGGTGAGGGAGAAGCCGCTCATGTCGAGCGCGGGCACGTAGGAGCCGACCAGGCGGCCGGCCACGTCCAGGCCGCGTTCGCCCAGCAGCCGGGAGACCCGGGCGTGGACGGCGTGCAGCTCCAGCAGGGTGGTCGCCCCGAGGCCGTTGACGAGCAGCAGGACGGACCGGGCCGTGTCGGGCAGCGCGTCGGCGACCTGGTGGGTCATGCGGTCGACGAGCTGCTCGAAGCCGGGGTGCTCCACGGTGGTGGCGGCGCGCTCGCCGTGGATGCCGACGCCGTACTCGAGGGTGCCCTCCGGCAGCGGGAACGCCGCTCCGCCGCGTGCGGGCGAGGTCTGGGCGCGTGCGGCGACCGCGAGGCTGCGGGAGGCCGCGGTGATCCGGGCACCCAGCTCGGCCAGCTCGTCGAGTCCGGCGCCGGCGTCGGCGGCGGCGCCGAGGAGCTTCTCCACGATCACGGTGGCGCCGGTGCCGCGGCGGCCGGTCGCGGTCTCGTCGCTCTCGGTGGCGAGGTCGTCGTCGACCAGGACGCGGGCGACGGGGATGCCGTCGGCCCGCAGGCGTTCGGCGGCGATGCCGAAGTTGATGCGGTCGCCGGTGTAGTTCTTGACGATGTGCAGGACCCCGTCCGGGCCCGCTACGGCCTTGGACGCCTCGTAGACCTGCCGGTTGTGCGGGGAGGCGAAGACGCGGCCGGGCGCGGCGGCGTCCAGCATCCCGGCGCCGACGAATCCGGTGTGCAGCGGCTCGTGGCCGGAGCCGCCGCCGGAGACGAGCCCGACGCGCCGGCCGGGGTGCCGTTCGCGGGCGGTGACGTAGAGCGGGTCCTCGTGGAGGGTGAGCAGCCCCGGGTGGGCCAGGGCCAGGCCGCTGAGGGCCTCCTCGACGGGCTTTTCGGAGGGAAGGAACAGGCGGTTCACGAGACCTGGGTCCTTTCGGCGCGGTGACTGGGATCCGGTGCGGTGTCCGGTGCGGTGTCCGCCCCGGACAGGGCGGGTCCGGGCGTCTCGCCGGCCCGCAGCCGGGTGGCGGCCAGACCGGAGAGGACGGCGACCCCGACGCAGTAGGCGATCAGCCACGACCAGTGGCCGCCGGCCACGGACAGCAGGGCGGTGCCGATGAGCGGGGAGAGCCCGCCGCCGAGGGTGGCGCCGATCTGCTGGGTCACGGACAGCCCGGTGTAGCGGACGTTGACCGGGTACAGGTTGGCGAACAGCGCGCCCTGCGCGCCGTACATCGCGGCGTGTCCGACGCCGAGTCCCAGCGTCATGCCGACGGCGTAGCCCCAGAACTGGCCCGTCTCGATCAGGAGGAAGAAGGGCAGGGCGAGGACGGCCTGGAAGGCCGCGCCGAAGACGTACACCTTGCGCCGGCCGATGCGGTCGGAGAGTGCCCCGAAGTAGGGGAGCGTGAAGCACTCGACGGCGCAGGCGATGAGCACGGCGAGGAGGACGGGTCCCTTGGCGAGGTCGAGTTCGGTGGTGACGTAGGTGATGGCCACCACGTAGTAGATGTTGAACAGACCGCTCTCGGCGATCTTGGCCAGCACGGAGAGGACGACCGTGGCCGGCTGGCGGGTGAGGACCTGCTTCACCGGCAGGCTCTGCACCTCGCGGTCCTCGCGCATCTTTTCGAACTCGGGGCTCTCGGTGACGTGCAGCCGCATCCAGATGCCGACGCCGACCAGGAGGATGCTGGCGAGGAACGGCAGGCGCCAGGCCCAGGAGTCGTAGGCGCCCGAGGGCAGGGTGGAGTCGAGGACGGTGACCAGGCCCACCGGGATCAGGACGCCGGCCGGGGTGCCGATGTGGACCAGTGAGGTGAAAAAGCCCTGGCGGGAGCGGGGACTGTACTCCAGGGCCATCAGGACGCCGCCGCCGTACTCGCCGCCCATGCCGAGGCCCTGGACCAGCCGGATCAGGACCAGCAGGATCGGCGCCGCGATGCCGATGCTGTCGTAGGAGGGCAGCAGGCCGATCGCGAACGTGCCGATGCCCATCATGAGCATGGTGATGATGAGGACGTTCTTGCGGCCGAGGCGGTCGCCGAAGTGTCCGAAGAGGATGCCGCCCAGCGGCCGGGCGGCGTACCCGACGAAGTAGGTGGCGAAGGCGGCGAGGGTGCCCACCAGGGGAGAGGCGTCGGGGAAGAAGATCTTGTCGAAGACCAGTGCTGCGGTGGTCGCGTACAGCGTGAAGTCGTAGTACTCGACGGTGGTTCCCAGGGCGCTGGCCGTGACGACCTTGCGCAGGGAGGTCTCCCGGGAAGCGGGTGTAGCGGCCGGTTGGGGCATGCTCGCTCCATTGCGATGGCGGCTCGGACGACACGGTGGGACCTCCCCTCAGTGTGGGAGAACGGGCCGTGTCCGGAAAGCGGTGGTTCTGCTGGGGCAGTACCGCGTGCTAGCATCTGATGCATCAGACATTACATCCGCACTTTGATTGCGGCAATACCCGGGAGGCGCACGTGAAGGACGTCAAGCTCGGCGGGATGATTTCCACCGTTGTCACGCCGTTCGACGAGAACGACCAGGTCAACCTCGACCTGCTGCGCGGCGAGGTCAAGTACCTCCTCGACCAGGGTGTGACCGCCATCTGCGCCTGCGGCAGCACCGGCGAGGGCCAGACGCTCTCCCTGGAGGAGAGCGCCGCCATCTGCGCCACCGTCGTCGACGAGGTCGACGGTCGAGTTCCGGTCATCGGTGGCGTCATCCAGAATTCCACCGCCCAGGCGAAGCGCTACTCCCTCGCCCTGAAGGAGGCGGGCGTCGACGCGCTCCAGGTCACTCCGGTGCACTACGTCTTCGCCCCCTCGCCCGAGGAGACCGTCGCCCACTACCGCGAGATCGGCGAGGCCACCGACCTGCCGATCGTGCTGTACAACGTGGTGCCCTGGGCGCTGGTCCCGGTGGACACCATCGAGCTGCTGCGCGACGTCCCGCAGGTCACCGCCGTCAAGCAGTCCGGCGGCGACATCCACCTCCTCGCCGACCTGCTGCACCGGATGCGCGACCGGTTCACCGTGCTCGCCGCCCTCGACGACCTGCACTACCCGGCGTTCGTCATGGGCGCCCACGGTGCCCTCGCCGCCATCCCCACCGTCACGCCGCGCCTCAGCGTCGAGCTGTGGGACGCCGTCCAGGCCGGCGACCACACCAGGGCCCTGGAGCTGCACGAGCGGATCCTCACCGTCTGGCGGGCCATCGACGCCCCGAACCTGCCCGCCACCATCAAGGCCGCCCTCGAACTCCAGGGCCGCTCGGCCGGCCTGCCGCGCCGCCCGTTCCGGCCCGCCACGGACGCCGAGCGCGAGCGCATCCGCACTGCCCTGGAAGCCGCTAGGCTGATCTGACCGATCTCCATCTGATCGATCAGATGCTGTGTTTCACCGGCGCCGGAGCCGCGTCGTCCGGCGCCGGAGCGACCGTATGGAGAAGACCGGAGCGACCGTTGGAGAAGAAGGGCGATCATGGCCACCCCCTCCGTCCGTAGCCGCAGCGGCCCCGCGCCCCTGGTGGTGGAGTCGATCTCCGAGCAGCTCTACACGATCCTGTGCGAGCGGATCACGACCGGTGTGTACGCGCCCGGCTCCCGGATGGACCCCCAGGCCATCGCGAAGGAGTTCGGCGTCTCCCGCACCCCGGTCCGCGACACGCTCGTACGCCTGGAGCACGACCGCCTCGTGGAGACCCGCCCCCGCTCCGGCACCTTCGTCACCCGGCCCTCGCGCCAGGACGTCCACGAGGTGTGCCAGCTGCGCAAGGGCCTGGAGTGGCTGGCCACCGGCGTCGCCGCCCGGGCGATGCCCCTGGAGCAGATCACCGACCTGCGCGAGGAGGCCGTCGCCGCGCTGCGCGCCGCCGAGCGGGGGGACTACGAGCCGTTCTTCGCGAGCGACACCCGCATCCACCGCGAGATCATCACGCACACCGACAACAGCCGCCTGATCGCGGCCCGCGAGTCGGTCGAGCCGTTCGTGTACTGGCTGCGGGTCCTCGGCGCCACCGGCCCGCACCGCCTCGCCGGCTCCACCCGGCGCCACCTCGAGATCCTGGACGCCATGGCCGCCCGCGACATCGCGACCGCCCAGGAGGCCGCCGCGCTCCACCTCAGCGAGGTCGAGGAGTGGACACTGGCCGACATGGCCTCCCACGACATCGTCACCTGAGCCGTCGGCACACCGTCACCCGAGCCGTCGGCACACCGTCACCTGTTCCGTCGACACATCGACATGCTGACCCGTCGACGGGTCGCCCCGTCGCCCCGTCGACCGTTACGAGGTCCCCTCATGAGCACCACCCTGCCCGCGACCGCCCCGACCCTCGACACGGTCCTCGCCCGGGCGGCCACCGCCGCCGCCCCCGCCCGCACCGTCCCGCCCGCGGAACGCGCCCGCCTGCTGACCGCGGTCGCCGACGCGCTCGACGTCGCCACGGACACCCTGGTCCCCGTCGCCCAGCGGGAGTCGCACCTGCCCGAAGCCCGCCTCACCGGCGAACTCGCCCGCACCACCTTCCAGTGCCGGCTCTTCGCGGAGCGCCTCGCGTCCGGCGCCCTGGACGACGTCCGGGTCGACCACGCCGATCCCGACTGGCCGATGGGCGCCCGCCCGGACATCCGCCGCACCACCGTGCCGCTCGGCCCCGTCCTGGTCTTCGCCGCGAGCAACTTCCCCTTCGCGTTCAGCGTCCTGGGCGGCGACACCGTCAGCGCGCTCGCGGCCGGCTGCCCCGTCGTCGTCAAGGCCCACCCCGGCCACCCGGAACTCTCCCGGCTCACCGCCTCCGTCGCCACGGCGGCCCTGGACGACGCCGGAGCCCCCGCCCACCTGCTCCAGCTCGTCGAGGGAGAACGCGAGGGCGCCGACGCCGTACGGGACCCCCGCATCAAGGCCGTCGGTTTCACCGGCTCCACGCGCGGCGGCCGGTACCTCTTCCAACTCGCCGCCGACCGCCCCGACCCCATCCCCTTCTACGGCGAACTCGGCTCCACCAACCCGGTGGTCGTCACTCCGGCGGGCTGGGCCGACCGCGCCGCGGACATCGCCACCGGCTTCGCCGCCTCCTTCACCCTCGGCTCCGGCCAGTTCTGCACCCAGCCCGGCGTCGTCTTCGTCCCCGACGCCGACGCCTTCCTCGCGGCCCTGCCCCCGCTGACGGCCGGCCCGATGCTCGGCGACCGCATCGCCGAGGCCTACGCGACCGCGCTCGACGAGCTCGCCGCCCGCGACGGAGTGACCATGGCCCGGCGCACCGGCGGCGACGCGGACCTGCCGGAGATCGCGCTCCTGCGCACCACCACCGAGGCCGTGCGCGCGGACCCGTCGCTCATCTCCACGGAGGTCTTCGGCCCCGCCTCGCTCCTCGTCGAGTACGGCAGTGTGGACGAGGTCGAGACGGTCCTCGCCGGGTTCGACGGTGCGCTGACCGGCACCGTCCAGGGCGGCCACGCCCTCGACGAGGACGGCCGGCGCCTGCTCGAAGCGCTGGCCGGGCACGCCGGACGCGTCATCTGGAACGAGTGGCCCACCGGCGTCACCGTCAGCGACGCCCAGCAGCACGGCGGCCCCTGGCCCGCCTCCACCGCACCGACCACCACGTCGGTCGGCACGGCGGCGGTGAACCGCTTCCGCCGCCCGGTCGCCTACCAGAACGTCCCGCAGCAGGCCCTGCCGGCGGAGATCCGCGACCGGTAGAACGGCGGCCCGCACGGGGCGTCACGCGCTCGGGCCGGCCCGACGCCAGGGTCCGTCGGTGGGGCAGGCCCCGCCCCGGCCGGTGGGGCAGGCCCCACCGCGGGCTCTCGGGCACACCGGCTCGTGCCGGGCCCCCGCCGTTCCTAGCGTTGTCGCATGACGGACACCCTGCGACCGCGCACCGCACCCCGGTTACTCGATGTCGACGCGCTGCGCGGGTTCGCGCTGTTCGGCATCCTGGTCGTGAACCTCGCGTATTTCGCCTCCGGTTACCCGTTCCACCTCGTCGCCGATCCGGCACACGGCTCCTGGCTGGACCACTCCGTCGAGTTCGGGGTCCGGTTGCTGTTCGAGATGAAGTTCTATCTGCTGTTCTCGTTCCTGTTCGGCTACAGCTTCACCCTGCAGCCGGCCTCCGCGGCCGGTGCCGGCGCGAACTTCACCGCGCGGTTCCTCCGCCGGCTCGGCGGGCTCTTCGTGCTCGGCGGTCTGCATGCGGTGCTGCTGTTCCAGGGCGACATCCTGACCACCTACGCGCTCCTCGGCCTCGTTCTGCTCGCCGTGCGCCGGATCAGGCCGAGGACCGCGGTCGTCGCTGCGGGAGCGATCGTCGGTTTCATGGCGGTCGGGATGGCCGTGGCTGCCCTGGGCGGCGTCGAACTGGTCACCGACCAGAACGTCGCGCTCGCCGACGGTCGCGCGTCGACCGATGCGCTGGCCGGCGGCCTGGGTTCGGTGATCGGCGAGCACCTGCGCTCGCTGCCTGCGATGGCCGGAACTCTCGCGGTGCAGGGCCCGCTCGCGTTCGCCGCGTTCCTCGTCGGGCTGGCCGCCGGCCGGCGGAAGCTGCTCGCCGAGGGAATCGGCAGGCACGCGGTCGCGCTGCGCCGACTGGAGGCGGTCGGGTACCCGGTCGGGCTCGCCGGCGCTCTGGTGTTCGCGATCGGTGGCGGCACCGCCGACCCGGCCGGGCTGGCGGCGAGCATCCTGACCGCGCCGCTGCTGGTCGGCGCCTACGTGGCGACCCTGCTACGGGTGTTCGCCACCCCGCGCGGCAGCCGGCTCGCACGGGCGCTCGCGCCGGCCGGCCGGATGGCGCTGTCGAACTATCTCGGTCAGTCCCTGCTTGGCGTGCTGGTCTTCACCGGCGCAGGCCTCGGGCTGACCGGAGACACGCCGCCGGCGGTCGTGCCGGTCGTCGCCGTCGGCATCTTCGCGGTACAGCTGGAGCTGAGCCGTCGTTGGCTCGGGCGGTACCGGTACGGCCCGGCCGAGTGGGTACTTCGGGCCGTCACGAACGGGGAACGCCCACGGATGCGCTGCTGACCCGTGGCCCACGAGCCGCACTCCCCGACACGGTCCGGGTCGGGGTGGCGCCGGGGGTGGTTCCGGCGGCGGGGTGAAGTGCCCGGTGCCTGGTGCCCGTCCCGGCACCGGGCTGACACAGTGCCCCGACCGCCCGACCGCCCGACCGCCCGACCGCCCGACCGCCCGACCGCCCGACCGCCCGACCGCCCGGCTCCGGCCGCCCCGACGGCCCGGCCCCGACCAGCCGTCCCGGTTGCCCCGGGCCGCCAGGCGAAGCGAGGCCCGGTGAGACGCATGCTTCGGCATCACCGGGACAGACCTCCACGGAGCCGACGGGCGGCAGCGGCCAACACGTCGCCGTCGCCGGGGACATGAGCGGCCGGGTCCGGGCCGGCGCTGCCGCCACCGGCCCGGTGCGCCCCGGTCAGGGCTGGACGGGGGGTGTGTAGGGCAGTGTCAGGGACAGCAGGGTGAGGAGGCCGAGTACCAACGGCAGGAGCGCCACCAGGTAGAGGAAGGTGTAGCCGATGATGTCGCGGGCCTTGAGCTTCAGCACGCCGAGCAGCGGCAGCATCCAGAAGGGGTTGACGAGGTTGGGCAGGGCCTCGGCGGCGTTGTAGATCTGCACCGTCCAACCCAGGTTGACGTGCAGGTCGTTGGCGGCCTGCATCACGTACGGCGCCTCGATGACCCACTTGCCGCCGCCCGACGGGATGAGGAAGCCGAGGACGACGGAGTAGACGCCCATCGTCACCGGGAACAGGCCCGCGGAGCCCGTGCCCGTGAACATCGACGCGAGGTAGTGCGACAGGCTGTCGCCCGAACTGTTGGTGGCCTCGGTCATGATGGCCGCGATACCGGCGTAGAACGGGAACTGGATCAGCACTCCGCCGGTCGCCGGCACGGCCTTCGCGACCGCGGCGACGAACCGGCGCGGACGCCAGTGCAGCAGCATGCCCAGCGTCAGTACCAGCAGGTTGTAGGTGTTGAGGGCGGAGATCGCGACGATGGGGTTCTGGGACGTGAACTCCTGCACGGCCCAGCCGCCGACGAGCGCGACCACGACGAAGGTCAGCAGCGGGCTGTACTCCAGCCACTCCCCGGGCCGGGTGCGCGGCCTGTCCTCCTCCACCGGGTCGGACGGGTCGATGCCCAGGTCGGCGGCGGTGCGCACGCTCTCGCCGCGCGGCGCGGTGACGTAGGCGACCGCGATGCAGGTGACGATCACCGCGGCGGCGAGGGTGAGGGACTGCCAGGTGAAGATTGTCTGGCTGAAGGGGATGACGCCGGTGATGTCGAGGAGTGAGTCGGTCAGGCTCTCGGGGTTGGCCTGCAACTGGGCGGCGGAGGAGCTGAGTCCGAGCGCCCAGCTGCCGCCCAGGCCCAGGTAGGCAGCCGCGGACGCGGCGCGGTAGTCGACGCGCAGGTCCTCCCGCTCCGCGAGCCGGCGCACCAGCAACCCGCTGAAGATGAGGCTGAAGCCCCAGTTGAGCAGCGCGGAGGTGAGGCTGACGGTGGCCACCATGGCGACCGCGGTGCGGTTGGTGGCCGGTATCGCGGCGAGCCGGACGATGACCCGCTGCACGGGACGGGCGGTGGCGACGACGTAGCCGCCGATCGCCACCATCGCCATCTGCATGGTGAACGGGATCAGGTCCCAGAAGCCGTCGCCGAACACGCCCGTGACCTTCGCGGGCGACGAACCGATGGCCAGCGCGGCGACGGCCACGACCGCGACGGCGAGCAGGGCGAAGACCAGCGCGGTGGGGAACCAGCGCTCGGAGAAGGCGGCGCTGCGCGCGGCGGCCCGCGCGAAGACGTTGTCGGTGACGGTGGGACGCTGCGGCTCAGCAGGGGGGACGTGCTGCTGGGTCATCGGGCTCACTCCTGGGACATGGTGCTCTCGGACGAGGGACCGCACGCCTCGTAGACCGCCGCCGCTGCGGTGAGGTCGGCGAGCGCGCTGCCCACGGACTTGAAGACGGTGATCTCGTCCGGGGCACGCCGGCCGGGCACCGCGCCCGAGCAGAGGCCGGACAGCGTGCCGCGGATGTCGTCCGGGGTGAGGACGCCGCTCTCCAGGGGCTGGGTCAGATCACCGGACTCGTGCACGGCCTGCGGGGTGTCGATGAACACCGCACCGCGGCGCACGCACTGGTCGTCGGACTCCCGCATGGTGGGGCGGAAGCTGCCGACGAGATCGAGGTGGGTGCCGGGCCGCAGCCAGTCGCCGCGGATCACCGGCTCGGTGGCGAGGGTGGCGCAGCTGACGACGTCGGCCTCGGCGACCGCCGCGGGCAGGTCGGTGACGGCCCGCGCGCTGACGCCCTGCCCGCTCAGCCGGTCGGCGAGCCGCTGTGCGCTGCCGGCGGACCGGCTGTGCACGAGGACGGTGTGGATGCCGAGGACACTGCGGTAGGCGTCGGCGGTGAGGCTCGCGATGTGTCCGGCGCCGACCACCAGCAGCACGCCGCTGTCCGGGCGGGCGAGATGGGTGGCGGCGAGCGCCGACGTGGCCATGGTGCGGCGCCGGGTCAGCTCGTTGCCGTCGATGACCGCCAGGTGCTCCCCGGTGACGGCGCTGGCCAGGACGTACGCGGAGGACAGCGCGGGCCGGCCGAGGGTGGCGTTGCGGGGGAAGACGTTGACCAGTTTCACGCCGAGGAAGCCGCCCTCCGACCAGGCGGGCATCAGCAGCAGAGTGGCGTCGCCGCCCCCGTCGACGGCGTGGTGGTGCCGGTCGGGGCTGTGCGCGCCCCGCACGAACCCGTCCCGCAGAGCGGGGACGAGCCGGTCGAAGGGGAGGGCGGCCACGGTCTGTTCGGCGTCGATGTGCAGCATGAAGGTCTTTCACTGGTTGTGTGCGGGCGGGCGGCGGACGTTCGGGCGGGTACGGCTCAGGCGTCCAGGACGACGTCGGCGGAGACGGGCAGCGCCTGGCAGGTCAGGCACTGGTCGTCGGGCAGGTCCTCGGGCGGGTCCACGAGATGGGTGACCTGCCCGCCGAGAACGGTGACGGCGCAGCTCTCGCACTGGCCGAGCCGGCAGCCGCTGGGCAGCCGCACACCTTCCCGCTCGGCGAGCCGGAGCAGCGTGCCGTCGGCGCGGGTCCAGGTCAGCCGGGTGCCGCTGCGCCTCAGCTCGACGGTGGCGCGGGCGTCCTCGGGGACGGGCACCGCACGGGCGGCGGCGTGGAACTTCTCGGTGAAGATGTCGAAGCGCGGCACTCCCCGGGCGACGAGCCCGGCGGTGACGTCCGCGAGCATCTCCTCGGGACCGCAGAGGTAGAAGCGGGCACGGCGGGCGATCAGCCCGGCGTCGACGTGCTCGGCGCCGACCCGCCCGTGGTGGGCGGGCCGGTCGGCGGGGCCGCTCCTGCTGTAGTGCGTGTGCACGCGCAGCCGCGGCAGCCGCCGGCGCAGTTCGGCGACGCGGTCGGCGAAGGCGTGCGAGGCGGCGTCCCGGCTGCCGTGGTGCAGCACGACCTCCGGGACACTGCCCCCGCTGTGCGCCAGCGTCTCCAGATACCCGAGGAACGGTGTGATCCCGACACCGGCCGCGAGCAGCACGACGGGACGGCCGATGTCGGTCGGGACCACGAAGGGACCGGACGGCGCGGTGAGCCAGACCCGGGTGCCGGGGGCGGCGGCGTGGGCGAGGCCGGAGACCTCGCCGCCCGGCACCCGGCGCACCGCGATGCCGTAGCCCGTGCGGTCGGCGTCCCGGGCCGGACCGGTCAGGGAGTACGAGCGGGCCGGGTCCGCCCCCCGCGCGCCGGGGCCGCTGAAGGAGACTCCCACGTGCTGGCCGGGCCGGTAGTCCCCGGGCGAGGTGCCGTCGGCGGGCTCCAGACGCAGCGCGACGACGCCGGCACCTTCCGGGCGGGTGTCCGCCACGACGAACTCCTTGCTGCCCGACCAGTGCGTCAGCGGCAGCGCCCGGACGTCGCAGGCACCCGAGCGCATCGGGACGGAGCCGCTGACCGGATCCCGTACGTCGTCCTCCACGAGCAGGTTGTAGTTGCTGCCGCCCTCGACGAGCGGATCGGAGCCGGGCAGCCCGAGGTCGGGGGCGTCCTGCCACCACCCGTACTCGGCGACCACGACGTCCTCGTGCAGGTCGGGATCGATCCGCGCCCGCATCCGTACGGTGCCCGAGCGGGTCGACAGCTCCACCCACTGCCCGTCCTCGACACCGCGCAGCCGGGCCAGTCCGGTACTGATGTCGACGGCCGGGTCCGGACTGCGCCGGCGCAGCGAGGTCAGACCGCGGTGCTGGCTGTGGCAGAAGTAGCCGTTCTTGGCGCAGGTCAGCCGCAGCGGGAAACGGGCGTCCTGGGCGCGGTGCGGGTCGGTGTGCCCGGGCACGGGGGAGTAGCCGTGGGCCGCCAGCCGCTCGGAGTACAGCTCGACACGGCGGGTGGGGGTGGCGAAGCCGGTGACGCGCCCGTCCTCGCCGGTCCGCGCGTACGCGCGGTAGGTGTGTTCGAGAGGCGCCCGCACCCCGCCGGGACGGGCGCGCAACTCCTCGACGGTCAGGCCGAGCGGGGCGAGCTGGTGGTTCCAGCCTGCGGTGACGTCGCCGCCGAAGAAGTCGGCGCCCATGCCGAGCCGCCCGGCAAGGTCGAAGACGACCTCCGTGTCGGAGCGCGACTCGCCCACCGGCTCCACCATCCGCGGCCGCAGCTGTACGTGTTCCTGGGCGCGCAGCCCGATCTCGAAACCCGCCCTGACCGCCTCGTGCTCCCAGGGGCTGTTGACCGGCAGCAGGATGTCGGCGTACTGCGAGGTGGGGTTGGGGAACAGGTCCAGGTGGACGTAGAAGTCGAGCGCGCGCAGCGCCTCCGCGGTGCGCCTCGGGTCGGGCTGGGAGAGCACCAGGTTGCTGCCGAAGCCGACCAGGGTCCGTACGCGGTAGGGCTCACCGTCCAGCACGGCGCGGCACAGGTCGCGGCCGCTGACCCAGCCCTGCGCCGGCGGTCCGACCGGATGCTCGTCCAGGCCGAGGGCCTTCGCCCGCTGTACGGGGTCGAGCTGGTCGACGGAGGTGACCGGGGCGAGGGGCTGCCGGGGCCAGACCACGTTGCCGCCGGGCGCGTCGAAGCTGCCGGTCAGTGCGTACAGGGTGGCGAGGGCCCGCTCGGTCTGGGTCGCGTTCGCGTGCTGGCCGACACCGGTCCAGGAGTGGTAGGAGACGGAACGCGCCGAGGCCAGGGCGTCCGCGAACGCGGCCAGTTCGGCGGCGCCGACGCCGGTGACGCGGGCGGTGGCCTCCGGCGTCCAGGGCGCGCACGCCTCCCGGTACAGCCGGAAGGCGGGCACGCAGTCGACGGGCCCCTCGACGGCGTGGATCCGGTACGTCCCCTCCAGCGCGAAGTCCTCCGGACGGGCCGCCGGGAACCGGGTGTCGTACGGCCGCCAGGACCCGGTGACGGCGTCCTGGACGACATGACCCGTGAGCGCCGGGTCGACCTCCTCCGCGCGCAGGAAGCGGCCGGTGTCGCGGCGCACCAGCAGCGGCGCGTTGGTCCAGGCGCGCACGAACGTTTCGTCGTACCCGCCGCGCTCCAGGAGCAGCCGGGCGGTGCCCAGGGCGAGGGCCGCGTCGGAGCCGGGCCGCACCCGCAGCCAGTGGTCGGCGTCCCGGGCACTCGTGGACCGCCGCGGGTCGACGACGGCCACCCGCGCGCCCCGGGAGCGGGCGTCGGCGAGCGCGGCGGACTGGGCGAGCCAGGTCTTGGCCGGGTTGTGCCCCCACAGCACCGCGAGGTCGGTGGCGGCGAAGTCGGCGGTCGGCAGGGCGCAGCCGAAGGTGAAGGCGTGCGCCCAGTCCTTGTGCCAGTTGCAGACCTCGGTGGAGTAGCAGATGTTGGGGCTGCCGAAGAGCCGGACGAACCGCTCGATCCAGTCGATGGAGTCCGACAGCGCCGTCCCGCTGGGCGAGGTCACCGCGAACGCCACCGCCTCAGCGCCGTGCCGCGCCTTGGTCCGGCCCAGCCGTTCGGCGACCTCGGCGAGCGCCTCGTCCCAGCCGACGGGCTCCCACTTCGGGTCGGGGTCGGACTTCGGGGTGGTACGGCGCAGGGGCCGGGTCAGCCGGTCGGGGCTGTGCACGATCTCGGGCGCGGCCCGCCCCTTGGCACACAGGGCGGCTCCGGTGGGATGCGCGGTGTCGGGCCGCACACCGGTGAGCGCCCCGCCCTCGACGGTGTAGACGGCCCCGCACCGGGAGCGGCACAGAGTGCAGTAGCCCTGCTTCTCCACTGTTGTTACTCCCCAGTAGTCGGTTACCGGCTACCGGTCGCCGGTAGGCCGTTAAGATGCATGCATTCCGAGTCCGAAGTCAAGAGAAGGCGGGCGGAGCACCGATGGCGCAGAACCTGTCAGCCGGTTCCCTGAAGCGCACCAGCCTGCGCGACCAGGTGCTGGACCTGGTCCGCCAGTCACTGGTCTCGGGCGAGATCCGGCCCGGCGACATCTACTCGGCCTCGGCCCTCGCCGCCAGGCTCGGCGTCTCCAGCAGCCCCGTGCGGGAAGCCATGCTCACCCTGGTCAACGAGGGCCTGATGGAACCGGTCCGCAACCGCGGCTACCGGGCGGTGCCGATGAGCGAGCACGACCTGGACGAGGTCTTCTCGATGCGCCTGCTCCTCGAGGTGCCCGGCACGCTGTGGGCGGCGGAACGGGCGACACCGGAGGACCTGGCCGCGTTGCGCGCGGTGGCCGACGAGATCGAGGCGGCGGCCGGCGCGGGCGACGTCGTCGCTTTCCTGGACGCCGACCGCCGCTTCCACGCCGGCCTGCTGCGGCTGTGCGGCAACCGGCGACTGGTCGACACGGTCCTGTCCCTGCGCGACCAGACCCGCCTGTACGGCCTGGACGCCCTGGCCCGTCACGGCACCCTGGACGCCTCGGCCCGCGAACACCACGCCATGCTGGACGCCGTGGCAGCGGGCGACACCGGCCGCCTGGAGGAGGCAGTCCGCCACCACCTCCGCCACACCCGCTCCGACTGGGCCCAGCCGGAGGACGACGCTCCGTCCGGGAAGCGGTAACGCGGTCCACTTCCCCGCGTGCCGGGGAGAGGGGGCCCCGCGTCACCTGCCGCACCCGCTCGCGCCCGAGATCCGAGAGGAACCCGGCCCATACGCTCCGAGGTCAGGCGAGTCGGGGCCCGCCAGGTTCCGCGGATCCCCCGGAGTCGCGTACGTGTGCCTCTCCGGCGGAAAGACAGCGGTGAGGGAGGCGGGCCCACTTGACTCCCTGTCGGCCGAGCGATGGAATCCCGTGTACGGCAACCACGGGCGGAGCACCGCGCGGCACCCGGTGGGACCGGCACGCCGGCGTCGCACCGGGCCGTGTCGTGTGGGAAGGGGGGCCACATGCCCGTACGCATCGGCGTGAAGCGGGACGGTGGTGAGTACCGGTGAAGCCACCGAGGGCGGCACAGTGGCGGCGGAACACTCAGCGCGAGCACCCGGGCCCGGCACCGACGGGGGCCGAGTGGCTGGACAAGTACGCGGAGCGACCGGCGCGGGAGAACCGGCGCCCCGACGCGGAAACCGGCCCACGACTCCCTCGAACGGCCGGCACACCGCCACGGCGGCAGCCGACCACACCACCCGCCCGACGGGTGGCGGGTGCCCGGCCGACATCCGCTGCCGGGGGAGCCGCCGCCGCACGTGCACTGGCTGTGGCTCTCCTCTGGGCTGTCCCGCCCCTCCTCGCGGTCTGGCTCGTCTGGTGGTTGACCAGTTGGGAGTTCGACGTCGCCCGCAGCCTGAGCACGATGGCGCTGGTGGTGAGCGGCACGGCCCTGTTCTGGCTCGTTCCGTGCGCCGCCCGGCTGGGAGCGGCCTTCCGTCCCGGTCTGTGGGCCCTCCCGACCTGGATGCCACCGTTCCGGGCCCTGCTCGCACAGGGCACCCTGATGCTGCTGTACGCACTGGTCGCCGGAGATTCCTCCACCCGCTCCGACGGCATCAAGGCCGATTCCGCCCTTCTGCGCGAGCAGGGGTGGCGGACGTTCTGGAGCTATGCGGACCAGAACAGCCACACGGTCTCGGGCGGAGACACGCTGCGCGCGCTGCTGCTGGTGCTTGTCCTTGCGGGCTGCGCCGTGCTCGGGGCGTACGCGGGAAGTGCGACGTCCCGGCGATGGAAGGAGGAGCGGCCGCGCACCTGACCGGCACCCGCCAGGGGCGTCGCCCGTCCGGTGAACTGCCGCTGCTCCCCAGGTACTCAGTCGTAGCCCTGCGACTTGATGCGGATGCGGCCCGAGTCGCCCGGACCGGCCTCCGGGACGGGTTCGGGTTTCTCCGAATCCGACAGCGGGTCGGGTGCCGCGTTGAGGATCGCGAGGGCCTCGTTGCAGATGGCTGCCAGGTTACGCACCAGCGCCAGTTGCAGCGCGCACCAGGCATCGGTGTCGTGCTCGCTCGGGGCGTAGTTGCCCGTGTGCTTGTGGACGATGGCGCCCGCGGTGCGATTCCGGTCGGCGCGCTCCTCCATGTCACGGTCATGGTGATAGAAGTTGCGCAGTTCGTGCAGCTCGGACATGCGACCGTCCCAGAAGGGTGCCGCAAGCTGAGGCAGGTCCAGTACCTTCGCGGGGTCCTTCTTGGGAATGCGCAGGGGGGTGTACAGGCGCTCGTTGAAGATCTGGTAGGCGACCGACAGCCAGGCCGTGAACTCGGCCCGGTCCGCGCACTGACGGCGCAGCCGGGTGGAGTCGTTCGGCGGCGAGGAACGGAACAGCTGGTGGCCGAGGCGGGCCAGCGACGCCTCGCACACCCTGGCGTGGGCGAGCAGAGCGTCCTCGACCGCCTTGTCCCACGTGCGGCGCCGTTGAGGGTCGGCGGCCGCAACGCGACGCCCGGGCTCGGCGGCCAGCTCCCCCGGGGTGAGCTGTAACGCGGGCAGGCGGGGACGGGCCGGGCGGCCCACGGCTCGTACGACTCCGCTGCCGAGCTCGGCGAAGTACTCCTCCAGGACGTCCAGGCCGCCGATGCGCTGTCGGTCGCCGCCCGCGACGGTGACCAGCTCGCGCAGCATCCGGTGGTTGGGAACCATGTGTTCGGGAGCCTCCGCGGTCCAGCCGGGGCGGTGCCGTTGGGCCTGCCACCAGCGGTCGAACAAGGCCTCGTCGCTGATGCCGACTGCGTGGAGGCGAATGTTCAGGCCCGCGTGCAGATCTTCCATGAGCGACACCGGGTCCTGGGTGCCCAGGACGGACTCGCCGCTGCGTTCGTCGGGGACCGGTGCGTAGTGCGCGCCGTCGCTGACCAGGACGACCAGGCGCTCGTTGCCGGGGACACCGTGGTGGTGGAGGAGCTCGCCGGCCTTGTGCAGCGCCCCGCCGATGTCCGTGCCCCGTCCGCTTCGGCAGGAAAGGAGCGTCACGTCTCCGCGAAGGCGCTGGACGGAGTGAACATCCGACACCTCTTCCATGCCCCACTGGTGGGGGAAGACCGGTCGCTGGCCGTCGTCGAAGCCGACGAGGGCGAAACGGGTCCGCACACCGTCGTAACGCGTACGGGCATCGATCATGGCGCCGAGCGCGTCGATGAGTGCTTTCATACGGGAGATGTACGAGCTCGTGCGCAGGCGGCTGAACCACTTGCCCTCGTGGCCCGCGGTCTCGGGAATGTCCTCAATGCTCATCGAGCCGCTGCAGTCCGCCAGCACGACGATGTCCACACCACTGCGCTCACCCGGCGCGAACAGGGTCAGCTGAGTGTTCGGGCCGATACGGAAGAGTCCATGCAGAGGCCGGCCGCTGTCGTCCAGGACCTGACGTACCCGCAAGAGGGTGCCGGACGCGTCGATCCAGCAGTCAGGGGACGCCTGCAAGTCGTGGGCGAAGACGTGTCCGTGGACGAGCGGGGCGCCGCGGAGCAGCTTGGTGGCTTCTTCGAGGGAAGGTCCCGGGGGCAGCTCGAGTTCCAGAACCGCGGGTGTGCGTGCGTCGGTCGACGCCAGCTCCCAGCCCTCCTCGGGTGTCACACGGTATTCGTGGATCAGGGCGGCGGGCGCCACCACCATGTCGGCGGGGACGCCGGGTGCGGGCAGCACCCGTACGGCCACCGAGCGGGCGCCGCCGGCGTCGTGCACCCGGAGGACGCCGGCCGCCTCGTCCGTCGTGCGGGACGGCGAGACGGCGAGCCTGTTGTCGGCGACCAGCCCGGGGCCGCTCACCGTGACCAGCCGGGCGTCGGCCGCCGAGTACCTGAAGGCAGTCATCCGCGCTCCACTTGAATCCTCACACCCACGGTGTGCTCCAGTTGCCTGACGAACGAACCGCCCTTCCCCCGGAACAGGCCTTGGAGGCGCGCCGGGACGTGGACGAACAGGATGCCGCTGCGCGGCCGGTAGTCGGAGAACGTCACGGCTTCGGCGAGTTCGTGCCTGTCGCGGCGGTGCAACTCCTGCACCAGACGGTGGTAGTGACCGTGCCCTTCGAGGTGCTGCTGCCGAAACCGCTCGATGTCCTCGCGACGTGATGCCCGGTGGCCGGTGAGCAGGTCGAGGGCGGTCGAAAGGTTCGTGTCCCGCGGGGTACGCCCCCGCAGGTGCGTCTCGAGCGCGGTGAAGAGGCCGTCGACGGCCTCCATGTCGAGCACGGTCCTCCGGGTGTTGATCAGGATGTGGCGCACGATGCTGATGCGGGGAAGCGACACGCGGCGGCGGGTCGCCGACCTGCCGCGGCTGCTGCGGGCCACCGTGCCGGCCAGGATCATGTCGATCAGCGCCTCGGGTGAGGTCGAGGGCAGCTGCTGGTGGTGCCGGGTGCACAGGGCCAGGCCCCGGCTGTGCGAGCCGTACACCTGCCAGCGCCTCGCATGCTCGATGCAGATGCGGCGGCCGCACGGCTTCATCGCCGAGAGCGTGCGGTACTCGCAACGGATGTAGCCGCTGCCGGTACAGCTCTCGTGCTCGCACGCCGGGAAGCGCTCCGCGTAGCAGCCCTCGCAGTGGGCGACGGCCGGATCACCCGGATGGCGGCGCAGATGCGTCTCGCACCAGGCCTTGCGAGTGCGGCAGTCGGGACCGCTGCACCAAGCCGCAGCCCTCCTTCCGCACGGGCAGGCGGGAGCGTGACCGGTGCAGGAGGCGCGCAGGCTGCCGTCCAGGAACACAGCGTGCGCCTCGCATACGCGGCCCACGCGCCGGCCGTCGTCGCAGCCCGCGCACGTGTACGGCGCGTAGGTGGTGGTGCCCGCAGCACGGCAGACGGTGCAGACACGCCGGATCTCGGAGGGTTCCAGGACACCCCGGATCGCGAACCGTGTGCCGATGCCGAACGGTTGGGGCGCCGTGGCCGGATCGAGGAACCAGACACCGACCTCCCCCTCGTCGCCCAGGTCGAAGCGGACCCGGGGGCCGGCCCGCGGGTCCAGGGACAGCACGACCGGTTCCAGGCGTTCCCACAGCGCCACGCACTCGTCCGCGGAGCGGGGAACGTGCCGGAACTCCCGCAGATCCAGGGTGACGGGTACGACCACGTCCTGCCCGGTCATCCGTCGCTCTCCTCGCCGGAGACCACGAGCAGCACCTCGACCGTGCCGCGCCTCTCGTTCTCCCGGGCCGTGTAGGTCGCGTCGGTCAGCAGAACGGACCGTACGCCGCCCGGTGCCCGGCCCATCCTGCGCAGCGCCGCACGCACCAGGGTGCGGTCCTGCGCAGGCAGGTCCCAGTGCATCAGGGCGATCCCACGCTCGGCCGCCACACGGAGGGCGCGGGCCGCTGTGGCGTCCTCCCACGACGCCGGGGGCTTCCCGCACCTCACCCGTTGCTCGGCGCGCGGCCGCAGCACCCGGCGCAGCGTTCGCGCCTCGTCCCGGCCGCGGGAACGCAGGGGACGGGTCAGGTCGAGGGTGCCTTCGGCACGGCAGTAGGAGCGGAGAGCGTCCAGGATCTCGGCCGTGGCCAGGTCGGGTTCGGCGATGCGGCCGAGGAGCTGGTCGGCGCTGAGGGGCGCCGGGCGACCGGACTCGCGGGAGGACTCCGGCTTCCGGACCGGCTGCCCGCAGCGCTTCCGGTCCGTCCGAGGCGCGGGCTCGGTGAGGCGCTCCCCGAGCCAGATCCGAGCCGTGGTCCAACTTCCGGGAAAACGGTTCATGTTGACCGAACCGATGTGGTCGGCCGTCAACCAGTCCGGAGTGGCCAGGCCTTGAGCGAGACGTTCGGGATCCAGGGCGGCCCGGTCAGCCTCGTGCCATTGCGTCAACAGGTCGTCCTCGTTGCGTACAAAACCGGAAGCCGCCGCTGTCTCGGCCAACTCCACACCCAGGAAAAGGGGGGCCAGTTCGTCGACCGTCGCGTCCAGTTGACGCAGGTGCGGCATCAGGCCGGACAGCAGCGCCCGTACCGCACGTCCGGCGGACTGTGTTCTGGGAGGCTCCTGGGAACGTCTGGGCAGGTCGACCCGGAATTCGGCGGCCAGGCCGCGGGCGACGGCCCGGGCACGGTTCTGCTCCACCAGGAGTTGCGGTACCTGGCGCGTGCGCTGTCCCGTGCGTTCCAGGTCACGTGCCCACATGGACAGGGCCTGCACGAGCAGGGCGTGCGCCATCGTGCAGGCGACGGTGGCCTGGGCGTCGAACAAGCGGAGTGTGACATCTCCGTCGGCGTTCGCCTCCGGCGCCCCGAGCGGACTGATGTCCATGGCGTCCAGACGGCCCACCCGCTCCTCCTGCAGCAGTCTGACACGCACCCGGTCCAGGTGCTCGGGCGCGCACGAGTCCAGGTAACGAGCACTGACTTGGCCGAACGTGCGCGACAGGCGAGCCGAGCCGCCGGGCGCGACACCGCCGGGGCCGTACACCTGACGGCCGGACAGGGCGATCAGGGGTCCGGTGTGCTCCCGAACGAGATTGGCGAAGACTTCTCGCTGGACCGGGCTCAGCACCTCGGCGGAGTGAAGGTCGGCGCAGAGACCCGGAAACGGGTCGGCCTGCTGTTGCCATCCCGTGGGAAGCAACAGGCCGCCGTGGTGACGGACCTCGGCGGACACCTGGGCGACGGACACGGCCAGCACCCGGGCCACCCGGGCGCGGGCGACCGGGTCGTGCAGGGAGACCCGGCCGGTGTCGATCCACACCGCTCCGCGGGTGCGCGGGCCCGCCCGAAGGACGCACGGCTGCCCGGACGGGCCGTCGGGGAGCAGAGGGGGCCGCGCCAGCAAGGTGGCCACCAGGTCCGCGGCACCACGGCCGGGTCCGGCATCGGGGACGTACACGCTGTACCCCTTGGCGATCCGCTGCCGGAGCGGAGCGGAACGGTAGAGAGCCACCAGCGTCACGTTCAGTCCTCCGTCCTGGCCCACACCTTGTCGGACAGCAGCCTTCGCGGCGGCGGGAGCCGTACGACCGCCGCGACCGTGAGCAGCAGCGCCGAGATGCCGATGGCCCGAAGTGTCCAAGGTCCCGGCGCGCCCCACAACGCTCCGGCCGCGTTCGCCACACCGAACGGCACCCTCACCGCCGACAGCAGACCGAGCGCGACGGAGCAGGCGGAGATCGCACGTATCCGTCGAGGACCGCGTCCCCGGGGCCAGGGGCGAGGCGGTCCAGCGGGATTCGGGAGGCTCGGCGGGCAGCGCGGGCCACGGGCCCCCGGCCCCTTCCGCGGGCAGGTGCTCCGACGCCGGCTTCCCATCGAACACGACGCATGGCCCGTTCCGCCGCGTCGCCCGACCGCCGGACATCCGCAGACCCCCTCGGTGACCAATGATTTCAAAGCTAACAGGATGAGTGGGGTCGTATGAGGCGAGTGGGAAAACAGGGCGAAACCCTCCCGGGGCACGTGTACGGCTGGTGAGGTCCCGCCGGCACCTGTCGCCCTGCCCGAGGACGAATCGCGCCCGGGAGTGCGGCGGCTGTACCGTCCCGGCCCCTCGGTGCCCGGTTCAAGGGCCCGGACGGCTGCGCCGCACGGCCCGGGCAGCCCCGGTGACGGTGTTCCAGACCCTGCCCGTGCGGAGGTGGGCGTCCGCGGTGACCGGACGAGCTGTTCCTGCAGCGATCGGCCGCCAGGTGGTGACCGATCTGCCCTCGAACGGGCGGGCGCGACCGTCGGTCCGTGGTTCGTCAACCGTGCCGGAGGCACAGCGACCCCCACTGGAAACCCGCGCCGATGCCGGACAGCACGTAGGTGTCTCCCGGTGCCAGGGTGCCCTCGGTGACGGTGGCGTGGAGCGCCGTGAACAGGCCGGCCGAACCGGTGTTGCCCAGCCGGTCGACCGTGACGGGAGCGCGCTCGCGGGGGATGCCCAGGGCGTCCGTGGTTTCGTTGAGGATGTTCAGGTTGGCCTGGTGGAGGAAGAAGTACCGGATCCGGCCGACCGGCACCCCGGCGCGGCGGGCGGCGTTGGTGATGCTCTCCGGCAGGCGTGTGGTGGCGGCGTTCCACACGGCGCGGCCGTCCATGAGCAGGTAGTGCTCGCCCGCGGCGACGGTGCCGGCGGTGGTCGGCCGGCGGGAGCCCCCGGCGGGGATCTGTACGCCGTAGGACAACTGGGAGCCCAGGTCGTAGGAGAGCAGGCCTGCTCCGGAGGTGT
Source organism: Streptomyces mayonensis (assembly GCF_018982965.1). Taxonomy (GTDB): domain Bacteria; phylum Actinomycetota; class Actinomycetes; order Streptomycetales; family Streptomycetaceae; genus Streptomyces; species Streptomyces mayonensis. The sequence goes on along the minus strand of NZ_JACBYP010000002.1, from coordinate 47,192 downwards.
CGGTCCGGGTGAGGACCACGGCCGCTGCGGCGTCGCCGAAGAAGACGCCGGTGGTGCGGTCGGTGGGATCGGTGACCCGGGAGGCGCAGTCGGCGGCGAGGAGCAGGACGGTGGTGATGGAGGGGTTCTGCAGGAGGTGCGCGGCGATCAGCACGGCCTGGATGCCGGACGCGCAGGCGGCCTGGGTGACGTCCAGGGCCAGGGCGGAGTGGGCGCCGAGGGCGTCCTTGACGATCAGCGCCGTTGACGGGAGCGGCTGGTCCCCGGTGTAGGTGGCGACGACGACCGCGTCCAGCAGGGCGGGCGCGACACCGGCGGCCTCCAGGGCGGGGCCGGCGGCCGCGACGCACATGTCGGACGTCGCCAAGTGCGGGGCCAGGCGACGGCGTTCACGGATACCGGTGCGGCTGGTGATCCACGCGTCGCTGGTGTCCAGAGTGCGGGTGAGATCCTGGTTGGTGACGACCGCCGGCGGCAGGTGCAGCCCGGTCCCGGCGACGGCGAACGGCACGGGCAGTCCGGCGCCGGTGTGGTGGAACAGGGGCTGTTCCCCGGTGACGGTCATGCCACGGTGCTCCGCTCGGGCAGAATCGGTTCACCTCGAAGGAATGCCATTCCTGTTCCTTTCCCTGCCGGTGCGCTAATGCGTCGGCCGCGCCCGGTCCGTCGATTCCGTCGATCCGATCTGCAACGCCGACGCATCCTCCCACGGAAGACGCGGGTGGAAACAACGTGGTCATCCGTGAGCGTGGTGAAAGCCGCAACTGCTTGACCTCGTATTGTTCTTGATGCCTTTGTGGACCGGGCCGGTAAATCCTTGGCGCCCACCATCCACGTCGTACCGAAAGTTCACCCGTGACGCCTCAGAGCACCGAACTGCACCAGATCACCGGCCCCCGCCGGGCAGCCGACGACGGCAGTACCGACCACCCCGCCCTGCGTGCCGCGCTCGCCGCCGCCGTCGAGGACACCCTCGTCTACGACCTGGACGGCATCGGCCGCCAGTACGCCGCCCTGTGCGCGGAACTGCCCGGCGTCGCCGTCCGGTTCGCGATGAAGTCCTGCCCGGTGGACGAGGTGCTCGGTCACCTCGCCCGGCTCGGATCCGGCTTCGACGCGGCGAGCCCGCAGGAGGTCGTCCAGGCGCTGCGCACCGGAGTGCCCCCGGGGCTCGTCCACTACGGCAACACCATCAAGTCCGACCGCGACATCAGGGAGGCCTACCGCCTGGGCGTGCGCGACTTCGCCACCGACTCCCCGGAGGACGTCGCGGCGATCGCCGAACACGCGCCGGGGTCACGGGTGTTCTGCCGGATCGCCACCACGGGCGAGGGCGCGCTGTGGGGCCTCAGCCGCAAGTTCGGCTGCTCGCCCGAGGACGCGCCGCAGGTGCTCGGCGCCGCCCGCGCCGCCGGGCTGGTGCCTTCCGGCCTGTCCCTGCACGTCGGTTCCCAGCAGATGACCGCCGAGGCCTGGCTCGCGGCGGTCGACTCGCTGGCCGCCGTGCTGGAGGCGCTCGGCCGGCGCGGCATCGCCCCGGACCGGATCAACCTCGGCGGCGGACTGCCCGCCCTCGGCGTCCTCGACCGGCGCGGCCGTCCTCTGGTACCGCCGCTGGACAAGATGTTCACCGCGATCCGCGAGGGCATGGAACGGCTGCGCGCCGTCAGTGCCGGCCCGCTGGATTTCCTGCTGGAGCCCGGCCGTCACCTGGTCGCCGACCACGGGGCGATCCGCGCCCACGTGGCCCGGCTCACCTCCCGGCGCCGGCTCGACGGTGCCCTTGAGCGCTGGCTCTATCTGAGCTGCGGCAAGTTCAACGGCCTCTACGAGATCGACCAGTTGCAGTACCGCCTGGAGTTCCCCACCCACTCCGGCGGGCAGTTCGTCGACGCCGTGGTGGCCGGCCCGACCTGCGACAGCGACGACGCGTACGCCCGCGAGGGCGGCCCGGTACCGGTTCCGCGCGCGCTCGCCTCCGGCGACCCGGTGTGGGTCCACTCCTGCGGCGCGTACGCCACCGCCTACACCACCCGCGGCTTCAACGGCTTCGCGCCGCTGCCGTACACCTGCGTCGGCGGCCGGGTCCCGGACGGAGCAGACGCGTGACCGGCACCCGGATCCGGCTGCTTGGGGACGAGGACTGGGACGACGTGGTCGCCCTGGAGGAACGCGCCTATGCCGCGAGCGGCCTGTCCGAAGGACGCCGGGCGCTGCGCTCCCGCCACCGTGCCTCACCCTCGACCTGCTTCGTGCTGGAGCACGGGGGCGGCTTCGGCGGCTACCTGCTCGCACTGCCGTACCCGCTGTTCCACTGCCCGGACCTGAGCCTGGCCGAGGAGGGCCCGGCCGGGCAGAGCGGTCGGGAGACCAACCTGCACGCCCACGACCTCGTCATCGCCGAGCGGGCCCGCGGCAGGGGCATGGGCCCCCGGATGCTGCGGCACTTGGAGGAGACCGGACGGGCCGCTCGCTACCTGTCCCTCTCACTGGTCGCCGTCCGCGGCTCCGAGCCGCTGTGGTCCCCACTGGGCTACCGCATCCGTCCCGAGGTCGGGCTGCCCGCGAGCTACGGTGCCGAAGCGGTCTACATGACAAAGCCACTGGGACCCCCGTGAACGATCCGGTTCCGGACCGACGGCGCCCCCGGCAGTCGCCCGAGGGCGTCCGCCGGGGGCGCCCGGTGCTCGTCAGTAGCGCCAGCGCACGGCCTCGAGGACGTCCGCGTCCGTGCGCCCCGCGAAGAGCTCCGCCTCCGCCTGCCGGACGGCCAGCACGGCCTCGTACAACCCGCCGCCGAGCGCCTGCCGCAGCAGCGCGGACTTCTCGTACGCGGCGATCGCCTCCGGCAGGCTCGCCGGGAGGCGCTCGGCGGAGCCGACCGAGGCCGGGTCGCTCGGTGTCTCGGGCGGGAGGGGCAGGCCGGCGTCCAGCCCGGCGAGCCCGGCGGCCAGCACGCCGCCGACCACGAGGTACGGGTTGGCTGCGGCGTCGAAGCACTTGAACTCGGCGTTGGCCTGTCCGGCGGAGCCGGTGATCAGGCGCAGCGCCGCCTCACGGTTCTCCAGGCCCCAGCAGCGGAAGGCGCCGGCGAAGTGCGACGGGACCAGTCGCAGGTAGGACGCGACGGCGGGCGCACCCAGGGCGAGCAGGGCGGGCAGCTCGGCCAGTACACCCGCGAGGAACTGCTCGGCGTCGGGGTGCAGCCCGTGGCGGCCGGGCCCGCCGTGCACGAGGTTACGGCCCTGCCGCCAGAGGCTGAGGTGCAGGTGGCTGCCGTTGCCGACCGAGCCCTCGGTGAAGAGGGGTGCGTAGGAGACCCGCAGTCCGTGGCGGGCGGACACGGCGCGGACGGTGTGGCGCACCAGCATGGTGGTGTCGGCCGCCTCGACCGGCCCCTCGGTGGCAACCGAGACCTCGAACTGGCCTTCGGCGTACTCGGGGTGGAGCTGGAGCACGGTCAGCCCCTGGTCGGTGAGGGCGCGCAGCACCTCGCGCAGATAGTCGGACAGCTCGACGAAGCGGGTCATCCCGTACGCGGGTCCGAGCGTCGCGGGGGCCCCGGTGGCGTCGGCCACCACCCACTCGACCTCGATCCCCGCCTTCACCGAGAACCCGCGCTCCTCGACCGCTTCGACGGCCCGGCGGGCGAAGCCGCGCTGGCAGCCGGGGTGCGGGGCGCCGTCCTGGGCGCGGAGGTCGGCCGGCGCCCAGGCCCAGCCCGGCTGTGCGGCGAGTGGGACGAGCCGGTCGAGGTCGGGGACGAGTCGCAGGTCGCCCACCGGGCCGGCGCCCGACGGCGCGGCGGCGAAGGAGTCGTCCACCAGGGAGCGGTCGAAGCATGGTACGGCGCCGACGCCGTACTCGGCGGCGTGCCCGAGCCGGGCGAGCGGAACGGACTTGACGCGGGTGATCCCGGCGTTGTCCACCCAGCCGAACACCACTGCGTCGATTCCGTCGGCGGCGAGCCGGTCCGCGGCCGACCGGGCCCGGGCAGTCCGCTCTGAGCGGGGGTACGTGATGACCATGGCGGCCATGCTGGTGTCGGCGTCTGCCGGTGCGCCAGCGGCCGGCCGGGAGTTCACCCGTCCGTGCCGGTCGGACCCTCGGGCGTGGCCACTACATCGTCCTGGGCGTGACAGCCGCCTTTCGCGGCCCTCCCGGAAGGAAGAGCACTCGCATGAGTGAAACCCGCGGGACCGTTTGGCCTCGTCAGACAAGACTGGACTACGGTGATCCAGGAATGGACGGCTCACCGGGCAGTGGCAAGTAATTCGTGGCAAGTAATTCAACGAAGCATTCCCTTCGGGCAGTCGTCCGGCGCGGGGTGTCAAGAATCCCGGAAGTCAATGATTCCGCCCTGTCCGTCGTGCGTTTTCCGGTATTCGCCGGGCGCTGATTCATCGGTCCCCTTTTCTGCGTGGAGTTGGAGCATCATGCCCCCTGTCGTTCCGCCGTTTCTTATCGGACTCGTCGCCGTGCCCCTGGCCAAGCGATTCCTCAAGCCGTTGGTGCGAGGTGTCATCGTGACGTCCGTCGGTGTGGTCATGGACGTGAAGAAGGCGGCTCACGAGGCCGGAGAGAGCATCAACGACCTGGCGGCCGAGGTGGCCGCCGACGTGGTGGCGACGCAGATCGTCTCCGCCGACAGCCACCGGCCCACCGAGGGCGCGGCCCCGGACGACGAGAAGGACAAGTCCGGCGAGCGGGGCGAGGGGCCGAGCAGGAGCCCGAAGGTCCGCGCGGCCACCGGCGCCGGCAAGACCCAGTGACGCCCGGCGCGCGTCCCGGCCCGTCGCCGGCCTTCCGGCCGGGCCTCCGCCCGCCCTCGGACTTTCCGCTCCGTCGCAGTGATCCGCCGCGCGCCGCACCGCGCCGCGCGCGTTGACGGACCACCCGACCTCCGCGAACAGGTGAACGTACGCATGTCATCGCTCATGGGCGCCGCAGCAGGGTCCCGTCACCCGGTACCGGATGCACGGCCGCGCTCGGTCACTCCGGGCCGTCAGCGCTGGGACGTCGGCCTGGTGCTCGGCCGGCCACGGGCGGCCGAGGTCCTCGCCGCGGCGCTCCGCCGCATCCCCGGGATCACCGAGGTCCGGGCCAACCCCGTCACCGGCGGAGTGCTCGTCCGGCACGACGCGCGGGTGTGTGCCACGGACATCGGGCGGATCGTCCACAGAGCCGTCACGCTGATCGCGGGTGCCACGGCGGGAGCGGCACGCTCCGCACCGGCACGCTCCACATCGGTACGCTCCACAGCGGTACGTCCCGCACCGGCCGGGCCCGCCGAGGCACCGGACCGGCCCGCCGAGGCACCCGCCCCGCGGGCGGACCCCGGCCCGGCCGTTCGACCGGTGCTCGCGGTCGGCGGTGGGGTCGCGGCCGGGATCGCGCTGGTCAAGGGGTCGACCCTGAGCAAGCAGTTGGTGGCGCTGGGCGGGGTGGCCGCGGCGACCGTGGCCGTCCTCCACAAGGCATGGCGCAGAACGGCCGACACCGCCCAGGACGCCGCCGGACCCGACACCGAACGGCACCCCCTGCTGGAGATCGCCGGACCGCACCGGCGCCGCCTGGCCCGTGCCGCCGCCCTGTCCGTCGCCTGCCAGGTCTCCGAGATGGCGCTCGGCACCTTCCTCGGCTGGACCGGACTCGTCCTCATCAAGGGCCAGGCAGCTCCCCTCGTGAACCTCGGTCTGACCACCGCGGCCACCCAGCTCCTGGGCCTGGCCGGGCTGGTGGCCGCCGCGTGCGCCGCCGTGGCGGGGCTGTCGTACGCCTCGAACCTCCAGTGGCGCCGGCTCGGCCAGGACATCGAGCACGACTGGCGCAGCCGTACGTACCGCCACGTCCAGCACCTCGAACTGGGGCAACTGGAGGGCGAGCGCACCACCCGGGTGGCGAGCGCGCTCACCGACGACGCCGGCCAGCTCGGCGCCTTCTTCGCCGGACCGGCCAACGACGTACTGCAACTGGCCACCAGCCTGGCCCTCCTGGTGCCGGCGTTCCTGCTGCTGGCACCCCAGATCGCGTGGATCGCCTTCCTGCCGATCCCGGTCGTCGCCTGGCTCTCGCTGCGCCACCAGGACCGGGTCGCGGCCGACTACGCCGTCACCGTCGAGCGGCGGGCCGGGCTGGGCAGCCAGGTGATCAACTCGCTGGGCGCCGGAGCCACCGTCAAGAGCTTCTGCACCGAGGACCACGAGGCCGAGCGTGTCGACGAGTTGAGCGAGGCGGCCCAGGAGAGCGCCCGGCGGACCGACCGCAGCACGACCCGCCACGCCGAGACCGTCCGGGCCTGCACCACCGCGTCCATGGCAGGCACCCTGCTGATCGGCGGCCGTGCGGTACTCGACGGCACCCTGCGCTTCGAGGTGTTCAGCCCGCTGATCGGGCTGCCCCAGATGCTGCTGATGCGGATGAGCCGGCTCGGCGGCATCGTCGACCAGTACCAGCGCACCCTCGCCTCCTACGACCGGGTCCAGGGGCTGCGGGCCCTGCCCGTCGAGACCGACGGCGCCGGCAGCGCGGCCGACGCCGGGGAGGTACGCGGAGAGATCGTCCTGGACCACGTGTCCTTCGCCTATCCCGACCGGCCGTCGGCGCTGGAGGACCTCTCCATGACCATCCCTGCCGGGCAGGTCACCGCCCTGGTCGGCGCCACCGGGTCCGGCAAGACCACGATCGCCCGGCTGCTGATGCGGTTCCAGGACGCCGACTCCGGCCGCGTGCTGCTCGACGGGCGGGACGTGCGCGAGCTGTCGCGGCACGAACTGCGCCACGCCATCGGGTTCGTCTCCCAGGACCCGTTCCTCTTCGACGGCACGATCGCCGACAACATCCGCTACGGCAGTTTCGACGCCGCCGACGAGGCAGTGGTCGAGGCGGCCATGATGGCCGAGGCACACCCCTTCGTCGCCGGGCTGCCCGACGGCTACGAGACGGTGATCGGCGAACGCGGCGCCGCGCTCTCCGGCGGCCAGCGACAGCGGATCGCGCTGGCACGCGCGATCCTCAAGGACGCACCGGTCGTCATCCTCGACGAAGCCACGTCCGCCGTGGACAACGAGACCGAGGCCGCCATCCAGCGCACCCTCCGCCGCTTCGGGGCCGACCGGACCATGCTGATCATCGCCCACCGCCTCTCCACGGTCCGTCACGCCGACCGGATCCACGTCATGGACAAGGGCGGGGTCGTGGCCGAGCAGGGAACGCACGACGAACTCCTCGCGCGGCACGGGCTCTACGCCTCCCTCTGGCAGCTCCAAGCCGGCGAACCCGCCGCCTGACCAACCCCCGCCCCCCCGGCCGACCGCGTGACGACACCGCGGTCGGCGCGCTCCGGCGTGCCCCGCCACCACGCCTGCCCACACTCTCGGAGGTACCCCATGTCCCGTCTGTCCCGTCGCGACGGTGACGCCCTTCCCCTGACCGCGGCCCAACGCGAGATCTGGCTCGCCGAGCAGAGCTCCCGGACCCCGATCGCGGGCTACCGCGTCGGCGAGTGCCTGGAGATCCACGGGCCGGTGGACCGGGAGCTGTTCGAGAGGGCGCTGCGCCGGGTGGTCGACGAGGTCGACGCCCTGCACGTCACCTTCGCCGACGACGGCGAGGGACCGCGGCAGATCCTCCGGGAGCACTGGGACTGGGCACCGGTCCACCTCGACCTGAGCGGGGAGCCCGACCCGCGGACGGCGGCCCTGGCCTGGATGGAGCGGGACCTGCGGCGCCCGCTGGACCCCACCCGCGACCCGCTGTTCGGCCACGCCCTGATCAAGGCCTCACCGACGGAGTACCTCTGGTACCTGAACTACCACCACCTGGTACTGGACGCCATCAGCAGCTCCATGGTCCGGCAGCGGGTCGGCGACGTGTACTCGGCACTGGCCGGGGACGGTGCCGTACCGCCCAGCCCGTTCGGCCCGCTGCGGGACCTCGTCGACAGCGACACCGCCTACCGCGCCTCCGCCGACTTCGCCGCCGACCGCGCCCACTGGACGGAGCACTTCGCCGACCTGCCCGCCCCGACCCGGCTCGCCGGCACCTCCGCGACCGACCCGTACCGCCCCCTCCTCGTGGCCGGGGAGCGGGAACTGCGCCGCCCCGGCGCCCTGCGCGCGGCGGCGGAACGCTCCGGCGTCCGGTGGTCCCGGCTGCTGGTCGCGGCGACGGCCCTCTACGTCCACCGGCTGACCGGCGACCGGGACGTGGTGCTCGCCCTGCCCGTCACCGCCCGCCGGGGCGCCGACCGCGACCTGACGGCGGTGCCCGGCACGACGTCCAACGTGGTGCCGCTGCGGCTGACGGTGCGCCCGGACATGCCGTGGCGGGAACTCGTCGCCCAGGCGGCGCGGGAGATCGACAGGGCCGTCGCGCACGAGCGGTACCGCAGCGAGGACCTGCTGCGGGACCTCGGCGTCCCGGGCGGCATCGGGACGGCGTTCCCGCTGATCGTCAACATCATGGCCTTCAACTCCCGGCCGAGCTTCGCCGGACACCCGGCCTCCGTGCACCACTTCGTCTCCGGGGCGACCACCGATCTCGCCGTCTGGGTCTTCGACTACCGCGACGGCAACCCGCCGCTGCTCCGGCTGCACGGCTCGCCCGAGGCGTACGGACCCGGCGACCTGTCCGGCCACCAGGAGCGGCTGCTCGCGCTCCTCGACACCCTCGCGGACCGCGACCAGGACGAGCCGGTGGGCCGGATCGGACTGCTCACCGCCGAGGAGCACCGCGAGCTGACCGTGCTCGGCACCGGCCCCTCCGCCCCCGCCTCCGCCTCTGCCACGAGCCTGCCGGAGCTGTTCCGCCGGCACGTCCGGGCGACCGGGGACCTGGTCGCGCTGGTGTGCGGCGACGTCTCGCTGACGTACGCGGAACTGGACGCGCGGGCGAACCGGCTGGCCCATGCGCTGATCGCGCGGGGCGCGGGCCCCGAGCGACTGGTGGCGGTGGCCCTGCCGCGCTCGGCCGAGCTGGTGGTGGCCCTCCTCGCCGTGCTGAAGACCGGGGCGGCGTACGTGCCGGTCGACCCCGAGTACCCGGCCGCCCGGATCACCTGCCTCCTCGACGACGCCCGGCCGGCCCTGCTGGTGACGGACTCCCGCAGCGCACGGCGACTGCCACCGGCCGGGTCCCGGCCCGACCGGCTCGTGCTCGACGCCCCGGAGACGGCCGCCCTGGTGGCCGCCTGCCCAGCGGCCGACCCGACGGTGGCCGTCGACCCCCGCCTGCCGGCGTACGTCATCCACACCTCCGGCTCCACCGGACGGCCCAAGGGCGTGCTGCCGACCCACGGCGGACTGCTCGATCTGCTCACCGACCTCCGGCAGGCGCACTTCGCGCCGTTGCTGAGGACACGGCAGCGGCTGCGGGTGGCGCTGACCACCTCGGTCTCCTTCGACGCCTCCTGGAACCAGCTGCTCGCCCTCTTCGACGGCCACGAGCTGCACGTCCTGGACCACGCGACCTGGACCGACCCCGCCGCCCTCGTCGCCTACACGGCGCGCCGCGGACTGGACTACCTGGAAGCCACCCCCTCCTACCTCCAAGAGCTGCTCTCCCACGGGCTGCTGGACGACCCGCAGCGGCGCCCGGCACTGGTCGGAGCGGGCGGCGAGGCCGTCCCGGAGACGCTGTGGGAGCAACTGCGCGCCGCGGAGGGCGTGTCCTGCCTCAACCTCTACGGACCGTCCGAATGCACCGTCAACTCGGTCGTCGCCCCCCTGGAGTCGAGCCCCCGCCCGGTGATCGGGCGGCCGGTCACCAACACCCGGCTGTACGTGCTCGACGGCGCCCTGCGGCCGTTGCCGGCCGGTGTGCCGGGCGAGCTGTACATCGCGGGCGCGGGACTGGCGCGCGGCTATCTGAACCGGCCGGGACTCACCGCGGGCCGCTTCGTGGCGGACCCGTCCGGGCCGGCCGGCACGCGGATGTACCGCACCGGTGACCTGGTGCGCTGGAACCCGGACCAGAACCTGGAGTTCCTCGGCCGCACCGACGACCAGGTCAAGATCCGCGGCTTCCGGATCGAGCTCGGCGAGATCGAGGCCGTCCTCGCCGAGCACCCCGGGGTCTCCCGGGCCGCCGTGGCGGTCCGCACCGAGGAGGAACCCCGGCTGGTCGCCTACGCGGTGCCCGAGCCCGGCGCCACCGTCACAGGCGCCGCCCTGCGCGACCACCTGCGGGACCGGCTGCCCCGACCGATGGTGCCGGCCGCGTACGTGCTGCTGGACGCGCTGCCGCTGACCCCGAACGGGAAGCTCGACCGGCGGGCCCTCCCGGAGCCCGAGTCGCGGCCCGCCGCGCCGGGCCGCGCCCCGCGCACCGCGACCGAGCACCTGCTCGTCGGGCTGTTCGCCGAGGTGCTCGGGGTGACCGGGCCCGGCCCGGACGACAACTTCTTCGACCTCGGCGGGCACTCACTGCTGGCCACCCGCCTGATCGCCCGGATCCGCCCGGTCCTCGGCGTGGAACTGCGGCTCGGCGACCTGTTCGACGCGCCGACCGCCGCGGAGCTGGCGGTGGCCGTGGACGCCGCGGGCCGGGCCCGTCCCGCGCTGGAGCCCCGCGAGCGGCCCGACGTGGTCCCGCTGTCCTTCGCGCAGCGCCGGCTGTGGTTCCTGCACCGCATGGAGGGCCCGAGCGCCACCTACAACATCCCGCTGGCCCTGCGGCTGTCCGGAGACCTGGACCAGCGGGCCCTGCAGGCCGCCCTGGCGGACGTGGCCGAGCGGCACGAGAGCCTGCGCACCGTCTTCCCGGCGGTCGACGGCGTGCCGTGCCAAAGGGTGCTGGGCCCGGAGGAGGCCCGGCCCCGGCTGCGCACGACCGACCTCGGGGAACGCGAGCTGCCGGAGCGGCTGGCGCGGGCGGCCCGGTACGGCTTCGACCTCGCCGAGGAACCGCCGCTGCGCGCCGAACTCTTCCGGCTGACGCCCGAGGAGCACGTGCTGCTCCTCGTGGTGCACCACATCGCCGGCGACGGCTGGTCGACGGGGCCGCTCTCACGGGACCTCACGACCGCCTACGCGGCCCGCGCCGAGGGCGCCAAGCCGCAGTGGCAGCCGCTGCCCGTCCAGTACGCCGACTACACGGTCTGGCAGCGGGAGCTGCTGGGCGACGCCGCCGACCGGGACAGCCTCCTGAACAGCCAGCTCGCCTACTGGCGCCGGCAGTTGGCCGGTCTTCCCGAGCAGGTGGAGCTGCCGTTCGACCGGCCCCGGCCGGCCGTGGCGTCCCACCGCGGCGCCCACCTGCCGGTGCGGATCGACGCCGCACTGCACCAGGGCCTGCGGACGCTCGCCCGCGACGGCGGGGCCAGCCTCTTCATGGTGCTCCAGGCCGGTCTGGCCGCCCTGCTGGGCAAGCTGGGCGCGGGCACCGACGTACCCGTGGGCACGCCGGTCGCCGGACGCACCGACGAGGCCGCGGACGACCTGATCGGCTTCTTCGTCAACACCCTCGTGCTGCGCACCGACCTCTCCGGCGACCCGTCGTTCACCGAACTGCTGGGCCGGGTGCGCGCCGACGCGCTGGCGGCGTACGCGCACCAGGACGTGCCGTTCGAGCACCTCGTGGAGGCCCTGAACCCCTCCAGGTCGCTGGCGCACCACCCGCTGTTCCAGACCATGCTCACGCTTCAGAACGCGCCCCTCGGCACTTTCGACCTGCCCCGGCTGAGGGTGGCGGCCGACTTGGTGCACACCGGGACGGCCAAGTGCGACCTGACCTTCGTCCTGGCCGAACAGCCCGGTGGCGACGGCCTGTCGGGCGTGGTGGAGTACAGCACCGACCTGTTCGACGCGGCCACCGTGACCGGCATCGTCGAGCGCTGGCTGACGCTGCTGCGCGCCTTCGTCGCCGACCCGGGCCGCAGGATCGGCCGGGTGGACGTGCTGTCCGCCGGGGAAATCCGTGCGCTGCTCCCCGCACCCGCCGACCGGAGCGCGGCGTCCTCGACGAGCACCCTGCCCGCGCTGTTCGAGCGGCAGGTGCGGGCCACCCCGTCCGCCGCCGCCCTCACCGACGGCGATGTCACCCTGACCTACGGCGAGTTGAACGCCCGCGCCAACCGTCTCGCGCACGCCCTGATCGCCAGGGGAGTGGGCCCGGAGCAGCGGGTGGCGCTGGCCCTGCCTCGCTCGGCGGAGCAGGTGGTGGCGGTGCTCGCCGTGCTGAAGGCGGGCGGCGCCTACGTTCCCGTGGACCCGGACTACCCGGCCGCGCGCATCGCGTACCTGCTCCGGGACGCCCGCCCCGCCCTCCTCGTGACCACGGGCGGGACCGGCGACCTGCCGGGTGCGGAGGCGGTGGAACGGCTGCCGCTGGACGCCACCGGCCTGGACGGCCTGCCGGACACGGACCCGGAGGTTCCCCTCGACCCCGGTCATGCGGCGTACGTCATCCACACCTCCGGATCCACCGGCGAGCCCAAGGGCGTGGTGGTCCCGCACCGCAACGTGGTGCGGCTGTTCGGCACCACCGAGGAACTGTTCGGCTTCGGTGCCGAGGACGTCTGGACGCTCTTCCACTCCTACGCCTTCGACTTCTCGGTGTGGGAGCTGTGGGGGCCGCTGCTGCACGGCGGGCGTCTGGTGGTCGTGGACCACGAGACCAGCCGCTCGCCCGGCCGCTTCCTGGAACTCCTCGCCCGTGAACGGGTGACCGTGCTCAACCAGACGCCGTCCGCGTTCTACCAGCTGATGCAGGCGGACGCGGAGGCCGCGGACACCGGCCGTCCGCTCGCGCTGCGCACGGTGGTGTTCGGCGGCGAGGCGCTGGAGCACGCCCGGCTGGCGAGCTGGTACGAGCGCCATCCGGACGACGCGCCGCGCCTGGTCAACATGTACGGCATCACCGAGACCACGGTGCACGTCACCCACGCCGCGCTCGACCGGGCTCAGACGGCCGCCGGACGGATCGGCGCGGCCCTTCCGGACCTGCGGACGTACGTGCTGGACGCCCACCTGCGGCCGGTGGCCCCGGGCGTGCCCGGCGAGCTGTACGTCGCGGGCGCCGGACTGGCGCGCGGCTACCTGGACCGTCCCGGCCTGACCGCCGGGCGCTTCGTGGCCGACCCGTTCGGAGCGCCGGGAGCGCGGATGTACCGCAGCGGCGACGTGGTGCGCCGCGCGGCGGACGGCGGTCTGCGCTACGTCGGCCGGGCCGACCAGCAGGTGAAGGTGCGCGGGTTCCGGATCGAGCTGGGCGAGATCGAGGCGGTACTGGCCGCGCACCCCGCCGTCGCCCAGGTCGCCGTCCTGGCCCGGCAGGACCGCACCGACGACACCCGGCTGGTCGCCTACCTGGTGCCGACGGCGGGCGACGCGGCCGGTGCGGGAGCGGGAGAGGCGCCGGACCCGGCCGTGGCGGACGTACCGATCCCGGCCCCGGCCGTGAACGCGACCGACGCCCCGGCCCCGGCCGACCTCCGCGCCCACCTGCGCGAGCGGCTGCCGGAGCACATGGTGCCGTCGGCGTTCGTCGTCCTCGACGCGCTGCCGCTGACCGCCAACGGCAAGCTGGACCACCGGGCCCTGCCCGCCCCCGACCTCACCACCGCCGCCACCGCCCGCGCGCCGCGCACCCCGCGGGAGAAGGTCCTCTGCGACCTGTTCGCCGAGGTCCTGGGCGTCGCGTCGGCCGGCGCCGAGGACGGCTTCTTCGACCTGGGCGGGCACTCGCTGCTGGCCACCCGGCTGGCCGCCCGGATCCGCGCGACCCTCGGCGTGGAGATGCCGCTGCGCACCCTGTTCGAGGCGCCGACCCCGGCAGCCCTCGCCGCCGCGCTGCCCGCCGCCGGACCCGCGCAGGCCGCCCTGGTACGCCGCGAGCGCCCCGGGACGATCCCGCTGTCGTTCGCGCAGCGGCGGCTGTGTTTCCTGCACCAGCTGGAGGAAGACGGCGCGAACTATCACATCTCCCTCGCCTGGCGGCTGTCCGGCGACCTCGACCGGCGGGCCCTGGAGGCCGCCGTGGCGGACGTGGTGGCCCGGCACGAGAGCCTGCGCACCGTCTTCCCGGCGGTGGACGGCGTACCGTACCAGCAGGTGCTGGACGTCGAGGCGGCCCGTCCGCGGCTGCCGGTGGCCCGGGTCACCGAGGACGGGCTGCCGGCTGCTCTGGCCGAGGCCCAGGCCCGCCCGTTCGAGCTGGCGGCCGACGTGCCTCTGCGCGCCGGGCTGTTCGAGCTGGCGGCCGACGAGCACGTGTTCCAGGTGGTGCTCCACCACATCGCCGGTGACGGCTGGTCGCTCGGCCCGCTCGCGCACGGACTGACCACCGCCTACGCGGCGCGCCGCCGAGGCGGGGAACCGCAGTGGGAGCAACTGCCGGTCCAGTACGCCGACTACACCCTGTGGCAGCACGAACTGCTCGGCGACGCGGCCGACGAGGACAGCCTGTTCGCCCGCCAGACGGCCTACTGGACCCGGCAGCTGGCCGGCCTGCCCGAGCAGCTCGAGCTGCCCGGCGACCGGCCCCGTCCGGCGGTCGCCTCCCACCGGGGCGGCTCCGTGCGGGTCGAGCTGGACGCCGAACTGCACCGCGGACTGCACGAGTTGGCCCGCGCCCACGGCGCCAGTGTGTTCATGGTGCTCCAGGCCGGGCTGGCGGTGCTGCTGAGCAAGCTCGGCGCGGGCGACGACATCCCGGTCGGCAGTCCGGTCGCGGGCCGGACCGACCAGGCGCAGGACGAGCTGGTCGGCTCCTTCGTCAACACCCTGGTGTTCCGCACCGACACCTCGGGCGATCCCACCTTCGCCGAACTGCTGGACCGTGTCCGGGAGACCGCGCTGGCCGGGTACGCGCACCAGGACCTTCCCTTCGAGTACCTGGTAGAGGCCCTCAACCCGGCCCGGTCGCTGGCCCACCACCCGCTGTTCCAGATCATGCTGGTGCTGCAGAACGCGCCCCGGGCCGACTTCGCGCCGTCCGGCCTGCGCGTGGCCGACCTGCCGTCGGAGTCGGCCACGGCCAAGCTCGACCTGATCTTCACCCTCTCCGAGCGGCACGCCGAGGCGGGCTCCCCGCAGGGGATCGACGGGACCGTCGAGTACACCACCGACCTGTACGACCCGGCCACCGTCGAGACGATGTTCGGCCGGTGGGTCCGGCTGCTCACCGCCGCGGTCGCCGACCCGCGGACGCGGATCAGCCGGTTCGGCCTGCTCACCGCCGAGGAGCACCGCGAGCTGACGGCGCTGGGCACCGGCCCGGCCGCCCCGGCCCTCCCCGGAAGCCTGCCCGAGCTGTTCCGGCACCAGGTCAGCGCCAGGCCGGACGCCGTCGCCGTGGTGGGCCCGGACGCCACGCTGACGTACGCGGAACTGGACGCGCGGGCGAACCGGCTGGCCCATGCGCTGATCGCGCGGGGCGCGGGCCCCGAGCGGCTGGTGGCGGTGGCCCTGCCGCGCTCGGCCGAGCTGGTGGTGGCCCTCCTCGCGGTACTGAAGACCGGCGCCGCCTACCTGCCGGTCGACCCCGGGTATCCGGCCGCGCGGATCGCGTACATGCTCGACGACGCCCGGCCGGTCCTCGGGGTGACCGACGCCCGCACCCGAGGCCGGCTGCCGGAGACCGGCTGTGCCCGGTGGCTGGTGGCCGACGACCCGGGAACGGCCGCACCGGTGGCCGGGTGCCCGTCGACGGACCCCGCGGTGGCCGTCGACCCGGACCACCCCGTCTACGTCATCCACACCTCCGGGTCCACCGGCAGGCCCAAGGGCGTGGTCGTGACGCACGGGAGCCTGGCCAACCTGTTCGCCGACCAGTGCCCGCTGATCTTCCGGACGGGCGAGCGGATGCGGGTGGGGCTCACCACGTCCGTGTCGTTCGACGCATCCTGCGACCAGCTGTTCGCCCTGTACGCCGGGCACGAGCTGCACGTGCTGGACGAGGCGACCTGGACCGACCCCGACGCCTACCTCGAGTACGCCGCGCGCGCCGGCCTCGACACCGTCGGCGGCACCCCGTCGTACGTGCAGGTCCTCGTGGACCACGGCCTGCTGGACCACCCGCGGTGGCGCCCCTCGTTCGTCGGGCTGGGCGGCGAGGCCGTCCCCGAGCAGCTCTGGGAGCGGCTGCGGGCGGCCGACGGAGTGGACTCCGTGAACTACTACGGTCCGGCCGAGTGCACGGTGGACTCGGTCGTCGCCCCGCTGGGGTCGAGCCCGCACCAGGTGATCGGCCGGCCGCTCGGCGGCGTCCGGCTGCACGTGCTCGACGCCGCCCTGCGGCCGGTGCCCGCCGGCGTGCCGGGCGAGCTGTACATCGCGGGCGCGGGACTGGCGCGCGGCTATCTGAACCGGCCGGGACTCACCGCGGGCCGCTTCGTGGCGGACCCGTCCGGGCCGGCCGGTACGCGGATGTACCGCACCGGTGACCTGGTGCGCTGGGGCGCGGACGGGAACCTGGAGTTCCTCGGCCGCACCGACGACCAGGTCAAGATCCGCGGCTTCCGGATCGAGCTCGGCGAGATCGAGGCTGCCCTGACGGAACACCCGCAGGTCGCCCGGGCCGCCGTGGCCGTCCGGCGGGACCGAGCGGGGGACACCCGCCTGGTCGCCTACCCGGTGCCCGCCACCGGGGCGGAACCCCGGCCGGAGGACCTGCGGGCGCACCTGCGCGAGCGGCTGCCCGACTACATGGTGCCCGCCGTGTTCGTCCTCCTGGACGCCCTGCCGCTGAACACCAGCGGCAAACTGGACCGGCGTGCGCTGCCCGAGCCCGCCGTCACCGCGCCCCGGTCCGGCCGGGCCCCGCGCACGCCCCGGGAACAGGTACTGGCAGGGCTGTTCGCCGAGGTGCTGGGCCTGCCCGAGGTCGGGGCCGACGACGACTTCTTCGACCTGGGCGGGCACTCCCTGCTGGCCACCCGGCTCGTGGCCCGGGTCCGTGCCTCCCTGGACGTGGAGATGCCGCTGCGCGCCCTGTTCCGGACCCCGACGGTGGCCGGGCTGGCCGCCGCGCTGGACGGCGCGGACGGGGCCCGGCTCGCCCTGCGGCGGGCGGAGCGGCCCGAGCGGGTCCCGTTGTCGTCCGCGCAGCACAGGCTCTGGTTCCTGCGCCAGATGGAGGGCGCCGACTCGGTCTACAACATGCCGCTCGCGTGGCGGCTCACCGGGCCGCTGGACCTGGCCGCCCTGGAGGCGGCGCTGGGCGATGTCGTCGCCCGGCACGAGACCCTGCGCACCGTCTACCCGGCCGCCGACGGAGTGCCCCACCAGCAGGTGCTGGCCGCCGCCCGGACTCGCCCGGAACTGTCGGTCGGCCCCGCCGAAGACAGGTCCCTGCCCGGCCTGTTGACGGCGGCCGCCGCGCGCGGATTCGACCTCGCCACCCAACCACCCCTTCGTGCCCAGGTGTTCAGGCTCTCGGCGGACGAACACGTCCTGCTCCTGGTGATGCACCACATCGCCGGTGACGGATGGTCGCTCGGCCCGCTCGCCGCCGACCTGGCCACCGCGTACGCGGCCCGTTGCCGCGACGAGGAACCGCGGTGGGCGGAACTGCCGGTGCAGTACGCCGACTACACCCTGTGGCAGCACGAACTGCTCGGCGACCCGGCCGACCCGGACAGCCTCTTCGCCCGCCAGCGGGCCTACTGGACCGAGCGGCTGACGGACCTGCCGGAACAGATCAGGCTCCCCGCCGACCGGCCCCGCCCCGCGACCCCCTCCCACTCCGGCGGCCACCTCGCCGTAGAACTCGACGCCGAACTGCACGCCGGACTGGTCCGCCTGGGCCGGGAGCACGGCGCCAGCGTGTACATGGTGCTGCAGGCCGGACTGGCCGCGCTGCTGGACAAGCTCGGCGCGGGGCAGGACATCCCCGTCGGCAGCCTGATCGCCGGACGGACCGACCAGGCCCTGGACGACCTCGTCGGATTCTTCGTCAACACCCTGGTGCTCCGCACGGACACCGGCGGCGACCCCACCTTCGCCCAGCTGCTCGGCCGGGTCCGTGAGGACGCACTCGCCGCGTACGCGCACCAGGACCTGCCGTTCGAGCACGTCGTCGAGGCCCTCAACCCGTCCCGGTCGCTCGCCCGTCAGCCGCTGTTCCAGGTGTTGCTCGCGCTGCAGAACGTGCCCCGCACCGAGTTCGCCCTCAGCGGCCTGTCCGCCGAGATCGCCCTGGTACGGACGCCGACGACGATGTTCGACCTCGGCATCCACCTGCTGGAGCGCGGCGGCACCGGCGGGCCGGCCGAGGGCATCGTCGGACGGGTCGAGTACAGCACCGACCTCTTCGACGCCGCCACGGTGGAGGCACTCGTCGCCCGCTGGCTGCGGCTGCTGGCGTCCGCGGTCGCCGAGCCGGACCTGCCGCTGAGCCGGATCGACGTCCTCACCGCCGCAGAACGGCACGAACTGCTGGTCGTACGCAACGACACCGCCCGCCCGCTGCCCGGCGCAGGCCTGCCCGCGCTCTTCGAGGCGCAGGTCCGGTCGGCCCCCGAGGCACCGGCGGTGGTGTTCGAGGACACCGTGCTGACCTACCGGGAGCTGAACCGCAGGGCCAACCGCCTGGCACACGCGCTGATCGCACGCGGGGCCGGGCCCGAGCAGGTCGTCGCGCTGCGGCTGCCGCGCTCCGCCGAGCTGGTGGTCGCCGTCCTCGCCGTACTCAAGACGGGCGCGGCGTACCTCCCCGTCGACCCGGACTACCCGGCCGCCCGGATCGCGTACATGCTTGAGGACGCGCGGCCGGCCGTGGTGCTCGACGACCTCGCGGCCGTCACCCCGGACGGGGACCTGCCGGAGCACGATCCGGCCGTCGCCGCGGACCCGCGCCACCCGGCCTACGTCATCTACACCTCGGGTTCCACCGGCAGGCCCAAGGCCGTGGTGATGCCCGCCGCCGGGCTGCTGAACCTGCTGGCCTGGCACCACGGGTCCGTGGGCGGCGAACCCGGCACCCGCACCGCGCAGTTCACCGCCCTCAGCTTCGACGTCTCGGTGCAGGAGACCCTCTCCGCGCTGCTGTACGGCAAGACGCTGGTGGTGCCGACCGAGGAGCAGCGCCGCAGCGCCGAGTCGTTCGCCCACTGGCTGGACCGGCACGGGGTCGAGGAGCTGTTCGCGCCCAACCTGGTGGTCGAGGCGCTGGCCGAGGCCGCCGAGGAGGCCGGGCTCGAGCTGCCGAAGCTGCGGCTGATCGCACAGGCCGGCGAGGCGATGCGGCTCGGCGCCGTCGTACGCCGCTTCCGGGCCCGCCGGCCGGGACGGGAGCTGCACAACCACTACGGCCCCGCCGAGACCCATGTGATCACCGCGTATCCGCTGCCGGCCGACTGCCCGCTGCCGGTACCGATCGGCCGCCCGATCGCCAACTGCCGTGCCTACGTGCTGGATGGGGCTCTGCGGCCGGTCGCCCCCGGCGTACGGGGCGAGCTGTACCTCGCCGGTGCGGGACTGGCCCGCGGCTACCTGAACCGGCCCGGGCCCACCGCCACGCGCTTCGTCGCCGACCCCCACGGTCCGGCCGGTGCGCTGATGTACCGCACCGGGGACCTGGCCCACTGGCGCGCCGACGGCGAGCTGGAGTTCGCGGGCCGGGCGGACCACCAGGTGAAGGTCCGCGGGTTCCGCGTCGAGCCGGGCGAGATCGAGGCCGAGCTGGCCACCCACCCGGCGGTCGCCCAGGTCGCGGTACTCGCCCGGGAGGACCGGCTCGTCGCGTACGCGGTCCCCCTGGCCGGCATCGGGGTGAGCGTCGCGGAGCTGGCGGCGTACCTGCGCGAACGGCTGCCGGACCACCTGGTGCCGTCCGTGTTCGTACTCCTGGACGTGTTGCCGCTGACGCCGAACGGGAAGCTGGACCGGGCGGCGCTGCCCGCGCCCGAGCCGGTCGCGACGGCCGGTGGCCGGGCGCCGCGCACGCCGCAGGAGCAGGTCCTCGCCGAGCTGTTCGCCGAGGTGCTGGGCGTACCGCGGGTCGGGGCCGACGACGGCTTCTTCGACCTGGGCGGGCACTCGTTGCTCGCCACCCGGCTGGTCTCACGCGTCCGGGCCACCCTCGGCGTCGAGCTGGAGCTGCGGGCCCTGTTCCGGACCCCGACACCCGCCGGGCTCGCGGCCGCACTGCACGGCGCGGGCACCGCACGGCAGCCCCTCGTGCCCCGACCCCGCCGCGAACCGATGCCCCTGTCGTTCGCCCAGCGCCGGCTCTGGTTCCTCCAGCGGTTCGGCGCGCCGAGCGCCACCTACCACATGCCCCTCGCCCTGCGCCTTTCCGGCACCCTCGACCGGGCCGCGCTGCACAGCGCGCTGGCCGACGTGACGGCCCGCCACGAAACCCTGCGCACCGTCTTCCCGCACACCGCCGGAATCCCGCGCCAGCGGGTGGTGGACGCGGCGGAGGCCGCGGTCCCGCTGACCGTACGCGCCGTCCGTGAGGCGGAGATGCCCGCCCTGCTGCGGGAGGCCGCGGTGCGGGCGTTCGACCTGACCTCGGAAGTACCGCTGCGGGCGGAGCTGTTCGCGCTCGCGCCGGACGAGCACGTACTGCTGCTGGTCCTGCACCACATCGTCGGGGACGGCTGGTCCATGGGCCCGCTGGCCCGCGACCTGGCCACCGCGTACACCACCCGGCGGGGCGGCGGCGCGCCGCCCTGGCCGCCGCTGCCGGTGACGTACGGCGACTACACCCTGTGGCAGCACGAGATCCTCGGCGACGAGCAGGACGCGGACAGCGTGTTCGCCCGCCAGGTCGCCTACTGGACCAGGACGCTGGCCGGGCTGCCCGGACAGGTGCAACTGCCCGCCGACCGGCCGCGCCCCGCCACCATGTCGTACGGCGGCGACCTGCTGGAACTGCGGATCGACGCCGAACTGCACGCTTCCCTGCTGGAGTTGGCGCGCCGCTCGGGCGCGACGCTGTTCATGGTGCTGCAGGCGGCGCTGGCGGCGCTGTACACGCGGCTGGGCGCGGGCACGGACATCGCGATCGGGAGCCCGGTCGCAGGGCGTACCGACGAGGCGCTGGACGACCTGGTCGGGTTCTTCATCAACACGCTGGTGCTGCGGACCGACACGAGCGGTGACCCGAGTTTCCGCGAACTGCTGGGAAGGGTGCGGGAGACGGCGCTGTCGGCGTACGCGCACCAGGACGTGCCGTTCGAGCACCTGGTGGAGGTGCTGAACCCGTCCAGGTCCCTGTCCCACCACCCGCTGTTCCAGACCGGGCTGGTCGTGCAGAACGCACCGGGCGGCGACTTCGAGTTCCCGGGCCTCAGGGTCTCCGGGGTGACCGTGCTCACCGGGACCGCGCGGCTCGACCTGACCTTCGGGTTCGCGGAGGAGCACGGTGCGGACGGCGCACCGGCCGGGCTCAGCGGTGCGGTCGAGTACAGCACCGACCTGTTCGACCGCTCGACCGTCGAGGCCCTGGCCGCCCGGTGGACCAGGCTGCTCGCCGCCGTGGCGGCCGCGCCCGACCGGCCGATCGGCGAGGCCGACCTGCTGTCGGCCGGGGAACGCCGCGAACTGCTGCCCCCCGTCGAGCCCGTCGAGCGCGGGGTGGCCGGGGCGGCCGGAGCGGCTGGGGCGAGTCTGACCGAGCTGTTCGCGGCGCAGGTCGCGGCGACGCCGGACGCGGTGGCGCTGGTGTGCGGCGTCGACGAGCTGACGTACGGGCAGCTCGACGCCCGCGCGAACCGGTTCGCGCACGCGCTGCTCACCCGGGGCGCGGGACCGGAACAGGTCGTGGCGGTGGCGCTGCCGCGGTCGGTGGAGTCGGTGGTGGCCGTCCTCGGTGTGCTGAAGACCGGGGCCGCGTACCTGCCGGTGGATCCGGCGTACCCGGCTGCACGGATCGCGTTCATGCTGGACGACGCGCGGCCGGCCGTCGTCGTCGACGATCCGGCCGTGGTGGCCGGGGCCTGCGGCCCGGACACCGATCCGGGTGTCGTGGTGGACACCCGGTGCCCGGCGTACGTGATCTACACCTCGGGTTCGACGGGCCGCCCGAAGGGCGTCGTGGTGAGCCACACCGGCGTGTCCGGCCTGGTGGCCGCGCAGGTCGACCGGCTCGGCGTGGCGCCGGGCAGCCGTGTCCTCCAGTTCGCCTCGCCCAGCTTCGACGCCTCCTTCTGGGACCTGTGCAGCGCCCTGCTCACGGGGGCCGCGCTCGTCCTGGCCCCGTCCGAGGCCCCGTTGGAGGCCCTGACGGACCGGCGGCTCGGCGTCACTCACGTGACCCTGCCGCCCTCGGCCCTGGCCACGGTGGAGAGCACCGACCTCACGGCCACCACCCTGGTGGTCGCGGGCGAGGCCTGCGCTCCGGAGCTGGTGGCCCGCTGGGCGCCGGGCAGGCGGATGTTCAACGCGTACGGTCCGACGGAGACGACGGTGTGCGCGACCATGAGCGGCGCCCTGTCCCCGGGGGCGGCCGGCGCACCGCCCATCGGCCGTCCGGTCGCGGGCTTGCGGGCGTACGTCCTCGACGAGCGGCTGCGCGTCGTGCCGCCGGGCGTGGCGGGGGAGCTGTACGTCGCCGGTCCCGGTCTGGCGCGCGGGTACCTGAACCGGCCCGGGCTGACCGCCGCGCGCTTCGTGGCCTGCCCCTTCGGCCCGGCGGGCGCGCCGATGTACCGCACCGGAGACGTGGTGCGCCGCCGAACGGACGGCGAGCTGGAGTACGTGGGCCGCGCCGACGACCAGGTGAAGGTGCGAGGGTTCCGCGTCGAACTCGGCGAGGTCGAGACGGCGCTGGCCGAGCACCCGGACGTCGCCCGGGCCGCCGTCCTCGCCCGGGACGACCGGCTCGTCGGCTACGCCGAGGCCCGCTGCGGTGCCGTCCTGCACCCCGCGGAGCTGGCGGCGCACCTGCGTGAACGGCTGCCCGACTACCTGGTGCCGTCCGGGTTCGTGGTCCTCGACGTGTTGCCGCTGACGCCGAGCGGAAAGCTGGACCGGGCGGCGCTGCCCGCGCCCGAGCCGGTCGCGACGGCCGGTGGCCGGGCGCCGCGCACGCCGCAGGAGCAGGTCCTCGCCGAGCTGTTCGCCGAGGTGCTGGGCGTGCCGCGGGTCGGGGCCGACGAGGACTTCTTCGAGCTGGGCGGGCACTCCCTGCTGGCCACCCGGCTGGCCGCGCGGGTGCGTTCGGTGCTCGGTGTGGAGCTGGCGCTGCGCACCCTGTTCCAGGCGCCCACCGTGGCGGGCCTGGCCGGGGCGCTGACCGGGGCCGGCCCGGTCCGCCCGGCGCTGACCCGGCGCGAGCGTCCCGAGGCGGTACCGCTGTCCTTCGCCCAGCGCCGCCTGTGGTTCCTGCACCGCATGGACGGTGCCGCCGCGACCTACCACATCCCCCTCGCCCTCCGGCTGACGGGGACGCTCGACCGGACCGCGCTGGACGAGGCGCTGGCCGACGTGGTGGCCCGGCACGAAAGCCTGCGGACGGTCTTCCCGGAGGTCGCCGGCGTGCCCCGACAGCACGTCCTCGACCCGTCCGGAACCCGGCCCCGGACGCGGCTGATCGGGGTGTCGGAGGCCGAACTGTTCGAGCGGCTGGCCGAGTTCGCCCGGTTCCCGTTCGCCCTGGAGGAGGAGGCGCCCCTGCGCGCGGAGCTGTTCGTGCTCGCGCCGGACCGGCACGTGCTGCTCCTGGTGATGCACCACATCGCGGGTGACGGCTGGTCGACCGGCCCGCTGGCACGCGACCTGGCCGAGGCGTACACCGCCCGCTGCCAGGGCCGCGCGCCGCACTGGCACGCCCTGCCGGTGCAGTACGCGGACTACACGCTGTGGCAGCGCGAGCTGCTCGGCGACGCCACCGACCCCGACAGTCGCTATGCCGAGCAACTCGACTACTGGAAGAACCAGTTGTCCGGCCTGCCGGAGCTGCTCCAGCTGCCCACCGACCGGCCCAGGCCGGCCGTGGCCGGCCGCCGCGGCGACCATGTCGGCCTGGAGATGAGCCCCGAACTGCACGCCGCACTGCTGGAGTTGGCGCGCCGCTCGGGTGCCAGCCTGTTCATGGTGCTGCAGGCGGCGCTGGCGGCGCTGTACACGCGGCTGGGCGCGGGGACGGACATCCCGATCGGGAGCCCGGTCGCGGGGCGCACCGACGAGGCGCTGGACGATCTGGTCGGCTTCTTCGTGAACACGCTGGTGCTGCGCACCGACACGGGCGGCGACCCCACCTTCACCGAGCTGCTGGAGCGGGTGCGGGAGACGGCGCTGTCGGCGTACGCGCACCAGGACGTGCCGTTCGAGCACCTGGTGGAGGTGCTGAACCCGTCCAGGACCCTGTCCCACCACCCCCTCTTCCAGACCGTCCTGGCCGTGCAGAACGCCCCGATGGGCCGGTTCACGCTGCCGGGCCTCGACGTCACCACCCACGCGGTGGACACCGGGACCGCCAAGTTCGACCTCGGTGTCAGCCTCGTCGAGCAGTTCGCCCCCGACGGCGGTCCGGCGGGGATCGCCGGCGCGGTGGAGTACGCCACCGACCTGTTCGACCGCCCGACGGTCGAGGCACTCGCGGCGCGCTGGACGCGCCTCCTGGAGGCGGTCACCGCCGACCCGGACCGGCCGGTCGGACGGATCGAGATCCTCGGCGCCGAGGAACGCACCCTCCTGCTGGAGCGGGGCAACGAGACCGCCCGCGAGGTGACGGCCGTCCCGGTGCCGCGGGCGTTCGAGGCACAGGTGACGGCGACACCGGACGCGGTCGCCCTGGTGCGCGGCGCCACCGAGGTGACGTACGAGGAGCTGAACGCCCGCGCGAACCGGTTCGCGCACGCCCTGATCGCCAGGGGTGTCGGTCCGGAGCAGACGGTGGCCGTGGCCCTGCCGCGTTCGGTGGAGTCCGTGGTGGCCGTCCTGGGCGTCCTGAAGGCCGGGGCCGCCTACCTGCCCGTCGACCCGGCGTACCCGCGGGCGCGGATCACGCAGATGCTCGACGACGCCCGCCCGGCCCTGACGGTCGACGACCCGGCGCTGGTGACCGAGGTCTCCGGGCGGCCCGAGACGGACCCGGTGGTCGCGCTCGACGTCCGGCATCCGGCCTACGTGATCTACACCTCGGGTTCGACCGGCCGTCCCAAGGGTGTCGTGGTCGGCCACGGCGGCGTCGCCAGCCTGGTCGCCGCGCAGCTCGAACGCTTCGCGATCGAACCCGGCAGCAGAGTGCTGCAGTTCGCCTCGCCCAGCTTCGACGCCTCGGTGTCGGAGATCTTCACGGCGCTGCTGCGCGGCGCCACCCTGGTGCTGCCCCCGGCGGCCGACCCGGTCGCGGCACTGACCGACCCGGACCTCCGCATCACCCACGTGACCGTGCCCCCGTCCGTCCTCGCCGCGGTGCCGGAGGGCTCGGTGGACGTGCGGACGCTGGTGGTGGCGGGGGAGGCGTGCCCGCCGGAGCTGGTGGACCGCTGGGCGCCCGGGCGCCGGATGATCAACGCGTACGGCCCGACCGAGACCACGGTGTGCGCCACCATGAGCGACCCGCTGCCGGCCGGAGCGGGCGTGCCGCCGATCGGCCGTCCGATCGCCAACGCCCGGGTGTACGTGCTGGACGAGCGGCTGCGGCCGGTGCCGCCGGGCGTGGCGGGAGAGTTGTACGTCGCGGGCGCGGGACTGGCGCGCGGGTACCTGAACCGGCCGGGCCTGACCGCCGGACGGTTCGTGGCCTGCCCGTTCGCGGCCGGTGAGCGCATGTACCGCACCGGAGACCTGGTGCGCTGGCGCAGCGGACGGCTGGAGTACGCCGGCCGGGCCGACGACCAGGTCAAGGTGCGCGGCTTCCGGATCGAGCCCGGCGAGGTCGAGGCGGCCCTGGCCGAACACCCCGGCGTCGCACGGGCCGCCGTCCTCGCCCGGGACGACCGGCTCGTCGGCTATGTCGTCCCGCGCCAGGACGACCGCCGGGACAGCGACCTGGAAACGGACCACGTGAGCGAGTGGCAGGACATCTACGACGCCCTGCCCATCACCCCGGAGGACTCCGGCACCGGCACCGACACCGACACCGGCACCGAGAACGGCTTCGGCCAGAACTTCGTCGGCTGGAACAGCAGTTACGACGCGGAGGCGATCCCCACCGAGCAGATGCGGGAGTGGCGGGACACCACCGTGGACCGCATCCTCGCGCTGCGCCCCCGCCGGGTGCTGGAGGTCGGCGTCGGAACCGGACTGCTGCTCTCGCAGATCGCACCGCACTGCGAGAGCTACTGGGCGACGGACTTCTCCGCCACGGCGATCGACGCGCTGACCACGCAGGTCGCCCGCCGAAGCGACCTGGCCGAACGGGTCGTGCTGCACACCCGCCCGGCCCACGACACCGACGGCCTGCCGGCCGGGCACTTCGACACCGTCGTCATCAACTCGGTCGTGCAGTACTTCCCGTCCGCCGACTACCTCGCGGACGTGATCGGGCAGCTGATGCGGCTGCTCGCCCCCGGCGGCACGCTCTTCGTCGGCGACGTCCGCAACCTGCGGCTGCTGCGCCCGCTGGCCACCGCCGTCCAACTGCACCGGACCGGTGCCGACGGCGACCTCGCGGCGGTGCGCCGCGCGGTGGAGCAGGCCGTCAGGGTGGAGAAGGAACTCCTGGTCGACCCGGACTTCTTCAACGCCCTGCGGGAGCACGGCAGGGACAGCGGCACGGACAGCGGTACGAACAGCGGTACGGACATCGGCACGCACAGCGGTACGGACATCGGCGCGGTGGGCGTCGAGATCAAACGCGGCCGCCACCACAACGAACTGACCCGCTACCGCTACGACGTGACCCTGCACAAACCACCGGTCGCCCCGGCCGTGCCCGGCCGGCCGGCCGAGCTGGAGTGGGGGAGGCAGGTCGCCGGGCTCGACGAACTGCGCGCCCTGCTCGCCCGGCCGCACACCGGCCCGCTGCGCATCACCGGTGTGCCGAACCGCCGCGTGGCGCGCGAGTCCGCGCTGGCCCGAGCCGTGCAGGACGGCGAAGCGCCGCTCGCGGAACTGCTGGAGCGGCTCCACAGCCCGGAGCAGAGCGACCTCCCCGACCCGGAGGACTTCCAGGCCCTCGGCGCCCGGACCGGACACCGGGTCGCCGTCACCTGGTCGGCCACCGCGGACGACGCCCTGGACGTGGTCTTCACCGACCCGAGCGTCCAGCACCACGGCTCGCCGGTCGAGGCGTACCGGCCGGCCCTCCCCACCGGCAGGCCGCTGTCGTCGCTGACCAACCGCCCGACCGGCAGCCGGGGCACCGGCGCCCTCATCGGCGGACTCCGCACCTGGCTGCGCGACCGACTGCCCGACCACCTGGTCCCGTCGGCGTTCGTGGCGCTGCCGACGCTGCCGCTCACGGCCAGCGGCAAACTCGACCGCCGCGCCCTGCCCGCACCCGACCCCGGCCCCGCCGGAACCGGGCGTGCCCCGCGCACCCCCCAGGAACAGCTCCTCGCCGAACTGTTCGCCGAGGTGCTGGGCCTCGCCCAGGCCGGCGTCGACGACAGCTTCTTCGACCTCGGCGGACACTCGCTGCTGGCGACCCGGCTGGCCGCCCGCGTCCGGGCCACCCTCGGCGCGGAACTCGAAGTCCGTACGCTGTTCGAGACGCCGACGGTGGCCGGACTGGCGGCCCGCCTCGACGGTTCCGGGACGGCACGGCCGGCGCTGACCGCCCGGCCGCGCCCCGACCGGGTCGAGCTGTCCTTCGCCCAGCGCCGCCTGTGGTTCCTGCACCGGATGGACGGTCCGAGCGCCACCTACAACATGCCCCTCGCGCTCAGCCTGACCGGCGCACTCGACCGCCCCGCCCTGCACGCCGCGCTCGCGGACGTGATCGCCCGGCACGAGAGCCTGCGGACCGTCTTCCGCGAGACGGACGGCGTGCCGTACCAGGTCGTGCTGAGCCCCGAGGAGGCGCGTCCCGAGCTGCCGGTGGTCGACCTCGGTGAGGACCGGCCGGCCGAGCGCCTGGCCCGGACCGCACGGCGGGGCTTCGACCTGGCGGCCCAGCCGCCCGTCCGGGCCGAGCTGTACGCGCTCGCGCCCGACCGGCACGTACTGCTGGTCGTCGTGCACCACATCGCCGCCGACGGCTGGTCGATGGGGCCGCTCTCCGGCGACCTCGCGACCGCCTACACGGCACGCTGCCGCGGCGAGGAACCGCAGTGGCCGCCACTGGCGGTGCAGTACGCCGACTACACCTGCTGGCAACGCGACCTGCTCGGCGACACCGCCGACCCGGACAGCCTCTTCGCCCGCCAACTGGCCTACTGGAAGGACGAGCTGGCGGGAATCCCGCAGCAGGTGGAACTGCCCGCCGACCGGCCCAGGCCGCCGGTGGCCTCCCAGCAGGGCGGCCGGGTGTCCGTCGCGCTCGACCCCGAACTGCACCGGGCGCTGCGCGACCTGGCCGCCGCTCAGGGCGCCAGCATGTTCATGGTGCTCCAGGCGGGTCTCGCCGCGCTCCTCACCCGCCTCGGCGCCGGCACCGACATCCCGGTCGGCAGCCCGATCGCCGGCCGTACCGACCAGGCGCTGGACGAACTCGTCGGCTTCTTCGTCAACACGCTGGTGCTGCGCACCGACACCGGCGGAGACCCCGGCTTCGCCGAACTCCTCGACCGGGTGCGGCAGAAGGCGCTCGCCGCGTACGACCACCAGGACGTGCCGTTCGAGTATCTGGTCGAGGTGGTCAACCCGGCTCGCTCGCTGTCGCACCACCCGCTGTTCCAGGTCATGCTGGCCCTGCAGAACGCACCGGTGGGCGAGTTCGCGCTGCCGGGCCTGACGACCGGCCACCTGGAGGCGTCGACCGGCACCTCGCGGGTCGACCTGACGTTCAGCCTGGCCGAGCAGTTCCGTGCCGACGGCGGCCCCGACGGCCTGGTCGGCGCGGTGGAGTACGCCACCGACCTGTTCGAACCGGCCACCGTGGAGCTGCTGTTCGACCGTTGGGTCCGGCTGCTGCGCGCGGCGGTCGCCGACCCCGGCCGGCCGATCAGCCGGATCGACGTCCTGTCGGACGGGGAACACGACCGGCTGCTGTCCGCGTCCACCGGCACCGCGGTCGAGCTGCCCGACGCGGGGCTGCCCGAGCTGTTCGCCCACCGGGTGCGCGCCACCCCGGACGCGGTCGCCGTCGTCGCGGGCGCCACCGAACTGACCTACCGGGAGCTCGACGAACGGTCCAACCGTCTCGCGCGGGCACTGGTCCGCCGGGGCGTACGGCCCGAGACCCCGGTCGCGGTGCTCCTCGACCGGTCGGCGGACCTGGTGGTGGCACTCCTGGCGATCACCAAGGCAGGCGGTGCCTACGTGCCCCTCGACGCGCGCTTCCCGCAGTCCAGGATCGACCTGATCCTCCGGGAGGCCGGGGCCCGGCTGGTCCTCACCGCGGACGCGCTGGCCGCCCTGCTCGGGGGCGAGCCGGACCCGTCCAGTGTTGACGTCCGCTGCGCTCCGGGCCAGTTGGCCTACGTGATGTACACCTCCGGTTCGACCGGCCGGCCCAAGGGCGTGGCCGTCACCCACCGCGACGTCGTCGGTCTCGCGTACGCCCCCGAGTGGCACCGGGGCGGACACCGGCGGGTGCTGATGCACTCCCCGACCGCCTTCGACCTGTCGACCTACGAGCTGTGGGTACCGCTGCTGAGCGGCGGCACGGTCGTCGTCGCCCCGCCCGAGCGGCTCGACCTGGACCTGCTGCAGCACACGATCGGCACGCACGGGGTGACCGGACTGTGGCTGACGGCCGGGCTGTTCCGCCTGGTCGCCGAGGAACGGCCGGGCCTGCTCGCGGGAGTGCGCGAGGTGTGGACCGGCGGTGACGTGGTCTCCCCGGCCGCCGTCGCCCGGGTGCGGGCGGCCTGCCCCGGCATCGAGGTGGTCAACGGCTACGGGCCCACCGAGGCCACGACCCTGGCCACCTGCCACCCGGTACGGAACCTTGCAGAGAACGCCGCGACCGTGCCGATCGGCGCGCCGATGGCGAACACGCGCGCCTACGTGCTCGACGACCACCTGCGGCCGGTGCCCACGGGACTGGTGGGCGAGCTGTACCTCGCGGGGACGGGCGTGGCCCGGGGCTACCTCGGCCGGTCCGGCCTGACGGCGGAGCGCTTCACCGCCGACCCGTACGGACCGCCCGGCAGCCGGATGTACCGCACCGGCGACCTGGCGCGGTGGACGGCCGAAGGGACGCTGGAGTTCGCCGGACGCACCGACCACCAGGTCAAACTCCGCGGCCTGCGGATCGAACCGGGCGAGATCGAGGCGGTCCTGGCCGGCTCCCCGGGCGTCGCCCAGGCGGCCGTGGTCGCCCGCGAGGACCGCCCCGGCGACAAGCGCCTCGTCGCCTACCTGGTCCCCGGCCCCGGCGAAACGCCACAGGCGCGGGCGCTCGCCGGGCGCCTGCGCCGCGAACTGCCGGACTACATGGTGCCGTCGGCGTTCGTCGCCCTCGACGCGCTGCCGCTCACCGCCAACGGCAAGCTGGACCGGGCCGCCCTGCCCGCCCCCGAGTACGGGGCGACGGGCGATGGACGCGGCCCCCGGACGCCGCGGGAACAGCTGCTGTGCGACCTCTTCGCCGAGGTCCTCGGCCGGGAACAGGTGCACATCGACGACAACTTCTTCGACCTGGGCGGGCACTCGCTGCTGGCCGCCCGCCTGGCCTCCCGCGTCCGCGAGACCCTCGGCCTGGAGCTGGGACTGCGCATGCTGTTCGAGGCACCGACCGTGGCCGGGCTCAGCGAGCGCCTGGTCATGGACGACCCCCACGACGCGCTCGACGTGGTGCTGCCGCTGCGGCCGACCGGGACCGGTACACCGCTGTTCTGCATCCACCCCGGCGGCGGCATCAGCTGGTCGTACAGCGGACTCCTGAACCACATCGGCCCCCAGCATCCCGTCTACGCGATCCAGGCGCGCGGCCTCGGCCGCCCGGAACCCCTGCCGACGTCCTTCGAGGAGATGGCGGCGGACTACGCCGACCAGATCCGCAAGATCCAGCCCCAGGGGCCGTACCTGCTGCTCGGCTGGTCCGCGGGCGGGCTGATCGCCCACGCCCTCGCCTGCGAGCTGCAGGCGCGCGGCGAGCGGACCGCGCTGCTGGCCGTCCTCGACGCCTACCCGGTCAAGGACGTGCAGTTCGAGGAGGCGCCCGTGCCCACCGAGCGGGACGTCCTCGTCGGTGTGCTCGACGTCGACCCGGACGAACTGGGCGACCGGGAGCTGACCTACGCCGAGGTCGCCGAGGTACTGAACCGGCGGGGCAGCGCGCTGCAGGGCCTGACGGAGCAGCAGATCGAGGTCATCATCCACATCATGATCAACAACGCGAAACTGGCGGTCGACTTCGTCCCCGCGGGCTTCGACGGCGACCTGCTCCTGTTCAACTCGACCATCGACCGCGAGGGGAACGACGCCGGGCCCGCGACCTGGCGCCCGTACGTCACGGGGCACATCGAGTCGCACGAGATCACCACCCGCCACAACAAGATGACCGAGGCCGGCTCGCTGGCCCAGATCGGCCCGGTCCTGGCCGCCCGCCTCGCCGAGGCCACCGAAGACGCCCCCACTTCCCACCTCACCCACCCCACTCAGCTCACCCACCTTTCCGATCAGGAGGACTGACCCATGACCAACCCGTTCGAGGACCAGGACGGCACCTTCCTCGTACTCGTCAACGAGGAGAACCAGCACTCGCTGTGGCCGCAGTTCGCCGACGTACCCGCCGGCTGGACCGTCGCCCACGGCCCCGACGGCCACGCCGCGTGCCTGGAGTACGTCGAGCGGTCCTGGACCGACATGCGGCCCAAGAGCCTCGCCGACGCCATGAACGCCCAGCGGTAGCGCGGGCCGCAGTGATCCCGACCGACACCACCGACGGGGCCCGCGCCGGCGCGGGCCCCGCCCGGTCCGACGACCTCGCCGCGGCCCTGCTCACGGACGAGGCCCGCCGCGACCCGTACCCCGTCTACGCCCGCATGCGGCGCGAGGACCCGGTCCACCGCAGCGCCCAGGGCATCTGGTACCTCACCCGGTACGCCGACGTCGAGGCGGCACTGGGCGACCTGCGGCTCTCCAACGACCGGGACAGGATGACCCGTGCCTACACCGCGCTCGGCGGCGACCTGAAGGCCCTCAGCCGCCTCACCGACCGGCTCGGCCGGGTGATGAGCAACACCGACCCGCCCGACCATGCCCGGCTGCGCAAGCTGGCCAACCGGGCCTTCACCGCCCGGCGCGTCGAGGCCCTGCGCGACCGGGTCCAGCGGATCGTCGACGGGCTCATCGACGAGGCGGTCGCTTCCGGGCCCACCGCGGACCTGATCGAGGCGGTCGCCTCCCCGCTGCCGATGTCCGTCGTCTGCGAGCTCTTCGGCATCCCGGACGAGGACCTCTCGCAGGTCACGTCCTGGTTCGCCCGCTTCGGCCGGCTGAGCGAGGACATCGACGCGTCCGAGGCCGCGATCGAGCAGTACGAGGAGTACCTCGCCCGGCTGGTCCGCCGCCGCCGTACCGACCCCGGCGACGACCTCATCAGCGCCCTGGTCGCCACCCAGGCCAAGGACGACCGGCTCACCGACTCCGAACTGCTGTCCACCTGCTTCGTCCTGATCACCGCGGGCGACGAAACCACCACCCACCTGGTCGGCAACGGCATGCTCGCCCTGCTGCGCCATCCCGCCCAACTGGCCCGGCTGCGGGCCGACCCGGCGCTGGCCCGCCCCGCCGTCGAGGAGCTCGCCCGCTACGACACACCGACCCAGGCGATCGTCCGGGTCGTCGCCGAGGACGTCACGATCGGCGGCCGGACCCTGCGCGAGGGCGAGTTGGTCTACCTCTTCCTCGCCGCCACCAACCGGGACCCCGAACGCTTCCAGCACCCCGACGCACTCGACCTGACCCGCCCTGGCAACCGGCACCTCAGCTTCGGCAACGGCCCGCACTTCTGCCTCGGCGGCCCCCTGGCCAAGCTCCAGGCGGAGATCGCCGTCGGCACACTGGCCCGCCGGCTGCCGCACCTGCGCCTGACCGACGAAGCGGCCCTCGACTGGCGGCCCAACCCGCTGCAGCGCCGCCTCACAGCGCTGCCCGTCACCTACTGACCCGTGAACGACTACCACCCCATGCACGACTACTACCCCCCATGCACGGCTGCACGACTGCACGGCTGTACGACGAACGACTGCCCGACCGAACGACTGCACGACCGAGTGACCGCATGACGACGAAGGAGAAAGCGACCATGGCGCGAGAGTTCGAGGTCCGCAGGGAACAGGACCTGCCCGCCCCGCCCGAACGGGTCTGGGACGCGGTCGCCACCGCGACCGGCAACCTCGGCTGGCTCTACCCCATGGAGGTCGAGCCGCGTGTCGGCGGAAAGGTGACCCGCGGCGACAGCACCGTCGTGGCGTGGGAGCCGCCGAGCCACTTCGCGGTCCGGGCGGCGCAGGACGACGAGTTCTCCAACACCCTCACCTACCGTGTCGAACCGGCCGACGGCGGCACGAGCCGCCTGCGGATGGGGATCCACTGGGTGCACACGGGTGTCGTCGACGACAGCTGGGAGTGGGACACCAAGACGGACGCGGCCGAGAAGCACGTCGACTTCTACCAGCACTCGCTGGCCGAGTACCTCAGCCACTTCGCCGGGCGCCCCGCCGTCTACGTCAAGGCGTCCCGCGCCGAACGCACCGCCGACCCCGCCGACTTCACCGCACTGCGCCGACGCCTGGGCCTCCACGACGCGTCGTGCGTGGGCGACCGGCTCTCCCTGCACCTCCCCGGCCCGGAGGGCGGCCCGACGGAGGTGGTCGTGGACTGGCTGGACCCCGACTTCGTCGGCCTGCGCGGCCCGGACGCGCTGTACCGCTTCTTCAACGGCAGTACCTGGAACTGGCCGATCTGGCTGGGCCACCACCTGTTCGCCGAGGACGCGGAGGACGGACCGGCCACCGAGGCCTGGACCGCCTGGCTCAACGGCGCCTGACCGGCGCCCCCGCGGGAACGCGGGCGGACCGACGGGCGGCGACGTGCGGGCGGAGCGGCTCCCCGGGACGGGATGAGCGGCTCCCCGGGACGGGGTGAGCGGCGCCCCGGGATGGGATGATGGCCGACGACAAAGGCGACGGCGGAACGAGGAAGCCGGTGTGAATCCGGCGCGGTCCCGCCACTGTGATCGGTGAGCGCGTCCCGACTGGCCACTGCCCGGCAGCGGGTGGGAAGGCCGGGACGCACAACGACCCGAGAGCCAGGAGACTCACGCGGTCGCCTCCTCGACGACCCCCGGGGCGGATCTCCCCGGAGAGAGGGACGGCACCGCATGCCCGCAACGCCGACCGGACGAACGACCGACGACGCGAAGGCCCGCGCGGCCGCCGGCGAACCCGTGCCGTGCCGCGTCGTCGTGTGCCGCGACTGCTGCTGCGGCAGCCCCAAGGTGACCGGCGTCGACCACGCGGCGCAGACCGAGCGGCTGCGCGCCGCGGTGCCGGTACGCGTCTCCGAGTGCCTCGACGTCTGCGACCAGGCCAACGTCGTCGTCGTACAGCCCTCGGCGGAGGGCCGGGCCGCCGGCGCCCGGCCCGTCTGGCTGGGGCTGGTCAACGACCCGGAGGCGACCGAGGACATCGCCGCCTGGGCACGTGCCGGCGGCCCGGGCGTCGCACCCCGGCCGGACATCCTCGACCTGTACGCCTTCACGCCGCCGCGGCGGCGCACGGCCTCCTGACCGTACGGACGACGGCGTCGAGCCGGGCGGACCGACCGCGTCCGTGCTGTGACGCACCGCACGACCGACCGCTGGAACTCCCTGCCCCGTCGACTCGACTCCTGGTGCGGCACGGCTCGAGCCGCGACCTCCAGCAAAGACGAAACCGACGTGACCAGGAAGGTCCGGCATGGCCGATGTACCACTGTCACCCCGCTCCGCCGGTGTGACGGTCCCGAGACTGCTGCCCCCTCCCGCGCTCTGCGCGTTCCTGCTCCTGCTCGCGGTGCTGTTCTCGGTCTCCTACGCCGTCGGCTCGGCGTCCGGACCCGTGGCGCCCGCCACGCACGGCACCGGAACGACCGGGGGCAGCGGCGACACGCCCGGAGACGGGGAGGACATGCCGGGGATGCACCACGGGAGTGGTGGGTGATGGCGGGCGGACCGGTGGCGGGTCTCCTGGTCACGGACATCGCCGTGGGCGGGATGACCTGCGCGGCCTGTGTGCGCCGGGTCGAGAAGAGGCTCGCGAGGGTGGAGGGCGTCACGGCCACGGTCAACCTGGCCACCGGGCTCGCCCGCGTGAGCCATCCCGCCGACGTTCCGCCCGAGGATCTGGTGGCGGCGGTCGAGCAGGCCGGTTACGAGGCGGCTCTGCCCGCCCGCGAGGAGGACGGGGAGGAGACGGGCGAGAGGGCCGACGACGCGGACGGCTCCGTGGCCGGGGACCGCGGTGCGCGGGAGCGGCTCGCGGTCACCGCGCTGCTGGCCGTGCCGGTCCTCGTCCTGTCGATGGTGCCCGCCCTGCAGTTCCGCAACTGGCAGTGGCTGTGCTTCGTGCTGGCAGCCCCGGTCGCGGCATGGAGCGCCTGGCCCTTCCACCTCCGGGCACTGCGCGGACTGCGGCACTCCACGGCCACCATGGACACGCTGGTCTCCCTCGGGGTGGTGGCCTCGTTCTCCTGGTCCGTGTACGCGCTGTTCCTCGGCGGAGCCGGCGAGCCCGGCATGCGCATGGCCTTCAGCCTGGTGCCCTCCGCGTCGGAAGGCATGGCCCACCTGTACCTCGAAGCCGCCGTGAGCGTCCCGCTGTTCGTGCTGACCGGGCGGTACCTGGAGGCGCGGGCCCGGGCAGGGACCGGGGCGGCGCTGCAGTCGCTGGCCGAACTGGCGGCCAGGAAGGTGTCCGTGAAGGACGGGCGGGGCGAACGGTCGGTCCCCATCGAACAGTTGCGGCCGGGGCAGGTCTTCGTGGTGCGTCCCGGCGAACGGATCGCCACCGACGGGCGGGTGACGCAGGGCAGTTCCGCCGTCGACCTGTCCCTGGTCACCGGCGAGAGCGAACCGGTCGAGGTCGGTCCCGGCTCCGCCGTGATCGGCGGTGCGGTCAACTCCGGCGGGATGGTGCTGGTCGAGGCCACGGCGGTCGGCGCGGACACCCGGCTGGCCCGGATCACCCGCCTCGTGACGGACGCGCAGGCCGGCAAGGCGCGGGCCCAGCGGCTGGCCGACGCGGTCGCCGGAGTCTTCGTCCCCGCCGTGCTCGCCGTCGCGGTGACCGTGCTCGGGTTCTGGCTCGGCGCCGGTGCCGACCCGCAGGCCGCGCTCACCGCCTGCGTCGCCGTCCTGGTGGTGGCCTGCCCCTGCGCGCTGGGCCTGGCGACCCCGACCGCGCTGATGGCCGCCACCGGACGCGGTGCCCAACTGGGCGTACTGGTGCGCGGGCCGCAGACGCTTGAGGCCCTCCAGCACGTGGACACGGTCGTCCTGGACAAGACCGGCACGCTGACCACCGGCCGTATGACGGTGGGCAAGGTCACCACGCTGCCGGGCGGACTCGGCCAGGACGAGGTGCTGCGGCTGGCCGGGGCGGTCGAGCAGGGCTCCGAGCATCCCGTCGGCCGGGCGATCACCGCGTACGCGCGCCGC
Source organism: Streptomyces mayonensis (assembly GCF_018982965.1). GTDB lineage: Bacteria > Actinomycetota > Actinomycetes > Streptomycetales > Streptomycetaceae > Streptomyces > Streptomyces mayonensis. The sequence goes on along the minus strand of NZ_JACBYP010000002.1, from coordinate 10,601 downwards.
GCGGCACCCGGCGAACCGCTGCCGGACGTCACGGACTTCGGCTCGGTCCCCGGCCACGGCGTCGGCGGGCGGGTCGACGGACACGCGGTCGACGTGGGCGCACCGGACGGCAAGGTGCCGCGCGCCCTGGCCAAGGCACTCGCGGCGGCGGAGGAAACGGCACACACGCCGGTCCTGGTGCGGATCGACGGCCGGGCCAAGGCGCTGATCGCCGTCGGCGACCTCGTGCGGCCCGGGAGCTACCGTGCCGTGGACCGGCTGCGCCGGCTCGGTGTCCGCCCGGTGCTGGCCACCGGCGACCGCAGGGCACCCGCCGAAGCCGTCGCCCGGGCACTCGGCATCGAGGAGGTGCACGCCCGCTGCACTCCCGAGGCCAAGGCCGATCTCGTACGGGGGTTCCGGGAGGAGGGGGCACGGGTCGCGGTGGTCGGCGACGGCGTGAACGACGCCGCCGCGCTCGCCGCCGCCGACCTGGGCATCGCGATGGGCAGCGGTACCGACGTGGCGATCGGTGCGGCCGACCTGACCCTGGCACGCGGAGACATCGAGGCACTCGTCGACGCGGTCCGGCTGGCCCGGCGCACGCTGGGCACGATCCGGGCCAACCTGGCATGGGCGTTCGGGTACAACGCCGTCACCGTGCCGCTCGCCATGGTGGGCCTGCTCGATCCCATGGTCGCCGCGGCGGCGATGTCGGCGAGCTCCGTGCTGGTGGTGGCCAACAGCCTGCGGCTGAGGAGCTGGCAGCCGTCCGCCGCCCGAGGACGGGGACGGGGCCGGGGCCGGGCCGGGGACGGGGACAGGGGCAACGTGCCGGCGGCGGAGAGGGGAGTGGCCGATGAGGCGGTTCACCAACCCGCTGTCCTCCCTGCCCGCTCTCGACCGGCGGCGGCTGAAGGACCTGGCGCCGGCCGTCCTGGTGCCCTTCGCCGCGTGCAGCGTGGCACTGGCGGGTCTGACCACCTGGGTCGGCGCCGGCCGGGCCGGAAGCCCCGCGGAGATCCGGGTCGACGTCGGCAAGGTCCTGATGCCGTCGGACGGGGTTCCGGAGACGGCGGCGTTCTTCCGCATCACCAACGAGGGCGGCTCGCCCGACACCCTCGTCCGGGTCACGGCACGCGGTGTGCCGGGTGCCGTGACGCTGTCCCGGCACCGCATGACGCCGGGGAACGCGGCCTACCGGTCCCTCACGGACTCCGTGTCCGTCGCCGCGGGCACCCGTCTCGAGATGTCGCCGGGCGGTGTCGATCTGACGGTGCCCGTCCCGCCGGGGGAGTGGAGCCCCGGTGACCTCGTGCCGTTCACCCTGGAGTTCCGGCGCAGCGGCCGCATCGAGACCACGGCCGCCGTGGTGCAGCCGGGCTCGGTGACGTTGCCGTAGGCGGATCGAGGACCTGTGCGGCCCACCGGGTCGCATTGACCGGGTGGGCGGCCGGATGCGACCCACCCGGTCAATGTGATCCAACTCACTTGTGCGTGCCTGAGGTGGAGGGTGGGGGCGCATGCGTACCCCATGACGACGAGCGAGTTCCGGGTGCGAGGATGGGCGGACCATGACTGTCCGAGGGTGGTGCCGTGCGGCACGGGCCGGCGTGTTCGCCGTGGCCTGCGTGCTGCTCGCCGCCCTCGGTCACGTGACCATGTCCGGTACACCGGTCCCCTGGTGGGCCATGGCCGCAGGACTGACCGGGACCGGCACGGCGGGCTGGCTGCTGGCCGGCCGGGAGCGCGGCCGCGTCCTGATCGTGGCGGTCGTGACCGCCGCCCAGGCGGTGCTCCACGAGACCTTCTCCCTGGCGCAGCGCCTCACGCCCGCCCCGGTGTCCGGGCCGTCCCCCATGTCACCTGCCCACGGAGCCGACGGCATCAGCGCGCACGCGCACATGCATGCGACGGCGTCCATGGGTGCCGACTCCATGGCCGGGACCGGCATGGGGGCCGCCGCGCACGCGGCCCACACCACGGGCCACCTTCCCGTGCACGACATGTCCGCCATGAGCGGAGCGGCATCCGTCGGCATGTTCGCCGCGCACCTCCTGGCCGCGGTCGTGTGCGGCCTGTGGCTGGCCTACGGAGAGCGGGCCGTCTTCCGTGTCCTGCGGGCGGCGGCGCGCCGGCGCGCCGCCCCGTTGCGGCAGCTGCTGGCACTGCCGGCGCCGGTGTCGCGCCCGACCGTGCGCAGGCGCCGGTTCACGGCCCGGCCCGGTCCGGTGCGCCTTCTCCTGCGCTCCTGCCTCACCTTCCGGGGACCGCCACCGGGGACCGCTGTCGTCTGAGACAGCCGGAACCACCGGAGCCCGCTTTTCACTCCTGACGTCCCTGCCCGTGGACCACCACGCGCGGGTTCCCACGGCACCCGCCGCGTCCCGGCGCACCCGAGCGCCGACGCGGACGGACCGTCGCACCGGGCTCCGGGCATCGCCGTACCCCGGGTACGGAACGCACCCCATGTGCCGGTGAGCCGCGCCCTTCGGGGCCGGCGCCGGAGATACCCGAGAAGGACATCACGTGATGACCCCTGCCCTGCCCACTCAGCGGGTGGACCGTGCCGCCGCCGACGCGTCGGCGACCGCCTGGGCGCTGGCCGCCCGCGGAGGTGACCCCGACGCGGCCGACCACTTCGTCCGCGCCCTGCACGGTGACGTACTGCGCTACGTCACCTACCTCAGCGGTGACCCCCAGGCAGCCCACGATCTGACCCAGGACACCTTCACGCGGGCGTTCGGCAGCCTGCACCGCTTCGAGGGCCGCGCATCGGCCCGCACCTGGCTGCTGACGATCGCCCGCCGAGCGGTCGCGGACAGCCTGCGCCGCGCCGCGGCCCGCCCGCGGATCGCGGACGCCGTCGACTGGCAGGCCGCCGTGGAACGCGCCCAGCCGTGCGGCCTGCCGGGCTTCGAGGACGGCCTCGCCCTGCTCGACCTCCTGGAGGTTCTGTCCGACGAACGCCGGGAGGCGTTCCTGCTGACGCAGATCGTCGGACTGTCGTACGAGGAGGCGGCCGGTTTCGTCGGCTGTCCCGTCGGAACGGTCCGCTCCCGCGTGTCCCGCAGCCGGGCGATCCTCGAACGGCTGCTCCGGGAGGCCGAGGCGGAAGGCGCCTTCGCGGCCTGACGCCGGCGCCGCCCTCGTTCGGGGGAGGCGCCCGACCCCGTGTTCCGGCGGCACTGTCCCAGGAGGGGGCGGTGCCGCCGGGGCCCCTGCGTTGGTGGGGAATCGACCGCGACAGCCGTTTGTCACAGCCGTTCGCCGCAGCCGTTCGCCGCAGCCGTTCGCGGCAGTCGTCTGCCGCGGTTGTCTGTGGGAGTCGGGCGAGAAACTGACGGAAGTTCCTGGGAACCAGCGCGCCCGCGCCCTCGACTCCTGTTGCGACACCGGCCCGGCAGTCCGCCAGGGCCGTGCAGCGGCCGGGAGGGGCCTGCATGACACCCGAGACGGAGAACGCCTTCGCGGCGCTCAGGAGCGAATACGGCGCGGAATCCCTCAGACGTGTGGAAACGATGCTGCAGTCCGGGGCGGGAAACGCACGCCATCCGCTTCAACGGGGAGCCAAGTGGATTCTTCCCGGAATCTCGGAGACCCCTTGGCACGATCCCCACGGTCATCCCGAGCTGTCCCCCGTCGTGGAAGCCCTCGAAGCCGCACATCCGGCGATCAAGGAGGAGGTGACGGCGGCCTGGGCCGGCCGCCGGGAGGCGTTCTCGGAGTACGAGCACTACCTGACGCGCCAGGAGGACTGGCAGGCCCTCCACCTCTACCGTGCCGGGGCGCTGGTCGAGGAGTCGGCGGCCACCGTGCCCACGGCCTACGGGGTCCTCGACGAATTCGCCGTCAGGACGGGGAAGATATGCCCTCTTCTGGAATGCCACTTCTCGACCCTCCTGCCGGGTGCGGTCATCTCCCCGCACTGCGACCTGTGGAACTTCAGCATCAACCTGCATCTCGCGGTCGACATCCCGGACGGATGCAGTATCGCGGTGGCGGGTGAAAAGCGAACCTGGGTGGAGGGCAGATGCCTCCTCTTCGACTACTCCTTCGAACATGAAGCGCGCAATGAGGGCCACAGTCCGCGGACATGCCTTCTCGTGGACCTCTGGCATCCCGAGACCACCATTCCGGAGAGGCGGGCGCTCACCGTGCTCGTCACAGAGGTCAGGCGTCTCATGAGCCAATGATTCCTAGCGGCAACCGCCGTGAAATAGCTCGGGAACGACGCTCGTGAAGGCCAAGGCGATCATTCGGGGACGGACGCGGGAGCGGTCGTCCGGTGCGCCGGCGATCCGGACGAGCCCGGCGAACGCGACCTCGGCGTCACCTGCGGCGGCGACGAACTCCAGCCCGGCCTCGCCCCCGTCGCGATCGCCGACCTCGTCGTGTCCCGCCGTCCCACGAACGTGTGACGCCCGCCGGACCGACCCGGGCCCCGTCCCCGTCGCCGTTTCCCTCTCCCTCCCACTCCGCCAACCCGTCCCGTCACGTCCCGTCCCAGGAAAGGACCAGCGGCCATGCAGATCAAGGACCAGCCCGGTGCCCCGCTCGGCGCGATCGTCGAGGACTTCGACCACACCGGAGCCTCCGACAGCGACATCGACGCGCTGAAGCGGACCGTCTACACGAAGAAGATCGCCGTCCTGAAGGACCAGGACCTGACCCCGCAGGCCTTCCTCGCCCTCGGCAGGCGCCTCGGCCGGCCCGAGACCTACTACGAGCCGATGTACCGGCACCCCGATGTCCCGGAGGTCTTCGTCTCTTCCAACGTCCCGGAGAACGGCAGGCAGATAGGCGTGCCGAAGACGGGCAAGTTCTGGCACGCCGACTACCAGTTCATGCCCGACCCCTTCGGCATCACGCTGATCCACCCCCAGGTCGTCCCGGAGAAGAACCGCGGCACGTACTTCATCGACATGGGCCGGGCCCACGAGCGGCTGCCCGAGGAACTCAGGAAGGAGATCGCCGGTACGCGGTGCCGGCACTCCGTGCGCAAGTACTTCAAGATCCGCCCGCACGACGTCTACCGCCCGATCTCCGAGATCATCGCGGAGATCGAGACCAGGACCCCGCCCGTCGTCCGGCCCACCACCTTCACCCACCCCATGACCGGCGAGACTGTCCTCCACCTCAGCGAGGGCTTCACCGTCGGCATCGAGGACGCGGGCGGACAACCGCTGGACGAGGACCTGCTGAAGCGCCTCTTCGACGCCACCGGCCAGCTCGACGACACCTTCGAGCACGAGGGCATCCACCTTCAGGGCTTCGAGAAGGGCGACCTGCTGGTCTGGGACAACCGCAGCCTCATCCACCGCGCCCGCCACACCACGACTGCCGAACCGACCGTCTCCCACCGCGTCACCGTCCACGACGAACGCAAGCTCTACGACGGGATGCCGACCGCATGACCGCCCCCGACCGTATGACCGCTCCTGCCACCGACCGCATGACCGCCCCTCCCACCGGCGACGTGACCGCGTCCGCCACCGGCCGCGCCGACGCCCCGCCGCGGCAGCGGCCGTACCGCACCGACGAGGAACTGCTGGCCCGGGTCCTGACCCCCTACAAGCCGCACTGCAGGTATCTGCGGTCCGCCGAAGTGACGGCCCAGGCGGGGCTGTCGGCCGCGCGTTGCACCTTCGCGATCCCGGAGTCCTGCTACATCGACGACACCGGCCATCTCAACTCCGTCGAGGCCAACATCGCCTACAACCAGATGATGTACTACCTGGTCGCCAAGTCCGTTCAGGAAGGGCTGCTGACCGGCTTCGAGAACTGGACGCTCGACGACTTCTGGCGCCACCAGCTCCCGGACATCCTCATCGCCCGCTTCACCTCGCACTTCCGCCGGCCCGTCGACCCCCGTGACTTCACCGGGGAGTTGGAGTTCCGCTCCGTGGCGCGGCGCAATCCCGGCGGCGCCGCCGGCTCCTTCCTCCACGCCCGGACCGCCTTCCGCTACCAGGACGCCCACGGCGGCCGGAGCGACGGCGAGGTGACTCTCGCGTTCGTCAACATCCCCTGAAGCAGCCGCCGTTGGGAGACCGCACATGGAGATGTCCGGAGCCCCGCAGACCCGGGGCGCGAGACTCCACCACCCCGAACTGAGCACCCTGGTCCACACGGCCCGCTTCCACGCCGGCCGGCAGCCCGGGGCGATCGCCGTGATCTGCGAGGACCGCAGCCTCACGTACGCCGGACTGCACCACCGCAGCAACCGCCTCGCGCACGCCCTGACAGCCGCGGGACTCGCCGAAGGCGACCGGGTGGCCTACCTGGGCAGGGAGTCCGAGCACTACTACGAGGCACTGTTCGCCTGCGCCAAGACCGGCACCGTGCTCGTCCCGGTCAACTGGCGGCTCACCGCACCCGAGGCCGGCCACATCCTCCAGGACTCCGGCACCCGGCTGCTCCTCCTGGAGGACGCGTTCTCGCCGACCGTCGAGGGCATGGCCACCGAGCCCCCGGAGACCGTCGTCCGCCTCGGCTCCCTAGCCGCCTGGAGCAACCGGTACGACGACACGGAGCCGGAGTTCGAGGCGACCCCGGACACCCCCGTGGCCCAGCTCTACACCAGCGGAACCACCGGCCTCCCCAAAGGCGTCGTCCTCGCCCACCGCACCTTCTTCGCGATCCGCGACCGGATGGCCGCCGCGGGAATCGACTGGATCGACTGGCGGGCCGGAGACATCGCCCTGATCGGCATCCCCGGCTTCCACGTCGGCGGCCTGTGGTGGGCCACCCAGAACTTCAACGCCGGCACCACCGTGGTGGCGATGCCGGCCTTCGCCGCCCGGCAGGCCGTGCACCTCATCCGCGACCTCGGCATCACCACCGCCTGCGTGGTCCCCGCCATGCTCCGCATGATGCTCGCCGAACCCGGCGTCGGAGCCGAGGACTTCACCACCCTGCGCAAGATCGTGTACGGGGGCTCGCCGATCTCCGAAGCGCTGCTGGAGGAGAGCCTCGCCGTCGTCGGCTGCGAGTTCGCCCAGATCTACGGCCTGACCGAGACCGGCAACACGGCCGTGTGCCTCCCCCCGGCCGCCCACGTCCCCGGCAGTCCCCTCATGCAGGCCGCCGGGCGCCCCTACCCCGGCGTGCGGGCCAGGACGATCGACGCCCGGGGACGTGAACTGCCCCCGGGCGCGGTGGGGGAGGTCTGCCTGCACACGCCCGCCCGGATGGTCGAGTACTGGGGACTGCCCGACCGGACCGCCGAGACCCTCGTCGACGGCTGGATCCACACCGGAGACGCCGGCCACCTCGACGAGGACGGCTACGTCTTCATCCGCGACCGCATCAAGGACGCCATCCTCGTCGCCGGGGAGAACGTCTACCCCGCGGAGATCGAGAACAGCCTCGAGAGCCACCCGCAGGTCGCCGAGGCCGTCGTCGTCGGGGCGCCCGACGAACGCTGGGGCGAGTACGTGCACGCCTTCGTCGTCCCGGCCCCCGGACAACCGCCCACCGCCAGGGACCTGCACACCTTCCTCGTGCCGCAACTGGCGAGCTTCAAACTGCCCGCCCGCTACGAACTCATCGACGCCGTGCCGCGCAACCCCAGCGGCAAGATCCTCCGCCGGGAGCTGCGCGACCGCTTCTGGAGCGGCGCCGCGCGCAACGTCAACTGAGCAGTGCAGCAACGCCGTTCATCTCCCAGGCGACCCGAGAAGGAGCCCTTCGTGCCCGACCCCCTCACCCTGGCCGGCTTCCGCGCGGACCTGGCGGAATGCCTGTTCCGGGAACCCGGCGAAGTCGATCTGCGCGAGAGCCCGCTGGACGCGGGGCTGGACTCCCTGCGCATCGTCACCCTTCTGGAGCGGTGGCGGGAAGCCGGCGCGGACGTGACCTACCTCGACCTGGCGGAACGCACCTCCTTCGCACAGTGGTGGCAGCTGCTGTCCGAACGCGGGCGAGGAGCCGGCCGTGCGGAAGCCTGAACGCCTCCCCCTGCTGGCGGCCCAGGAGGGCATCTGGGCCGGCCAGCAGCTCGACCTCGACAGCCCGGCCTACAACACCGCCGAGTACGTGCGCATCTCCGGCCCCGTGGACACCGCCGCCTTCGACCAGGCCCTCCACCACGTCGTCGCCGAGACCGAAGCCCTCCACGTCACCTTCGCCACCGACGACAGGGGCCGGCCCCGGCAGTTCACCGCCCCGGCCGGCGACTGGCACACCCACATCGCCGACCTGACCGCCGTACCCGACCCGCGCGCCGCCGCACTGGCCTGGATGCACCAGGACATGGCCCGCCCCGTCGACCTCGCGCGCGGCCCGCTCTTCGGCCATGCCCTGCTGCGGACCGGGCCCGAGGAGTTCCTCTGGTACCACCGCGTCCACCACATAGCCCTCGACGGTTTCGGCCTGTCCCTGGTGGCACGGCGCGTCGCCCAGGTCCACACCGCTCTCACGGCCGGCGAACGCCCGCCGGACAGCGGCTTCGGCACCCTGGAGGCCGTCCTCGCCGAGGAGCGGACCTACCGGGCATCCGCCCGCCACGCCGAAGACGCGGCCTACTGGACCCACCGGTACGGCGACCGCCCCCACGTGCCCTCTCCGGCCGGCCGGTCCGCGCTGCCCGCCCGCACGTCCCACCGCCAGGTGACCGACCTGGACCAGGAGCGGGCCGACACCCTGCGCGAGGTCTCCCACGACCTGTCGGTGACCTGGTCGGACGTACTGCTCGCGGTGACCGGCGCCCACCTCCACCGGCTCACCGGGGCATCGGAGACCGTCCTGAGCCTGCCGTCGACGGGCCGCCTCGGCTCCGTCTCCCTGCGCGTGCCCGCCATGGTGCGCAACATCCTGCCCCTGCGCATACCGGCAGGACCGGGCGACAGCCTCCGCGGCCTCGCCCACCGCGTGGCGCGCGAACTGCGCGCCGGCCTCCCGCACCAGCGGTACCGCTACGAGCAACTGCGCCGCGACCTGAAGCTGGTCGGGGGAGAGCGACGGCTGTCCGGGCCCGGCGTGAACATCATGCCGTTCCGGTACGACCTGAGGTTCGCCGGATGCCCCAGCACCGTGCACAACGTGTCCGCGGGCCCCGTCGACGACCTGGCCGTCAACGTCTACGACCGGGGCGACGGCACCGGCCTGCGCGTCGCCGTCGACGCCAACCCCGACCTGTACACGGAGGCCGGGACCGCCGCGTTCCAGGAGGGCCTGCTCACGCTGCTGGAGGAGGCCCTCACCGACCCGGACCGGCCGCTCGGCGGAGCACCGGCGCGCCGGTCCGTCACCGTGCCCGTCCTGGACGGCGGTCCACTGCCCGCACCCGCCCGGCCGGTCCTGAGCCTGATCGCCGGCCACGCGGCCCGCCGAGGAGGGACCGTCGCCGTCGAGCAGGCAGGCAGCCGTCTCACCTACGCCCAACTCCACGGCGCGGCCCTGGACATGGCCCGGCGCCTGTCCGCCCGCGGCGTCGGCCGGGGCGACGTGGTGGCGGTGGCCGTGCCCCGCAGCGCCGACGCCGTCACGGCCGTCCTCGGTGTGCTGCTCTCCGGCGCCGCCTACTGCCCCCTCGACCCGAAGGCGCCGCCGGACCGTACGAGCCGCCTGCTGACCGGCACCGCTCCCGCGCTCGTCCTGACCACCGGCGACCGCGCGGCCGACTTCGCGGGCCACCGCGTACTCCTGCTGGACCTGAACGAGCCGGACCCCGGGACCGACGCCGCCGCCACCGCGCACGGACCGGCTCCCCGGCCCGCGGGCACCACGCCTGAGCCCGGCAGGCTCGAGCCCGCCACGCCCGAGCCCGGCAGGCCCGAACCCGCCACGCCCGAGCCCGGTACGCCCGAACCGGCCGATCTCGCCTACGTACTGCACACCTCGGGCTCCACCGGCCGGCCCAAGGGGGTGGCGGTCGCCCACCGCGCGCTGGCCCACTTCGTCGCGGCGGCCACGCACCGCTACGGGCTGCGTCGCGAGGACCGCGTCCTGCAGTTCGCCCCGCTGCACTTCGACACCAGCGTGGAGGAGATCTTCCTGACCCTGTGCGCCGGGGCGACCCTGGTGCTGCGGACCGACGACATGACGGAGTCGGTGCCGCGCTTCCTGGACGACTGCGCGCGGCTGCGGGTCAGCGTCCTGGACCTGCCCACGGCCTACTGGCACGAGGTCGCCCACGCCGTCTCCACCGGCATCGCGGCGCTGCCCGGGGGCGTGCGGACCGTCGTCATCGGCGGTGAGGCGGCGCTGCCCGAACGCGTCGAGCGCTGGCGCGAGGCGGTGGGCACCTCCGTCGCGCTGCTGAACACCTACGGACCGACCGAGGCCACCGTGGTCGCCACCGTCGCCGACCTGCACGACCCCGGCCTCGCCCCCGGGGACGTCCCCGTCGGGCGGCCCCTGGCCGGCACCCGGGCGGCCGTGGTCGACGGCGAGCTGTACCTGTCGGGCCCCGCCCTCGCCGAGGGTTACCGCCCCGACGTGCCGGACGGTTCGCGCTTCGCCCGGCTCGCCGCCCTCCCCGACGCACCCCGGGCCTACCGCACCGGGGACCTGGTCCGCGTCGGCGAGGACGGCCAACTGCGCTACCTCGGCAGGGCCGACACCGAGTTCAAGATCAGCGGGCACCGGGTGCAACCCGCCGAGGTCGAGACCGCCCT
>NZ_JACBYP010000029.1 GCF_018982965.1 Streptomyces mayonensis | reverse complement strand
ACCGCACCACCGCACCACCGCACCACCGCACCACCGCACCACCGCACCACCGCACCACCGCACCACCGCACCACCGCCCCACGGCGATGTCATGACACGCGGCGGTGATCAGCGGGGGCCGTCGCCCTCCGCCTCCTCCCGCGCCTGCTTGGCCTGTACCTCGGGATCGAGGAGCGCCTCACCGGTGCCGTCCACCGACGTCAGCCGGCCCGACTCCGGCACCTCCGTCGCCTCCGGCGGCTCCACCAGCCAGTCCGGGTTGGCCTGCTTGTCCCACCACTTCCAGGCGGCCACCGCACCACCGGCGACGATCGCGGCCACCGCCACGACCCGGGCGACCCGCCCGGCCCGCGCCCGGCGCCGGTGCCTGCGGGACAGCCGCTGGATCTCCTTGGCGGTGACCTGGCCCCGCAGCGCGGCCAGCGCGGCAGCACCCCGCGCCGTGGCCTCGTCCCGCACGGGGCCGGCTGCGGCCACCGCCTGCTCGATCCTCGGCCGTGAGTACTCGGCCGCCTGCCGGGCGGCCAGCCGCGTGCGTACGGCGGCCTCCTGGGCGGCCGCGTCCATCTTCGGCGGCACATGCGTACGGGCCTGCTCCAGCCGCGGCGCGAGATGCGCGCCGTACTGGAGGCGGGCCTGGTCTGCGGCCTGCGACACCTTGGGCGCCAGCCGTACGCGCGCCTCCTGTGCATAGTGAGCGGCCCTGTCCTTGGCCGTGTCGGCGTAGGGCGCCACCACTTCCGCGGCGTGCAGCACGCTGTCCTTCGCCGAACCGGTCGCGGCGCGCACGCTGTCGATGCGGGTCACGGGTTCCTCCTCCTCGGTGGCGTACGGTAATTCGACTTTCCACCCTTTTACGGATCATGCCTGGGGACGGACCGGCAGGCATGCGAGGGCGGGCATCCGGGTCACGGGCGATGCCGTCAGGTCTCCGGTGCGCGTGGTGATGAAGATGCGAACAAGAGCTGACCAACGTCAAGAACGGGTGAATACCGGGCAACGCGAACCTGCCCACGACGATGCCACGGATTGCCGCTCCGCGCCCCTGACTCACGGGTTGCGCCGACGTGCGCGCCGCCCGCCGTGGGAGGATCGGTGCGCACAACTGGACGACGGAAGGCACATCGTGGCCGAGCAGCTCTACGCCACCCTGAAGACCAACCACGGCGACATCCCCATTCGGCTGCTGCCGAACCACGCCCCCAGGACGGTCAGGAACTTCGTCGAGCTCGCCCGGGGCGAGCGCGAGTGGACCAACCCCGAGACCGGGGAGAAGACCACGGACCGGCTCTACGACGGCACCGTCTTCCACCGGGTGATCAGCGGCTTCATGATCCAGGGCGGCGACCCGCTCGGCAACGGCACCGGCGGCCCCGGGTACCAGTTCGAGGACGAGTTCCACCCCGACCTCTCCTTCGACCGGCCCTACCTGCTGGCCATGGCCAACGCCGGACCGGGCACCAACGGCTCGCAGTTCTTCGTGACCGTGTCCCCGACGACCTGGCTGAACCGCAAGCACACGATCTTCGGGGAGGTCGCGGGCGAGGCCGGTCAGAAGGTCGTCGACACCATCGCCGCCCTGCCGACCAATCCCCGCACCGACCGCCCGGTCAAGGACGTCGTCATCGAGTCGGTGACCGTCGAGACCCGCCAGGGCTGACCTCCCGCACACCGGGAAGGAAGCGAAGGAACCAAACGCCCCGCCCATCCGTAAAGAGGGGCGGGGCGTGCGCATGTGCACCGACCACCCGCAGGACGACCGAGGGGAAGCCATGGACCACGCGGCCGCCGGCCCGCCGGACGCCCAGAGCCTGCCCGGCTGCTACCGCCACCCGGACCGCGAGACAGGCATCCGCTGCACGCGCTGCGAGCGCCCCATCTGCACGGACTGCATGGTCAACGCCTCCGTCGGCTTCCACTGCCCGGACTGCGCGGCCGGCCGCACCGGCGGCAACGGGCCCGCCCCCGCCGCGTCCCGGCCCCGCACCCTGGCCGGGGGCACCATCGCCGCCGACCCGCGGCTGGTCACCAAGGTGCTGATCGGCGTCAACCTGGCCCTCTTCCTGGTCCAGCTCTCCGTCGGCGACCGCTTCACCAACCACCTCGAGCTGATCGGCCGGGCCTACGTCCCACTCCTCGGCTCGGTGGAGGGGGTCGCGGAGGGCCAGTGGTACCGGCTGCTGACCGCGATGTTCCTGCACGGCAGCTACATGCACATCCTCTTCAACATGCTCAGCCTCTGGTGGCTCGGCGGCCCGCTGGAGGGCGCCCTCGGCCGGGCCCGCTACCTCGCCCTCTACTTCTGCTCCGGGCTGGCCGGCAGCGCCCTGACCTACCTGATCGCCGAGCCCAACCAGCCCTCGCTCGGCGCCTCCGGTGCGATCTTCGGCCTCTTCGGTGCCACCGCCGCCCTCGTGCGCCGTCTCAACGCGGACATGCGGCCGGTCGTCATCCTGCTGGTGATCAACCTGGTCTTCACCTTCACCTGGGCCAACATCGCCTGGCAGGCCCACGTCGGCGGGCTCGTCGGCGGCGCAGTGATCGGCTACGCCATGCTCCACGCACCGCGTGAACGGCGGACCCTCGTGCAGTACGGTGCGTGCGCGCTGGTCCTGGTGGCAGTCGTGGCCCTGACCCTGGTGAGAACCGCTCAGCTCACCTGAGTGCCTCCGTTGTCCACAACGGGTGCCGGATCTTGTGCACAGCGTGCGGGAACAGGTGCGCCCCCTGTCGATGACTAGCGTTTCCGCAGGTCAGGCAGGAGGCGAACGTGTTTTCGGTTAATGGGACCAACCAGTACTTCCGTCATACCGGCGTCAATCCCACGGGGGTTATCCACAGATCGTCTTTCTTTTCCCCAGCGTGTGGACAAGGCCTGTGGATAACTCACCGCACACCCCTGGGCAGAGCTACCGGGAGAGCCCCCGCGGGGCGGCTCCCCTCGCCTCCGCCGCTACTTCCACTGCGTCGAGACGCCGAATCCGGCGGCGATGAAGCCGAAGCCCACCACGATGTTCCAGTTGCCGAGCGAGTCGATCGGCAGCGAACCGTCGGTGACGTAGAAGACGACGATCCAGGCCAGGCCGATGACGAACATGGCCAGCATGACCGGTGCGACCCAGCTGCGGTTGGTCAGCTTGATGCTGGCCGCCTGCTTCGAGGGCGGCGGCGTGTAGTCGGCCTTCTTGCGGATACGTGACTTCGGCACGAGGGTCTCTCCTGTCGATGCGCTGCGTGGCCGCGCAGGGAACGGGGGTCGGTCTCGGGGGCGGCGAACGGGGGACAAGGGGACTCTGAGCGCTCCCCCGGGCGTCCGTTAGCGTAGTCCTTCCGTGGCGCCGAAGGAGATAAGGGTACGTTGAGCAATTCTGCCGACTCCCCCGGGACGGGATCCAGCCCTGCCCGCGGACGCCGTCTGCGGCCCGTGCGGATTCTCACGGCAGCCGTCTTCGCCCTCGCGGGGCTCATCTTCTTCACCAGCTTCAACACCGCCAAGGGCACCAACATCCGCACGGACGCCTCGCTGCTGAAGCTGTCCGACCTCATCCACGAACGCAGCCGGGGGAACGGCCTGCTGGAGGAGTCCAACGGGGCACTGCGCCAGGACGTCGAATCCCTCGCCGAACGCGACGACGGCCGGAGCAGGTCCGAGGACGACGAGCTCGCCGCGCTGGAGAAGAAGGCGGGCACGCACGAGCTGGAGGGCGAGGCGATCTCCGTCACACTCGACGACGCCCCGCCGGACGCCACCGCGAAGCTCCCCGGCTATCCGGAGCCGCAGCCCGACTACCTGGTGATCCACCAGCAGGACCTCCAGGCCGTGGTGAACGCCCTGTGGCAGGGCGGCGCCGAGGGCATCAAGGTCATGGACCAGCGGCTGATCTCCACCAGCGCGGTGCGCTGCGTGGGCAACACCCTGATCCTCCAGGGACGCGTCTACTCGCCGCCCTACAGGATCCAGGCGGTCGGCGACCCGGAGCGGCTGAAGAAGACCCTGGCCAAGTCGCCGGCGATCCAGAACTACATGGTGTACGTCAACGTCTACGGGCTCGGCTGGAAGGTCGAGGACGACGGGCGGGCGACGCTCCCGGGCTACGCGGGCACGGCCGACCTGCACTATGCCCAGCCTGTGGATTAGGGCCGTTCCGCGGGGCCCCGCGCCGCTAGTCTGGTGCCGTACGGCGTGAGTCTGGCGCCGTGGTGCGACGGAAGGGACGGCATGTACGGCTGGATCTGGCGGCATCTGCCGGGGAACGCGTGGGTGAAGGCGCTGCTCTCCCTCGTGCTGGTGGTGGCCGTGGTCTACGTCCTCTTCCAGTACGTCTTCCCGTGGGCCGAACCGCTGCTTCCCTTCAACGATGTGACGGTGGACAACCAGTGAGCGCGCGCATCCTCGTCGTGGACAACTACGACAGCTTCGTCTTCAACCTGGTCCAGTACCTCTGCCAACTGGGCGCCGACTGCGAGGTCCTGCGCAACGACGAGGTGTCCACGGCGCACGCCCAGGACCGGTTCGACGGGGTCCTGCTGTCGCCGGGGCCGGGTGCGCCGGAGCAGGCCGGGGTGTGCGTCGACATGGTCCGGCACTGCGCGGCGACCGGGGTGCCGGTCTTCGGCGTCTGCCTCGGCATGCAGTCGATGCAGGTGGCGTACGGCGGGGTCGTGGACCGCGCGCCGGAGCTGCTGCACGGCAAGACCTCGCCCGTCGAGCACACCGGCGAGGGCGTCTTCGCGGGCCTGCCCTCGCCCTTCACCGCGACCCGGTACCACTCGCTGGCGGCCGAGCCGGACACGGTGCCCGCCGAGCTGGCGGTGACGGCCCGGACGCCGGACGGCATCGTGATGGGTCTGCGCCACCGTGAGCTGCCCGTCGAGGGCGTGCAGTTCCACCCGGAGTCGGTGCTGACCGAGCACGGGCACCGGATGCTGGCCAACTGGCTGGCGGAGTGCGGCGACCGGGACGCGGTGGCGAGGTCGGCGGGGCTCGCCCCGGTGGTGGGCAGGGCCACGGCGTGACCGCGCTGCGCCCCGAGCGCCAGTCCGGCACGGCCGGTGACCAGGGATCCCCGTACGGGCAGTCGTACGGGGATTCCGGTGCGTTCGGGGACGGCCGGCACGGGGACTTCGCCGCACAAGCCCCACAAGCCGCACAAGCCGCACAAGCCGCACAGGCAGCACAACAAGGGGCCGGGGCGCCCGGGGAGCAGTACCGGCCGCCGCTCGTCGACGACGAGACCGTGGCGCTGCGGGTCCCGGACCCCCCGCCGCGGCGGACGCCCGCCGTGCCCGCGGACGGCGGGCGCGCGGCGCGCAGGAAGGCCGCGAAACGGCGCCACGGGCGCCGTGGGACGTCCCGCGCCCGGCGGGTGGACGCCGAGGCCGAGGAGACCCCGCGGGCGCCGCTGTCGCGCGTGGAGGCCCGTCGGCAGGCCCGGGCCCGCAGACCCGGCCCGGCGGTGATCGCCAGCCGCGCGATCGGTGAGGTCTTCATCACGACCGGCGTGCTGATGCTGCTGTTCGTCACCTACCAGCTGTGGTGGACCAACGTCCGGGCGCACGCGCAGGCGGACCAGGCGGCCAGCAGCCTCCAGGACGACTGGGCGAAGGGCAAGGGCGCCCCGGGCGCCTTCGAACCGGGCCAGGGCTTCGCCCTGCTGCACATCCCGAAGCTGGACGTCGTGGTGCCGATCGCGGAGGGCATCAACAGCAAGAAGGTGCTGGACCGCGGCATGGTCGGGCATTACGCGGAGGGTGCGCTGAAGACGGCGATGCCGGACGCCAAGTCGGGCAACTTCGGACTGGCGGGCCACCGCAACACGCACGGCGAGCCGTTCCGCTACATCAACAAGCTGCAGCCCGGCGACCCGATCGTGGTGGAGACGCAGAACGAGTACTTCGTCTACAAGATGGCGTCGATCCTGCCGGTGACGTCGCCGAGCAACGTGAGTGTGCTGGAGCCGGTCCCGAAGCAGTCGGGCTTCAAGGAACCCGGCCGCTACATCACGCTGACGACCTGCACGCCGGAGTTCACCAGCAAGTACCGCATGATCGTCTGGGGCAAGATGGTCGAGGAACGGCCGCGCAGCAAGGGCAAGCCGGATGCGCTCGTCAGTTAAGGGCGGATGACCAGTGGCAGCGACCACCGACACGGAGCAGCAGGAGCAGGCCGGCGAGGACGGTTCCGGGGGGCCCGCGGCAGGCAGCCGGCGTCCCCGGCGGATCCTCGCCCGGGCGGTCGGCGTCTTCGGCGAACTGCTCATCACCGCGGGCCTGGTGATGGGCCTGTTCGTCGTCTACTCGCTGTGGTGGACGAACGTGGTCGCCGACCGCGCGGCGGACAAACAGGCCGACAAGGTCCGCGACAACTGGGCCCAGGACCGCGTCGGCCCGGACGGTCCCGGCGCCCTGGACACCGGGGCGGGCATCGGCTTCCTCCACGTCCCGGCCATGGGCGAGGGCGACATCCTGGTGGAGAAGGGCACGTCGATGAAGGTCCTCAACGACGGCGTGGCCGGCTACTACACCGACCCGGTCGAGGCGACGCTGCCCACCGCGGACAAGGAGGGCAACTTCTCGCTCGCCGCCCACCGCGACGGGCACGGCGCGAAGTTCCACCGCATCGACAAGATCGAGGAGGGTGACCCGATCGTCTTCGAGACGAAGGACACCTGGTACGTGTACAAGACGTACGCCACCCTCCCGGAGACCTCGAAGTTCAACGTCGACGTGCTCGACGGCATCCCCGAGGAGTCCGGCAGGAAGAAGGCCGGCCACTACATCACCCTGACGACCTGCACGCCGGTCTACACGAGCCGCTACCGGTACGTACGGGACGTACAAGCGGGGATCAGTCGTCGCCGCCGAGGCCGCCGAAGAACCCGCCGCCATTGCCTCCGTTGTTGCCGTTGTTGCCGGCGAGGGTCGTGAGGGTGACCTGCTGGGCGGCCGGGTCGTCGACCTCGGTGCCGGGCTGCGGGTCCATGGCGATCACTGTCGTGTTGTCCTCGGTCGGAGAGCCCGGCTGGACCTGGACGTTGCCGAAGCCGCTCTCCTGGAGGATCTGACGGGCCTCCGCGAGGCTCTTCCCGCGGACCTCGGGGATCGCGGTCTTCTCCACGGCCTTGCCGACGACGACGGTGACCTTGGAGCCCGGGTCGACCTGCTGGTTCGCCGAGGGCGTGGTGGAGATGACCTTGCCGACCTGGTTCTCGTCGGTGGTGGGCTGGTCGGTGCAGGTCGCATCGAGGTCGCTGCCCTCCATCTGGGACTTCGCCTCGTCACAGGTGCGGCCGACGACGTCCGGCACCGTGACCTTCTCCTCGGCCTTGGCGACCTCCAGGGTGACCTTCGAGCCCTTCTCCTTCTCGGTGCCCGGGTCCGGGTCCTGGCTGAGGACCGTGCCCTCGTCCTGGGAGGACTCGGTCTGCTTGGTCTCGACGTCGAAGCCCTTGTCCTCGAGCTGCTTGGTGGCTTCGTCCACGTTCTTGTCGATGACGTTCGGCACGGCGACCTTCGGGGCGCCGGTCGAGACGACCAGGTTGACGGTGGACTCCTTCTCGACGTCCGTGCCCTGCTTGGGGTCCTGCTCGCAGACGTTGCCCTTGGGCTGGTCCTCGCAGGGCTGTTCCTTGAACGTCAGTTTCAGGTCGATGTTGCCGGCCTGCTGCTCGGCGTCGCTCTTGCTCAGCCCCACGAACGTCGGCACCGGGACCTTGTCGTTGCCCGCCCCGCCGTTGCCGGTGAAGGCGTACTTGCCGATCAGGATGGCGCCGACCAGGACGAGGACGCCCGCCAGGACCAGGAAGATCGTGGAGGTGTTCTTCTTGCGCGGCTGCTGGCGGCGCCGGTCGGGGCGGTCGTCGTAGCCGTAGCCGCCGTCGTCCGGGTTGGCGGGCGGCAGCATGGTCGTGGCACTGGCGCCCGCGTCCGAGCGCAGGGCGGTGGTCGGCTGGTCGTCGGGGTAGGCGCCGTAGCCGCCCGCGGCCATCGCGCCCATCGCGGCGGTGGCTCCGACGGGCTGGCCGTCGAGGCAGGCCTCGATGTCCAGGCGCATCTCGTCGGCCGACTGGTAGCGGTGGTCCGGGTCCTTGACCAGGGCCTTCAGCACGATCGCGTCCATCTCGGGCGTGATCTCGGGGTCGAAGACGCTCGGCGCCTGCGGTTCCTCGCGCACGTGCTGGTAGGCGACGGCCACCGGGGAGTCGCCGACGAAGGGCGGGCGCACCGTGAGCAGCTCGTAGAGCAGGCAGCCGGTGGAGTACAGGTCGGAGCGCGCGTCGACCTGCTCGCCCTTGGCCTGCTCCGGGGAGAGGTACTGGGCGGTGCCGATCACGGCGGCGGTCTGGGTCATCGTCATGCCCGAGTCGCCCATGGCGCGGGCGATGCCGAAGTCCATGACCTTGACCTGGCCGTTGCGGGTGAGCATGACGTTGGCCGGCTTGATGTCGCGGTGGACGATGCCGGCCCGGTGCGAGTACTCCAGGGCCTGGAGGATGCCGATGGTCATCTCCAGCGTCCGCTCCGGCAGGAGCTTGCGGCCGGAGTGGAGCAGCTCGCGGAGCGTGGAGCCGTCGACGTACTCCATGACGATGAACGGGATCGACACGTTGTCGATGTAGTCCTCGCCCGTGTCGTACACCGCCACGATCGCGGGATGGTTGAGCGAGGCGGCCGACTGGGCCTCCCGGCGGAAGCGGGCCTGGAAGGACGGGTCGCGCGCGAGGTCCGCGCGGAGCGTCTTCACCGCCACGGTGCGGCCGAGCCGGGTGTCGTGCGCGAGGTATACCTCCGCCATGCCACCACGGCCGAGCACCTGGCCCAGCTCGTACCGGCCGCCGAGGCGACGCGGCTCTTCCATGGTTACCTACCAGCCCTCTCCGTCGGTCCCGACCGGCATGCTTGTACGGTCGGAGGCTGCCGTCCGGCCTACCGTACCCGGCTCGCTCCGAGCCCCTTGGCCGAGCCGGGCAGCCGATACAGGACCGGTATCGCAACGTGCGCCGATGTGAAGGGGACGTGACCGGAGTCACGTCCCGTTCATGGTGCGGTCACTCCTTGCTGTCGATGACGGCCTCCATGACGTTCTTCGCGATCGGCGCCGCGAGGCCGCCGCCCGAGATGTCGTCGCGGCCGGCGTTCTCGTCCTCGATCACCACGGCCACGGCGACGGGCGAGCCGCCGTCGTCCCCCTTGGCGTACGAGATGAACCAGGCGTAGGGGTTCTCGCTGTTGTCGACACCGTGCTGCGCGGTACCGGTCTTGCCACCCACCTTGACGCCGTCGATCTGCGCGTTGGTTCCCGTGCCGTCCTCGACGACGGTCTCCATCATGGACTGCAGGATCTGGGCGTTGTCCGCGGACAGCGGCTTGCTCATCTCCTCGGGCTCCGTCTTCTCGAGCGTGTCGAGGTTCGGGGCCTGGAGCTCGTCGACCATGTACGGCTTCATCAGGGTGCCGTTGTTGGCGACGGCCGAGGCGACCATGGCCATCTGCAGCGGCGACGCGGCGGTGTTGAACTGGC
This sequence comes from Streptomyces mayonensis, assembly GCF_018982965.1. Classification (GTDB taxonomy): domain Bacteria; phylum Actinomycetota; class Actinomycetes; order Streptomycetales; family Streptomycetaceae; genus Streptomyces; species Streptomyces mayonensis. Next base: position 68,697 of record NZ_JACBYP010000029.1, on the reverse strand, counting down.
CGATGGAGGACTGCGCGACCTCCGAGGGGGCCATGTCCTCGGAGAAGACCGACGCGTTGGAGCGGACCGGGACGAACTGCTCCTCGGTGAAGCCGAACTTCTTGGCCTCCTCCAGCATCTTCTCGTTGCCGAGGTCGGAGCCGATCTTGCCGAAGACGGTGTTGCAGGAGACCCGCAGCGCCTCGCGGAGGGTGGCGTCCTCGCAGGGGAGGTCGCCCTCGTTGGGCAGTTCGGTGGTGGTGCCGGGCATGGTCCACGGCAGCGGCGAGTCGGTCTTCTCGTCGGCCGAGGTGTACTTCTCGTTCTCCAGCGCCGCCGCCGCGGTGACCACCTTGAAGGTGGAACCGGGCGGGTAGACCTCGCGCAGGGCGCGGTTGAGCATCGGGTCGTCGGGGTTGTTCTTCTTCTGCAGCTTGGCCCAGGCCTCGCCCGCGGCCTCGTCGCCGCCGGCGATCGCGGTGGGGTCGTACGACGGGTAGGACGCCATCGAGAGGATCTTGCCGGTGGACGGCTCCATCGCGACGACGGCGCCCTTGGCGCCCTGCTTCTTCAGACCGTCGTAGGCGGCCTTCTGGGCGGCGCCGTTGAGGGTGGTGACGACGTTGCCGCCCTCGCGCTTCTTGCCCGTGAGCATGTCGAGGGTGTTGCGGAAGAAGAGCCGGTCGTCGTTGCCGGTGAGGATGCCGTCGTCGATGGCCTCGATCTGGGTGGCGCCGTAGGCCTGGGAGACGTAGCCCGTGACGGGCGCCCACATGGCGCCGTCCTTGTAGGTGCGCTTGTACTTGAAGTCGCCCTCGGTGGTGGCGTGGCCGGTGATGGCCTTGCCGTCGACGATGATGTCGCCGCGGGGACTGGCGTACCGTTCGATGGCCACGCGGCGGTTGTGCTCGTCCTCCTTGAGCTCGTCCGCCTGGACGTACTGCAGCCAGTTGTCGCGGATGAGCAGGGTGAGGACGAGGAGGCCGCAGAAGATCGCGATGCGGCGCAGTGGCTTGTTCACGGGCGGACCACCTGGGTCATCTCGGCGTCGGGGCTGGCGGGCGCGGCGGGCGCCGGTCTGCGCGCCGTGTCGCTGATGCGCAGCAGGATGCCGATCAGCGCCCAGTTGGCGATGACGGAGGAACCGCCGTAGGCCAGGAAGGGCATGGTCATACCGGTGAGCGGGATGAGGCCCATGACACCGCCGGCGACGACGAAGACCTGGAGGGCGAAGGCGCCGGAGAGGCCGATGGCGAGGAGCTTGCCGAAGGGGTCGCGGGCGGCGAGGGCGGTGCGCACGCCGCGTTCCACGATCAGGGCGTAGAGCAGGAGCAGCGCCATCAGCCCGGCGAGGCCGAGTTCCTCGCCGAAGGTGGCGAGGATGAAGTCGGAGTTGGCGGCGAAGCGGATCAGCTCGGAGTGGCCCTGGCCCCAGCCGGTGCCGAGGGTGCCGCCGGAGCCGAAGGCCCACAGGGCCTGCATGGCCTGCTCGGAGTGGCCGATCTGGTTGGCGCGGGAGAGCGTGAACTCCCGCATCGGGTCGAGCCAGGCGTCGACGCGCTGCTGGATGTGCGGTTCGAAGGTGGCCACGCCGACCGCGCCGACGGCGGACATCAGCATGCCGAAGACGATCCAGCTGGTCCGCTCGGTGGCGACGTACAGCATGATCACGAACATGCCGAAGAACAGCAGCGAGGTGCCGAGGTCGGTCTCGAAGACGAGGATCAGGATGGAGACGATCCAGACGACCAGGATGGGGCCGAGGTCGCGGCCGCGCGGCAGGTAGAGGCCCATGAAGCGGCGGCTGGCCAGGGCGAGCGCGTCGCGCTTCACCATCAGGTAGCCGGCGAAGAAGATCGCGAGGACGATCTTGGCGAACTCACCGGGCTGGATGGAGAAGGAGCCGACCTGGATCCAGATCTTGGCGCCGTAGATGTTCTTGCCGAGGCCCGGCACGAGCGGCAGCAGCAGCAGGAACAGGGCGCCGACCATGGAGATGTAGGTGTAGCGCTGCAGGACGCGGTGGTCCTTGAGGAAGACGAGCACGGCGACGAACAGGGCGATGCCCATCGCGGTGTAGATCAGCTGGCGGGGCGCGGCGGTGCCCGCCTGGTCGATGCTCTGGAGCAGTTCGGACTGGTCCAGGCGCCAGATGGCGACGAGTCCGAGGCCGTTGAGCAGCGTGGCCAGCGGCAGCAGCAGCGGGTCCGAGTACGGCGCGAACCTGCGCACGACGAGGTGGCCGACACCGGCCAGCAGGCCGAGGCCGAAGCCGTAGCTCAGCAGGCCCGCGGGCACCTCGTCGTTGATGGCCAGGCCCACGTTGGCGTAGGCGAAGACCGGGATGAGGACGGCGAACACGAGCAGGGCCAGCTCGGTGTTGCGCCGGCTCGGGGCGCCGATCGCGCCGATCGTGGACGTGTGGTGCGTCGACGGGTTGGTAGTACTGCTCATCGTGTGACAGGGCCTCTCACGGCTTGCCTACTGCTTACCGCACAGCGAGACGACCTTCTGCTCTTCCTCCGAGAGGGTCGGTCCGGAGCCTGGGTTGGGTGCGGTCGTGGACGGGGACGATCCGGGGGTCTTCGGCGACTCCGACTCGTTCTGCGACTCGTTCTGCGAGGGGTCGGGACTCGGTGAGGCCTTGGACGTGAAGGAGGCGGGCGTGGTTCCCGCGGTGCCTCCGGCCTGGCCCTCGCCCGTCTTCGCGTTCTCGTCGGTCTGGGCGCGCCGGTCGGCCTGCTTCTTGCAGGCGGAGGCCTGGACGGCCAGCTCCTCGATCTTGGCCCGGGCGTCGTTGAGGTCGCCCTCGGCGATGGTGGCCTCGACCAGTTTCTGCTGGTAGGGCGGCAGGTACTTCAGTTCGATCTCGGGGTGGTCCTTCTGGACCTTCGAGAGCGAGACCCAGGCGAGGTCCTGGCTGATGCCCCGGTACAGCGCGACGTGGTCGTCGTTGGTGCCGACGTAGTACTGGGTCTGCGTCCAGCGCCAGCCGCCGTAGGTGCCGCCGCCGATCACGGCGAGGGCGAGCACCGTGTAGAGGGACCGCTTCAGCCACCGGCGGCTCTTGCGGGGCTTGACGAAGTCGTCGGGGCCGTAGTCGTCGAAGCCGCCGGCCGGTGCGTAGCCGGTGGTGTCGCCGCTGCCGGGCGGGCCGAACTCGCCGCCCCCGCCGTGCTGTCCGCCCTGGCGGCCGAGGCCGGCGGCGCGGCCGGCCGGGGTCTGCATGATGCCGTTGTCGCCCGTCTGGGCCTGGTTCTCGGCGACGGCGCCGACGACCACGGGGGTGTCGGAGAGCTGGGCCGCGAGGGTGTCGCCGGTGTCGAGGTCGAGGACGTCGGCGACGATGACGGTGATGTTGTCGGGGCCGCCGCCGCGCAGCGCGAGCTGGATCAGCTCCTGGACGGTCTCCTGGGGGCCCTGGTAGCTGGCGAGGGTGTCCTCCATCGTCTGGTGGGAGACGACGCCGGAGAGTCCGTCGGAGCAGATGAGGTAGCGGTCGCCGGCCCGCACCTCGCGGATGGACAGGTCGGGCTCGACGTGGTCGCCGCTGCCGAGGGCCCGCATCAGCAGGGAGCGCTGCGGGTGGGTGCCCGCCTCCTCCTCGGTGATGCGCCCCTCGTCGACGAGGCGCTGCACCCAGGTGTGGTCCTGGGTGATCTGGGTGAGGACGCCGTCGCGCAGCAGATAGGCCCGGGAGTCGCCGACGTGGACCATGCCCAGGCGCTGGCCGGTCCACAGCAGGGCGGTGAGCGTGGTGCCCATGCCCTCCAGGGCGGGGTCCTCCTCGACCATCTGCCGCAGCTGGTCGTTGGCGCGCTGCACGGCGCCGCCGAGGGAGGTGAGCAGGTCGGAGCCGGGTACGTCGTCGTCGAGGGCGACGATGGTGGAGATGACCTCGGAGGAGGCGACCTCACCGGCGGCCTGGCCGCCCATGCCGTCGGCGATGGCGAGCAGCCGCGGACCGGCGTAGCCGGAGTCCTCGTTGCCCTCCCGGATCATGCCCTTGTGCGAACCGGCGGCGAAGCGCAGTGACAGACTCATGCCCACCTCGCCCGTCGGCTCCGACTGCAGCCGGTCGTGTCGAGCCACACTGCCCACCCTCCGGTCGGGAGCGCGCCGGGGCCCGGGGTGCCGGCCGCCGCTGCGTGCTCGCTCCGCTCGCGCTCTTTCATTGGTGTAGCACTACTTCCGCAGCTCGATGACGGTCTTGCCGATGCGAATCGGCGAACCCGGACCGATCGGTGTGGGGGTCGTCAGCCGGGACCGGTCCAGATAGGTGCCGTTGGTGGAGCCGAGGTCCTCGACGATCCACTGGCCGTTCTGGTCCGGGTAGATCCTGGCATGGCGGCTGGAGGCGTAGTCGTCGTCCAGCACGATCGTCGAGTCGTGTGCCCGGCCGAGCGTGATGGTCTGGCCCTGGAGGGCAACGGTGGTGCCGGTGAGGGTGCCCTCCGTGACGACCAGTTTGGTGGGCGCGCCCCGGCGGCCGCGCCCGCCGCCGGACTGCTGGCGCTGCGGCGGTGGCGCCTGGCCCTGGCGCGCGGCGGCCTGCTGCGGTCGGCCGGCGTCGCGCCGGGCTCCGCGCTGGGTGACCCGCGTACCGAACAGGTCGCTGCGGATGACCTGCACGGCCACGATCACGAACAGCCACAGTACGGCGAGAAAACCCAGCCGCATGACCGTGAGGGTCAGCTCTGACATTGCCCCCGGATCACCCTTCGGCTTGCCTGTAGATAACGGTGGTGCTGCCCACGACGATTCGCGAGCCGTCGCGGAGCGTAGCGCGGGTGGTGTGCTGCCCGTCCACCACGATGCCGTTGGTGGACCCGAGATCCTGGATCGTCGAGGGCGTTCCGGTCCGGATCTCGCAGTGCCGGCGGGAGACGCCGGGGTCGTCGATCCGCACGTCGGCCTCGGTGCTGCGTCCGAGCACGAGGGTCGCGCGGGAGATCTGATGGCGGTTGCCGTTGATCTCGATCCAGTGGCGCGTGCGTCCGCCGGGGGCGGGCGCGGCCGGGGGTTGCTGGCCGCCCGCGGGCTGCGGGTAGCCGTAGCCGCCGGGGCGGCCGCCGGGCGGCGGCGCGGCCGGCATGGGCGGGGCGCCCGCGGGCGCGGCGGCCGGCGGGTAGCCGTAGCCGCCGCCCGGGGCGCCGGGCCGCCCGGTGGGGGCGGGGGGAGCGGCGGGGCCCGCGGGCCCCGGGCCGCCCTGGTGGCTGCTGGAGGAGGCGAGCGTACGGCTGCGCACCCGGTACAGGCCGGTGTCGAGGTCGTCCGCCTTCTCCAGGTTGACCTTGATCGGTCCCATGAAGGTGTAGCGCTGCTGCTTGGCGTAGTCGCGGACCATGCCGGCCAGCTCGTCGCCGAGCTGGCCGGAGTAGGGGCTGAGCCGCTCGAAGTCGGGTGTGCTCAGCTCCACGATGAAGTCGTTGGGCACGACGGTGCGGTCGCGGTTCCAGATGGTCGCGTTGTTGTCGCATTCACGCTGAAGCGCTCCCGCGATCTCCACGGGCTGCACCTCGGACTTGAAGACCTTCGCGAAGGTGCCGTTGACCAGACCTTCGAGACGCTGCTCGAACTTCTTCAGGACTCCCATGGGGCACCTCCTCCGTCGCTGCCGTCCTGTCCACTGCCTTGCGTGTTGCCGTACTGCGTACTGCACTGCGTACTGCCGCTGTGCGCCGTGCTGACGTGCGCACTGCCGGTGTGCGGGGCGCTCTTTCGCGCACTGCCCACCTGGTACTGCTTACTGATCGTATCCACGCGCCGCTCGATCGGCTGGTTCCCCCTGTCGGCCCGGTCGACGGGTGTCGACGCCTCTCGGAGTTCCCGCTGGAGCTCTCCTTCGAACTCCCGGGGGACCGTCGGGACGGTCCTCCACAGGTCCTCATGCCCTGGATCGTAGAGGCGGCCGCGGACCAGTGTCCCGCACCCCGCGGCGGACCCCTACCGGCTCCTGGGTAGACGGGCGGTACCGGTACGAGGTTGATACGTGAACGGGCACGGACCGCGACGAGTGCCCGAAGGAGGGCGGGCGCCCTGCTCCCGGCCCGTAAAGGGATGTGAACGCACCCCTTGCAGCGTGCTAATGTTCTCGTGTCGGAAGGCGCCGCACCGCAAGGAAAGGCCCGGAAGACACACCCAATGCGCGGGTGGCGGAATAGGCAGACGCGCTGGATTCAGGTTCCAGTGCCCGCAAGGGCGTGGGGGTTCAACTCCCCCCTCGCGCACCAGTCGAAAGCCCCCAGGTCTCGGACCTGGGGGCTTTCGCATGTCCGGACACAGGGGAACGCCGGGTGCGCGGGGTGGTGTTCGGGGTGGTGTTCGGGTGGTGCGCTGTGAGGAAGGTCTCAGGCGTCCGTGGACCCGGGGGCGGGGCGGACTCCGGTGTGCGGCGGTGCGGGCGGGGGTACGGTCGTGGCGCGTCGGCGCGGGGCCCGTGGACGAGCCCGGACGGGCTCGGGACGGGTCGGGGACGGCTGGTCGGTGCGGTGCGGGCGGGACCGTGCGGCGTACGACGGAGGCGGTGCGCACGATGTCTGCGGCCCGGCATGGTCGTCTCCACGACGTCTGCGGCGCGCAGGCGGCCGGCGGCGCTGGAGCCCGGTCCGGGCGGGCACGGGTGATGAGGAACGAGGGCGGGGAGGGCGGCCGGGATGACCGGGGCGACAGCGGGGACGGGCACGGGTGCGGGTGCGCCGGTGACGGCGGTCGGGGCGGTGCCGGGGGCGCGTACGGGCCCGGATGCCGCGCGGGACGCGGCCGGGTCGGGCGCGGGGAGCGTGGGGAGTGTGGCCGGGTCGGACGCGGGGAGCGCGGGGAGCGTCGGAGGGGGCGTGCGGGTGCCGGTCGTGCCGGGGTTCGCGCGGTGGCCCGCGGCCGGTTCGGCGAAGGCCGAGGGCAAGGCCCTGCGCATGCGCGTGCCGCGGTCCGCGCACGCCGCGCTCGGCCTGGACGCCGCCCGGCCGGACGCCGTGGCCGCCGTCGAGGAGTCCCACCGCGGCCGGATACCCGCGCTCACTCCGATACGAACCGGGCGGATGGCGGCCACGCCGTTCGCGTTCCTGCGCGGTTCGGCGGGCCTGATGGCGTACGACCTGGCGCGCACGCCGGTGACCGGGATCGGCGCCCAGCTCTGCGGCGACGCGCACGCCGCGAACTTCGGCCTCTACGGCGATGCCCGCGGCGGCCTCGTCATCGACCTGAACGACTTCGACGAGACCGTGCACGGCCCCTGGGAGTGGGACCTCAAGCGGCTCGCCGCCTCGCTCGTCCTCGCGGGCCGGGAGGCCGGCGCCGACGAGGACACCTGCCGCGAGGCCGCCCACGACGCGGCGGGCGCCTACCGGCGCACCATGCGGCTGCTGGCCAGGCTCTCCGCGCAGGACGCCTGGAACGCCATCGCGGACGAGGAGCTCGTCTCCCACACCGACGCCCACGACCTGCTCGGCACGCTGGAGCGGGTGTCCGAGAAGGCGCGGGCCAACACCAGCGGGCGCTTCGCCGCCAGGTCGACCGAGCCGACCGAGGACGGCGGGCGGCGCTTCGTGGACGCCCCGCCGGTGCTGCGCCGGGCCACGGACGCGGAGGCGTCGGCGGTCGCGGGCGCCCTGGAGGAGTACCTGACGACGCTCTCCGAGGACCGGCTGCCGCTGCTGGCCCGGTACGCGGTGCACGACGTCGCCTTCCGGGTCGTCGGCACCGGCAGCGTGGGCACGCGGTCCTACGTCGTGCTGCTCCTGGACCACCGGGGCGGACCGCTCGTCCTCCAGGTCAAGGAGGCCCGGCCCTCCGTCCTCCTGCCCCACCTGGCGGCCGCCGGGTTCGAGGCGCCCGGGGCCGTGCACGAGGGGCGCCGGGTCGTCATGGGCCAGAAGCGGATGCAGGTGGTCAGCGACATCCTGCTGGGCTGGACGTCGGTCGACGGGCGGCCCTTCCAGGTGCGGCAGTTCCGCAACCGCAAGGGCAGCGTGGACCCGGCGGCGCTGGCCGCCGACCAGCTGGACGACTACGGCCGCATGACCGGCGCGCTGCTGGCCCGCGCCCACGCGCACACCGCCGACCCGCGGACCGTCGCGGGCTACTGCGGCAAGAACGGCGAACTGGACGAGGCGGTCGCCGCCTTCGCCGTCGCCTACGCCGACCGCACGGAGGCGGACCACGCCCGGCTGGTGGCCGCGGTGCGGACGGGCCGGGTGGCGGCCGAGCCGGGGGTCTGAGCCGGTGGCCCGAGCCGGACGCCGGTGCGGTGCGGCTCCCTGCGGGGCGGCGCCCCCGCGAGCGTGGCCTAGGCTGGTCGGGTGACGACGCCGGAAGCTGAGCAGGGTGAGGACGGCGCCGGTGCCGAGGGTGCCGCGCCGCGTCCCGAGGAACGGCTGGAGCAGGCCGTACGGGCTGCCGAGCAGGCACTCATCGAGTACGAGATAGCGCTGGAGACCTTCCGCGTGGAGGTCGAGAACTTCTCCCGGCTGCACGAGCAGCGTCTCGGCCCGGTGTACGCCCGGCTCGAGGAGCTGGAGGCGCAGATCCTGGAGGCCAGGGCGGCCCGCACCGGCGACGCCGAGGACCGGCGCCGGGCCGACGAGGCGCGGGCCGCGCTGACGCCGATCCCGGGGGTCGAGGAGCTGCTGCACGGCTGGATGGACGGGGACGGGCTGTTCCCGGAGGCCACCGCCATGCTCACGGACCAGGCGGTCCGGCCGCCGCAGCGGGTCCGGCCGAGCGAGGAGGCCCGCAAGCTCTACCGCGAGCTGGCCCGCAAGGCCCATCCCGACCTGGCGCAGGAGGAGGACGAGCGGGTGCGGCGCGAGGAGTTCATCACCCGCGTCAACGCCGCCTACGCCCGCGGCGACGAGGCGGAGCTGCGCGAGCTGGCCGAGGAGTGGGCCGCCGGGCCGGCGCCCGAGCGGCGCCCGAGCCGGGGCGAGGAGCTGTACGCCCGCCTGGAATGGCTGGACCGGCGCAAGGAGATGCTCACGCTGCTCGCCAAGGAGCTGGAGGAGAGCGCGATCGGCGCCATGCTCCGGCTGGCCCCGGACGACCCCGACCGTCTGCTGGAGGAGATCGCCGAACAGCTGGCGACGCAGGTGCGCGAGCGCGAGGCGGAACTGGCGGCGGCGCGCGGGCAGGACTGAGCCCCGACGGCGGCTCGGGTAGCGTCTGGGGCATGAGTTTCGGAGCTGGTGTGCCCACGGTCGGGGTCAGGGACCTCAAGGACGGCGACTTCCTGCTGGACGTCCGCGAGGACGACGAGTGGCAGGCGGGCCATGCCGCCGGGGCGCTGCACATTCCCCTCAGCGAGTTCGTGGCCCGGTACGGTGAGCTGGCCGAGGCGGCGCCGCAGGACGGCCGGGTGCACGTGCTGTGCCGCGTCGGGGGCCGGTCGGCGCAGGCCACCATGTACCTGGTCCAGCAGGGCGTCGACGCCGTGAACGTCGACGGCGGCATGCAGGAGTGGGCCGCGGCCGGTCGTCCCGTGGTGGACGACAAGGGCGAACCGGGACACGTCCTCTAGCGTTCCCCGGAAGGCATCCCCGGATGTGGTGACGGCCACGGTGCGGTCGGTACACCGGGGGCTGTGCGGGCGGCCGGTCCTGAGTACCGTTCCCGTTCGAACGCCGCCGCGCAGTGGCACGGGTGGCGCGTGTGCGTCCCGTGACGGGGCGCGCGGATGGACGGATCGGGACCGAACGGGGCGGAATGGACGCGTACGACAAGGGCTCGGACGCCCGGCAGGGGCCGGGCCGTGACGGGCGGGAGGGGCCGCCGCCCGGGCCGGACGGCGCACCGGAACAGACCGGTGGGGCAGACGGGGCAGACGGGGCTGCCGGGACTGCCGGGACTACGGGGACTGCCGGGACTGTCGAGGTACCTGAAGCAGCCGAGGCCGAGGTGCCCGAGGCGGCAGACACATCCCGGGCGGGCGAGGCGGTAGAGGCGGGTGCGGAGGCCGGGCCGGGTACCGGGACCAGTACCGGCACCGGCACCACTGGTACCGGCTCCGGCCGGGGTTCCGGGGACGGCCACGCCGCCCCTCCTGCTGCGGCCGTCGCATCCGCGTCCCCCGCGCCCTCCACACCCCCCACGCCCCGCACCGGTGTCGCCGCGCTCTCCCCGCGGTACCAGGTCGGTGCCGTGGTCGCCCTCGCGGTCGTCGCGGTCGCCGTCTGCGCCCACATAGGTCTGGTGTTCCTGCACGTGGCCCCGTCCAACACCCTCACCAAGCAGCACGGTTCGGCCGTGGACGAGTGGGTGTTCCCCGAGTTCGAGCAGAACTGGAAGCTGTTCGCGCCCAACCCGCTCCAGCAGAACGTCTCCGTGCAGGTCCGTGCCGAGGTCAGTACGGCCGACGGCGCGATACGCACCACCGGTTGGTACGACCTGTCCGCCGAGGACGGCCGTGCCATCGACGGCAACCCGCTGCCGAGCCACACGCAGCAGAACGAACTCCGCCGGGCCTGGGACTTCTTCGTCTCCAGCCACGACTCCGAGAACCGCCCGGTGGGCCTGCGCGGCTCCCTCTCCGGGACCTACCTCCGACGGATCGCGCTCCTGCGCCTGGACCGGAACGAGGCCGCCGGGCCGGGCGGCGTCGTGGAGCGGGTCCAGTACCGTTCGCGGACGACCAACGTGGAGCCGCCACCGTGGAGCGGCGAGAAGGTCTCCGACCGGCCGACCTACCGCGAGCTGCCCTGGTGGTCCGTCACCCCGGAGCGGGACACCAAGGAACGGGACACCAAGGAAGGGGGAGCCGCGTGAACGGCATCGCCCGCTCCGTCTCCCGCGGCATCGCCCGCGTCACCGGCGCCGCGCTCGGCCCGTACCAGACCGCCGTGATCCGCATCGGCTTCGCCGCGACCTGGCTGCTCTTCCTGCTGCGTGAACTGCCGCACCGCGACGAGCTGTACGGTCCGGGCGGACCCTGGGGCCACGACCTGGCCGAGCAGATGATCGCGGACAACGGGGCCTTCACGGTGCTGCTGTGGTCCGACGGGCGGGCCTGGTTCGAGCTCGTCTACGCGCTGGCCGTCCTGAGCAGCGTGCTGCTCCTGCTGGGCTGGCGCACCCGTACCGCCTCCGTGCTGTTCATGGTCGGTGTGCTCTCGCTGCAGAACCGCAGCGTCTTCATGGGGGACGGCGGCGACAACGTCCTGCACCTGATGAGCATCTACCTCGTCCTCACCCGCTGCGCCCAGGTGTGGTCGCTGGACGCGCGCCGGGCCCGGCGCGCGGACGCGGCACGCGCGCGCGGGGAGCGGGTCGTGGACCGGGTCGGCCCGGTGCTGTGGTGCGGGTCCGGCTTCCTGCTGCTCACCGTGACGCTGGCGGGCGGCCTGGACAGCGACTGGTTCGTGCCGGCGCTGCTGTGGGCGGTGTGGGCGGCGCTCGGCCTCTGGTGGGCCGTGGGGCGCTCGGCGGAGGGGAGCCAGCCGCGGATCCTGCTGGACGTCGTCGCCAACATCGTGCACAACGGCGCGCTGGTCGTGATCATGGCCGAGGCCTGTCTGATCTACGCCACCGCCGGCTGGTACAAGATCCAGGGATCGCGCTGGCAGGACGGCACGGCCGTGTACTACCCGCTGCACCTGGACTACTTCTCGCCCTGGCCCGCCCTCTCCGACGCGCTCGCCGCCAGCGGCACGATGGTCATGCTGATCACCTACGGCACGGTCGCCGTGCAGGTGGCCTTCCCGTTCACGCTGTTCAACCGGCGGGTCAAGAACGTGCTGCTGGCCGTGATGATGACCGAGCACGCGGTGATCGCCGTGACGCTCGGCCTGCCGTTCTTCTCGCTGGCCATGATCGCCGCCGACGCGGTCTTCCTGCCGACGCCGTTCCTGCGCCGCCTCGGCGACCTGGCGGCACGCGCGCGTGCGCGGCTGCTGGGCCGGCTGCCCGCGGGAGCGGCAGGCGGCCGGCCCGGCGACGGCGGTACGGGGGCGGCGCTGCCGGGGCCGCGCACGAAGCCCGCTGCCGCACCGGGGCCGGGGAGCGGCAGGGGCGCCGGCGAGGACTCCACCGCGGAGCCGGGAGCGGCCGCGGACTCGGGCGGGACGCCGCCGGGAACCTCGGGCGGGGACTCGGGCACGGACTCCCAGGGCACACACGTAGGCTTCCGGGCATGACCGGGTCCGGACCGCCGCAGGCCGTGCCGCACGCGCTGTCCGTCTGGCGCCGGCACGCGGAGGCGTGCGTCCTGCTCGACGGCTTCCACGCGCTCAAGCACGCGCTGCGGTTCGGCGCCGAGGTCCCGGTGGCCGTCGCCGGTGACCGCGCCGGCGCCCTGGCCCTCGCCGCCGAACTGGCCCCCGACGTCCGCGAGAGGCTGGACGGCCTGCTGACCGGGGTGCCGTACGAGGCGTACGCGTCGCTCGTCGCGCGGCCGCACCCCACCGCGGTGGCCGCCCTGGCCGTACGGCCGCCGCGCGCGGCCAACCTGGCGGCGCTGGCGCACACGCCCCGGCGCACGCCCGTGGTCGTCCTCGACCAGCCGCGCAACCTCGGCAACGCGGGTGCGGTGATCCGGCTGGCGGCGGGCTTCGGCGCGACCGGCGTGGTCACCACCGGGACGCTCGACCCCTGGCACCCCACGGTGGTGCGCGGCGGCGCGGGGCTGCACTTCGCGACCGCCGTCGAGCGGCTGGAGGTGGCGGAGCTGCCGCCGGGGCCGGTGTTCGCGCTCGATCCGGAGGGCGAGGACATCCGGGGGCTGAAGCTGCCGGACGACGCGCTGCTCGCGTTCGGCTCCGAGCGCAGCGGGCTCTCGCACGAGCTGCGCGCACGGGCCGACCACCTGGTGGCGCTGCCGATGCGCCCCCAGGTGTCCAGCTACAACCTCGCGACCAGCGTCGCCATGACGCTGTACCACTGGAGCGCCACCGGCGGGGCGGTCCAGCAGCAGCCATAGGCCCCTGCCGGACCTCCCGCTAGGCAGGCCGGCGGACCTCCACCACGCGGAAGCGGCCCGCGACGAACGCGCCGTCGCACAGGGCCGCGTTGGCCGCCGGGTTGCCGCCCGAGCCGTGGAAGTCGGAGAAGGCGGCCGTCTGGTTGACGTACACACCGCCGGTGAGGTTCAGGGAGAGCTGGGCCGCCTCGTCCAGGCAGACCTCCTGCACGGCCTCCTCGACCTCCGGGTCCGTCGTGTACGCGCCGACCGTCATCGCGCCCTTCTCGCGGACGCTGTGCCGCAGCAGCTCCAGGGCGTGGGTGGTGGAGTCGACGGCGACGGCGAAGGAGACCGGGCCGAAGCACTCGCTGGTGTACGCGGCCTCGTCCTCGGGCTTGGCGCCGTCCAGCTTGACGATCACGGGGGTGCGCACGACCGCGTCCGGGAACTCCGGGTGGGTCACTTCGCGGGAGGCCAGGGCGACCTCGCCGAGCCCGGCGGCGGCCTCCAGGCGGGCCTTGACGTCCGGGTTGACGATCGCGCCGAGCACGGCGTTCGCGCGGGCGTCGTCGCCGAGGAGGCCGTCGACGGCTCGCGCGAGGTCGGCACTCACCTCGTCGTAGGTCTTGTCGCCCTGGTCGGTGCGGATGCCGTCGCGGGGGATCAGCAGGTTCTGCGGGGTGGTGCACATCTGGCCGCTGTAGAGGGAGAGCGAGAAGGCCAGGTTGGCGAGCATGCCCCGGTAGTCGTCGGTCGACTCCACGAGCACCGTGTTGACGCCCGCCTTCTCCGTGTACACCTGGGCCTGGCGGGCGTTGGCCTCCAGCCAGTCGCCGAAGGCGGTGGAGCCGGTGTAGTCGATGATCCGGATCTCGGGCCGGGTCGCGAGGGTCTTGGCGATGCCCTCGCCGGGGCGTTCGGCGGCCAGCGCGACCAGGTTCGGGTCGAAGCCCGCCTCCGTGAGGACGTCGCGGGCGACCCGGACGGTGAGCGCGAGCGGCAGCACCGCGCGGGGGTGGGGCTTGACCAGGACCGCGTTGCCGGTGGCGAGGGAGGCGAACAGGCCCGGGTAGCCGTTCCACGTGGGGAAGGTGTTGCAGCCGACGACCAGGCCGATGCCGCGCGGGACCGGCGTGAACCGCTTGGTGAGCGTGAGCGGGTCGCGCTTGCCCTGCGGCTTGGTCCACTCCGCGGTGTCCGGCGTGCGGGACTGCTCCGCGTACGCGTAGGCCACGGCCTCCATGCCGCGGTCCTGGGCGTGCGGGCCGCCCGCCTGGAAGGCCATCATGAAGGCCTGGCCGGACGTGTGCATGACCGCCTGGGCGAACTCCATGGTCCGGTCGGCGATCCGCTTGAGGATCTCCAGGCAGACCGCCGCGCGCAGCTCCGCGCCCGCGTCCCGCCACGCCTTCCGGCCCGCCTCCATCGCGGGCAGCAGCACGTCGAGGTCCGCGTGCGGGTACTCCACGCCCAGCTCCACGCCGTACGGGGAGACCTCGCCGCCGACCCAGCCGTCGGTGCCGGGCTGGCCGAGGTCGAGGCGGGTGCCGAGCAGGGCGTCGAAGGCGGCCTTGCCCGCGGCCGTGTCCAGGCTGCCGTTCTCCCCGTAGGCCTTGGGGTGCTCGGGGTGCGGGGACCAGTACGCGCGCGTGCGGATCGTCTCCAGCGCCAGGTCCAGGGTCGGCCGGTGCCGGGCGATCAGCTGGTGTGCGGTGGGTTCGGCGGCCATGCGGACCAACTCCTCGTCTCCACGGGCCCGCGGGATCGCCGGCCGCGCCGACCGGGCCGGACCGGGAGACCGCCGGATCGCCGGCGACGCTCGGCCGGTCCTCCTCGGTCTCCGGTCCTCCGTCGGCGCTCCTTCGGCTCTCCGTCGCGTCCGTGGACCTGGGGGAAACCTGGGCGGGAACAGGTGGACACGGCTAGAGTAACCGAACGATCGGTCGGGACAAGGGGGACCGCCGTATCTGTGGAAAACCCCGTGCGGGAGGATCGCGCACATGACAGCACTCGACCTCAGCAGCCCGGTGGCCGTCGTCGGCACCGGCACCATGGGCCAGGGCATCGCCCAGGTGGCGCTGGTCGCGGGCCATCCCGTGCGGCTGTACGACACCCTGCCCGGGCGGGCCCGGGAAGCGGCCGCCGCGATCGGCGCCCGGCTCGACCGGCTCGTCGAGAAGGAACGCCTCACCGGCACCGAACGGGACGCGGCCCGCGCCCGGCTCACGGCCGCCGAGAGTCTCGACGGCCTCGCCGGCTGCGGGCTCGTCGTCGAGGCGGTCGTGGAGCGGCTGGACGCCAAGCAGGAGCTGCTGCGCGCCCTGGAGGACGTCGTCGGCGACGTCTGCCTGCTCGCCACCAACACCTCCTCCCTGTCCGTCACCGCGATCGGCGGCGTGCTGCGCGGCCCCGGCCGCTTCGTCGGCCTGCACTTCTTCAACCCCGCGCCGCTGCTCCCGCTGGTGGAGGTCGTCTCCGGGTCCGCCACCGACCCCGCGTCGGCCACGCGCGCGTACGACACGGCCCGCGCCTGGGGCAAGACGCCGGTCGCCTGCGCCGACGCCCCGGGCTTCGTCGTCAACCGCATCGCCCGGCCCTTCTACGCCGAGGCCTTCGCCGTGTACGAGGACCGGGGCGCCGACCCGGCCACGATCGACGCGGTGCTGCGCGAGTCGGGCGGCTTCAGGATGGGCGCGTTCGAGCTGACCGACCTCATCGGGCAGGACGTGAACGAGTCCGTCACGCACTCCGTGTGGCAGGCCTTCTTCCAGGACGTGCGCTTCACGCCGTCGCCGGCCCAGCGCCGGCTGGTCGAGTCGGGGCGGCTCGGCCGCAAGAGCGGACACGGCTGGTACGCGTACGGGGAGGGCGCCGGGCGCCCCGAGCCGCAGACCGCCGGGCCTGCCGACCCGCCCGCGTACGTCGTCGTCGAGGGGGACCTGGGTCCGGCCGCCGGACTGGTCGGGCTGGTCCGCGAGGCGGGCGTCGAGGTCCGGGAGGCCGAGGTCCGGGAGGCCGAGGGCGGGGAGAAGGGCGGCGGCACCTGCGGGCGGCTCGTCCTGCCCGGCGGCGGACAGCTGCTGCTCGCCGACGGCCGCACCACCGGCGAACTCGGCGACACCGTCCACTTCGACCTCGCCCTCGACTACCGCCGCGCCACCCGCATCGCCCTGTCCGCCGGTCCCGGCACACCGCGCGGGACGCTCGACGGGGCCACGGGCCTCTTCCAGGCGCTCGGCAAACAGGTCAGCGTCATCGGTGACGTACCCGGCATGATCGTCGCCCGCACCGTGGCGCGCATCGTCGACCTGGCGCACGACGCCGTCGCCAAGGGCGTCGCCACCGGGGCGGACGTCGACACCGCGATGCGGCTGGGCGTCAACTACCCGCTCGGACCCCTCGAGTGGGGCCGCACGCTCGGCCGTACCTGGGCGTACGCGCTCCTCGCCGAGCTGCACCGGCGTGATGCCACGGGCCGCTGCGCGCCGTCCCTCGCGCTGTACCGCCACGCGCACGCAGCCGACGCAGCCGAAGGCAGTCGCCCATGACCACCGCCAGGCGCGACACGTACACGCCCGAGACGCTGCTGTCCGTCGCCGTGCAGGTCTTCATCGAGCGCGGCTACGACGGCACCTCCATGGAGCACCTGTCCAAGGCGGCGGGGATCTCCAAGTCGTCGATCTACCACCACGTGGCCGGCAAGGAGGAGCTGCTGCGCCGGGCCGTGAGCCGGGCCCTGGACGAGCTCTTCGGGATCCTCGACGAGGAGCACGCGCGCGTGGGCTCCGCGGCCGGACGGCTGGAGTACGTCGTACGGCGCATGGTCGAGGTGCTCATGGCCGAGCTGCCCTACGTGACGCTGCTGCTGCGGGTGCGCGGCAACACCGACACCGAGCGGTGGGCGCTGGAGCGGCGGCGCGAGTTCGACCACCGGGTCGCCGCCCTGCTCAAGGACGCGGCGGCCAAGGGGGACGTGCGCGCGGACGTGGAGGTGCGGCTCGCGACGCGCCTGGTCTTCGGCATGATCAACTCGATCGTCGAGTGGTACCGGCCGGACGCTGCCGACGGCCGGGCCGGGGCGGGGGAGCGCGAGGGGGAGCGCGAGGTGGTCGACGCGGTGGCGCGGCTGGTCTTCGGCGGGCTGCGCAAGGGGTAGTCCTGATGCCGTAGCCGTAGCCGTAGCCGTAGCCGTAGCCGTAGCCGTAGCCGTAGCCGTAGCCGTAGCCGTAGCCGCCGTTCCTGGTGGCTGTGGCTGTGGCTGTGGCTGCGGCGGTGGGGCGTGGTCCGTGTTCGCGTGTCCGGTCCGGCGGTCCCGCCGGTCGGCGCGCTGCTCCGGGCGGTCAGCTCTGCGGTTCGAGGTCCTCGGTCTCGAAGACCAGCAGGGTGCGGGTGCTGAGCACCTCCGGGATGGCCTGGAGGCGGCTGAGCACCAGCTCGCGCAGGGCCCGGTTGTCGGGGGTGTGGACCAGCAGCAGGACGTCGAAGTCGCCGCCGACCAGGGCGATGTGGGAGGCGCCGGGCAGTCGGCGCAGCTCCGCGCGGACCGTGCGCCAGGTGTTCTGCACGATCTTCAGGGTGATGTAGGCGGAGGTGCCGTGCCCCGCGCGTTCGTGGTCGACGCGGGCGCCGAAGCCGCGGATGACGCCGTCCTCGACGAGCCGGTTGATGCGGGCGTAGGCGTTCGCGCGCGAGACGTGCACCCGCTCGGCGACCGACCGTATCGAGGCGCGGCCGTCCGCCTGGAGCATGCGCAGGATGTCCTGGTCGATCGCGTCCAGCGGGCGCGGGGGCGGCGGGGGTGCGGCCTCCTCGGCGCGGCCGCCGTCCTCCGGGTGCTCGGCCATTTGTTCAGCTGCCACGTGCCCCCGCCTTCCCGCCATGGACGTACTGCATCCATCTCAGGCTGTGGAGAACCGTTTGTCCACAGCCTGGGGCCGCCTGTAGCCAAAATGTGCCGGCGACCGAACAATCGGTAGGTGAGGCCCGTCACACCCGTGGCGAGCCCACAGCCGCTCCCACGAGGAGGAGGTGCCGTCATGACGGTCATGGAGCAGCGGGGCGCGTACCGGCCCGCGCCGCCGCCCGCCTGGCAGCCCCGTACCGAGCCCGCGCCGCTGCTGCCCGACGCGGAGCCGTACCGCGTCCTCGGCACGGAGGCCGCCGAGCGCGTCGACCCCGCGCTGCTGCGCACGCTCTACGCCCGCCTGGTCCGCGGCCGGCGCTACAACACGCAGGCCACCGCGCTGACCAAGCAGGGACGGCTGGCCGTCTACCCGTCCAGCACCGGCCAGGAGGCGTGCGAGATCGCCGCCGCGCTGGCCCTCCAGGAGCGCGACTGGCTCTTCCCCAGCTACCGCGACACCCTCGCCGTCGTCACCCGCGGCGTCGACCCCGTCGAGGCCCTCACCCTGCTGCGCGGCGACTGGCACACCGGTTACGACCCCGGCGCGCACCGGGTCGCCCCGCTGTCGACACCGCTCGCCACCCAGCTGCCGCACGCCGTCGGCCTCGCCCACGCCGCCCGCCTCAAGGGCGACGACGTGGTCGCGCTGGCCATGGTCGGCGACGGCGGCACCAGTGAGGGCGACTTCCACGAGGCGCTGAACTTCGCCGCGGTCTGGCGGGCACCGGTCGTCTTCCTGGTGCAGAACAACGGCTTCGCGATCTCCGTCCCGCTGGCCAAGCAGACCGCCGCCCCGTCGCTGGCCCACAAGGCCGTCGGCTACGGGATGCCCGGCCGCCTGGTCGACGGCAACGACGCCGCCGCGGTGCACGAGGTCCTCTCCGACGCCGTACGGCACGCGCGCGCGGGTGGCGGCCCCACGCTGGTGGAGGCGGTGACGTACCGCGTCGACGCGCACACCAACGCCGACGACGCGACGCGCTACCGAGGCGAGACCGAGGTGGCGGCCTGGCGCCGGCACGACCCGGTCGACCTGCTGGAGCGGGAGCTGACCGGGCGCGGGCTGCTCGACGGGGACGGCGTCCGCGCGGCCCGCGAGGACGCCGAGGCCATGGCCGCCGACCTGCGCGCCCGGATGAACGAGGACCCGGAGCTCGACCCGACGGACCTGTTCGCCCACGTCTACGCCGAGCCGACCCCGCAGCTGCGCGAGCAGCGGGACCTGCTGCTCGCCGAGCTGGCGGCGGAGGCCGAGGCCGAGGCGTCCGGAGGGGGACCCCGATGACGACCGCCGCCGTCCGGCCGGCCACCATGGCGCAGGCCCTCACGCGCGCCCTGCGCGACGCCATGACCGCCGACCCGGCCGTGCACGTCCTGGGCGAGGACGTGGGCACCCTCGGCGGTGTCTTCCGGGTCACCGACGGGCTCGCGAAGGAGTTCGGCGAGGAACGCTGCACGGACACCCCGCTCGCCGAGGCCGGCATCCTCGGCGCGGCCGTCGGCATGGCGATGTACGGGCTCCGTCCGGTGGTGGAGATGCAGTTCGACGCCTTCGCCTATCCGGCGTTCGAGCAGGTCGTCAGCCACGTCACCAAGATGCGCAACCGCACGCGCGGCGCGCTTCCCCTGCCGCTGACCATCCGCGTCCCCTACGGCGGCGGCATCGGCGGCGTCGAGCACCACAGCGACTCGTCCGAGGCGTACTACATGGCGACTCCGGGGCTCCATGTCGTCACGCCCGCGACCGTCGCCGACGCCTACGGGCTGCTGCGCGAGTCCATCGCCTCCGACGACCCGGTGGTCTTCCTCGAACCCAAGCGTCTGTACTGGTCCAAGGAGGTCTGGAACCCCGAGCAACCGGCACCCGTTGAACCGACGGGCCGCGCGGTGGTGCGGCGTTCCGGCCGGAGCGCCACACTCATCACGTACGGGCCGTCGCTGGCCGTCTGCATGGAGGCGGCCGAGGCGGCCCGGGCCGAGGGCTGGGACCTCGAAGTCGTCGATCTGCGCTCCCTGGTGCCGTTCGACGACGAGACGGTGTGCGCTTCAGTGCGGCGGACGGGACGCGCGGTCGTCGTCCACGAGTCGGGCTCCTTCGGGGGACCGGGCGGGGAGATCGCGGCCCGGGTCACGGAGCGGTGCTTCCACCACCTGGAGGCACCGGTGCTGCGTGTGGCCGGGTTCGACATCCCGTACCCGCCGCCGATGCTGGAGCGTCACCACCTGCCCGGTGTGGACCGGATCCTGGACGCCGTGGGGCGCCTGCAGTGGGAGGTTGAAAGCTGATGGCACACGCTTCTGGAGGGAACGGCCGGGAGTTCAGGCTCCCCGACCTCGGTGAGGGGCTCACCGAGGCGGAGATCGTGCGCTGGCTCGTCGAGGTCGGTGACGTGGTCGCCGTCGACCAGCCGGTCGTCGAGGTCGAGACGGCCAAGGCGATGGTCGAGGTGCCCTGTCCCTACGGCGGCGTGGTCACTGCCCGCTTCGGCGAGGAGGGCACGGAGCTGCCGGTCGGGGCGCCGCTGGTCACCGTGGCGGTGGGCGAGGGCGAAGGCGGAAGCGCGCACGACGGCATGGGCGACGGCGGAGTCGGAGTCGGGGCGGTTGCCGGGGGCGGGGGTGCGCCGGCCGCGGACGGCCCGGTGCCGGCCCCGGGAACCGGTGACGCCGCCGGGCGGACTCTGCGCGGGGACGCCCCGGCCGGGGACGCTCCCGTGAGGGCTTCCCGGGGCGCGGAGCCGTCGGCCGGGGGGACGGGGAGTGCGCAGGTGAAGGGCGGGGGATCCGGCAACGTCCTGGTCGGTTACGGCACGTCCGAGGCGCCCGCGCGGCGGCGGAGGGTGCGTCCCGACCGGCCGACGGCCACCGGCACGGCCGGGCGGACGAACGGCCGGATCCGCATCGCGGAGCCGGTGGATGGACCGGTGGATGGACCGGTGGAGGTACGGGCGGACGGCCTGATGGACGGACGGGCGGACGGCTCGCTGGACGGACCGTTGGACGGACCGTTGGACGGACCGGTTCCGGTGATCTCCCCGCTGGTGCGCAGGCTGGCCCGGCAGAACGAGCTGGATCTGCGCGAGCTGACCGGTTCGGGACCGGACGGACTGATCCTGCGGGCGGACGTGGAGGACGCGCTGCGGGCCTCCGCCGCGCGGCGCGGCCGGACGGCGGAGCCGGAGACCGCGGCGAGCCGGGCACGGGCCACCGCCGCCGCCCCGGCGCCCGCCGCCGCGCAGGAGTCCGAGTCCGCCGTCCTCTCCCCCGCCTCACGCCCCGGCGGTGTCCGTACGCCCCTCAAGGGCGTCCGCGGCGCCGTCGCCGACAAGCTCTCCCGCAGCCGGCGCGAGATCCCCGACGCGACCTGCTGGGTGGACGCCGATGCGACCGGGCTGATGGGGGCGCGCACCGCGATGAACGCCTCCGGCGGGCCGAAGGTCTCCCTGGTCGCCCTGCTGGCCCGGATCTGCACCGCGGCCCTGGCCCGGTACCCGGAGCTCAACGCCTCGGTCGACACGGAGGCCCGCGAGGTCGTCCAGCACGACCACGTCCACCTCGGCTTCGCCGCCCAGACGGACCGCGGTCTCGTCGTGCCGGTCGTACGGGACGCGCACGCGCGGGACGCCGAGGGCCTCACCGCCGAGTTCGCCCGGCTGACCGAGGCGGCGCGTGCGGGGCGCCCGACGCCCGGCGAACTGACCGGCGGCACCTTCACCTTGAACAACTACGGAGTGTTCGGCGTCGACGGCTCCACGCCGATCATCAACCACCCCGAGGCGGCCATGCTCGGCGTCGGCCGCATCGTCGCCAAACCCTGGGTGCACGAGGGCGAGCTGGCCGTGCGTCAGGTCGTCCAGCTGTCCCTCACCTTCGACCACCGGGTGTGCGACGGCGGCACCGCGGGCGGCTTCCTGCGGTACGTGGCGGACTGCGTCGAACAGCCGGCGGTGCTGCTGCGCACCCTCTGACCGCGGCGCCCGGACCGCGTGTCCTCCCCCGCGTTCCTTGCGATCACGCAGGGCCCCATACTCGGGGGGTGACCGCGTACGAGTCCTCCGGCGACACCGGCGACACCGGCGACCGCGCCCGCCCCGGGCCGCGTCCCGGACCCGGCGGGTACGACGCCGTCGTGCTCGCGGGCGGGGCCGCCCGGCGGCTCGGCGGTGCCGACAAACCCGGGCTGCGGGTGGGCGGCCGCGCGCTCCTCGACCGGGTGCTCGCCGCCTGCGCCGGAGCGCGCGCCACCGTCGTCGTCGCCGGCCCCCGGCCCACCGTGCGCCCGGTGATCTGGGCGCGCGAGGACCCGCCCGGCGGCGGACCGCTCGCCGCCCTCGCCGCGGGACTGCGGTACACCACGGCCGAGTACGTCCTGGTGCTCTCCGCCGACCTGCCGTTCCTCGCCGAAGACGCCGTCGCGCGGCTGCTGTCGGCGCTCGCGGACGGTGACGCCGACGGTGTCTTGCTGACCGACGCCGACGGCCGCGACCAGCCCCTCGTCGCCGCGTACCGCGCCTCGGCCCTGCGCCGCGAGCTGCCGGCGCTCACCCGGGACCGCGGCGGTCTCGCGGGGCTGCCCCTGCGCAGGCTGACCGGCGCCCTCCGTCTCACCCGCGTCCCCGACGCCGTCGCCTCCTTCGACTGCGACACCTGGGACGACATCGCCACCGCAAGGGCACGCATCAGGGAGCATGGTCACGTGTTGGATGAATGGATTTCCGCAGCCAAGGACGAGCTGGGCATCGATCTCGACGTCGACACCGGCGTCCTGCTCGACCTCGCGCGTGACGCCGCCCACGGCGTGGCCCGGCCCGCGGCCCCGCTGACCACCTTCCTCGTCGGCTATGCCGCCGGGCGGGCCCGAGGAGGTCCCGAGGCGGTCGCGGAGGCCGCCCGCAAGGCCGCGGCCCTCGCCGAGCGCTGGGCCCAGGAGGCCGAGGCCCGGCCCGCGGGAGCCGGCTCCGCCGACGCCCCGTCGCCCGACGTCCCGTCCGCCGCGCCGGAGAGCAGGTCCGGCACGGCGCCCGGCACCACCCCCGACCCCCGCCCGGACGCCTGATGACCTCCCCCGGTACGCGGGCCGGCGCGGAGGCCGACGACCTCGACGTCGAGGAGGCGCTCGCCCTCGTGAAGGAGAACCCGGGCCCCGCCCCCCGCGGCCACGGCGCACGGGGCACGCACGCGGCGCAGCACCAGGACGGCCCCCGGCACCAGGACGGCCCCCGGCACGGGGACACCTCCCGGCACGGCCGGGCGGCGGAGCGCCACCGCGCGACCCCCTGGCCCGAGGCCCGCGCGACGGCCGAGCGGGCCGCCCGTGCCGCCGCCCGTGCCGCCCGCCGCACACCGGTCTCCGTGCCGCTCGACGCCGCCCTCGGTCTCACTCTGGCCGCACCGCTGACCGCCCTCACCGACCTGCCGTCCTTCGACACGTCCGCGATGGACGGCTGGGCCGTCGCCGGACCGGGCCCCTGGACGGTGCGCGGCGAGGGCGTCCTGGCCGGGCACGCCGAGGCGGCGCCCCTCACCGACGGCGAGGCCGCCGGTGTCGCCACCGGCGCCCGTGTCCCCCCGGACACCACCGCGGTGCTGCGTACCGAACACGGCCGCACCGACGACCGGGGACGCCTGCACCCCACCCGCGAGGTCGTCCACGGACAGGACATCCGCCCCCGGGGCCAGGAATGCCGCAGCGGCGACCAGTTGCTGGCCGTCGGCACGCTCACGACCCCGGCGGTGCTGGGCCTCGCCGCGGCCGCCGGGTACGACACCGTCACGGCGGTTCCGCTCCCGCGGGTCGACGTCCTCGTGCTCGGGGACGAACTGCTCACCGCGGGTCTGCCGCACGACGGCCTCATCCGGGACGCGCTCGGCCCGATGCTGCCGCCGTGGCTGCGAGCCCTGGGCGCCGAGGTCTGTTCCGTCCGCCGGATCGGCGACGACGCCGAGGCGCTGCACCGTGCCGTCACGACCTCCGACGCCGACCTGGTCGTCACGACCGGCGGCACCGCCGCGGGACCCGTCGACCACGTCCACCCGACCCTGCGCCGGGCCGGCGCCGAACTCCTCGTGGACGGTGTGCGGGTGCGCCCCGGACACCCCATGCTGCTGGCCCGTCTGAAGGACGGCCAGCACCTCGTGGGACTGCCCGGCAACCCCCTGGCCGCCGTCTCCGGACTGCTCACCCTCGCCGAGCCGCTGCTGCGCACCCTCGCCGCCCGTCCGGCGCCCGAGCCGTACACGCTGCCGCTGAGGGACGCGGTGCAGGGGCACCCGTACGACACCCGTCTCGTCCCCGTGGTGCTGCGCGGTGACGCTGCCGCACCGCTGCACTACAACGGTCCGGCCATGCTGCGCGGCATCGCCGCCGCCGACGCGCTGGCCGTCGTACCCCCTGGTGGCGCGGGGCCGGGGCAGGAGGCCGAACTGCTCGATCTGCCCTGGGCCACCGGCGGGATCGGAGTGTGTTTCACGTGAAACTTCCGGGCCAGGACGCGATCGCCCGCCAGGCGGACGAGCACCTCGTGACCCACCGGGTGAAACTCCCCAGGAAACTGGTGGAGCACCCGATCCGCCAGGTCGCCAAACGGCTGTCCCTGGCCCTGGTGGTGCTGGTGGCGACCGCGTTCATCGTCTACGCCGACGCCGACGGCTACAACGACAACTCCGACGGCACGGTCGACCTCCTCGACGCCTTCTACTACGCCACCGTCACCCTCTCCACCACCGGATACGGCGACATCACCCCGGTCGGCGACGCCGCCCGGCTGACCAACATCTTCGTCATCACGCCCCTGCGCGTGCTGTTCCTGATCATCCTGGTCGGCACCACCCTGGAAGCCCTCACCGAGCGCACTCGGGAGGAGTGGCGCCTCAACCGCTGGAGGTCCGCCTTGCGCGATCACACCGTCGTCGTCGGCTTCGGCACCAAGGGGCGGTCGGCGATCCAGACCGTCTGCGCGACGGGGCTGCGCAAGGAGCAGGTGGTCGTGGTCGACCCCAGCGGCAAGGCCATCGAGGCCGCGACCGCCCACGGCTACGCGGGCGTCATAGGCGACGCCACCCGCAGTGACGTGCTGAACCGCGCGGAGGTGTTCCGGGCGAAGCAGATCATCATCGCCACCCAGCGCGACGACACGGCCGTGCTGGTGACCCTGACGGCCCGGCAGCTCAACCGCGGCGCGAAGATCGTGGTCGCGGTCCGCGAGGAGGAGAACGCGCCGCTGCTGAAGCAGTCCGGCGCCGACGCCGTGATCACCAGCGCCAGCGCCGCGGGCCGGCTGCTCGGGCTCTCGGTGCTCAGCCCCGCCGCCGGCATGGTCATGGAGGACCTCATCAGCCAGGGCAGCGGACTCGACCTGGTCGAGCGGCCCGTCATAAAGGCCGAGGTGGGCAAGAAGCCCCGCGAGACGAACGACCTGGTGGTGAGCGTGCTGCGCGGGCACCGGGTGCTGGGGTACGACGATCCGGCCGTGGGCGAGCTGGAGTTGACGGACCGTCTGATCACGATCGTGCGGGCGACGCCGGCCACCCATGTGGCGCCCGACGCCCGCCCGCTCCCCCGCGACTGACACCGCCGCTACTTGCGGTTGTACAGCCGCATCGTGACCGGGCCGAAGACCAGCAGGAGCGCGCCCGCCCAGCCCAGCGTCCAGGCGATCTCGACGCCCGGCCAGTCACCCGCCATCAGGCCGCGCACCGCGGACGCCAGGTGGGTGATCGGGCTGTTGTTGACGAAGGCCTGGAGCCAGCCCGGCATGGTCCTCGGGTCGACGAAGACGTTGGACAGGAAGGTGAGCGGGAAGATCACCATCATGCTGACGCTCATCACCGACTTCTCGGTGCGCAGCATCAGCCCGAACATCGTCCAGATCCACGAGAAGGCGAACGAGAAGAGCAGCAGCAGCGCGATCCCGGCGACCACGCCGACGAACCCGCCGTCGGGCCGGTAGCCGAGCAGCAGCCCGACCGAGAGCATCACGACGGACGCGATGGTGTACCGCAGGGCGTCGCCGAGGAGGTAGCCGACCATCGCCGAGGGCCGCCAGATCGGCAGCGAGCGGATGCGGTCGAAGACGCCCTTCTCGATGTCGATGTTGACCGAGACCCCGGTGTACATCGTGATCATCACGACCGACATCACCAGGATGCCCGGCAGGACGAACTGGATGTAGTCGCCGGGCGAACCCGCGAGCGCACCGCCGAAGAGGTAGGTGAACATCAACAGGTTCATGATCGGGAAGGCGGTGACGTCGAACAACTGCTCCGGCACGTGCTTGATCTTGAGGATCGCGCGCCAGCCGAAGGTCAGGGACGCGGACAGGGCGCTGGGCCGCGGCGGCCGCTGCTTGGCGATCAGCAGGGCCGCCAGCGATTCGGTGCTGACCGAGGAGAGTTCCCCGCCGGCGGTGCTCGTGGCCGTGCTCATGCCGTGACCTCGTCCTTCGTGTCGGTGCCGGAGCCGCCCTCGGTGGTGCTCCGGCCGGTTCCGGCGTCGGTGGCGGTGCCGGTTCCGGTGTCGTGTCCGGTCAGCGCCAGGAAGACCTCGTCGAGGCTGGGCTGCCCCAGGGAGAAGCTGTCGACGGTGATCCCGGCCCGGGCCAGCTCACTGAGCGCCTTGGCGGCCTGGTCGGCGGCGGTGTCACTGGCCGCCGCCCCGAGGCGCGCGGACAGGGCCACCGGGTCGGGCTCCAGCTGCACCTCGGCGATCAGCAGGTCCCGCAGCACCCGCTCGGCCTCCGGCCGCTCCTGGGCGTCCCGCAGCCGCAGATGGACGGAACCGGCGCCGACGGAGGCCTTCAGCTCGCCCTTGGTGCCCTCCGCGATCACCCGGCCCTTGTCGATGACCGCGATCCGCGAGGCCAGTTGGTCGGCCTCGTCGAGGTACTGCGTGGTCAGCAGCACCGTCGTGCCCTGGGCGACGACCGCCCGCACGATGTCCCAGACCTGGTTGCGGCTGCGCGGGTCGAGACCGGTGGTCGGCTCGTCGAGGAAGAGCAGGTCGGGGGTGTTGAGGATGGAGGCGGCGATGTCGATGCGCCGGCGCATGCCGCCGGAGTAGTGCTTGACCTGCTTCGCCGCCGCCCCGGTCAGACCGAAGGCGGCCAGCAGCTGCTCGCCCCGCTCGCGCGCCGCCGCCTTGCCGTGCCCGAGGAGCCGGCCCAGCAGGACCAGGTTCTCGGTGCCGGTGAGGTCCTCGTCCACGGACGCGTACTGGCCGGTGAGGCTCACCCGGCCGCGGACCTCGTCCGCCTCGCGCACGACGTCGTGACCGAAGACCCGGGCATGGCCGTCGTCCGGGCGCAGGAGGGTGGCGAGCATCTTGACCGTGGTGGTCTTGCCCGCGCCGTTCGGACCGAGGACGCCGTAGACCGTGCCGGCGGGCACCGCCAGGTCCACCCCGTCCACGGCCCGGGTCTCACCGAACGTCTTCACCAGTCCCGCGGTCTCGATCGCGAGTCCGGACGTGTGCGTGCTCATGGCTGGTGGTCCTTCCGCGTTCTTGGGATACGCATGGGGAGACCTTTACCGTCGCGCAAACTCATCGGTGGCGCGAAGGGATTTCCGGCGGACGGTCCCGAAGTCGTGGCGCACTCGGTCCGCGGACCTACGCCCTCCGGGCTCGCGTCGGCGGCGGCCGGGCCCGTGGCGGCGGTGCGCGGACCCATGGCGGCGGCGCGGGCCCGTGGCGGCGGTGCGCGGGCCGGACCAGGGACGCAGGAGTAGCGTCGCTCCCATGCATGCGATCACGATTCCCGAACCCGGAGGCCCCGAGGCGCTGGTGTGGGCCGAGGTCCCCGACCCGCAGCCCGGCGAGGGCGAGGTCCTCGTCGAGGTGGTGGCCAGCGCCGTCAACCGCGCCGACATCATGCAGCGACAGGGCTTCTACGACCCGCCGCCCGGCGCGTCCGTGTACCCCGGCCTGGAGTGCTCCGGCCGGGTCGCCGCCCTCGGCCCCGGCGTGTCGGGCTGGTCCGTGGGCGACGAGGTGTGTGCCCTGCTCGCGGGCGGCGGCTACGCCGAGAAGGTCGTCGTCCCGTCCGGGCAGCTGCTGCCGGTGCCGGAGGGCATCGGCCTCAAGGAGGCGGCGGCCCTGCCCGAGGTGGTCTGCACGGTCTGGTCGAACGTCTTCATGGTCGCCCACCTGCGCCCCGGCGAGACGCTGCTCGTGCACGGCGGCTCCAGCGGCATCGGCACGATGGCGATCCAGCTCGCCAAGGCGGTCGGCGCGAAGGTCGCCGTCACGGCGGGCACCGAGGAGAAGCTGGAGCGCTGCGCCGAACTGGGCGCCGACGTCCTGATCAACTACCGCGAGCAGGACTTCGTCGCCGAGGTGAAGGACGCGACGGGCGGGACGGGCGCGGACGTGATCCTCGACAACATGGGCGCCAAGTACCTGGACCGCAACGTCGAGGCCCTCGCGGTGAACGGCCGGCTCGCGATCATCGGCATGCAGGGCGGCCGCAAGGGCGAGCTGAACATCGGCACGCTCCTCGCCAAGCGCGCCGCCGTCAGCGCGACCTCGCTGCGCGCCCGCCCGCTGGAGGAGAAGGCGGCCATCGTCGCCGCCGTGCGCGAGCACGTCTGGCCGCTGTTCGCCGGCGGTCACCTCCGCCCGGTCGTCGACCGCGAACTGCCGATGAGCCGGGCCACGGAGGGCCACCGGGTGGTGGAGGAGAGCGGGCACATCGGCAAGGTGCTGCTGGTCACCGCCTCGTAGCAGCGGCAGCAGCGGCAGCAGCGGCAGCAGCAGTAGTAGTAGCAGCAGCCGCCGCGCGCAGCGGCCGGGCAGACGTCCTGGCCTTCGTGGGCCTGCCGCTACGCCCTGCGCAGCCGCAGGCCCACGAAGGCCAGGGCGAGACCGAGTCCGACGAGGACCAGCCCGCTGCCGAGGGGGAGGACCCGCAGTACCGGCTCGGCGGCCCCCTGCGTGTACGCGCCCTCCTGCGGCCGGGCCCGCGACGGGGACGGCGAGGGCACTCCGGTGGTCTCGGGCGGCACGGCGGCGGCCGGGTCCTCGGCCGGGGCCGCGACGTCGCCGTTGCCGTCACCGTCGGTCCCCCGCCCGGCGTGCGCGTCCGTGCCGTGCTCCTCGGTCTCCCGTCCCCCGTCGCGGCGCGGCCGCCCCTTGTCCTCGTCCGGTCGGCCTTCCGGCCGCGAGGGCCCGGCGGAGGTGCCGGACGGCGAGGGCGTCGCGGAACCCCGCCCGGCGCCGGGCGCGGACGGCGAGGCGGTTCCGGTGCCGTCCGGGCCGTCCGGACGGTGGGGGGTGTCCGCGGGTGCCGGGCGGTCGTGGCCGCCGGGGCGCCCGGGACGCTCCGGACGCTGCTGCTCGCTCCGCCCGTCCTGCCCGTCGGCATGCTCCTCGTCGTCGCCCGCCGTCGGCGCCTGCTCCCGCCCCGGCCCCGAGGCCTCCGGCGACGGCACGGCCGCGACCGGCGCGCCCGCCGCACCACGCACCGTCCCCGTCCCCACCGTTCCCGCTGTCCCCACCGTTCCCGCCACCACCGCCCCCGCCACCGCGGTCCCGACGCCGTGCGCCGTGCCCGCCCCGTACGGCGACATCAGCGCGCCGACGCCCAGGGCTCCCACCAGCCCCGTCGTTCGCAGTGTGCGCAGCCATGGAGTCACGCCCGTGACCCCCTCCCGGTAAGAGCCAGCGATGAACGGTGACGCCCCGAACGCCTCACGAGATACCGGACGCCCCACGACGCACCCGACGCCGGACAACGCTCGTACATCCCGTGAAGCCCCTCGGCCACCCGGACGCCCGGCCACCCGGACGCCCCGTGACGCCCGGACGCCCGTGACGCCCGGCCCCGACCGACCGCAACCGGTTAGGAATGGTTACGGCTGGTTACGACCAGAGGCGTTCGGTCACAGCTGGTGTCCGCCGGTCGTGGGGGCCGACGGAACAAGCGTCACACTCCTCGGCCATCCCGGCATTCCGGACTCCGCCGAGCGCGAAGAACGCCGTTTGCACGGGGGCACCGCCCGGTCGCTGCATGCCGGTGCGCGACAATGGCGGCATGGAGATGCCGAGGAACGACAGGTCGCCGGAGAACCCTCAGATCCTGGTCGTCGGCCAGGACGGAATGGCGCTCAGCGGCGGCGGTGACGACGACTCCCGTGAGATCCCCGTGACGGACCAGGTGGAGCAGCCCGCCAAGGTCATGCGGATCGGCAGCATGATCAAGCAGTTGCTGGAAGAGGTGCGCGTCGCGCCGCTGGACGAGGCGAGCCGGGCCCGGCTGAAGGAGATCCACGCCAGCTCGGTCAAGGAGCTGGAGGACGGCCTGGCCCCCGAGCTGGTCGAGGAACTGGAGCGGCTCTCGCTGCCGTTCACGGACGACGCCACCCCGACCGACGCCGAACTGCGCATCGCGCAGGCCCAGCTGGTGGGCTGGCTGGAAGGCCTGTTCCACGGCATCCAGACCACGCTGTTCGCCCAGCAGATGGCCGCGCGGGCCCAGCTGGAGTCGATGCGCCGTGCGCTCCCGCCGGGCGCCGGCGGTGAGGGCGAGGAGCCCCCGCACCCCGGCGGCCGCTCCGGCGGCCCCTACCTGTAGGCGTACCGCACCTGTAGGCGTACCGCCGGCCGTACCCCAGGGCCGCCCCCCTCCGGGTCCACCGCTCGGACGGTCCGGGTCCACCGCTCGGACGGGAGGACCCGGGACGGACCGGGAAACAGGCCGGCCACGCTCCGACATCGCGAAGGGCCCGGCAGCACCTGCTGCCGGGCCC
The DNA here is from genome assembly GCF_018982965.1 of Streptomyces mayonensis. Classification (GTDB taxonomy): domain Bacteria; phylum Actinomycetota; class Actinomycetes; order Streptomycetales; family Streptomycetaceae; genus Streptomyces; species Streptomyces mayonensis. Next base: position 38,185 of record NZ_JACBYP010000029.1, on the reverse strand, counting down.
TTCGCCGTGTCCTTCGGGGCGTCTTCCCGGGAGTCTTCCGGGCCGTCTTCCGGCGCCTCAGTCGGAGGCCGGGTTGCCCGTCGACACCTTGAGCTGGATCTCCGGCATGTCGTCGGGGTCGACGTCGGTGCCGGCCGTGGGGAACTGGTCCCGGATCGAGCCCTCGCCGTAGGTGTTCTCGTCGACGTCGACGACCTTCATCTGCCAGCCCGCGGCGTTGAAGCACTCCTTGACGGAGCCGATGTACTTGAACGTGAAGTTCGGCACCTGGATCTTGTCGGGGTCGTTGTACGACTCCTTCGGCTCGGTGCACTCGTCCTCGTCGATCGTCCTCGTCGTGTCGGGACCGCGGTAGCCCGCCGCCTTCGACGCGGACGGGGACGCGGAGCCGCCGGCCTCGGGGTCCTCGTCGCCGCTCCCGTTCATCAGCAGCGCGGCGATCAGTCCGCCGACGGCCAGGACGGCGACCACGGCCGAGCCGATGATCACCGGCTTGTTGCTCCTGCCGCCGCCACCGGAGCCGGACGCCGGGGCCGACGGCGCCAGGTTGTACGGCGGCGGCGTGGCGGCGCCCTGCTGGTGGCCGTACTGCGCGGGGGCGGGCGTCTGGTAGCCGCCGCCCTGCTGCGGATAGCCGTACGCCGGCGGGTGCGTGGCGGGCGGCGGGGTGCCGTACGGGTTCGCGGTCGGGGCCGGCGTCGGCTGGTAGGGCGTCTGGACGGGGCCCGTGGGTGCCGGGGTGCCCTGGCCGACCGGCGGGAACACCGCGGAGCCGACGCCGGCGCCGCTCGACGTGCTCGCGCCCGGCACGATGCTCGGCGGGGCGGCCTGGAAGGAGGCGGCCACGCGCAGGCACTCGTCCCGCATGGCCTCGGCACTGGGGAAGCGTTCGTTGGGGTTCTTCTTCAGCGCGCGGGCCACCAGCGCGTCCACGGCCGCAGGCAGGGCGCTGTTCACCGTGGAGGGGGCGACCGGCTCCTCCTGCACGTGCGCGTAGGCGATCGCCAGCGGCGAGTCCGCGTCGAACGGCAGGCGCCCCGTGACCAGTTGGAACAGCATGATGCCGACCGAGTACAGGTCGGAGCGGGCGTCCACGCCGCGGCCGAGGGCCTGTTCGGGCGAGAGGTACTGCGGGGTGCCGACGACCATGCCGGTCTGCGTCATCGAGGTCACGCCGGACTGCATGGCCCGGGCGATGCCGAAGTCCATGACCTTGACCACACCGCGCTTGGTCATCATCACGTTGCCGGGCTTGATGTCGCGGTGGACCAGGCCCATCTCGTGGCTGATCTCCAGCGCCGCCAGCACGTCCGCGGTGATCTTCAGGGCCTTGTCGGCGGGCATCGCGCCCTGCTGCCGCACGTCCTCGTCGAGCACCGAGCCCAGCGGCCGGCCCTCCACGTACTCCATGACGATGTACGGCGTCGTCATGGCGTCCAGCTCGTCCTCGCCGGTGTCGAAGACCGAGACGATGTTGGTGTGCGTGAGCTTGGCCACGGCCTGGGCCTCGCGGCGGAAGCGTTCGCGGAAGGCCTGCTCCCGGCCCAGCTCGGTGTGGAGTGTCTTGATCGCGACCTGTCGGTCGAGCACCGAGTCGTACGCCAGGTGCACCGAGGCCATGCCGCCCTCGCCGAGCAAGTCGCGCAGCTGGTAGCGGCCGCCGGCGAGCGCGCGCCCCGCGTACCGGCTTTGTCCGGCGTCCTGGCTCATGTTTCTGCGTCCCCCGTAGGCGCCGCGACGCCGGTTGCGGCGGTGCGCGCGCTCGTGATCGATAGTGCTATTCCCGGCCAAGTCTGCCCCAGGGCACTGACACGTCAAGCGTGGTGCCCGTTCCGTGACCGTACGCGAAGGAAGCGTCGCGGAAGCGTTACAGCCGCTGCAGCGCCGGTGCACAGAATTTGCACGACAGTACGGAACCAGGGTTTCATGACCGGTCCGTCTGATGTCCGGTCCCGGCGCCCATCCCGGACCGGAGGCCCCCGCTGAGGCTGTAGCGTGGCCGACGGAGACCGTAACAACACCGCGCGTACCGCGGGCAGAAACGACGGCGAGGACTGATGGCACAGCAGCAGCGCGCCCAGGGCCCGTCCGAACCCGAGGCATCTGGCGGCGGTATGTCTGACGCGCCGGAGAACTGGGGCAACGGAGGCCTGGTCGGCGACGGCCGGTACCGGCTGACCCGCAGACTCGGGCGGGGCGGCATGGCCGAGGTGTTCGCCGCGGAGGACGTCCGCCTCGGGCGCACCGTGGCGGTCAAGCTGCTCCGGGCCGACCTGGCCGAAGACCCCGTCTCCAAGGCCCGGTTCACGCGCGAGGCGCAGTCGGTGGCGGGCCTCAACCACCACGCCATCGTGGCCGTGTACGACTCCGGCGAGGACGTCGTCGGCGGCCAGTCCGTGCCCTACATCGTGATGGAGATCGTCGAGGGCCGCACCATCCGCGACCTCCTCCTCAACGCAGAGGCGCCCGGCCCCGAACAGGCGCTGATCATCGTCTCCGGAGTCCTGGAGGCGCTGGCCTACTCGCACCAGCACGGCATCGTCCACCGCGACATCAAGCCGGCCAACGTCATCATCACCAACGCCGGCGCGGTGAAGGTGATGGACTTCGGCATCGCGCGTGCCCTGCACGGCGCCCAGTCGACGATGACGCAGACCGGCATGGTCATGGGCACCCCGCAGTACCTGTCCCCGGAGCAGGCCCTCGGCAAGGCCGTCGACCACCGCTCCGACCTGTACGCGACGGGCTGCCTGCTCTACGAACTCCTCGCGCTGCGCCCGCCGTTCACCGGCGAGACCCCGCTGTCGGTGGTCTACCAGCACGTGCAGGACATCCCGACGCCCCCGTCCGAGGTCTCCGACGCCACCCCGCCGGAGCTGGACGGCCTGGTGATGCGCTCGCTGGCCAAGGAGCCCGACGACCGTTTCCAGACCGCCGAGGAGATGCGCGGCCTGGTCCAGTACGGGCTGCAGATGCTCTACGAGCAGGGCGGCCACACCGGCACCTGGAACACCGGCCCGGTGGCCGCGCACGACGGCCGGCACACGCCCGCCGCGGGGCTCGCGGGCACCACCGCGCTGCCCCACCCCGGCCACGGCGCCTCGGGCACCCAGCAGATCCCGCAGCCGATCCTGCCGGGCCGCTACGGCGGCGACGACGGTGGCTTCGAGGGCGGCGGCAACAAGGGCAGCGGCCGCGGCAAGCTGTGGATACTGGCCGTCCTCGCGGTGATCGCCGTCGCGGCCGGCGTCGCGCTGGCACTGAACAACGGCGACGACGGCAAGGGCGGCGGCAAGCCCGACACCAGTCCCACGGCGAGCACCTCGCAGAGCACCGGCGAGGAGTCGCCCAGTTCCTCGCCCAGCGACGACGCGACGGAGGAGACCACCGACCCGGGCCGGGAGCAGGGCTCGGGCGGGGTGGGCACGGGCGGGGACCAGGACGCGCCGTGGACGCCGACGTGGACGCCGTCGGAGACCGCGACACAGGGCCCGACCAACGAGCCGACCGGTGGCGAGACGGCACCGTCCACGCCGCCGGAGGAGACGTCGGACGACGGCGAGACCGATCCGGGCGGCGGCGAGACTCCGCCGGGCGGCGACGAGACCGCGCCGGGCGGCAACACCGAGGGCGCCGGCGGCCCCACCGGCGACGCCGGGAACGAGTGACCGAAACCCCTCGACTCTTACGCGCGCGTGCGGCCCGGAAACGGGCTCCACGCGCGCGTTGCGTTTGCTCAGCGCGACCGGGTCGCGTTCGCGCACCGGGACCGGGACGGGGTTACGCGGGACCGGGACCGGGACCGGGACGGGGGCGTGCGGGCCGGGACCGGGACCGGGACGGGGTATGCGGGACCGGGACGGGGTTACGCGGGGCCGGTCGCGTCGTCGTCCGTGAAGTGCACCGTGCCGAACTGCGGGTCGACGCGCAGGTAGGCGGGTTCGTACGGCTCGCCGTCCACCCGGCTCGGCGCCGGACCGAACCGCTCCAGCTCGGCCGCCGTCGGCTCGTGGGCCTCGCACCGGCCCACGACCTGCACGGTCCACAGCCCCTCGCCGAGCCGGGCGGTGGTGAGGTTGTCCGCCCCGTAGGCGACGACGCTGCCGGCGCACACCTGGTGGTACCCCCAGCTCCTGGGCATGCGCAGCAGGACCCGGCCGTCGGCCACGATGTGCCGCGCGAGCGCGAGGAAGGGCAGCGCACGCATGGTCGTGGCCGCCCGGCCGTAGGCGGTGCGGCCGAGCAGGCCGACGGCGAGCTGTTCGTCGGAGGGCATGGACTCACTGTGCGGCGGCGGGGGACACCGGTGACAGAGTCGCCCGCCCCGGCAGAAGGGGACGTAAGTCCCGAGTAGGCCCGGGAACCCGCGGCACAGGCACACAGGGAGGGATCCGCAGCGGGGGCCGGGAACCCGCCGTACAGGCACACGGGACCGGAGCCCTCTGCCGGCACCCCCGGCCCGCCCCGCCCCCCCCAGGTGCCGTCAGCGGTTGCCGGCCTCCAGACGGGCCACGAAGGCGGCCGCCTGGGAACGCCGCTGCATGCCCAGCTTGGCCAGCAGGCTCGAGACGTAGTTCTTGATCGTCTTCTCCGCCAGGTGCAGCCGTTCGCCGATCGCGCGGTTGGTCAGCCCCTCGCCGATCAGATCGAGGATCCGGCGCTCCTGGTCGGTGAGGTGGGCCAGCCGGTCGTCGGCCTTCGCCCCGCCGTCCCGCAGCCGCTCCAGCACCCGCGCGGTGGCCGACGGGTCGAGCAGCGACTTCCCCGCCGCCACCTCCCGTACGGCGCCCAGCAGCTCGGCGCCGCGGATGTCCTTGAGGACGTACCCGGAGGCGCCCGCCATGATCGCGTCGAAGAGGGCCTCGTCGTCGGCGAACGAGGTCAGCATGAGGCACCGGACGGAGTCGTCAAGGGAGCGGATGTCGCGGCACACCTCCACGCCGCTGCCGTCCGGAAGCCGGACGTCCAGTACCGCCACGTCCGGACGGGTGGCCGGGATCCGGGCCTGGGCGTCGGCCGCCGTGCCGGCCTCGCCCACCACCTCGATGTCGGCCTCGCCGGAGAGCAGGTCGTGCACCCCCCGGCGGACCACCTCGTGGTCGTCGAGGAGGAATACCCGGATTTTTCGGTCTTCGCGCACGCGCTCAGTGTCACACACGGGCTCTTCCCGTGCCCGGGGTGGCCGGGATAACGTGCCGTTGTTCCGGCCCCCTGCAAGGCTGTGACCAGGGCAACTTCCGCACTTCGCCGATTTACTTGGAAATCCGAGTAAAAATGCAGGTCAGGAGGGGTTTCACAGAAATGTGGAGCACTGGGTAACGTGCTATTCGCAGGGCGCTCGCCGGGACACCTGTCACGCCTGTTCCCGACCGGGCCGCACCCCACCCTTGTGCGTCCGCCGGGCCGCAGGTGAGCCGCACTGGCTTCCGGCGAACCCGGGGGCCGGACCGACGGAGGAGCACACGTGACCGAGAGCACTGCCGCGCGCAAACCGCGACGCAGCGCCGGAAGCAAGGCGGCCGGAACCACCGGCACCGAGGCGTCCGGGAACACCGGCGGCAAGGCGGCCGGGAACACCGGCGGCAAGGCCGGGACCGGCACCAAGCGCACCACCCGCACCACCGGCACCCGCACCACTCGTCCCACCCGCACCACGCGCGCCGCTGCGAAGAAGGGCTCCGAGACGGAGCTGGTGCAGCTGCTGACGCCCGAGGGCGAGCGCGTCGAGCCGACCGGGAAGGCGGCCTACGCGGAGTACGCCGAGTACGTCGCCGGCATCACCCCCGACGAGCTGCGCGGCCTGTACCGCGACATGGTCCTCACCCGGCGCTTCGACGCCGAGGCCACCGCGCTGCAACGCCAGGGCGAGCTGGGCCTGTGGGCCTCGCTGCTCGGCCAGGAGGCCGCCCAGATCGGCTCCGGCCGCGCCACCCGCGAGGACGACTACGTCTTCCCGACCTACCGCGAGCACGGCGTCGCCTGGTGCCGCGGGGTCGACCCCACCAACCTCCTCGGCATGTTCCGCGGCGTCAACCACGGCGGCTGGGACCCGAACAGCAACAACTTCCACCTGTACACGATCGTCATCGGCTCGCAGGCCCTGCACGCCACCGGCTACGCCATGGGCGTCGCCAAGGACGGCGCGGACTCGGGCGTGATCGCGTACTTCGGCGACGGCGCCTCCAGCCAGGGCGACGTCAGCGAGGCCTTCAACTTCGCCGCCGTCTACAACGCGCCCGTGGTGTTCTTCTGCCAGAACAACCAGTGGGCGATCTCCGAGGGCAACGAGAAGCAGACCCGCGTGCCGCTCTACCAGCGCGCCCAGGGCTTCGGCTTCCCCGGCGTCCGCGTCGACGGCAACGACGTGCTGGCCTCCCTCGCGGTCACCCGCTGGGCCCTGGACCGCGCCCGGCGCGGCGAGGGACCCGCGCTGATCGAGGCGTACACGTACCGCATGGGCGCCCACACCACCTCGGACGACCCCTCCCGCTACCGGCACGACGACGAGCGCGCCGCCTGGGAGGCGAAGGACCCGATCCTGCGCCTGCGCCGCCACCTGGAGTCCGCACACCACGCGGACGAGGGATTCTTCGCGGAACTGGAGGCGGAGAGCGAGACGTTGGGCAAACGAGTGCGCGAGGTGGTCCGTGCCATGCCGGACCCGGACCGTCTCGCCCTCTTCGAGAACGTGTACGCGGACGGGCACGCGCTCGTCGACGAGGAGCGGGCGCAGTTCGCCGCCTACCAGGCGTCGTTCGCAGAGGCCGAGGGGGTCTGACATGGCTGCGGAGAAGATGGCGGTGGCCAAGGCGATCAACGAGTCGCTGCGCCGCGCACTGGAGTCGGACCCCAAGGTCCTGATCATGGGCGAGGACGTAGGCAAGCTCGGCGGTGTCTTCCGGGTCACCGACGGTCTGCAGAAGGACTTCGGCGAGGACCGGGTCGTCGACACCCCGCTGGCCGAGTCCGGCATCGTCGGCACCGCCATCGGCCTGGCCCTGCGCGGCTACCGGCCGGTGGTGGAGATCCAGTTCGACGGCTTCGTCTTCCCGGCCTACGACCAGATCGTCACCCAGCTGGCGAAGATGCACGCCCGCTCGCTGGGCAAGGTGAAGATGCCGGTCGTCATCCGCATCCCCTACGGTGGCGGCATCGGCGCGGTCGAGCACCACTCCGAGTCCCCCGAGGCGCTGTTCGCGCACGTGCCGGGCCTGAAGGTGGTCGGCCCCTCGAACGCCGCGGACGCGTACTGGATGATGCAGCAGGCCATCCAGAGCGACGACCCGGTGATCTACTTCGAGCCCAAGCGCCGGTACTGGGACAAGGCCGAGGTCGACACGGAGGCCATCCCCGGCCCGCTGCACGCCGCGCGCGTGGTGCGCGAGGGCACCGACCTGACGCTGGCGGCGTACGGCCCGATGGTGAAGCTCTGCCAGGAGGCCGCCGACGCGGCGGCCGAGGAGGGCCGTTCCCTGGAGGTCGTCGACCTGCGCTCGATCTCGCCGCTCGACTTCGACACGATCCAGGCGTCGGTCCACCGGACCCGCCGCCTGGTCGTGGTCCACGAGGCGCCGGTGTTCTTCGGCTCGGGCGCGGAGATCGCGGCCCGGATCACGGAGCGCTGCTTCTACCACCTGGAGGCCCCGGTGCTGCGGGTCGGCGGCTACCACGCCCCGTACCCGCCGGCGCGCCTCGAGGAGGAGTTCCTGCCCGACCTGGACCGGGTGCTCGACGCCGTCGACCGCTCGCTGGCGTACTGAGGAGGGGAGCGTGACGACGATGACGGACAGCGCCCTGCGCGAGTTCAGGATGCCCGACGTGGGCGAGGGACTCACCGAGGCCGAGATCCTCAAGTGGTACGTCAAGGCCGGTGACACGGTCACCGACGGGCAGGTGGTGTGCGAGGTCGAGACGGCCAAGGCCGCCGTCGAGCTGCCCATCCCCTACGACGGCGTGGTCCGCGAGCTGCACTTCGCCGAGGGCACCACCGTCGACGTGGGCACGCCGATCATCGCGGTGGCCGTGGGGGACGGTGCGGCGGACGCCGCGGATCCGGCACCGGAGACCGCGGCCGGGACGCCTGCCGCCTCCGGGGCGGAGGAACCGGAGCCCCAGGGCCGCCAGCCGGTCCTGGTCGGGTACGGGGTCTCCACCTCCGCGACCAGGCGACGCCCCCGCAAGGGCGCGCAGACCCCGGCCGCCGCGCAGGAGGCGTCGGCGGCGATCCAGGCCGAGCTGAACGGCCACGGACCGGCGGCCCCCGCGGCACCCGCGACGTCCCCGGCACCCGCAGCCCCGGCGGCACCCGCGGCCCCGACAGCCCCGGCGGCACCCGCCATTCCGTCCGGCGCCGGGCGGCCGCTGGCGAAGCCGCCGGTGCGCAAGCTGGCCAAGGACCTCGGCGTCGACCTGGCGACGGTGGTGCCCTCCGGGCCGGACGGCATCGTCACCCGCGAGGACGTGCACGCGGCGGTGTCCGCCCGGCCCGGTACGCCGGAACCGGCACCGGAGCCGGCTCAGCAAGCGGCCTCCGCGGCCGTCGCGCCCGCCCCGTCCCCGGCGGCGGCACCGGCGTCGTACGACACGGCGCGTGAGACCCGTGTGCCGGTCAAGGGGGTCCGCAAGGCGACCGCTGCGGCGATGGTCGGCTCGGCGTTCACGGCGCCGCACGTCACGGAGTTCGTCACGGTCGACGTGACGCGCACGATGAAGCTGGTCGAGGAGCTGAAGCAGGACAAGGAGTTCGCGGGCCTGCGCGTGAATCCGCTCCTCCTGATCGCCAAGGCCCTGCTGGTCGCGATCAGGCGCCACCCGGAGATCAACGCCTCCTGGGACGAGGCCGCCCAGGAGATCGTGGTCAAGCACTACGTCAACCTGGGCATCGCCGCGGCCACCCCGCGCGGCCTGATCGTCCCCAACATCAAGGACGCCCAGGCCCAGACGCTGCCGCAGCTGGCCGGTTCCCTGGGCGAGCTGGTCTCCACGGCCCGGGAGGGCAGGACCAGCCCCGGCGCCATGCAGGGCGGCACGGTGACCATCACCAACGTCGGGGTCTTCGGCGTCGACACCGGCACGCCGATCCTCAACCCGGGCGAGTCCGCGATCCTCGCGGTCGGCGCGATCAAGCTCCAGCCGTGGGTCCACAAGGGCAAGGTGAAACCGCGTCAGGTGACCACGCTCGCCCTGAGCTTCGACCACCGTCTGGTCGACGGCGAACTGGGCTCCAAGGTCCTCGCCGACGTGGCGGCGGTCCTGGAGCAGCCCAAGCGGCTGATCACCTGGGCGTGACGCACGGGAAGTACCGGCGGCGGAGCCGCGTGTCCCCCGGGGGCACGCGGCTCCGCGCTGTTTCGTCCTGCTGAACCCGCCGCGCGTGCGGTCAGCGCCGGGGCCGGCCCCCGCGCAGCGAGTTGAGCAGGGCCGCGCCCCGTTCGGCGTCGTCGACGCTCACGGCGAAGTCGGTACGGCGGCCCCGGGGCCGTACGACCAGGCACTCACCGGCGCGCAGCATCACCGTGGTGCCCAGGCCGCTGATGCGGTAGCCCCAGCCGCCGACCTCGGCGGGTCTGCGGTACTCCGCCCGCGCCGTGTCGATGTCGCCCGGCGCCCAGCGGCGTCCGGGCCAGCCGAACGGTCCGAAGGAGACTTCGAGCCCCCGCTCGGAGACGCGGGCCTGCACGGAGGAGAAGAGGACGGAGAGGAGGGAGGCGGCGGCGCACCCCGCGAACAGTGCCCACAGGCTGCCCGACTCCGCCAGGCCCCCGACCCGGGCGACGAGCGCGGCCACCGCCGCCAGGCCGGTCACGGCCGCCAGCAGCTGCAGCCAGGGGTTGACGGTGCGGGAGAACCAGACCAGTCGCCGGCCCTCCGGGATGTCCAGCGCGGCGGCGTCACCGGCGGACGTCGTGCCGCCGCCGGAGGCACCGCGCCGCCTGGTGACCAGCAGCCAGCCGACCGCTCCCGCGAGGACGGCCGCGGTGAGGATCGCCACGACCCAGGAGGCGGGCTGCCGGGCCTCGTGCCAGTCCGCGCGGTCCAGGTTGGCGCGGACGACGGCGGCCTGCGCTCCGGCCAGGACGATGCCCGTGGGGAGCAGGGTCACCGTGCTCCACGAAGGGCCGGCCGTGGGGCCCGCCCGCATCAGCGGGGCGGTGACGACCGCCGACGTCACCAGCCAGATCAGCGCGGGAACGAGGGAGGCGGCCCACAGGGGCATCGAGCCGTTGGGGACGTCGCCGTCCAGGCCCCAGTGGGTCGCCAGCCGGTCGGGCAGCCGGTCCCGCACCACGAGCGGCAGCCCGGTGAGCACGGCCGTGACCCCGAGCGTCCAGACCGCGGCCGTCGTACGTCTTGCCACCGTCGTGTCCTTCATGGCAACCCCCTGATGATGTCGATGAGATCGGTCCTGCTGTAGCCCAGCCGAGCGGCCTCCGCGACCAGGCCCTGCACGCGGATCTGCAGCTCGGAGTGGGGCCGGGCGCCCTCGGCCACGGTCACCCCCCGGCCCCGGCGGAACTCCAGCAGTCCCTCGTCCCGCAGCTCGCGCAGGGCGCGCAGCACGGTGTTGACGTTGATGTCCAGGGCCTCGGAGAGATCGCGTGCGGAGGGCAGGCGGTCCCCGGGCGCGCACTCGCCCTCGGCGATGGCGCGGCGGACGGCGCCGGCCACCTGTTCGTGCAGGGGCCGGGTGTCGGTCTTGTCCAGACTCAGCAGCATGGTGCTAATGAAACTATCACCATCATCTTCATCGGTACAGGGTGTCCGGTGCAGGAGGTGCCCGGTACAGGAGGTGCCCGGTACGGGGGGAGCCGGTACAGCGGAAAGGGCCCGTTGCCGGTGCGACGGGCCCTTCGAGCGAGGCGGCCGAGGTGGCGGGGGGCGTCAGCCCAGCTTGCCGAAGCCGTAATTCATGAGCTTCGTGGCGTCCTTGGCGCGCTGCGCCGACGACGTGGAGGCCAGCACCGTGCCGATGACGGTCCTGCCCTTGCGGGTCGCGGCGAAGACCAGGCAGTACTTGGCCTCCTGGCCCGACCCGGTCTTCACGCCGATCGCGCCGCTGTAACTGCCGAGCAGCGTGTTGGTGTTGGTCCAGGGCGCCATCGTGCGGGTGCCGCCCTTCTTGGTCCTCGTCTTCGCCGTGTACTTCTTCGTCTTGACGATCGTGCGGAAGGTGGAGTTCTTCATCGCGCTGCTCGCCAGTTTCGTCAGGTCGCGCGGCGTCGAGTAGTTCTTGCCGTTGCCGATGCCGTCGAAGGAATCGAAGTGCGTGTTCTTCAGGCCGAGGCTCTTGGCGCTCGCGTTCATCTTGCCGATGAACGACTTCACCCGCGCCGCCCGCGTCCTGCCCGAGCCGAACTTGTCGGCCAGCGCGTACGCCGCGTCGCAGCCCGACGGGAGCATCAGCCCGTACAGCAGCTGCCGCACCGTCACCTTGTCGCCGACGATCAGGCGGGCGGACGAGGCGTTCTTGGACACGATGTAGTCGCTGTACGCCATCTGGACGGTGACCTTGGCGTCCAGGTTCAGCTTCGGCTGGGCCAGCACGACCCTGGCGGTCATGATCTTGGTCGTGGAGCCGGTGGAGCGCCGGGTGTCCGCGGCCTTGGTGTAGAGCGCCCTGCCGCCTGCGTTGTTCATCACGAAGCCGCCCTTGGCGGCGATCGAGGGCGCGGCGGCGGCCCGCACGGGAGCGGCACCGGCCCGGCCGGGGGCGGCCGCCTGGGCGGGTGCGGTGGAAAGGGCGCCGGTCGCCAGTACGGCGCCGCCGGTCAGGGCGACGGCGACGGCTTTGTGGAGACGGGTGCGTGGAGTGCCCGTGATGCTGGTCATTGAGTTGAATACCCCGATTGTGGTGAAGTCCCCGGTGGCGCGGCCGCGTTGCTGGTCGATTGCTCGTCGCACGGTGCACGGTGCACGGTGCTCGTCGCTCGTCGCTCGTTGCTCGTTGCTCGTCGCTTGTCGCTCGGTGCGCGGTGCGCGGTGCGCGGTGGTGTGCCGGCCGCGTCAGTGCGACCGGCGGCGGGCCCGGATGGTTGTGCCGCGGAGACGGGTTGGGGCGGCGTAGTCCCTCCGACGGGTGAGGTGCCGTCCCGGAGGGTGACGCGTCGTCACCCAGTGTCCACATGATGGGACACTCACGCGTTGTGTCCCTGTTGTATCTATCCTGTCCGCATGACCACGGCAGTGAAGCAGCCCCCAGCGGCGGACCGCGTCTACACCCACGTCAAGCAGGGCGTCCTGGAGCGTCGTTACGAGGGCGGGACGCTGCTCACCGAGGGCGAGCTGGCCGAGGCCGTGGGCGTCTCCCGCACCCCGGTGCGCGAGGCGCTGCTCCGGCTGGAGGTCGAGGGGCTGATCCGGCTCTATCCGAAGAAGGGCGCCCTGGTCCTGCCCGTCTCCGCGCAGGAGATCGCGGACGTGGTGGAGACCCGGCTGCTGGTCGAGGAGCACGCGGCCAGGAAGGCCGTACCCGCCCCGCCCGGCCTCGTCGAACGCCTGGAGGAACTCCTCGCCCGGCAGAAGGAGCAGGCCGCCGCGGGCGACTTCACCGCCGCCTCCGTCACCGACCGCTGCTTCCACGCCGAGATCGTCCGCAGCGGCGGCAACGAGATCCTCTCCCGCCTCTACGACCAGCTCCGCGACCGCCAGCTGCGCATGGGCGTCGCCGTCATGCACTCCCACCCCGACCGGATCGCCCACACCCTCGCCGAGCACGAGGAACTCCTCGACGCACTGCGCTCCGGGGACGCGGAGGCGGCCGTCGGCGTCGTGGGCCGGCACGTGGGCTGGTTCTCGCACCTGGCCAGGGGGGAGGTCCGATGAGTTCGGTCGGCTCGGCCGGCCGCGTGCTGCCCGGCGACCCGCCGGGCGGACGCCGCGCGATCGCCGTGTGGAGCGTCGGCGTCGCCGTCTACTTCGTCGCCGTCGTCTTCCGTACGTCCCTGGGGGTCGCCGGTCTCGACGCCGCCGACCGCTTCCACGTCAACGCCTCCGCCCTGTCCACCTTCTCGATCCTCCAGCTGCTGGTCTACGCCGGCATGCAGATACCCGTCGGCCTGCTGGTCGACCGGCTCGGCACGAAGAAGGTGCTGGGGATCGGCGTCGTCCTCTTCACGGCCGGACAGCTGGGCTTCGCCTTCTCCCCGTCGTACGGCATGGCACTGGCCTCGCGGGCGCTGCTGGGCTGCGGGGACGCGATGACCTTCATCAGCGTGCTGCGGCTGGGCACCCGCTGGTTCCCGGCCCGGCGCGGGCCGATGGTCGCCCAGCTCGCCGGCCTGGTCGGCATGGCGGGCAACCTGGTCTCCACCCTCGTCCTGGCCCGGCTGCTGCACGGCATCGGCTGGACGGCGGCGTTCGCGGGCAGCGCGCTGGCGGGTGTGGTCGTCCTCGTGCTGTTGCTGCTGTTCCTCAAGGACCACCCCGAGGGGCACGAGCCCGACCCGATGCCGCATCAGGGCGCCGCGTACGTACGGCGGCAGATCGCCACGTCCTGGCGGGAGCCGGGGACGCGGCTCGGGCTGTGGGTGCACTTCACCACCCAGTTCCCCGCGATGGTGTTCCTGCTGCTGTGGGGGATGCCGTTCCTGGTCGAGGCACAGGGGCTGTCCCGGGCCACCGCCGGCACCCTGCTCACCCTGGTCGTGCTGTCCAACATGACGGTCGGCCTCGTGTACGGCCAGGTCATCGCCCGGCACCACGCGGCCCGGCTGCCGCTGGCGCTGGGCACGGTGGGTACGACGGCGGCCCTGTGGGCGGCGACGCTGGCCTACCCGGCCGAGCACGCGCCGATGTGGCTGCTGGTCGTCCTGTGCACGGTGCTCGGTGCGTGCGGACCCGCCTCGATGATCGGCTTCGACTTCGCCCGCCCGGCGAATCCGCCGGAGCGGCAGGGCACGGCCTCCGGGATCACGAACATGGGCGGCTTCGTCGCGTCGATGACCACGCTGTTCGCGGTGGGCGTCCTGCTGGACGCGACGGGGGACGACTACCGGGTCGCCTTCTCGTCCGTGTTCGTGCTGCAGGCGGTGGGCGTGACGCAGATCCTGCGGCTGCGCGGGCGGGCGGCGCTGCGGGAGCGGGAGCGGCTGGTGGCGAGCCGGGTGGAGACGGTGCACGTTCCTGTGTGACGGTGATCCGTCGTCGGTGCGGTGCGGGGGTGGCGCTGCCCGGCGCCGACGGGTGCCCCCCACTCTCGGCTTCTCCCCCACGCCCGACTGCGCTCGCGCGGGGGGACCCCCATGAGCGGGGGCCCCATCGCCCTGGGGGCACCTCCCAGGCCTTTAGCACTGGGGGGAGGCACGATTGCCCGCAGCGGCGCGGCAAACTGTTACGGCGTCACGGTGAAGTGGCGCAGGATCGCCTCCGCCAGGTCCTGGTCGCCCTCCGTCTTGATGCGGTCCCTCGACGCCTCCAGCGTCACGCGGCCGCAGGCCAGGCGGAAGTAGGTCTCCCAGTCGAGGGTGAGGGTGGCGGCGGGACCGAGGGCCGGGGACGTCTCGAGGGTGCCGCGGCCCTGGATGTCGACGCGGATGGTGCGCAGGAACTCGACCGGGCCGTGCACGTCGAAGACGACGGCCGAACTGCGCGGCGCGTCCGCACGCTCGGCGACGACGGCGGGCAGCTCGGAGAGCAGCACGTCACGGGCGACGTGGGCGCCGGGGGAGTCCAGGTTGCCCGGGCGGCCGAGGGCCGTGCGCAGGTCCTGCTCGTGCCCCCACACGTCGAAGGCGTGCCGGCGCACGGCCTCCTCCAGCGTCAGCTCGGTGCCGAGCGGTCCGCGGACCTTCGTGCCGGGGTCCCGGGACTCGTTGCGCAGCTGGCGGTTGCGCCGGATGATCATGTACTCCAGCTCGGACGTCATCTCCGGCGCCGTGTGGTGGCGGCGGACGTCGACCTGCATCTCCATGTAGCGCTGGTGGTCGTTGGTGACGTGGTACAGGTCGCGCGGGAGCGTGTGGATGGGGCGGGGGTCGCCGAGCATCTCGGAGTCCAGGCCCAGCACGTGCGAGACGATGTCGCGCACCGACCAGCCCGGGCAGGGGGTGCGGCGGTTCCATTCTGCTTCCACAAGCGGCTGGACCAGCTCGGATATCGCCTCGATGGAGTGAGTCCAGGCGTCGGCGTAGGGCTGGAGGGTGGGATGCAGACTCACGGAAACGGGACCCCTCGGCGGTCGGTACACGGACGTTCGGTGGCGGCGGTGCCAGTGGGCGGTGGCTGCGGTCGGCGGGTCTTGGGACTCCCCCAACTCTCGGCTGCGCTCGAGCCGGGAGGGACCCCCAAGTTACGCTGCTGTGCGGCACCCCGGCAGTGCTTTCGTGTGACGATCGTAGGCCCGTGTGGAACGGCTCGAATGCCAGGACGGTGGTAGTGTGCGCGCCTCTCTGATCCAAATCGCCGTGAACGAGGACGAAAAGGTCGAAGTGCGTCGCGCGCGAGCGGCGTCTCTGGTGAGGGAGCAGACGGGCGCCGACCTCGTGGTGCTGCCGGAGCTGTGGACCACCGGCGCGTTCGCCTTCGAGGAGTTCGACGCGGCGGCCGAACCACTGCGCGGACCGACGCACGAGGCGATGGCGGGGGCCGCGGCCGACACGGGCGTGTGGCTGCACGCGGGTTCGGTCCCCGAACGCGGCCCCGACGGACGGCTCTACAACACCTCGCTCCTCTACTCCCCCTCCGGCGACCTGGCCGCCTCCTACCGCAAGATCCACCGCTTCGGCTTCGACAAGGGCGAGGCCGTGCTGATGGGCGCGGGGCACGAGCCGGTGACGGTCCGGCTGCCGGAGACCACCGTGGGCGTAGCGACCTGCTACGACCTGCGCTTCCCCGAGCTCTTCCGCACCCTCGTGGACGCCGGGGCCGAGACGCTGGTGGTCCCGGCGGGCTGGCCGGAGCGCCGCCGGTCGCACTGGACGCTCCTGGCCCGGGCGCGGGCGGTGGAGAACCAGGCCTTCGTCCTCGCCTGCGGAACGGCCGGTACGCACGCCGGGGTCCCGCAGGCCGGTCACTCGCTCGTCGTCGACCCCTGGGGCGAGGTACTCGCGGAGGCCGGCGCGGAGGAGGAGGTCCTCACGGTGGAGTTCGACCCGGCGAAGGTGGCCAGGACCCGGGAGCAGTTCCCGGCCCTGAAGGACCGGGTGCTGGGACTGGAGACGCCCCGGCGGTGACCGGTACCGGGGGCGGTCCCCGGCGGTGACCGGTGCCACGTACCGCGGCTGTCCGCAGGAGTGACCGGCACCGCGTACCGGGGGCCGTCCCCGGCGGGTGACCCGGCCGGGCGACGGGACCGCGTCAGTCGTCCTCCCGTCAGTCGTCCTCCCGCTCCTTCTCCGCCAGGTGGATCACGCACACCGTCAGCGCGATCAGCAGCGCCGGGTCGGCGTCGTCCCGTACGACGTCGACGCCGTAGGTGTCCCGGAGGGTGAGCCAGCGGCGCGAGACGACGGCCAGCAGCTCACCGTCGTACTCGATCGCGAACTCGCGGTCCAGGATCTTGCCGCTGACGTCCAGTTCGGTGCCGTCGGCCAGGGAGACCCGGTAGTGGTTGCGCAGCAGGGAGAGACGTTTCCGCTTGAGGCGCGCCAGGGGTTCGCCGTCCCGCTCGATCACCATCGTGTCGCGCAGGGCGAACATCTTCTGGTGGATGTCGATCAGTACGCGTCCCTGGGCGTCCTTCAGCTCCCAGGTGTCGCGCAGGCGCATCGCCTTGCCGTCGACGAGGAAGACCTTGTTGCCGCTGTCGTCCTCGATCCAGTAGTCGTCGCCGATGCCGAGGAGCCGGTCGTACACGAGGAATCTCATGTCTGACCGCTTCCCCGCCCGGCGCCCGGCGACTCCGCCGGTAGGCCGACGGACTGACTCCGGGCCCGGCGCGGCGTCCGCGCGCCCGGGATCCGTACGGCCGGCGTCCGCACGGGTCAGGAGCCGTAGCCGTTGTGGTAGCCGTCCTGGGTGTGGTGGTGGGGCCGGTCCTCGACGACCGGGGTCGTCGGCGGCATCACCACGCGCCGGCGCCGGGCGATGCTGCTGAACGTCGCGATGCCGATCAGGCCGACGACCATGAAGATCACGCCGACCAGGTCGACGTTGACGCCCTGCATGTCCCAGTCGGTCGCGAACGTGAGGATGGCTCCCACGGCGATGAGGATGATGCACCCGCCGAGGCCCATGAGTGTTGCCTCCCTGTCAGATCCGGTCGGTTCCGGGTTTCCGGTCGATCCGGTTCCGTTCGGGTACCCCGGGCCTCAACCGGCATGCCGTGGGCGGCCGTTCCGGGAGTGGTCGTTCCGCGGGCGGCCGTTCCGGGGCCGGGCGAGGGCATCGGCGTCCGTACCGGCCCCTACGGCTGGAGGAACGCCCCCAGGGCGTTCGCCAGCAGGTGCGGGTCCTCGGCGCCGCACAACTCCCGTGCGCTGTGCATCGACAGGATGGCCACACCGATGTCGACGGTGCTGATGCCGTGCCGGGCCGCGGTGATCGGGCCGATGGTGGTGCCGCAGGGCATGGAGTTGTTGGAGACGAAGGTCTGGAAGGGGACCCCCGCCTTGTCGCAGGCGGCGGCGAAGACCGCGCGGCCCGAACCGTCCGTCGCGTACCGGTTGTTGACGTTGACCTTCAGGATCGGGCCGCCGTTGATCCGCGGGTGGTGCGTCGGGTCGTGCCGTTCCGCGTAGTTGGGGTGGACGGCGTGACCCGTGTCGGAGGACAGGCAGACCGTGCCGGCGAAGGCGCGCGCCCGGTCCTCGTAGGAGCCGCCGCGCGCGAACACCGAGCGCTCGAGGACGCTGCCGAGCAGCGGCCCGTCGGCGCCGGTGTCCGACTGGGAGCCGGTCTCCTCGTGGTCGAAGGCGGCGAGGACGGGCACGTACGGCAGGTCCGCGCCGGACGTCGCGACCGCGGCCAGCGCGGCCGTACCGGCGTGCACGGACAGCAGGTTGTCCATGCGCGGGCCCGCCACCAGCTCCTTGTCGCGGCCGAGGTAGGCCGGCGGCTCCACGGAGTGCGTCATCAGGTCCCAGCCGGTGACCTCGCCGCGGGCCAGCCCCGCCTCGTCCTCCAGGAAGGCGATCAGGTCGCCGTCGCGCACGGTGTCGCCGAGGCCCCAGACGGGCTGGAGGTGGCGCTGCTTGTCGAGCTTGAGGCCGTCCGTGGAGACGGCCCGGTCCATGTGGATGGCGAGCTGCGGGACGCGGAGCAGCGGCCGGTCGACGTCGACCAGGCGGGTGGTGCCGTCGCGCAGCGAGAGCCGGCCGGCCAGGCCCAGGTCGCGGTCGAGCCAGGAGTTCATCAGCGGGCCGCCGTAGATCTCCACGGCGATCTGGCGCCAGCCGTGCGCCCCGGTGTCCGGACGGGGCTTGACCCGCAGGTTGGGGGAGTCGGTGTGCGCGCCGACGACGCGGAAGGGGGTGTGGGCCGCGGCGCCCTCGGGGACGTACCACGCCACGATCGCTCCGCCGCGCAGCACGTACCTGCCGCCGCTCGTCCCGTCCCAGGCGTCCGTCTCGGCGACCTGGCGGAAGCCGGCCTTCTCCAGCCGCGCGGCGGCGTTCGCCACTGCGTGGTACGGCGTGGGGCTCGCCGCGAGGAAGGACATCAGGTCGTCGGTGTGGCCGCGGTCGAAGCGGGCTGGTGCGCTCATGGGGTTCACCTTAACGACGTACGAACGACGGACGGGGGCCCGCTTCCCGTCGGCGGGAAGCGGGCCCCCGTACCGGGCGGGGCGGGCCGGCCCTAGAAGGCGGCCTCGTCCAGCTCCATCAGGTCGAGCTCGACGCCCTGGGCGATCTTGCGGGCCAGGGTCACACCGGGCAGGACGTTGGCCGCGAAGAACTTCGCCGCGGCGATCTTGCCGGCGTAGAACGCCTTGTCCTTCGCGGACGCGGTCGGCAGCTTCTCGGCGGCGACGGCGGCGCCCTTGAGCAGCAGGTAGCCGACGACCACGTCGCCGGAGGCCTGGAGCAGGCGGGTGGTGTTGAGGCCCACCTTGTAGATGTTCTTGACGTCCTGCTCGGTGGACGCGAGGTCGGTGAGCATCAGGCCGACGACGGCCTCCAGTTCGACGGCGGCCTTGGCCAGGTGCTCCCGGGCCCCGGACAGCTCCTCCCCGCCGGTGGCCAGCGCCAGGAACTTCTTGATGTCCTCGGCCAGCGAGTTCAGCGCGGCGCCCTGGTTGCGGACGATCTTCCGGAAGAAGAAGTCCTGGCCCTGGATCGCCGTGGTGCCCTCGTACAGCGTGTCGATCTTGGCGTCGCGGATGTACTGCTCGATCGGGTACTCCTGGAGGAACCCGGAGCCGCCGAAGGTCTGCAGGGACTGGGCGAGCTGCTCGTAGGCCTTCTCCGAGCCGTAGCCCTTGACGATCGGCAGGAGCAGGTCGTTGAGGGCGTGCTCGGTGGCGGCGTCCTCGCCGTTCGCCTCCTTGACCTGGATCTCGTCCTGGACCGAGGCGGTGTACATCACCAGCGCGCGCATGCCCTCCGCGTACGCCTTCTGCGTCATGAGGGAGCGGCGGACGTCCGGGTGGTGGGTGATGGTGACCTTGGGGGCCGTCTTGTCCATGAAGTTGGCCAGGTCGGGGCCCTGGACGCGCTCCCTGGCGTACTCCAGGGCGTTGAGGTAACCGGTCGACAGGGTCGAGATGGCCTTCGTGCCGACCATCATCCGGGCGAACTCGATGATCCGGAACATCTGGCGGATGCCGTCGTGCTTGTCGCCGATCAGCCAGCCCTTGGCGGGGTGGCGGTCGCCGAAGGTCATCTCGCAGGTGTTGGAGGCCTTCAGGCCCATCTTGTGCTCGACGTTGGTGGCGTAGACGCCGTTGCGCTCGCCCAGCTCGCCGGTCTCGAAGTCGAACTCGTACTTCGGGACCAGGAAGAGGGACAGGCCCTTGGTGCCGGGTCCGGCGCCCTCGGGGCGGGCGAGGACGTAGTGGAGGATGTTCTCCGACATGTCGTGCTCGCCGGACGTGATGAAGCGCTTCACGCCCTCGATGTGCCAGGAGCCGTCGGCCTGCTCGACCGCCTTGGTGCGGCCGGCGCCGACGTCGGAGCCCGCGTCCGGCTCGGTGAGGACCATGGTGGAGCCCCACTGCTTCTCGACGGCGATCGAGGCGATGTGCTTCTGCACCTCGTTGCCCTCCTCGAAGAGGATGCCCGCGAACGCCGGGCCCGAGGAGTACATCCACACGGCCGGGTTCGCGCCGAGGATCAGCTCCGCGTACGCCCAGATCAGGGAGCGCGGCGAGGTGGTGCCGCCGATCTCCTCGGGCAGGCCGAGACGCCAGTACTCGGAGTCCATGTAGGCCTGGTAGCTCTTGCGGAAGGACGCCGGGACCGGCGCGGTGCCGGTCTCCGGGTCGAAGACCGGCGGGTTGCGGTCGGCGTCGGCGAAGGACTCGGCGATCTCGTTCTCGGAGAGCCGGGTCATCTCCTCCAGCACGCTCTTGGCGGTGTCCGCGTCCATCTCCGCGAACGGGCCGGTGCCGTACACCTTGTCGCGGCCGAGCACCTCGAAGAGGTTGAACTCGATGTCCCGGAGATTCGGCTTGTAGTGCCCCATGGCGACGCTCCCTTGAGAGATCGGCGAGGCACTGGCTCCTCGCATCCGTACACGTTCCGCCCGCTTCGGCCGCACGCATCCACGTACGTACCAAGCAGTAGCTCCGATGATGCTACCCGTCGGTAATAAGAAGCAACCCCGAGCCGGACATCTGTGACCCGTCACTCGCTACTCTTTGCGGCATGTACGGCTACGACCAGACCGCCGGTCCTCACGCCGGTCCGCACGCGGGTTCTCAGCAGCAGTACGCCCCGCCGCCGCAGCAGCCGATGGGCGGCGGGTACGGACAGCAGCCGCCGCTGTACCCCGAGCCGTCCCCGCCCTCGCTCGCGGACGCGGTGCGCGCCTTCACTACGGGCCAGATGT
Source organism: Streptomyces mayonensis (assembly GCF_018982965.1). Taxonomy (GTDB): domain Bacteria; phylum Actinomycetota; class Actinomycetes; order Streptomycetales; family Streptomycetaceae; genus Streptomyces; species Streptomyces mayonensis. The sequence goes on along the minus strand of NZ_JACBYP010000029.1, from coordinate 17,260 downwards.
CCGCCGAGGACTTCCAGCAGGCCTTCGCGACCTCGAAGGTCTACTGCCCGCGCGGCGACAATCCCGGTTTCCTGGCGCTCCACAACACCCAGCAGCCGGTGATCCCCATGTTCACCGGCCTCAAGGAACTGCGCAGGTACGCGGGCAAGGAGTCCAAGTACTTCGTGATCACGGGCGCGGAGGTGATCGACCTGCTGCCGACCGGCTACGGCTTCGTCCTGGACATGGAGGGGGAGCACCGGATGGTGTTCGACGCGAAGGCCGTCGAACAGATGGTCGATTTCGCCATGCGCCGCATGTACGGCTAGACGCCCCTGCTCGGCAGGCGGCATGCGGCAGGCGTGCGGCGTGCGGCCGGCGTGCGAGTGTCCGACAGGCCCGGAGGGAATGCCCTCCGGGCTTTCTCGGTTTGAGGTGGCAAGAAGTTCAATGCTCAACTAAAGTGGGGCGCACGCCGCCCGAGGAGGTCGACATGCCTGCCGTGACCGTCGAGAACCCGTTGACGCTGCCCCGCGTATCCGCACCCGCCGACGCCGTCGCACGTCCCGTGCTCACCGTCACGACCGCTCCCAGCGGTTTCGAGGGCGAGGGCTTCCCGGTGCGCCGCGCGTTCGCCGGGATCAACTACCGCCATCTCGACCCGTTCATCATGATGGACCAGATGGGTGAGGTGGAGTACGCGCCCGGGGAGCCCAAGGGCACGCCCTGGCACCCGCACCGCGGCTTCGAGACCGTCACCTACATCATCGACGGGATCTTCGACCACCAGGACAGCCACGGCGGTGGCGGCACCATCACCAACGGCGACACCCAGTGGATGACGGCGGGCTCCGGACTGCTGCACATCGAGGCGCCGCCGGAGCAGCTGGTGATGTCCGGCGGCCTCTTCCACGGCCTCCAGCTGTGGGTGAACCTGCCGGCCAAGGACAAGATGATGGCCCCGAGGTACCAGGACATCCGCAGTGGCTCCGTCCAGCTGCTCACCTCCCCCGACGGCGGCGCGCTGCTCCGCGTCATCGCCGGCGGGCTGGACGGGCACGAGGGCCCCGGCGCCACGCACACCCCGATCACGATGGTCCACGCGACGCTGGCGCCGGGCGCCGAGGTCACGCTGCCGTGGCGGGAGGACTTCAACGGCCTGGCGTACGTCATGGCCGGGCGCGGCTCCGTGGGCGCCGAGCGGCGGCCGGTCCACCTCGGGCAGACGGCGGTCTTCGGCGCCGGCGGTTCGCTGACCGTCCGCGCGGACGAGCAGCAGGACTCGAACACCCCGGACCTGGAGGTCGTGCTCCTCGGCGGCCGGCCCATCCGCGAGCCCATGGCCCACTACGGCCCGTTCGTCATGAACACCCGCGACGAACTCCAGCAGGCCTTCGAGGACTTCCAGAAGGGCCGCCTGGGCACGGTCCCGGCGGTGCACGGCATGTCGGCCGAGGGCCCGGAGAACTGACCGGGCCTGGTCGCCCGAGGCCGCCGTGCGACGGTCCCCGAGGCCAGGGCGACGGCTCGACTCCTACGACGACGCATGGGCTCGCATCACCCGAGGGCAAGAGATCCGTGCGCCGAACAACGCGTTCCCCACGAGTCACCGAAGGGCTTCGGTTCTCCGGCCTTCCGTGACGCTGGTGAGGAGGGACAACGCGATGAGCAGTGCGACCGCCACGAGGAGTCCACTCGCCCACAGCGGCCCGAGGACCCCGGCCCTCGTACCGAGCGTGGCCGCGGCGATGACGGGGCCGACGGCGGCGCCCGCGTTGAGCGCCGCGGTCGCATACGAGCCGGCCATGCCGGGGGCTCCCGCGGCCTCGTAGAGGACCCGCGCGATCAGCGTGCTGCCCAGGGCGAACGAGAGCGCGCCCTGCACGAACACGAGCACGAACAGGGCCACCGGTTCAGTGGCCAGCAGGGCCGTGGCCGGCCAGCCGATGAGCAGCAACGGACCGCCGACCGCGACGACCGGGCCGGGATGCCGGTCGGACAGCCGTCCGGCGACGGTGACGCCTACGAAGGAACCGGCCCCGAAGAGCACCAGGACGACGGAGATCCACAACTCTCCCAGCCCGGCACCGTCTGTCACCACGGGAGCCAGGAAAGTGAGGCTTCCCAGGGTTGCCGCGTTCACCAGTGCTCCGAGCAGCATCATGAGGATCAAGCGCACCCCGGCGAGCTGGGCGAGCTCCGCTCGCAGCGCCGGCCTGTCAGTTGCTCCCTCCTCGCCGTGTCCTGCTGGGATCCCCTCCAGGATGCCGAGAGCCACAGGCAGGCAGAGAGCGGCGACAGCCCAGAAAGTGGCCCGCCAGCCGAACACGGTGCCGAGAACCGACCCGCCCGGTACGCCGGCGATCATGGCCAACGTCGTGCCTGACAGCAGCACGCCCAGGGCGCGTCCCTTCTTGTCGGTCGGGACCAGCGCGGCCGCAGCCGTCAGTGCAACGGCGAGGAACCCCGCGTTCGCGAGCGCGGCGACGATCCGGGCGGCGAGCAGGACGGGGAAGCTCGTGGTGACGGCCCCCACGGCATGGGCTGCCGCGAACACGAGGACGGATCCGAGAAGGCTCGGGCGCCTCGACCAGTTACGGGCGAACGCGGCCACCAAGGGAGCACCGACAACCATGCCGAGCGCGAAGGCCGAGGTGAGGATGCCTGTTGTCCCGACGGTGACGTCAAGATCCGAGGCGATGTCCGGCAGGAGGCCGGCGAGCATGAACTCCGAGGTGCCCATGGCGAAGGAGGCCATGGCAAGCAGGTACAGCGGGAGAGGCATCGAGTGGCTCCGAGATGAGGAGAGGCACGTGAAGTCATCTCGTCACCGCGGCCGGCCCCGGGCGCACGCCCGTCCCGCCGCGGAAAGCGGCGCGACGACAGGACTACGGGCTCAGCGGTTGAGGGGGCCGACGGCGTGACCGGAAGCCCCCACCCTGTCCGACTCAGGACTCGACATGGCGGGCACGCTACTCGATCGGTCCTCGCCCAGGCATCTCGAATTCGGCCCATTGCGACGGTCGCATCACGCAGGACCGCGTTGCATCTGGATGGCGAGGGCCCCGAGGGCCTCCTTCTCGGGCGGGTAGATGGCGCGAATGTTGGCCAGTTGCCGGTCGCGAGTGGTGGTCGGATTGACGTTGGCAGGCCCTTCGCTGTCGAGCAGTGCTTCGAAGTCGGGATACTCGGTGACCCGCTCGACCTTGACTTCACAGGTCTCGTCCGTGCCCTTGACGCGGAAACGAATGGTGTCGCCTGCGGCGAGGTCGGCGAGGTGCGGGTGCTTCACCCGCACCTCGATGGTCTTGGCGCCCGCCGCCACCAGGTCGAAGTACTCGCGATAGAGGTGGAGCTCATGGACGCGGTCGGTGGTGTCGTTCATGGACTGGGAACGCTCCTGGCGGGCTGGTGCGGTCATCATGCGGCCGATCTCGGAGGCCGAGTACGAGCGGAAGAAGTGCCGGGGGTCGGACAACAGGGTGTCCGTCAGGCACAACAGCTGCTCGGCGTACTCCGTCGTGGTGCCGGGCCACTGCCGAGTGTCGAGCATCCAGTTGGTGGCTCCTTCGGGCAAGAGGGCGCGGCCCTCGCGGATGAGTGACTTGGACAGCTTGGCTCCTGTGTCGGTAACGACTTGCGGGCAGAACAGGCGGGCGGGGAGTTGGGACCGTGTGAGGCCGACGGACTGGAGTGCTTCGTCGACCAGGTGGGAGCCGAAGACCCAGTCCCCGCCCTTGACCATGACGTGGAGTGTGCCGTGAGGATCCGACAGGGCCAGTTCTTTGACTGCGTTGCGGTAGAGGGTGGCCAGATCGAGATAGGCATCTCCGGCTGGCGTGAGGGTGGCTTCATACGAGCCGTGGTGGAGACAAACGGCAGTGATGCGTGCGGTCTCGCGGTCGATGAGATGGACCTGGGTGCGTTCGGCGTCCTTCTCGGCCCAGCCGCAGCCGGGGGCCGGGCAGGGGACGCGTAGATGCGGGATGCCAGTGGAGGGGGCGAGCCACCAGCGGGCGGCGTCCAGGCGGGACTGGAGACGCAGCCAGGTGCGGCGAAAGTGCTCGTCGGCCTGCTGACGGCTGTAGGTCTCGACCCGGTGGGGGATCTTCAGATGCCGGGAAAGTGCGGTGAACAGAGGTTGGTAGAGGCCGGTGACGAGATCGGCCAGGGCCTCGTGGCCGAGGGCTTGGGCGTAAGCGCGCTGATAGCGGTGGCCGCTCGCCGGGTCGGTGGTCAACTCGTAGGGGGCGTTGTCGAGGGCGCTGAACAGGACTTCGGTGGGGATGGCGAAGCGGTCGCGCAGGCGGGCAGCCATGGCGAAGGCCAGGGATTGCACGAGGGATGTGCCGACGTGTGGGACGCCGTTGATCTGGGCGCCTACGACCAGCACGACCCGCTCGGGTGAGGCGGCCAGGATGCGGGGGGTCAGGATGTCCTCGGCGTGGTGGAGGGCGTTGGCCAGCACGGTGTTCGGCGAGACGGGGCAGACTGTCACGGGATGTCCCCCCTGGGGTGATCAGGGATGCACGGGTGAGAGGCGTTCGTTCGGGCGCGGTCGATGAGGACGGGGAGCCTGTGGGGGCAGCGTCAGCGTGCGGGAACCGCGTTGTGGTGAAAGGCGGCCCAGACGCACTTGCCAGGGCCCTGGCGGCCCGTCACGCCCCAGTGATCGGAGACTGCGGACACCAGATGCAGACCGCGGCCGCCGTCGGCGAAGACCCGTGGCTCCCGCCTGAAGGGCGTGCCGCTTCCGCCGTCGTGGACCTCGATACGCAGGACGGTGGCCCGCAGCTCGACGCGTACGAGGATCTGGCCGCCCGCAGGCGCGCCGTGAAGGAGGGCGTTGGTGGCGAGCTCGGAGACGCACAGCTGGATGTCGTCAAGGCGTTCGGTCCGACCCCATCGGGCAAGAATCCCGGCGACGAAGGAACGGGCAGCGCCTGGGGTGCTCCGGCACCGGTCGAACATCATCGTGTCGAGCTCGACGGTGTGGTCGAGGGCTTGGTCCGGTGCGACGGCGTCCGGCTCGTTGGGCAGTGTGCTGGGCATGAGCAACAGCCAACCGCTGTAGCTCGTTCGGGTCGGGAGCCGGCGCGGGGGCCATGCAGGGGGCCACCATGGGGGCCAGAGTTCGCATACTCCGGGGTGAGGGGATGAGCGATACGGGGATCGGCGCGCTGCTCGTCCGGCTGCGCGCCGGGCGTGGTTGGACCCAGCAAAGGGTGGCCGACGAGTACAACGCCCTGGAGGGACGTGCCGCCAAGACCGGCAAAGAGATCGGGCGTTACGAGCGCGAAGCGCGTATTCCGGTCCCGTACACCCGGAAGTACTTGGCGCACGTCTTCGGTGTTGATGTCGCGGTACTCGATCAGGCTGCGGCGGCCAGCAAGAGCCTCCGGAGCGAGGGCGGCAGCGCCCCAAGGTCTTTCGAGGAGGGGTCGGCGTGGCCCGTCGTGCCTCTGTGCTCCGGCCTGGGCACCGTATCGGCGGACGCAGTGGCGTCGGCCGACTTCCCCCGGTTCATCGCGCAGCGCAATGCGGACGAGTTCGTTGTCGAGCAGTTGGAGGCCGATGTCGCCCGGCTCTCCCGGGCCTACGTCAGCCATCCCTTGCTGGAGCTGTATGTCGAGATCAAACGGTTGCGGGACGGGGTGTTCCAGTTGCTGCGAGGGCGTCAACGTCCTCGGCAGACCACTGACCTGTATGTCGCGGCCTCCCGTTTGTGCGGACTGTCGGCGCACGTCTGCCTGGACCTGGGTGACTACGACTCTGCGGCCACGCACGCCCGTGCCGCCCGGGCGTGTGCCGAGGCGGCCGGGCACGAAGGGCTCCTGGCCTGGGTGAGGGCGGTGGAATCCTTGATCGCCTACTGGACGGGGCGCTACGAGCATGCGGCGCGCCTGGCCAGGGCCGGCCGTCGTCACCGAGCTCGTGGCAGTGTCGGAGCTCGGCTGGCGAGCCTGGAGTCGCGGGCACTTGCCGTAGCCGGAGACCGGGTGGGCGCGGTGGCCGCCCTGGCGGACGCGGAGCGCGCCCGAGAGGCGATGTCCGGCCACGACGAGGTGCCGGGCGTCTTCACCTTTCCATCGGCCAAGCAGTTCGCGTACGCCGGGACGAGCCACTTGGCCGTGGGCGGGCGGGACCACGTCCAGCAGGCCATCGTCAGCGCGGACGCCGCGATCCGGCTCTACCGCAGCGCGGAGGACGACGACCAGTCGGTCGGCGACCTGTTCGCCGCCCATGTCGATCTGGCCCGCTGCCACCTGCTCCTGGGCGATCTGGACGGTACCGAGGCGATGCTCGAATTCGTCCTCGCATCCCCGCCTGGACGCATGTCGGCCAGCATCGTGCGCCGACTCACCGCTCTGGGCAGGGAACTGGGAGAGCGGCAGTACGGTGGTGCCGTGCAGGCCGCGTACCTACGTGACCGGCTCCAGCACACGGCTGTCCTCGCCGCCCCGCCTGCCACCGAGCCACCGGAGCCGCCGACGTGACCGAATCGTCCGCCGCACGCGACGCCGCCGTCACCGACCGCCGCCGTCTCGCCAGGAGCGCCTACAGCAGTGACCGGGACCTGGCTGCCCGCCAGTCGCTCTACCAGTGGCAGTCGCCCCGGTACGACCTCCCCGGTATCGTCGCCGAGCAGCTGAGCGATGTACGCGGCCACGTGGTCGATGTCGGCTGCGGCAACGGCAAGTTCATCCGGCGGCTCCGTGAGGACCGGTCCGACCTGGACCTGCTTGGCCTGGACATCGCTCCGGGCATCCTTACCGGCGTGCCCGGAGCCGTCGCCGTGGCGGACGCGACCCGACTGCCGCTCGCCACGGCGAGCGTCGACGCCGCCCTTGCCCTCCACATGCTGTACCACGTCCCGGACATCCCGCAGGCGGTGAAGGAGCTGTCCCGCGTCCTGACCCGTGGCGGGGCCGTAATCGTCTCCACCAACAGCGACCACGACAAATCTGAACTCGACGATCTCTGGCAACGGGCCGCAGGTGACGTCCTCGGCACCGGACGCGGCCCGGCCCGCATCTCGCTCAGCGCCCGTTTCTCGCTGGAGAAGGCCCCGGCTTTCCTGGGCGAGGAGTTCAGCCGTGTACGGACGCTGGAGCTGCCCGGCACCATCACGGTGCGCGAGCCCGAGCCGGTCGTCGCGCACATGGCCTCGTACCGGGCGTGGGCCGACCAGCACGGCGTGCCCTTCGAGGCCACGATCGAGCGGGCCCGCGCGATCCTCGCCCGTCACATCACCCGGCACGGGACCTTCGAGGTCACGTGCCGGGGCGCCATTCTTGTCTGCCGTCGCTGAGAGCCGGCCTTGTCGTTGCCGCGGTCCCGGAGAACGGCGCCGTCAAGAAGACCGAGGGGCCGGGGCCTGTTCACGGTGACGCGGGGCGCCAACGCGATCACCGCCACCCGGCGCGAGCTGACTCGGTGAATGCCTTCGAGTTCAGCGGCTCCGATGCGCCTCAGACCCTTGAGAGCGCGCACCGAAGCGCCTCGTGTCGCCATCGCGCTCATCAGTTCGTCCGCATCAAGCAGGCAGGCCATCCACAGATCGTCGACGAGCCGCTGGGCCGCCTTCTCGCCCAAAGCGTCGCCTCAGTCGTTGTTCTGGTGAAAGGTCAGCCACTCCAAGGCGTCCAGCCACCGTTTGTCCTCCACTGCGAGAGGCACAACGGCCGCTTGGTCAGTCGGTGTCCCGTGGCCGGGATCGTTGCTGGACCACCAGTGAGATCGACGGCTCGTCCGGTGGCAACGCCCACTCGATGACGTGCAGGCCTGCAAGCTCGATCAGTTCCTCCGGTACTCCTAGCAGGTGCAGGGGGGTCCGGCGGTGGCGGGCCAGCCAGGCCCGCCGCCGCTGCTGCTCCTGCGGGGCGAGCTGCGCCCACACATCGACCACCACTCCTGGGGGCGCGCCGGGTACGGGGCGGGCGCGCCCTCGTACGTAGCGCAGGTTGTCGACGTCGGTGGCGAGTGCGACCAGGCACCAGGCGACCTCGTAGGACAGGGTGGGCCCGTGGGCGGCCTGCAGCCGGCGGATGTGCCATTGCCAGCGCGGTGCAAGCAGCCAGCGGACCGCCACCAACGACAGCTTTCGATTGCGGCCGTGTCCTCTGCGGCCGCTCATCACGCTGAGCGTTCGTCGCGTGACGTGCTCTGCTCCAGCTGGATTTCGCGTTTACGCTGTTCTTCTTTGATGCTCTCGACCTTGCCGGCATAGAGGATGAGCCGACCGTTCTCGTCAATTCCCTTGTAGTCACCAAGCTGGAACCCGCTGGCGTTGTAATTCTTCTCGATGTCGTCTGCTGTGGCCTGAGACGTGGTGCCGCGCTCGCGGAACTTGAAATATCCGGTGACACCGGCGGAGATGCCGACCAATGCGCTCAGGGACGACGTGACGATCGACAGGGCCGCGTTGGATCCCTCGTTCATCGCCGTGAGGGTGGACACGATGATCGACCCGGTGATGATGACCAGTTGGAACGCATTGTGCACGCGCCTGTTGCGGCTCGCCTGCACCCGGTAGGAAGTGATGACATCGAGAGATGCTTCTCGGTAGATGCGCAGGCCCGAGGTAGTGTCGAGGGGGAGCTGCGCGGCTGCGGACTGGCGGTCCTGCAGTGCTTCCCGGAACGCGCTTGTCTTCGTGGCCAAGGTTTTGTGGTTCTTGTACAGCCAGCTTGCGCACGCGATCCACAGAAGGTTGACGATGATCAGGGAGAGCCATCGAGTGATCCCGTCGTTCGCTCTCCAGAACCCGAGGGCGACGGTATATCCAAGGATTCCCGTCAAAGTCAAAGAGCCCAGCAGGATCAGCCAGCCGATCCTCTGGAGTGTCTTTGCCGCCCTGAGGTCAGCTTCCGCCAAACTGAATTGGGCGAAACTTTCCCGGTACAGCCCATGCGGATCCGTCGCCATAGCCCCCCCAGGTATGATTTCTCAAGGTAGAGGGTGCATTGGAGGAACCGCAACGGCGCGTTGGGGGCAGAAAGATCCTTATGAGACCTGGGCTGTTCCAGGCTGCTTGTGAGACTCACGGGTTACCACAATTCCGAGCAGCAGCTCCGGCAGAACGCCGCAGACGGGCTTCGCCCGGAGCTACTTCGGTGCCGACAACAGCCGCGCGCAGGACTTGGCCAGTTGGGCGCTCGGCTGGCTGTCAGTACGTTTTGTCTCGGGTGGTGGCGACACCAGTGCAGGCCAACACCATGGAGGCCGTGGCGTTGAGGAAGAGCATGAACGTCCATACTCGATCTGCCGTGTCGATCCGACCGATGCGGAGGAGCTCGTCTTCTGTTGCTTTGAGGATCTCGACGGTCTCGGCGAGGGCGAGTGTCGGCTGCCCGCGCTTCTGGGTGAGTCGGAGCCGGGCCCGGTAGGTGCGGAAGAGCTGGTCGGCGGAGACGAGGCCCGCCCAGACGGCGAAGGTGCCTCCGGTGAGCAAGGCATGGCGTGCGGGGCCGCATGCCGGGGTCTGTTCGGCGAGCATCGCGGTGAGGTCGTCGCCTGTCATGCGCCGGCCTCGCCCGGGGTCGCTGTGTCGTGGGGCGGTCGGGTCCAGAGCGTGAGGTCGCTGCTGGTGGCGACGGCGAGAGTGCATCCGGACGGCGAGAAGCCGGCGGCCCGCAGCTCCGAGCAGTCGGAGTCCAAGATATGCCACCAGCTTTCGCCGTGCGGCCCGTTGTGCATCCCTCCGTCCGTGGACAGAAGGACCCGGTCGTGCGGCCACTCGGGGCTGACGACCGCCAGGGTCCAGCCGTCCTGGGTAGTGCTGTGCAGCCCGCCTCCGAAGAGTCCCGCGATGTGTACTCGGGTCGCGGAGAGGGGACCGAGTCCGGGGCAGGAGAGGTCCGGCACTGCGTCCGGGGTGCTGCCGTCGGGGTCAGGATTACGGTCCCGGGCGATCTTTTCCCCGGTGCCGGCGTCGAACAGCCCGTGGCCGCCGGTGGAGACCACCATGACCAGGTCGCTGCCGTCGTCGAGATCGGGAGCGAAGCCGATCCCGAGCAGTCCGCTGATGGGGATGTACCGGTCCGGGACTGGCCTCCAGGGGGCGGGCGGCGAAATGACGGGGACGGACAGGAACTGCTCGTGCAGTCGCTGCTGGTAGTCAGAGAGCAAGGTGCTTATCCGCTTTCCGCGAGGCCGTCGGTCGCCTCAGGCCTGATGACGGGAATCGTGCCAGATCCGCTCGAAGACGTCCTCCGTATTCCTGGCAGGGGCCGGGGCGTGCGCGTGGCACGACGGTGGCGAGGACAGCCGCGGTGCGGTCGGAGCGTTGACGACCCTGCCGAACGCCTCTATGCGCACAGTGTCCTCCACGTTGGGCAGGGCGTTCAGCAGCTGCTCGGTGGTGGTGACGACGGACGGGTCGGAGCAGCGCATGAGCGGGGTGGCGGTGGCGGCCCGAGCGAGCGGCTCGTGCACGGCGGCCGTGTTCTGCCACCCGCCACCCGCCACCCGCTTCCGGCTCAGCGGTTCGGTCGCGCGCCCGAGGTCCGTGAGCCCTCTCTGCAGGGCGGGGCCGCCAGAAACCCGGGCGCGTCCGGCGCCACCGATGAGGGCGAGCACGGACGGCAGGAATGTCCGGCCGCGCTCGGCCGGCCCTTCCCCCAGCAGCCGGTCGGCGGCGGCCGAGGCCTGCAGTTCCGCCACGACCACCGCCACCGCGCCAGCCGGTACCCGCGGGGCCCCTGTCCCGGTCCGCTGCTTCTGGCGGTTCCGGGAGCGGTGAGCACCTACGGACTCACCGGGGACCGGACACCGTACGGGCGGCTACTTGCCCGGCTTGTCCTCGGTGGTGGTGCCGTTCTCGGGGAGGGGCTTGGTCGGCTTGGCGCCGTCCATGTCGCCCAGTTCCTCCTCGGTGAGCTTGCGGACCTCGAAGCCGTCCTTGGTGCGCTGGATGGCCATGCCGCCGTGCAGGGTGCCGCCCTTGTTCTCGGCGGAGGTGCTGCCGGACGGCTTGGCGGGCTTCGCGTCGCCGCTCCAGGGCGTGCCTGTCGCGCTGGCCACGCCCGACGTCAGGCCGACAGTCACGATCGCCGCTGCCACGAAGCCGATGACCCGGGACTTGCGCATGGAATCCTCCTGAGGGAAATGAGTGGTGGGACGAGAGGTCGGACGAGAGGTTCGTCGTCCGGGGAGAGGGCCGGCACGGTCTCCCTCCGTGCTCGGTGTCCTCATTCCATCCCGCCGGGGTGTTCAGCGCGGTAAGCGTGCGAAGGAGATCGCCTCGTTTTCCTTATCTCCCCGGCACACGCGATCTCCCCGGCACACGTGCGGGACCGGGGCGCCGCCGGCGGTGTGTCACCCGGGCGGGTGGTGTGCTCAGGACAGGCCGGGCGGGGCGTGATCGGCTGGCGGTGTGCGGTTGCTTCCCGGTCCTGTGCGGCGGTTCGCCGCGTGGTGTGTCGTCGTCCTGCTGGCCGCCGGGGTCGTCTACGTCGCCGTCCGGCTGTGCGTGGAGCTGCGTACGGCGGTGACGCCGGCGCTGCTCGCGCTGCTCGGCACCGCCCTGCTCAGGCCGTTGCACGCGCGGCTGGTGCGGGCGCACGTGCAGCGGTCGCTGGCCGCCGGGCTGACCTGTGTCGCCGTGGTGGCGGTGGTCGGCGGGGCCGTCTACATCGTCGTGTCCGCGCTGGTCCGGACGGGGGACCAGATCGTCGCCTCGGTGCGGGACGCGGCGCAGGGGGTCGCCGACCACTTCGGGGCGGCCGGGACCTCGCTGGACGACCTGGCCTCCAACGCGCGCGAACTGCTGGGCAAGTTCGGCGGTACGGCCGCCTCCGGGGTGGTCACCGGGATCAGTGTCGCGGGCGAGATGATGGCGATGGCCGTGCTCGCGCTGCTGCTCGTCTTCTTCTTCCTGCGCGACTCCGACCGGGCCGCGGCCACCGTGCGTGCCGTGTCCCCGCCCGGCGGCGCCGACCTGGTCGAGGCGATGGCCCGGCGGGCGTTCCGGGCGGTCGAGGGATTCATGCGGGGCACCACGCTCATCGCGCTGATCGACGCGGTCTGCATCACCGTGGGACTGCTGGTCCTGCGCGTGCCCGGCGCGGTCGGGCTCGGGGCGCTGGTCTTCGTCGGTGCCTACATCCCCTATCTCGGCGCGTTCGTCTCCGGGGCCGTGGCGGTGCTGGTCGCGCTGGCCGACCGCGGGTTCGTCATCGCGCTGTGGGCGCTCGGGGTGGTGCTCGCCGTGCAGGTGCTGGAGGGGCACGTGCTCCAGCCGATGGTGCAGAGCCGGACGGTGCAGATGCATCCGGCGGTCGTGCTGCTGGCGCTCACCGCGGGGGCGTCGGTGGCGGGGATCCTGGGGATGCTGCTGGCCGTTCCGCTGACCGCGGCGGCCTTCGGGATCGTCCACGAGATCCAGGGGCGTTACGCGGCGTCCGCGGGGACGGCGGCCGCGCCCGGGGCGTCCGGCGGGGGCGTGGACTCGTAGAGCTCGTACCAGATGCTCTTGCCCGTGCCGCGCGGGGCGACGCCCCAGGTGTCCGCGAGCAGTTCGATGAGCACCAGGCCGCGTCCCGAGGACGCCATCTCTCCGGGCCGGCGTTTGTGCGGCAGGTCGTCGCCGTTGTCGGTGACCTCCACCCGGATCCGCCGCTCGCCCGGCTCCCCGCCGACCTCTGCGGCCAGCAGGGCGTCGGCGTCGGTGTGGACGAGGACGTTCGTCAGCAGCTCGGAGAGGAGCAGCACCGCAGCGTCGCGCTGCTCCTCGTCGGGCCAGTCGTGGAGGAGGTCCCGCAGGTGCTGCCGGGCGGTGGCGATCCGCGCGGGCTCCGCCTGGGAGACCGTCATCATCGTGCGGCGCACCGGCGACGGGAGAGGCACACCGGCGTCGCATTCGCCCTGCCGGTGCAGCAGGACCAGGGCGATGTCGTCCTCCCGCCGGTCGACGAGCGGTCCGACCGTGTGGTGGGAGGAGGGTCCGTGCACGGTCTGGATCAGCGCGTCGGCCAGCTCCTCCAGGCCGTCCTCGTGCTCCTCCAGGACCACCCGCAGGCGTTCCCAGCCGGTCCGCAGGTCGTGGCCGCCCGTTTCGACCAGGCCGTCCGTGCACAGCATCAGCGTGTCCCCCGGTTCCAGGGCGAACCGGGTGGTCGGGTAGTCGGAGTCCGGGTCGATGCCCAGCGGCAGGCCGCCGGCCGTGGCGAGGATCAGTGCCGTGCCGTCCGTCATCCGCACCACCGGGTCCAGATGGCCGGCGCGGGCGCTCTCCAGTGTGCCGTTCGCGGGGTCGACCTCGGCGTAGTAGCAGGTCGCGAAGCGCAGGTCCGCCGGGTCGCCGTAGGACTCGGAGAGGCCGTGGAAGAAGTGGGAGGCGCGGGAGAGCACCGCGTCCGGGCGGTGGCCCTCGGAGGCGTAGGCGCGCAGGGCGATGCGCAGCTGGCCCATCAGTGCGGCGGCCCGCACGTCGTGTCCCTGGACGTCGCCGATGACCAGGGCGAAGCGGCCGCCGGGCAGCGCGATCATGTCGTACCAGTCGCCGCCGACCTGGAGGCCGCCGCCGGTGGGGACGTAGCGGGCGGCGATGTCCATACCGGGGATCTGCGGACCGAGCGCGGGCAGCATGGTGCGCTGCAGTCCGTCGGTCAGCTGCCGCTGGGTCTCGGCCGCGCCGGCCCGGGACAGGGCCTGGGCGAGCATCCGGGCCACGGTGGTCAGGACGGAGCGTTCGTCCGGCGTGAAGGCGACCGGATAGGTGAAGGCCGCCATCCAGGCACCCATGGTGCGGCCCGCCACGGTCAGCGGCAGATAGGCCCAGGACTGACGGCCGAAGCGCTCGGCGAGCGGCCAGGTCATGGGGTACCGGGACCGGTACTGCTGGGGGGAGGAGAGATAGACCGCGCGGCCGGTGCGGACCACCTCGGTGGCCGGGTAGTCGGTGCTCAGCGACATGTCCATGAACGGGTCCGCCTCGGCGTCCGGCTGCCCGTGGTGGCCGATGACGCTGAGGCGGTCGCCCGACACCCCGAACACCGCGAGACCGTCGGGAGAGAAGCCCGGCATCGACAGCCCGGCCGCGACCCGGAGCACCTCCTCCGTGGAGCGCGCCTCGGCCAGTGCCCGGCCGGCGTCCAGCAGGAAGGCCTCCCGCGAGCGGCGCCAGTCGCCGGTGACCGCGCTGCGCCCGGCGGGTGTGCCGGGTGCCGGTTCGGTGACCTCCTGGAGGGCGCCGGTCAGCTCGTACGCCTTGCGGTCGGGGTCGAAGGAGGGGCGCGAGCGGCTGCGGACCACGCGGACGATGTGGCCCCTCTCGTCCATGATGCGGATGCGGACCTCGGCGAGGGTGCCCTCGGCGACGGCGAGCTGGACCACTCCGGTGATCTCGTTCCAGTCGACCGGATGCAGCCGGGCCCGTACCTGCGCCTCGGTGAGGCAGGCCGGCTCGGCGGGGAGCCCGAGCAGGTGGGCGGCCTGCGCGTCCACCCTGACCTCACCCGCGTCGGTGTCCCAGTGCCACAGGCCGGTCCCGAGGGCGACAAGGACGTCTTCCACGTCGGCCAGAGGGTCACCAGCACCAGTACGCATTGCCCCACTTTAGGGAGATACGATCGAGCGCTGCCACCGGTCGCCGCCGCCCCGGAGCCGGTCAGGTGCTGTCCCGGGGCCGGTCAATGGGGAAGAAGTCGGCCACCGGTGCCCGGTACGCTGGGGTTGTTTCACGTGAAACGCGAAACGCCATCCCCGATCCGCGAAGGCTGGATGAACGACGATGCATCGGTACAGGTCCCACACCTGCGGCGAGCTCCGCTCCTCTGACGTCGGCACCGACGTCCGGCTGAGTGGCTGGCTGCACAATCGGCGCGACCTGGGCGGCATCCTCTTCATCGATCTGCGCGACCACTACGGCATCACGCAGCTCGTCGCCCGTCCGGGCACCGAGGCCTACGAGGCGCTGGACAAGCTGACGAAGGAGTCGACCGTACGGGTCGACGGCCGGGTCGTCTCGCGCGGCACCGACAACGTCAACCCCGACCTGCCCACCGGCGAGGTCGAGGTCGAGGTGGGCGAGGTCGAGCTGCTCGGCGCCGCCCAGCCGCTGCCGTTCACCATCAACACCGAGGACGGGGTCAACGAGGAGCGGCGCCTCGAGTACCGCTTCCTGGACCTGCGCCGCGAGCGCATGCACCGCAACATCATGCTGCGCACCCAGGTCATCGCCTCGATCCGCAGCAAGATGGTGGCCCTCGGCTTCAACGAGATGGCGACGCCCATCCTCACCGCCACCTCCCCCGAGGGCGCCCGCGACTTCGTCGTGCCCTCCCGTCTGCACGCGGGCCGCTTCTACGCCCTGCCGCAGGCGCCGCAGCAGTTCAAGCAGCTGCTGATGATCTCCGGCTTCGACCGGTACTTCCAGATCGCGCCCTGCTTCCGCGACGAGGACGCCCGCGCCGACCGCTCGCCGGGCGAGTTCTACCAGCTCGACGTGGAGATGAGCTTCGTCGAGCAGGAGGACGTCTTCCAGCCGGTCGAGAAGCTGATGACCGAGCTGTTCGAGGAGTTCGGCAACGGCCGGCACGTCACGTCGCCGTTCCCCCGCATCCCGTTCCGCGAGGCGATGCTGAAGTACGGCTCCGACAAGCCGGACCTGCGGGCCCGGCTGGAGCTCGTCGACATCAGTGACATCTTCGCGGGCTCGGAGTTCAAGGCCTTCGCCGGCAAGCATGTCCGTGCGCTGCCCGTCCCGGACGTCGCGGGCCAGCCCCGCAAGTTCTTCGACCAGCTCGGCGACTACGCCGTGGAGCAGGGTGCGAAGGGTCTGGCCTGGGTCCGGGTCGGCGAGGACGGTTCGCTGACCGGTCCGATCGCGAAGTTCCTCACCGAGGAGAACGTCGCGGAGCTGACCAAGCGGCTCGCGCTGGCCGCCGGTCACGCGGTGTTCTTCGGCGCGGGCGAGTTCGACGAGGTCTCGAAGATCATGGGCGCGGTGCGGGTCGAGGCCGCCAAGCGCGCCGGGCACTTCGAGGAGGACGTCTTCCGGTTCTGCTGGATCGTCGACTTCCCGATGTACGAGAAGGACGAGGACACGGGGAAGATCGACTTCTCGCACAACCCCTTCTCGATGCCGCAGGGCGGCATGGACGCCCTGGAGAACCAGGACCCGCTGGACATCCTCGCCTGGCAGTACGACATCGTCTGCAACGGCGTCGAGCTGTCCTCCGGCGCGATCCGGAACCACGAGCCGGAGATCATGCTCAAGGCCTTCGAGATCGCGGGCTACGACGCGGAGACCGTCGAGCGCGAGTTCGCCGGCATGCTGCGCGCCTTCCGCTTCGGCGCCCCGCCGCACGGCGGTATCGCCCCCGGCGTCGACCGCATCGTGATGCTGCTGGCCGACGAGCCCAACATCCGCGAGACCATCGCCTTCCCGCTCAACGGCAACGCCCAGGACCTGATGATGGGCGCACCGACCGAACTGGACGAGACCCGCCTGAGGGAACTCCACCTGACGGTGCGCAAGCCGCAGCCGAAGTAGTCTGCGGCGGTCAGTACCGCGGCGAGGGGCTCGAAACCGTGCGACGGTTTCGAGCCCCTCGCCTTTCACCACACTTGGTGAAGGGGGCTCTCCATGCGGTGCTGCGACCACGAGTGCATTCGAGGACAGCCTGGCTGGCGGCGTGGGTGGCTCGACGAAGCTCGTGGTGTGGACGGAACAGGGCTGAGGTCCTGGTCAGGGCTCAAGCGGCAGTGAGGGCCCAGGTACGTGTACTCCGTCGTCCGGGCGATGCCTACCGAGTCCGGGCACTGACGGAAGCGGACCCGGAAGTGGATGTTGTCGCCGAGGCCGGGGCGGCACTTTCGTGTGACGGGGAACAGGCCGACGGCACGGGTCCTCCTGCCGTGCAGGACTCACCGACGTCAGGGGTTCCGGGCACTCGGCCGTCCACTGATCTGCACTCACGGCACCTTCCCGGCTGAG
The DNA here is from genome assembly GCF_018982965.1 of Streptomyces mayonensis. Taxonomy (GTDB): domain Bacteria; phylum Actinomycetota; class Actinomycetes; order Streptomycetales; family Streptomycetaceae; genus Streptomyces; species Streptomyces mayonensis. Next base: position 339 of record NZ_JACBYP010000029.1, on the reverse strand, counting down.
GGGCCCGGAAGGGGCGGTCGCACCCGTCGCAGGTCTGGAAGGGGTGCCGGGCTGCGGGGACGGCCGACGGGGCCGGTGGCCGGAGTGGCGGTGGGGCCGGGAGCTGGGCGGTCAGACGGTGGGCGAGGAAGGCGGCCGGCCGGACCAGGGGCTCGTTGGGCAGGTTCTCGGTCAGGGCGTGGCGTACGGCGGTGGGAGCGACCTCGCGCTCCAGCCAGGCGGCGACGCCCGGGGCGAGGTGTTCGGCGTCGGTGGCGGAGAGGAGGAGCCGGGGGTCGCGGCGGCGCAGGCCGGTGAGGACGTCGACCGCCGCCTGGAGGAGGGCGGGGGCGGGGGGGG
>NZ_JACBYP010000028.1 GCF_018982965.1 Streptomyces mayonensis | reverse complement strand
CCCTCACCAAACCGCTCAGCGACCACCCCGACGCCCCCGCCTCCCCCGTCCTTTCATTCAGCAGGAGCCTCCGATGAAACTCCCTCCTCGGTACCAGTACGGCGACGAGCCGATCGAGATCAACGCCGGCCGGCGGACCCTCAAGGTCACGGTCAGCAACACCGGCGACCGCGCCGTCCAGGTCGGCTCGGACTACCACTTCTTCGAGGCGAACTCCGCCCTCGAGTTCGACCGCGAGGCCACCCTCGGCATGCACCTCAACATCGCCGCCGGCACCTCCGTGCGCTTCGAGCCCGGCGGCACCCGCGAGGTCGAGCTGTGCGCCTACGCGGGCACCGGCCGCCTCACCGGCTTCAGCGGCCTCCTCAACGGCAGCGTCAAGTCGCACCCCGCCAGGGTCGAGGCCGTCAGCCGGGCGCTGCAGCGCGGGTTCCGCAGCAGCAGCACCGAGGCCTCGGGCAAGGGCGGCGCGAAGAAGTCCAAGAAGAAGGGATCCAACTGACATGCCGACCCTGTCCCGCAAGCAGTACGCCGACCTGTTCGGCCCCACGGTGGGCGACCGGTTCCGGCTGGCCGACACCAACCTCGTCGTGGAGGTCGAGAAGGACGTCCGCGAGGGCTCGTACGGCGACGAGGTGGTCTACGGCGGCGGCAAGACCATGCGTGACGGCATGGCCTCCGACCCGCAGGCCACCGCCGCGCAGGGCGCCCTCGACCTGGTCATCACCAACGTCGTGGTCCTGGACCCGGTGATCGGCGTGGTCAAGTGCGACCTCGGCGTCAAGGACGGTCTCATCGCGGGGATCGGCAAGGCCGGCAACCCGCAGACCCAGGACGCCGTCGACCCCCGGCTCGTCATCGGTCCCGGCACCGAGGTCATCGCCGGTGAGCACCTGATCGCCACCGCGGGTGCGATGGACTCGCACGTGCACCTGATCTCGCCCCAGCAGTGCGAGCAGGCACTCAGCAACGGCATCACCACCCTCTTCGGCGGCGGCACCGGACCCACGGACGGGACCAACGGCACGACCTGCACGCCCGGTCCGTACAACATCGCCCGCTTCCTGGAGGCGGCCGAGGACCTGCCCGTCAACCTCGGCATCATGGGCAAGGGCAACGGCAGCCTCCCCGCGGCGCTGGACGAGCAGATCGAGGCGGGCGCCGCCGCGCTCAAGGTGCACGAGGACTGGGGCGCCACCCCCGCCGTCATCGACAACGCGCTGGCCGTCGCCGACCGGCACGACGTCCAGGTCGCCATCCACACCGACACCCTCAACGAGGGCGGCTTCTTCGAGGACACCCGGTCGGCGATCGACGGCCGTACGATCCACACCTTCCACAGCGAGGGCGCGGGCGGCGGCCACGCCCCCGACATCCTGCGGGTCACCGGCGAGCCCAACGTCCTCCCCTCGTCCACCAACCCGACGCTGCCCTACACCAAGAACTCCGTGGACGAACTGCTGGACATGGTGATGGTCTGCCACCACCTCAGCCAGGACATCCCCGAGGACGTCTCCTTCGCCGACAGCCGGGTCCGGGCGGAGACCATCGCCGCCGAGACGGTCCTGCACGACCGGGGCATCATCAGCATGATCTCGTCCGACTCGCAGGCCATGGGCCGCGTCGGGGAGTCGGTCACCCGCGCCTTCCAGATCGCGCACGTCTGCAAGGAGGCCTTCGGCCCGCTGCCCGAGGACTCCGGGCGCAACGACAACCAGCGCGTCCTGCGCTACCTGGCCAAGGTCACCATCAACCCGGCCGTCGCCAGCGGCGTCGCGGACCACATGGGGTCGCTGGAGGCGGGCAAGCTCGCGGACATCGTGCTGTGGCCCATGCACTCCTTCGGCGCCAAGCCCAAGATGGTGCTCAAGGGCGGCATCGTCTCCTGGGCGCAGATGGGCGACCCGAACGCCTCGCTGCCGACCCCGCAGCCCGTCTACTACCGGCCCATGTTCGCCCAGTACGGCAAGGCCATGCAGTCGACGCACGTCACCTTCATGTCCCAGGCCGGCATCGCGGCCGGGGTCCCGGAGAAGCTCGGTCTCCGGCGCAAGGTCCTGCCGGTGCGCAAGACCCGCACGATCGGCAAGCACAACATGGTCCGCAACGACGCGGTGCCGGACATCCAGGTGGACCCGGAGACGTACAAGGTCACCGTGGACGGCAAGGTGGCGACCATCGAACCGGCCCAGAAACTCCCCCTCAACCAGCTGTTCTTCCTCACCTGAGCCCCGTGTACCGCGACGAGAGGACGGAGACGGCCGAGGCCGCCGCGGAGGTGACCCAGGACCCGGTCGTGGGCGCGGACCTCGGGCACCTCCTCGTCAGCCTCCAGCTGACGGACTCGGCGTTCCCCAGCGGCTTCTACACCCTGTCCCACGGCCTGGAGGGCTTCGTGCAGCAGGGGGCCGTCGGCCCCGGCTCCCTGGACGTCCTGCTGCACGACGTCCTCCGGCACGGCGTCGGTCCGGCCGACGCCACCGCGCTCGCCCTGGCCCACCGGGCGGCCGCGGCCGGCGACTGGGACGCCGTGGCCGCGACGGACCGCCGGCTGTACGCGACGAAGCTGGGCCGCGAGATGCGGCAGGCGGCGACCCGGACCGGGCGCCAGCTGCTGGACCTGGCCGCCGAGGTCTTCGGCGCCCCCGGCGTCGTCCGCTACCACCGCACGGTGACGGCCCGCCGGGCACCGGGGACCCAGGCCGTCGCCGCGGGGGTGGTGTACGCGGCGAGCGGGGTGCCCGTGCGGCAGGCCGTCGCCGCCGACCTGTTCGCGTTCTGCGCCAGCTTCGCCGGGGCGGCGCTGCGGCTGCGGCTGACCGATCACCGGCTGGCCCAGGTCCTGCTGCGGCAAGCCGCCCCGGTGATCGAGGAGACCGTCCGCGAGGCGCTGACCCGAGGCCTCGACGACCTCGGGGCGACCACGTTCGCGGCGGACGTCATGTCGGCCCGTCACGAGCGCGCGGAGGCCCGCCTGTTCGCCAGCTGAGCCGGCTGAGACACCCGAAGAAACCCGGACACCCGGCGCAAACCCTGTAGAGCGACACAAGCGACACAAGCGACACATGGCGACGCATGGATTCATGCAGAAAGGCGGAAGAAGTGAAGGACAACGTGCTGCGCGTGGGGATCGGCGGACCCGTGGGATCGGGCAAGACCGCTCTCATCGAGGCCCTCGTGCCGATCCTGATCGAGCGGGGCCACCGGCCCGCCGTGATCACCAACGACATCTACACCCAGGAGGACGCCCAGCACATCCGCCGCACCCTCGAGGGCGTGCTGGAGGGCGACCGCGTGGTGGGCGTCGAGACGGGCGCCTGCCCGCACACCGCAGTCCGCGACGACCCGACGATGAACCTCGCGGCCGGCGCGGAGATGCTGGAACGCTGCCCCGACGTCGACGTCCTGCTCTACGAGAGCGGCGGCGACAATCTGACGCTCACCTTCAGCCCGGCCCTGGTCGACGTGTTCGTATTCGTCCTGGACACCGCCGAGGGCGAGAAGATGCCGCGCAAGCGGGGGCCGGGCATCACCGACTCCGACCTGCTGGTCATCAACAAGATCGACATCGCCCGGTACGTGCGGACCGACCTCGGCGTCATGGAGTCCGACGCCCACCGGGTGCGCGGCGAAGGACCGGTGGTGCTCACCGACTGCCTGACCGGGAAGGGCGTCGACGAGGTCCTCGCCTTCCTCGAGTCCCGGCGCGCGGTCCTGATCTGACATGCCGGCCGTCCGAGACCGGCTCGCGCCGGAGTACTACGAGCCCGAGCGGCTCCCGCCGGAACTGAGGGCGCTCTCCGGCGTGCCCGAGACACTGGGCCCGGGCGCACCGGCCAAGGTCGGCATCCTCGACCTCGGGTTCGTCCGGCGGGGGGAGCGCACCGAACTGGTCGAGCGGTACCAGAAGACGCCGTTGGAGATCATGCGCCCGCTCTACGTGGACCCGGCGCTGCCCGGCATGGCGTGCACCTACGTGATGGCCACGGGCGGCGGCGTCGCCCAGGCCGACCGCTACCGCCAGGACTTCCGGTGCGGGCCGGGCACCCAGGCGCTGTTCACCACCCAGGCGGCCACGAAGGTCTACCGGATGGAGCAGGACTACGCGACGCAGCTGGTCCGGCTGAGCGCCGCCGAGGGGGCGTACGTCGAGTACCTGCCCGATCCGCTCATCCCCTTCGAGGGCGCGCGCTTCCACCAGGACGTCGTGCTCACCGTCGACGAGGACGCCACCGTCGTCTACGGCGAGACGGTCACCGCGGGCCGCGTCGCCCGCGGCGAGCGGCACCTCTACACCGCCCTCGGCAGCGACCTGGAGATCCGCCGGCCCGACGGCACCCTGCTGGCGGTGGACACGCTGCGGCTCGCCCCGCGGCGGTGCGGCGGGGTGGACGGCCCGGGGGTCTTCGGCGGGCACGACCACGTCGCCTCGCTGTTCGTGGTGAGCGGTCGGCGTCCTGCCGCGGAGATCGCCGATGCCCTGCACGAGTCCCTGACCGGGCACGCGGTGCTCCACGGGGCGAGCGTGCTCCCGGACGACTGCGGGGCCTGGGTGCGGATCCTCGGTCACGAGGAGCCACGCGTCACCGAGGCCGTCCGGACCGCCTGGGACGCCGTACGCCGGCTGCTCACCGGTCATCCGGCACCCGACCTGCGCAAACCGTAGCCCCACGCCCTCAGCTTCCCGCCTCCCCAGGAGACCGATCCCGTGATCACCGCGCCCGCCCCCATGCCGCCCGCCTACGACTCCGGCGACACAGCCTGGATGCTGGCCGCGGCGGCCATGGTGCTGCTGATGACCCCCGCCCTGGCGTTCTTCTACGGCGGCATGGTCCGCACCAAGCACATCCTGGTGATGCTCAAGATGAGCTTCGCCTCGCTGTGCTTCGTGACCATCCTCTGGTACCTCGTCGGGTACTCGCTCGCCTTCGGCCCGGACGTCGGCGGCGCCGGCCTGATCGGCAACCTCGACCACGCCTTCCTGCGCGGCATCGAGCCGAACACCCTGACCGGGTCCATCCCGACGTACGTGTACGCCACCTTCCAGATGGGCTTCGCCATCGTCACGGTGGCGCTGATCAGCGGATCGATCGCGGGGCGGGCCACGATGCGGGGATGGCTGGTCTTCTCGGTGCTGTGGCTGCTGATCGTGTACGTGCCCATCGCCCACTGGGTCTTCGACACGGACCACGGCTGGATCACCAAGCACCTGGGCGCGCTCGACTTCGCCGGCGGCCTGCCGGTCGAGCTGAACTCCGGCATCGCCGGGCTGGCCGCGGCGCTGGTCCTCAGGGGGCCGGCGGACTTCCGGCGCAAGGAGCCGACGCCCAACAACATTCCCCTGGTCATGATCGGTGTGGCGCTGCTCTGGTTCGGCTGGCTGGCCTTCAACGCCGGATCGGCCGTCCGCGACACCGGCACCGCCGCCACGGCCTTCATCAACACCCAGCTCGGCGCGGCCGGTGCGATGGTCACCTGGCCGCTGGTGGAGTACTGGCGCACCCGGCGGGTCACCATGATGGGCGTCGGCTCGTCGGCCGTGGCCGGCATGGTGGCCATCACCCCCGCCTGCGGGGAGATCGGCCCCTTCGGCGCCCTGGTGACCGGCCTGGTCGCGGGCCTCGTCTGCGCGTTCGCGGTCACGCTCAAGTACCGGCTGAACGTCGACGACACCCTGGACGTGGTCGGCGTGCACGGCGCGGGCGGCCTCGTCGGACTGCTCATGGTCGGCTTCTTCGCCACCGCCACGGTCAGCGGCAAGAAGGGCGTCTTCTACGGGGGCGGCGGCTCCCTGCTCTGGAAACAGGTCGTCGCGATCCTCGCCGTGGCCGCGTTCTCCTTCGTCCTGACCTGGATCATCGCCAAGGTCGTGGACGTCGTCGTGGGCTTCGCCGACAAGGAGGACTACGCCGCCGTACCGGGGCAGGAGGAGGAGCGCGCGTACGACTTCAACATCGCCGAACGCCTCGACGCGCTCGCGGGCGCCGGGCGCGGGACCGACCGGGAGACGCTGGCCGAGATCCAGCGGCTGCTGCGGGAGCACCGCGAGGGCTGAGACGGGTTCGGGGCGTCCCGGGGCGGGACCGGGGCGGAACCCGTGCGGAACTGGGTCGGAACCGGGCGGGGGGCCCGCGAGGATGTCCGGTTCGCCCGTTGACAGTGGCGCGTCGGGAGGCTGAGACTCGGCTCAGCCATTGGTGAAGAAAAGTTCACCAGGCGAACACCGAGACTCTGGTCACGACGCCCACCGAAGGGAACGACCGATGCGCACCACCGTCGGCATCATCGGGGCCGGCCCCGCCGGACTCCTGCTCGCCCGGCTGCTCCACAACGCCGGGATCGACTCGGTCGTCCTGGAGGGCCGCGACCGCGCCTACGTCGAACACCGGCAGCGCGCCGGGATCCTGGAGCAGGGCACGGTGGACGTCCTGCGCGCGGCCGGCGCCGGGGAGCGGATGGACCGCGAGGGGCTGCCGCACGAAGGGATCGAGCTGCGGTTCGCGGGGCGCCGGCACCGCGTCGACTTCCCGGCGCTGACCGGCGGCAGGTCCGTCATGGTCTACGCCCAGACCGAGGTCTGCAAGGACCTCATCGCCCTCCAGCTGGCGGACGGCGGCCCCCTGCTGTTCGAGGCCGAGGCGCTGGCCGTGGAGGGAGCCGGCACGGACCGGCCCCGCGTCCGCTTCCGCCACGGCGGCCCGGACGGCGCCGAGGACGTGCTGGAGTGCGAGTACGTCGTCGGCTGCGACGGCTTCCGTGGTGTGTCCCGGGCCGCCGTCCCGGGCGGACGCGCCTTCGAGCGGACGTACCCCTACGGCTGGCTCGGCATCCTCGCCGACGTCGCGCCCTCCCACGACGAGCTGGTCTACGCCCGCCACGACCGCGGCTTCGCCCTGCTGTCCATGCGCTCCCCGTCGGTCTCCCGCCTCTACCTCCAGGTGCCCGCGGACACGGACCCCGACAGCTGGAGCGACGACGAGATCTGGGCCGAACTGGAGCGCCGCTTCGAGACCCGCGACGGCTGGACGCTCGACCGGGGGCCCATCACCCAGAAGTCGGTCACGCCGATGCGCTCCTACGTCCACGAGCCCATGCGCCACGGCCGCCTCTTCCTGGCCGGCGACGCCGCGCACATCGTGCCGCCCACCGGGGCCAAGGGCCTCAACCTGGCCGTCGGCGACGTCGTCACCCTCGCCCGGGCCCTGGTCCACCGCGCCGAGAAGGGCTCCGACGAACTGCTCGACGCCTACTCCGCCACCTGCCTGCGCCGCGTCTGGCAGGCCGAGCGGTTCTCGTACGACATGACGACCCTGCTGCACCCCGCGCCCGGCGCCACCCCCTTCGACGACCGCCTGCAACTGGCCCGCCTGGACCGGTTCGCGTCCTCCCGCGCCGCCGCGACCGATCTCGCCGAGGCCTACACCGGCTTCCCGATCGGGTGAGCGGCGCCCGACGGCCGCCCGGGCCCCCGGCCGTGAGGGGAATCACTGATCGGCGTAGCGTGTTGGCATGCAAGTCGAGGGAAAGATCCTCCCCAAGCAGTAGGGTCTTTCCTTTGCCGTTCTATTACTCTTGAGCCAAGGCTGCGCCGTGTGGCCATGGAGGAGTGAAATGAGGAGCAGAAACCCGGTCTTCTCGCGACGGGGGTTCAGCCGCGACAACGGCTACGCGGGCTTCAACGCCGCGCCGCAGGCCGGGGGACCCGCCGTCGCCACGCAGGCCAACCCGTACGCGCAGGGCAACCCGTACGCGCAGGGCACGCAGGGAAACCCGTACGCCCAGCCCGCCGGCAACCCGTACGCGCAGAACCCGTACGCCCAGCAGGACCAGCAGTTCGGCGCGCCGCCGCAGGCACCGGCCGGCGCCGGCCGGATGACGATGGACGACGTCGTCATCCGCACGGCGAGCACGCTCGGCCTGCTCGTGGTGACGGCCGCGCTCGCCTGGGCACTGCTGCCCGTGGACGACGCCAACATCGGCCGTTCCTACGGCATCGGTATCGGTGCCGCGCTGATCGGCATGGTGCTGGCGCTGGTCCAGTCGTTCAAGCGCAAGGCCTCGCCCGCGCTGATCCTGTCCTACGCCGCCTTCGAGGGCGTGTTCCTCGGCGTCGTCTCCAGCGTCGTCGACAACCGCATCGCGGACGGTGCGGCCATGCAGGCCGTGATCGGCACGATGGCGGTATTCGCCGGTGTGCTGATCGCCTACAAGGCCGGCTGGATCCGCGTCAACCGCCGTTTCTACGGCTTCGTGATGGCGGCCGCGCTCGGCTTCGTCTTCCTGATGATGGTGAACCTGCTGTTCGCCGTCTTCGGCGGCGGTGACGGCCTCGGCTTCCGCAGCGGTGCGCTCGGTGTCGTCTTCGGCATCATCGGCATCATCCTCGGCGCCTGCTTCCTCGCCCTGGACTTCAAGCAGGTCGAGGACGGTCTCGCCTACGGTGCCCCGCGCGAGGAGGCCTGGCTCGCCGCCTTCGGCCTCACGCTGACGCTGGTTTGGATCTACCTCGAGTTCCTGCGTCTCATCGCGATCCTGAACAGCAACGACTAGCGCAACTACCGGCCGGCGACGGCTGGTACGAGCGTTCACGAGCCTCTGACTCGTGAACGGCCCCGGGCTGGTGCCCGGGGCCGTTCGTCGTCCTGCGGCCGACGACGCCTGCTCACAGCAGCCTGCGCGCGGCCCTTCTCAGGTCGTACTCGTGGACGATCGCCTTCGCGTGGCCGTACGCGAGGTTGTGTTCGTGGCGGAGCCAGCTGACCTTCTCCTCGAAGCGGAAGAGAGCGGGGCCGTCCTCGACGGCACGCAGCCAGTCGGAGATCTCACGACCGGTGCACTGGGGGATGCGGGCGAGCAGATTGCGATGGGTCTCCTCGGAGAAGACTTGGGACATCGGCGCCTCCGGGCGAAAGGGTCGTAAGCCGGTCCTTCAGGTCACCGTGCCTGAGCGTTCGCCCGTTGGCAACAGTCCCGGACGGACGCGTACGCTCGCGCCGTGGTTGATACGACGCCCTTGACCCGTGCCGTGGACGACTTCGCCGACCGGCTGCGGGCCGCCCCGCAGAGCCGGCTGCAACGCGGCGCCGCCGCCCAGGCGCTGGAACTGGCCAGGGAGTTGGCCCGGCGCGCCCAACTCGTCGAGGAGCCCGGCACCGAGCTGCGGGAGATGCCGGACGCGGGCATGTTCGCCGCCGCCGACCAGATCGCCGTGGCCGCACACGACTTGGCCCTCGTCCTGGAGGACGAGGACCAGGTGGAAGAGGCGGCACGGCTCGTGGAGGAGGCCCGCAAACGGGCCGGGGTCTGAGGACGCGCTCGGCCGCCGGTCCGGAAGCGGTCGGCCAGTCGGCCAGTCGGCTATTCGGCTATTCGGCTAGAGGGACGCTATGACGCGGTCCGCCAGTATGTACACGTTCTCCCCGCCGCACGCGAAGGTCAGCGTGTAGGCGCCGGAGATTCCCGAACCGCCGAGCAGGTACGGCGTGTGGCCCGCGCCGAGCGCGGCGGCCAGGCGCTCCGCGGTCTCACGGTGGCCGGGAGTCATGCACAGGGTGGTGCCGTCGGCGAAGACGTACACGTCGAGCGTGCCCAGGGGGCCCGGGCGGACGTCGGCGAGCGCGACGCTCGACTCGGCCAGCTCCTCCAGCGTCGCGACGGTGCGCTCGTGGTCGTTCACGGCGGGCGACGGGTTCGGTACGAAGTCCGGGTGGGAGGGGTGCCGGCGGCGCGCGGCGGCCAGCTCGGCCGACTCCTTCGGGCCGGAGTGCGCGTCCGGCGAGGACGGCTCCTCGGTGTCCGCGGCCGGTTCGATCACCGGCTCCAGGCCCGCGAGGTCCGCCTGGCGCGGAAGGAACAGCTCACTGTCGGACAGGCCCAGCAGCAGCGGTGCCTCGGAGGCGTCCCGGGAATCCTGGGCGGCCCAGAAGGCCCGTGCCTCGGCGAGTTCCCGCTCGCGCTCCTCGGCGAGTGCCTCGGCGACGGCGGCGCGTATCTCCTCGGCGTCGGCGGTGGTGCGTGCGGCGGGCACGCGGGCCCGCGCGGCGGTGGCCCGGCTCTCGGCCAGCTCGGAGCGCAGGGCGGTCACCTGCTTGCGCAGCACCAGGATGCTGCGCAGGACGGCGACGCCCACGGCGCCGGTGGCGGCCGTGGTGAGCAGCAGGGCGATCGGCATGGCGCTCACTGACGTACTCCCGGTTCAAAGTCGACCCCCGACTTCCTACATCAGCTTGAAGGAGGGACTAACCGTCTGTCAGTGCGTAACGTCACGAAACGGACAGGACTTTGGGCCCGGGAGATGCCGGTGTCGCTGGCCTGACCTGCGTAAATCAGGGGGTCGGGAGAGGTAGGTCACATCCTGAGGGAGATTGGATCACAAAACGGCCCAGAATCCTGGGGGATCAGGGTCCCGGGCCGTCCTGTCACCCAGCGTCCGCCGGGTGCTACTGACAGTCCCTCAGTCGGTGCCGTGGCGCCGGGCCGCGGTCAGCTCAGGCGCTCGATCACCATCGCCATGCCCTGGCCGCCGCCGACGCACATCGTCTCCAGGCCGAACTGCTTGTCGTGCCACTGGAGGGAGTTGATGAGGGTGCCGGTGATGCGGGCGCCGGTCATGCCGAAGGGGTGGCCGACGGCGATGGCGCCGCCGTTGACGTTCAGCTTCTCCAGCGGGATGCCGAGGTCGCGGTAGGAGGGGATGACCTGCGCGGCGAAGGCCTCGTTGATCTCCACCAGGTCGATGTCGTCGATGGTCAGCCCGGCGCGGGAGAGGGCCTGCCGGCTCGCCTCGACCGGGCCGAGACCCATGATCTCGGGGGAGAGGCCGGTGACGCCGGTGGAGACGATGCGGGCGAGCGGGGTCAGGCCCAGCTCGCGGGCCTTGGTGTCGCTCATGATCACCAGGGCGGCGGCGCCGTCGTTGAGCGGGCAGCAGTTGCCGGCGGTGACCAGGCCGTCGGGGCGGAAGACCGGCTTGAGGCCCTGCACGCCCTCCAGGGTGACACCGGCGCGAGGGCCGTCGTCCTTGCTGACGACCGTGCCGTCGGGCAGGGTCACCGGGGTGATCTCGCGCTCCCAGAAGCCGTTCTTGATGGCTTCCTCGGCGAGGTTCTGCGACCGGACGCCGAACTCGTCCATGTCCTGACGGGTGATGCCCTTGGCGCGGGCGAGGTTCTCGGCGGTCTGGCCCATCGCGATGTACGGGTCGGGCACGAGGCCGTCCTCGCGCGGGTCGTGCCAGGTGGTGCCCTCCTGCTCGGCGACGGCGGCGGTACGGGCCTCCGCCTCGGCGAAGAGCGGGTTGCGCGTGTCCGGAAGGCTGTCGGAGTTGCCCTTGGCGAACCGGGAGACCATCTCGACACCGGCCGAGACGAAGACGTCGCCCTCGCCGGCCCTGATGGCGTGCAGGGCCATCCGGGAGGTCTGCAGGGACGAGGAGCAGTACCGGGTGACGGTGCAGCCGGGCAGGTGGTCCATGCCCATCTCGACGGCGACGATCCGGCCGAGGTTGTTGCCCTGCTCGCCACCGGGCAGGCCGCAGCCGAGCATCAGGTCGTCGATGTCCCTCGGGTCCAGCCCGGGGACCTTCGCGAGGGCCGCCTGCACGATCGTGGCGGCCAGGTCGTCGGGGCGCAGGTCCTTCAGGGAGCCCTTGAAGGCGCGGCCGATGGGGGAACGGGCGGCTGAGACGATCACGGCTTCGGGCATCACGGCTCCAGTGGCGAGAGGACAGTGGCGATCGGGCGGCTGCTGGGGAAGTTACCCGGCCGTATGGCCCGGGTCACGGGGGCGGAGGTGTGACATGGACCGCAACTGTCTAAGCGCTTGCTTTTGTCTCCGGCGGTCGAAGCGCGCTTCTCCCTGCGAGAGCCTGTGGCGGGCCGGTGGCCGGTGGCCGGTGGCCGGTGGCCTGTGGCCTGTGGCGGGCGGGCGGGCCCGTTGCCGGTGGTTGGCAGGCCTGCTGGTTGGCGGGCTGACGGCTGGAGGGCCGACGGCCGACGAAGCCGGCGGTCTGCCGGAGGGGGCGATCCCGGGCGGCTCCGTCCGGCCTGAACGGCCTCGTCCGGCCTGAACGGCCTCGTCCGGCCTGAACGGCCTGAACGGCCTCGTCCTCGCACTCACCCCGAGTGGGCACCCCCGAGTGAGCCGGTGGGCTCCGCCTCCGCCACCCGTCGCCGACGCCTCCGCTTCAGCAGCGCCCAGGGTCCCCGCGGCCCCGTCGGCATCGCGGCGGCGACCTCCGTGCCGGCCTCGGACGCCGCCTCCGCCGCCGCCCGGGCCACGGGCAGGAAGCCCTCGCGCCGCAGCGCGTCCGGGTGCTCCTCCTCGGCCGGCCACAGGCCGAGCGCGGCGCACACCGAAGGCAGGACCGCCATCGCCGCCGTGGAGTACCCCTCCGCGGAGGGGTGGTAGTTGTCCGGGCCGAACAGCTCCCGCGGATTCTTCGCGAACTCCGGGCCCAGCAGGTCGCCCAGCGACACCGTGCGCCCGCCCTGCTCCACGACGCCGATGGTCTGCGCGGCCGCCAGCTGCCGCGAGGTGCGCCGGGCCAGCCAGCGCAGCGGCTGCCGCACCCGCTCGATGGTGCCCAGATCCGGGCAGGTGCCGACCACCACCTCCGCGCCGGCCGTGCGCAGCCGCCGCACCGCCCCCGACAGGTGGCGGACCGAGCGGGTGGCCGGCATCCGGTGGGTGACGTCGTTGGCGCCGACCATGATGACGCAGATGTCCGGCACCTGGCCGGAGCCCGCGAGGACCAGCGCCACCTGCCGGTCCAGGTCGTCCGAGCACGCCCCCGGCTGCGCGACCGAGTCCAGCTCCACCGGCCGCTCCGCCACCGCCGCGAGCCCCGACGCCAGCAGGGCGCCCGGTGTCTGCCCGGCCCGGTGCACGCCCTGCCCGGCGGCGGTGGAGTCGCCCAGCATCATCAGCCGCAGGGGCACCTCACCGGCCGTCGGCAGTGTGCCGCCGTACAGTCCCCGCGCGTTCGGCACCCGGTCGGGCGTGCCGACCCCCACCCGGCGCCTGGCCAGCTGTACCTCCGCCAGCAGCAGACCGACCGCCGCCGCACCGGCCAGCCCGATGCCGCCGCCGCCGTACGCCGCGCCCGCTGCGATCCGCCGGGCGACCCTCGCCCTCGACATGCTCGTCATACGTCGCCGCCACCTCCCGAAACCCGTACACCCACTCCTTGCCCCGTACGGACGGTGGTCCAATCTCAACGGGGAGTGAACGACCGGCACGAGGCGCGGCCGGGGCGACAGGCCATAGGCTGGCCGGACCGATACAGACCCTTCTTTTTCAGCATCCGGAGACCACGGTGCAATTCCACGACTCGATGATCAGCCTCGTCGGCAACACCCCGCTGGTGCGGCTCAACAGCGTGACCAAGGGCCTCAGGGCGACCGTCCTGGCCAAGGTGGAGTACTTCAACCCGGGCGGCTCGGTGAAGGACCGCATCGCCCTGCGCATGATCGAGGCCGCCGAGAAGAGCGGGGAACTGCAGCCCGGCGGCACCATCGTCGAGCCGACGAGCGGGAACACCGGCGTGGGTCTGGCGATCGTGGCCCAGCAGAAGGGCTACAAGTGCGTCTTCGTCTGCCCCGACAAGGTGTCCACCGACAAGATCAACGTACTGCGCGCGTACGGCGCCGAAGTCGTCGTCTGCCCCACCGCGGTCGACCCGGAGCACCCCGACTCCTACTACAACGTCTCCGACCGGCTGGTCCGCGAGACGCCGGGCGCCTGGAAGCCGGACCAGTACTCCAACCCGAACAACCCGCTCTCCCACTACCACTCCACGGGCCCCGAGCTGTGGGAGCAGACCGGGGGGAGGATCACCCACTTCGTGGCCGGCGTCGGCACCGGCGGCACCATCTCCGGCACCGGCCGCTACCTGAAGGACGCCAGTGACGGCTCCGTGAAGGTGATCGGCGCCGACCCCGAGGGCTCCGTCTACTCCGGCGGCTCCGGGCGCCCGTACCTGGTCGAGGGCGTCGGCGAGGACTTCTGGCCGACGGCGTACGACCGCGAGGTCGCCGACGAGATCGTCGCCGTCTCCGACAAGGACTCCTTCCAGATGACCCGCCGCCTGGCCAAGGAGGAGGGCCTCCTGGTGGGCGGCTCCTGCGGCATGGCGGTCGTCGCGGCCCTCGAGGTGGCGGCGCGGCTCGGCGAGGACGACGTGGTGGTCGTCCTGCTGCCGGACAGCGGGCGCGGCTACCTCAGCAAGATCTTCAACGACGAGTGGATGGCCGACTACGGCTTCCTGGAGGACGCCGGTCCCAGCGCGCGCGTCGCCGAGGTCCTGAACCACAAGGAGGGCGGCCACATCCCCTCCCTCGTCCACATGCACCCGGACGAGACGGTCGGCGAGGCCATCGACGTGCTGCGCGAGTACGGCGTCTCGCAGATGCCGATCGTCAAGCCCGGCGCCGGTCACCCGGACGTGATGGCCGCCGAGGTGGTCGGCTCCGTCGTGGAGCGCGAGCTGCTCGATGCCCTCTTCGCCAAGCGCGCCTCGCTGGAGGACCCGCTGGAGAAGCACATGTCCGCCCCGCTGCCCCAGGTCGGCTCCGGCGAGCCGGTCGCGGACCTGATGTCGGTGCTCGGCGCGGCCGACGCGGCGATCGTCCTCGTCGAGGGCAGGCCGACCGGCGTGGTGAGCCGGCAGGACCTGCTGTCCTTCCTGGCCGGGGGGAAGTAGCCGCGGACGTCCCGGCCGGGCCGTCCCGGGGGGTGACCGAAGGGGCGCTTCCCACGGGTGTCCGAAGGGGCGGGTTCCCACGGGTGGCCCAGGGGACGGAGTCCGAGGAGTGATCTTCGTGGACTTCGCGGAAGTGGTACGCGCACGTCATGTGCGCGCAGCAGTCGCTTAACACGGGAACGGCAGAGTATGGGGTGTCGGCAGGAACTGGTGGAGGCACCTCCCAGGCGTTGAGCACTGGGGAAGGCTCCCGGGTTCCGCCGGCGCCGAACGGCGTCACGGACCTTCCGGAGCGGCTCCCGGACCTCCAAGGACGCCACGGACGCGCTGCCCGGCCGTGAGGCCCGGCGTCGCGCGTCCCCCGCGGGGACCGCCGTCGTCCCGCCCCCCAGCGATGGGGGTGCGGCGGTCCCCGCGCAGTCTTCTCCCGGCCCTCGGCTCAGTCCTCCCAGGCGTCGTCCTTCCCGGTGCCGTGCCGGCGTCCGAACAGGCCCGGGTTGGTGCGGGCGACCTGGACGACGTTGACCCCGACGACGCCCGCCCAGGTGACCAGGAGCCCGGGGAGGTGGCCGACGCCCCCGCCGATCGCGGACAGCGGTATCGCGAGCACCAGCGAGACGATGCCGAAGCCGAAGCGCTCGCCGAAGGAGTCCACGGGCCGTGGCGAACGGCTGTCCCGGGCCGCGGTCATCCGGTGCTCCGCGAACTGCCGGCGCACCCGGCGCTCCACCGCTCCGTCGATGCGCTGGTCGACCTTTTCCAGGAACGAGTCGACCAGCGCCGACTCGTACTCCTCACCCAGCTCCCTGCGGGTCTGCAGGGTGGCATCGAGTTCCTTCTTGAAGTCGGCGTCCCGCGCATCCATTCCCGTCATGTCCCCCAAGGTAGACAGCCCGGGCGCCCGGCGGCACTGGGGACAGCCCCCGTTCCTGCCGGGGGAGCACCCGTAGGGGCGGCCGGCGACGGCGGCTCGCTGTATAACTGTATGCAGGTTCCTGGGCAGGTGAATAGGTCAAGGGGGAGTACGTCATGAGCGCGACCGGCCCGAGCGGCGGGGAGGGGGCCGATCGTCAGGCCGGGCGGTTGCAGGCGCTGTTCGAGGGCCACCGGCTGACGCCGACCCAGCGGCGCATCGCCCACAGCATGGTGCGCCGCGCCTCCGACGTCCCCTTCCTGTCGAGCGTGGAACTGGCCGAGCTCGCCGGGGTGAGCCAGCCGTCCGTGACCCGTTTCGCCGTCGCCCTCGGCTTTGACGGCTACCCGGCGCTCCGGCGCCACCTGCGCGAGGTCGCCCCCGCGGAACCGGTGGCGGACACCGGTTCCCGCAACGAGTACCAGCAGGCCGTGGCCGCCGAGATCGAGAACCTCCGGCACCTCGCGGAGGTGCTGGCCGATCCGGGGCCGCTGCGCGAGGCGGGCGGCCTGCTCGCCGGCAGCCGCCCGCTGCCGGTGCTCGGGCTGCGGGCCGCCGCGGCACAGGCCCACGGCTTCGCCTACTTCGCCGCCAAGGTCCACCCCGACGTGCGGCTCCTGGGCGAGGGCGGCACGATGCTCCGCGACCGGGTCGACGCCGCCGTGCGGGCGGGGGCCACGGCCCTGCTCTGCTTCGCCCTGCCCCGGCACCCGCGCGAGGTCGTCGACGCGCTCACCCACGCCAAGGAGGCGGGGCTCACCGTGGTGACGGTGGCCGACTCCGCCTTCGCGCCGGTCGCCAAGGTGTCCGACCTGCTGCTGCCCGCCGCCGTCGGCACCGGGCTCGCCTTCGACACCGCCTGCGCGCCGATGCTGCTCGGCCGGGTGCTCCTCGAGGCGATGTGCGACGACCTGCCGGACGCGCAGGCCCGGCTGGAGGAGTTCGACGCCGGCGCGGTGGCGCGGGGACTCTTCGTCGACTGAGCCCGCCGGCGGTCCGGTACGCCGCCTCCTGCGTGACCCGGAGTACGTGACCCGGACGGCGGACGCGTTCTCAGATTCGTCTCAGCTTGCCCCGTTACAGTGCGGCGCCTGACACGCCCTTGAGGGCGCATCACGCAGACGCGGACCGGCGCGACAGGCGTCGGCAGGCACGAGTGGGACGGAGGCAGGACGTGGCGCGCGGAGGACAGGTGGGGCTGGCTCGGGTCGCCGTCGTCGTACGGGCGGGGGCGGGGCCGCTGTGGTGGCTGGGCGTCTTCGCCGCGGGCATCGGCGTGCTGGTGCCCGGACTCACCGGGCGCCGGATCGGTGTACTGGCCGGGGCCGCACTCTTCATCGTCGCCGCGGCCGTCGTGGCCTGCGTGCGCCGCCGCCGCTACACCGCCCTGGCCGGCTCGGCCGCCCGCGCGGGCAAGCACGACGTGCTCCAGGACCGCGCGGTGACCGTACGCAACTGGCGCCGGGGCCACCGCTGGTGGCTGCTCCTCGCCTTCCTCGCCGCCCTGGGCAGCGCCTTCGCCGTGCCGGCGGCGGGCGGACTGCTGCTGGCCGGCTGCGGTGCCGGACTGTGGCTCAAGTCGGCCTGGCTGGGCCGCCGCGAGCAGTCCGGCCAGTCCCTGCTGTGGGTCCGCGTGGACTGGCTCGCCGCGAACACCGGCCGCCCGGCGGGCAAGGCGGTCAAGGCCTACCGCAGCACCGGCATCGCGGCGGGCGACGCCGCCCCGGGCGGGGCCAGGCGCAAGACGGCAGCACTGGCCTGACCGGGACGGGGGCGCGGTGCTCCCCGTCGGGGGCCCTGCCGGGAGGCGCGACGCTTCCCGTCGGGGGGATGGGCTCTGCCGGGAGGCGCGACGCTTCCCGTCGGAGTGCGGACGCTTCCGGTAGCGCGGTGCCCCGTCGGGATGCGGGCCCTCCCGGGAGCGCGGTACGCCGTTGAGGTGCGGGCTGCCCTGCCGGGGCGCGGTGTCCCCTCGGCGGTGCGCGGTCTGTGTGGGGCGCGGGGGCTGTGGCGCCGTACGGTCGGCCGGGGCTGTGGCACCGTACGGCCCGACCGCGCCCGCACCACCGGACGGAGGACCGGACGGAGCGTCCGGACGGAGCGGTCGGACGACGCGATCGGCGAGCCCCACCGGTCAGGCGCGGTGCGCGCCCCGCTCCCGGCGCCTACCACGCCGCGGACGGGGATCGGGTCAGGCCGCGCGGACGCTCTGCCGCACGGACACGCGGCCGCACGGACGAGGCTGCACGCCGCCGTGCCGCCGGGCGGCACGGAGTCCGCTCGCGCGGCCGGACCGAGAGGGACCGGCCACGTGACGCACGGCGTTCTACACGGCACCCGTCTCCCCGCGGAGAAAGCCCCCGGTCAGCGCGTCGGCGTACGCTCCTCCCGCCTCGGCCACGATCTCCTCCGTCGTCTGCGCCGCGCGCACGGTGGCGAAGGCGGTCCCCGCGTTCCCGCCCCCGTGGCCTCCCCCGGCCCCGTCCTCGGCCTCGGTGAAGCCGTACACCGCGGGGCGTGCCAGCGAGTTGTACGCGTAGTGGTGGGCGAAGTAGTACGCCCCCGTGTCCAGCACCGCCGCGTAGTCGCCCTGTTCCAGGAGCGGCAGCGCCCGCCCCACGGCCAGCAGGTCGCCCGCGAAGCAGGCCGGGCCGGCCACGTCCTGCACCACGTCCGCGCCCTCCTTCGGCTGCCCCTTGCCGTCGTACGCGGCGACCCGCAGCGGCCACGACCCCGGCGCGTACACCGTCCGCGTCGCCACCTGCACGCCCGCGTGCGTCACCGCGATCGGGCGGCCCCCGGCGCTCTTGGCGTACTCCACGCGCGCCACGATCGTCCCGTGCTTGGCGAGCAGTGACCGCCCGAACTCGGTGACCAGCCCGTACCGCCCGTCGAACAGCCCCGGTACCGCCTCGCGCAGCACGCGCGCGTACTCGGCGTACGTCGGTACCGTCTCGTCCGACGCGAAGTTGACCGGCAGGCCGCCGCCGATGTCGAGGGTGTCGACCTGCCGCCGCCCGGCCCGTTCGTTGATCTCCTCGGCCAGTGCGTACGTCTCCCGCACGCCTTCGCTCATCAGGGCCGTCGGAATGCCCTGGGAACCGGTGTGCGCGTGCAGCCGGGTCAGCCACGGACGGTCCAGGTACGCCCGCACCACCCACTCGCGCGCCCCCTCGTCCCGCAGCGCCACCCCGAACTTCGAGGTCGCCGTCGCCGTCGACAGCGCCTCGATGGAACCGCCGCCGACCTGCGGATTGACCCGGACGCCGACCGGCGAGGCGCTCGGGCCCTCGGCCATCAGGGCGTCGATGCGCCCCAGCTCCTGCGGATTGTCCGCGTTGACGGCGATGCCCAGCGTCAGCGCCTCACGCAGCTCGTCCGGCGTCTTGGCGGGCGAGTCGAGGACCGTCCGCCCCGCCGGCACCCCCGCCGCCCGGGCCAGGGCCAGCTCGCCGGGGCTCGCGACCTCCGCGCCGATGCCCTCCTCGTGCAGCAGTCGCAGCACCGGGACCAGCGGCGTCGCCTTGACCGCGAAGGCGTGCAGCACGGGCGTGCCGGGCGCCGTCACCGCGTCGAACGCGGCGCGCAGGGCCGCCGCCGACTCCCGTATCCCCGCGACGTCCAGCAGTCCGACGATCGGGGTGCCGGGGCCGAGCAGCCCCTGCTCCACGGCCGCCCGCACGGCCTCGTCCCGCCGGGCCGCCCGCCGTACGTCGGAGCCGCCGAAGTCACCGCTGATGTCCCTGCCGTCGTTCACGCGAGCCTCCATACCGTCACTGCCTGCTCAAACGGGTCCAACCCCCACACTCGCACGCGGCCGCCGCGCAACACGACCGTGTTGACTAGTTCTATTCACCCGGTGACGATATGAATATCCATAGCAATCATCCGCCGGGAGCAAGCCACCAGGAGGCAGACCATGTCCGGAGCCGGACCCCGACCTGTCCGAGCGCCACGCGGTACCGAGCCGAGCGCCCTGGGCTGGCAGCAGGAGGCCGCCCTGCGGATGCTGCAGAACAACCTCGACCCCGAGGTCGCCGAGCACCCCGACCAGCTCGTCGTCTACGGCGGTACGGGCAAGGCGGCCCGCGACTGGCGCTCCTTCGACGCGATGGTCCGGACGCTGAGGACTCTCAAGCAGGACGAGACGATGCTCGTCCAGTCCGGCCGTCCGGTCGGCGTCATGCAGACCCACGAGTGGGCCCCGCGCGTCCTCATCGCCAACTCCAACCTGGTCGGCGACTGGGCCACCTGGGAGGAGTTCCGCCGCCTGGAGGCCCTCGGCCTGACCATGTACGGGCAGATGACGGCCGGCTCCTGGATCTACATCGGCACCCAGGGCATCCTCCAGGGCACCTACGAGACCTTCGCCGCCGTCGCCGCCAAGCGGTTCGGCGGCACCCTCGCCGGGACGATCACGCTGACCGCCGGGCTCGGCGGCATGGGCGGCGCGCAGCCGCTGGCCGTGACGATGAACGGCGGCGTCGTGATCTGCGTCGACTGCGACCCCCGCGCCATCGACCGCCGCATCGAGCACCGGTACCTCGACGTGCGGGCCGACTCGCCCGAGCACGCCCTCCGGCTCGCCACCGAGGCCCGGGACCGGCGGAAGCCGCTGTCCGTCGGCGTCCTCGGCAACGCCGCCGAACTCGTCCCGCAGCTGCTCGCCCAGGGCGCCCCGATCGACATCGTCACCGACCAGACCTCCGCCCACGACCCGCTGGCCTACCTGCCCACGGGCATCGCCTTCGAGGACATGGCCGACGCCGCCGCCAAGGACCCGGCCGGCTTCACGACCCGCGCCCGCGAGTCCATGGCCCGGCACGTGGAGGCCATGGTCGGCTTCCAGG
The DNA here is from genome assembly GCF_018982965.1 of Streptomyces mayonensis. Lineage (GTDB taxonomy): Bacteria > Actinomycetota > Actinomycetes > Streptomycetales > Streptomycetaceae > Streptomyces > Streptomyces mayonensis. The sequence goes on along the minus strand of NZ_JACBYP010000028.1, from coordinate 59,685 downwards.
ACGCCGGCGCTGAGGTCTTCGACTACGGCAACTCCATCCGCGGGGAGGCCCGGCTCGCCGGGTACGACCGGGCGTTCGCCTTCCCGGGCTTCGTCCCCGCGTACATCCGCCCGCTCTTCTGCGAGGGCAAGGGCCCCTTCCGCTGGGCGGCCCTGTCCGGCGACCCGGCCGACATCGCCAGGACCGACAAGGCGGTCCTCGATCTCTTCCCCGAGAACGACTCCCTGGCCCGCTGGATCAGGATGGCGGGGGAGCGGGTCCGCTTCCAGGGCCTGCCCGCCCGGATCTGCTGGCTCGGCTACGGCGAGCGCGACAAGGCCGGTGAGCGGTTCAACGACATGGTGGCGAGCGGCGAGCTGGCCGCGCCGGTCGTCATCGGCCGCGACCACCTCGACTGCGGCTCGGTCGCCTCCCCGTACCGCGAGACCGAGGCCATGCTCGACGGTTCCGACGCCATTGCCGACTGGCCGCTGCTCAACGCCATGGTCAACGTGGCCTCCGGCGCCTCCTGGGTCTCCCTGCACCACGGCGGCGGCGTGGGCATGGGCCGCTCCCTGCACGCCGGGCAGGTCACCGTCGCCGACGGCACCCCGCTCGCCGGGGAGAAGATCCGCCGGGTCCTCACCAACGACCCCGGCATGGGGGTCATCCGGCACGTCGACGCCGGGTACGACATCGCCGAGTCGGTGGCCGGGGAGCGGGGCGTGCGGGTGCCCATGCGCGAGGGAGACGCGACGCGCGAGGGTGACGGCGCGTGAGCTTCCACGGCATGTGGGCGGAGCTGCTGCCGGTGGGCCGCAGCTCCGCATCCGGCGGCTACCGGCGCTACGCCTGGACCGGCGCCGACGCGGACTGCCGGACCTGGTTCCGGGAACAGGCCGGGGCACGTGGGCTGGCGTACGAGACCGACCGCAACGGCAACCAGTGGGCCTGGCTCGGCGACCCGGCCGCCGGGAACGCCGTCGTCACCGGATCCCACCTCGACTCGGTGCCCGACGGCGGCGCCTTCGACGGACCCCTCGGCGTGGTCTCCGCCTTCGCCGCGCTGGACGAACTGCGCGGCAGGGGAGCACGGCTCACCAGGCCCCTGGGCATCGTCAACTTCGGCGACGAGGAGGGCGCCCGCTTCGGCCTCGCCTGCGTCGGCTCCCGGCTCACCTCCGGCGCCCTCACCACCGAGCAGGCCCACCGCCTCACCGACGCCGACGGCATCACCCTCCCGCAGGCCATGGAGCGCGCCGGGCACGACCCGGACTCCGTCGGACCCGACCCCGAACGGCTCGCCCGCATCGGCGCCTTCGTCGAACTCCACGTCGAGCAGGGCCGCGCCCTGGACCTGTCCGGCGACCGCATCGGCATCGCCTCCGCCATCTGGCCGCACGGACGCTGGCGGTTCGACTTCCACGGCGAGGCCAACCACGCCGGCACCACCCGTCTCGCCGACCGCCACGACCCCATGCCCTCCTACGCCGAGACCGTCCTCGCCGCCCGCCGCGAGGCCGAACTCGCCGGTGCCGTCGCGACCTTCGGCAAGGTCGCCGTCGAGCCCAACGGGGTCAACGCCATCCCGTCCCTGGTGCGCGGCTGGCTCGACGCCCGCGCCGCCGACCAGGAGAGCCTGGACGGCGTGGTCGCCGGCGTGGAGAAGGCCGCCCGGGGGTACGCCGCCGCCCACGGCGTCGACCTCGACGTGGAGTGCGAGTCCTTCACCCCGGTCGTCGACTTCGACCACACCCTGCGCGACGAACTCGCCCGCATCCTCGGCAGCGAGGCGGACCTGCGCGTGCCGGTCCTCGGCACCGGCGCCGGACACGACGCCGGAATCCTCTCCGGGAGCATCCCGACCGCCATGCTGTTCGTGCGCAACCCCACCGGCGTCTCGCACTCTCCGGCCGAATACGCCGCCGAGGACGACTGCGTGGCCGGAGTGCGCGCACTCGCCGACGTACTGGAAGGGCTGGCCCGCACGTGACCCCCACCGAGCCGACACGCACGCCGACCGGGGCGCCGGCACGCACGCCGACCGGGGCGCCGACCGGGGCGCCGGCTAGAACGTACTGGCTGGAGCACGCGTGGCTCGGCACCCACGTCGAGCCGGGCGTCGCCCTCGACGTGCGGGACGGCCGCATCGCCGCCGTCCACGAAGGCGTCACCGCCCCGCCGTCCGGCGCCGAGATCCTGCGGGGACTGACCCTCCCGGGACTGGCCAACGCCCACTCGCACGCCTTCCACCGCGCCCTGCGCGGCACCGTCCAGGTCGGCGCCGGCACCTTCTGGACCTGGCGCGAGGTCATGTACTCCGTCGCCGACCGGCTGACCCCGGACACCTACCACGCCCTCGCCCGCGCGGTGTACGCCGAGATGGCGCTGGCCGGCATCACGGCCGTCGGCGAGTTCCACTACGTCCACCACGCAGCCGGCGGTACCGCCTACGCGGACCCCAACGCGATGGGCGAGGCCCTGATCGAGGCCGCCGCCGAAGCCGGCATCCGCATCACCCTCCTCGACACCTGTTATCTGTCCTCCGGCTTCGGCGAGCCCCCGAACACCCACCAGCTCCGCTTCTCCGACGGCACGGCGGACGCCTGGGCGCAACGCTGTTCAGTTCTCAAGGATCAGGATCACGCACGGATCGGGGCCGCGATCCACTCCGTACGGGCCGTGCCCGCCGAGCAGTTGGCGACCGTGGCGCACTGGGCCGGGGAGCGGCGGGCCCCGCTGCATGTGCACCTGTCGGAGCAGACCGCCGAGAACGACGCCTGCCGGCAGGCCCACGGACGCACCCCCACCCGGCTCCTCGCCGACCACGGTGTGCTGGGCGGGCACACCACCGCCGTCCACAGCACCCACCTCACGGACGAGGACGTCGCCCTGCTCGGCGGCAGCCGCACCGGCACCTGCATGTGCCCCACCACGGAACGGGACCTCGCCGACGGCATCGGCCCGGCGGCCGCCCTGCAGCGGGCGGGCTCGACGCTGTCGCTCGGCTCCGACAGCCACGCCGTCGTCGACCTGCTGGAGGAAGCGCGGGCGATGGAGCTGAACGAACGCCTGCGCACCCGCACCCGCGGCCACTGGACCGCCGCCGCCCTGCTGCGTGCCGCCACCGCCGACGGTCACGCCGCCCTCGGCTGGGACGACACCGGCCGCATCGAGGCGGGGGCCCGCGCCGACCTCGCGACGATCGCGCTCGACTCGGTCAGAACGGCGGGGCCGCTGCCCAGGCTCGGCGCCGAGACGGCCGTATTCGCCGCGTCGGCAGCGGACGTACGGCACACGGTCGTGGGCGGGCGGCACGTCGTACGCGACGGGGCGCACACGCTCGTGCCCGACGTGCCGCAGGCCCTCGCGCGGGCCGCGGAAGCCCTGCGCGCCTGACCGGCCCGGCCGCCCGCGCCCGCTCCGGCGTCCGCCCCCGCTCCAGCCCCCGCCCCCACGAGGACACCAGGGACCCCATGAGCAGCAGCACCGTCATCACCAACATCGCCACGCTCGTCACCAACGACCCCTCCCTCGGCGACCACTCCCCGCTCGGTCTGGTCCGGGACGCGGCCGTCGTCGTCGAAGGCGACCGCGTCGTGTGGACCGGTGAATCAAGCAAAGCACCCGCCACTGACAATCGGGTCGACGCCGAGGGCCGGGCGGTCCTCCCCGGCTTCGTCGACTCCCACTCCCACCTCCTCTTCGGCGGCGACCGCACCGAGGAGTTCAACGCCCGCATGTCCGGCCGCCCCTACGGCGCCGGCGGCATCCGCACCACCGTCGCCGCCACCCGGGCCACGAGCGACGCGGAACTGGAGGCCGGCCTCACCCGCTACCTCGCGGAGGCCCTGCGCCAGGGCACGACGACGTTCGAGACCAAGTCCGGCTACGGCCTGACCACCGCCGACGAGTCCCGCGCCCTGCGCGTCGCCGCGCGCCACACCGACGAGGTCACCTTCCTCGGCGCCCACATCGTCGCCCCCGAACTCACCGACGACCCCGCCGCCTACGTCCGTCTGGTCACCGGCGAGATGCTCGACGCCTGCGCCCCGTACGCCCGTTGGATCGACGTCTTCTGCGAGAAGGGCGCCTTCGACGGCGACCAGGCCCGCGCGATCCTCACCGCCGGGAGGGCCAGGGGCCTGCACCCGCGCATCCACGCCAACCAGCTCTCCTACGGCCCCGGCGTGCAGTTGGCCGTGGAACTGGACGCGGCCAGCGCCGACCACTGCACCCACCTCACCGACGCCGACGTGGACGCCCTGGCGAACAGCCGGACCGTCGCGACGCTGCTGCCCGGTGCCGAGTTCTCCACCCGCGCCCGGTGGCCGGACGCCCGGCGGCTGCTCGACGCGGGGGCCACGGTCGCCCTGTCCACCGACTGCAACCCCGGCTCGTCCTTCACGTCCTCCGTGCCCTTCTGCATCGCGCTCGCGGTGCGGGACATGGGGATGACCCCGGACGAGGCGGTCTGGTCGGCCACGGCCGGCGGCGCCGCCGCCCTGCGCCGCGACGACGTCGGCCGCCTCACCCCGGGCGCGTACGCCGACCTGACGCTCCTCGACGCACCGAGCCATGTCCACCTGGCCTACCGGCCGGGGGTGCCGCTGGTCGCGGGGGTGTGGCGGCGGGGCGTGCACGTGCACTGACGGGGCGCGAGCGTGTCGGCCCGCCCCAGGGCCCGGCCGTCCCTTGCCCGCCCCTGTCAGGTCCTGTCAGGTCTTGTCAGGTCCTGTCCCAACCGTTTTGACGTCCCGTCCGGACGTCCCGTCCCGTCCCGTCCTGTGCCGTCCCGGACAGCCCGAAGGGGGCGGTCCGACCTCGGACCGCCCCCTGGAGGGCAAGCGTCACCCGGTGAGGATCACTCCTCGACCGTGAGCCCCTTGCGCAGCCGTACGAGTGTGCGCGACAGCAGGCGCGAGACGTGCATCTGGGAGATGCCCAGCTCCTCGCCGATCTCCGACTGGGTCATGCCCGCGACGAAGCGCAGGGAGAGGATCTTGCGGTCCCGGGAGGGGAGTTCGGCGATCAGCGGCTTGAGCGACTCGACGTACTCGATGCCCTCGAGCCCGTGGTCCTCGTAGCCGATGCGGTCGGCGAGCGCGCCTTCCGCGTCGTCCTCCTCCGGCTGGGCGTCCAGCGAGGAGGCGGTGTAGGCGTTGGAGGCAGCCATGCCCTCGACGACCTCTTCGCGCGACAGGCCGAGGTGCTCGGCCAGCTCGCTCACCGTGGGGGCGCGGTCGAGGCGCTGGGCCAGTTCGTCGCCGGCCTTGGCCAGGTCGAGCCGCAGTTCCTGGAGGCGGCGCGGGACGCGCACGGACCACGAGGTGTCACGGAAGAAGCGCTTGATCTCGCCGATGATGGTCGGCATCGCGAACGTGGGGAACTCCACACCGCGCGACAGCTCGAAGCGGTCGATCGCCTTGATCAGGCCGATGGTGCCGACCTGGATGATGTCCTCCATCGGCTCGCTGCGCGAACGGAAGCGGGAGGCGGCGAACTTGACCAGCGCGAGGTTCAGCTCGACGAGCGTGTTGCGTACGTACGCGTACTCGTGGGTGCCTTCCTCCAGCGACTCCAGCCGCTCGAAGAGGGTCTTGGACAGGACCCGGGCGTCCGCCGGAGCCACCTCGTCGTACGCGGGGATGTCCGGAAGCCCGGCGAGAACACCGTCGTGGTCGACGACGGCGTCGGTCACGTCGACCGCGTCGTGGTGCTCGATGGGATCCAGATGTTCCGGAGGGAGTGTCGACGTCGCTTGGTGGGTACGCGATCCGTCGAGCCGGGGTGACATGATGTCCTCCATCGTTCTCGGCATACGGCTGCCGAAGCCAAATACGTGCACTGCGGTGTGCGGCGCCTCCAAAGCCGGCCGTGTCGATTTACGTGTCTTACTAGCCCTACCGGGTTTACCGAGCCGACCGCAAGTGTCTTTTGTGGGCATATGTCCGTTTGTGTGCGGTTGTTCGGGTGTCGGAGTGGGGGTGGAAGGCGTAGTGTTCAAGGGCGTCAGCAGCAGTCACGACCTCGGGAGAGAGAAACGGCATGGACCGCGGGACGGTCGGCAGTGCCCAGTCGGGCCGGCTTCTGGTCGAGGTGAGGGAAGAGGGCCCCAGCGCCGTCGTGACCCCGGCGGGTGAGTTGGATCACCACACCGCCGATCTGTTGCGCGAGCCGCTGGAGGAATGCCTCGCCAAGGGGTTCAACCGGCTCGTCGTCGACTGCTCGCGCCTGGAGTTCTGCGACTCGACGGGACTCAACGTCCTGCTGGGTGCGCGGCTGAAGGCGGAGGCCAAGGGGGGCGGGGTGCATCTCGTGGCCATGCGGCCGGTGGTGGCCCGTGTGTTCGAGATCACGGGGGCCGAAGCGGTCTTCACCCTGCACGACACGCTTGAGGCCGCTCTGGCCGACGACTCCGACTGAGCCGGTCCCTTGTCCGGCCGTCGGAGGGTTCCGCGCGCTCGTCGGGTCGGGCGTTTTCGCCCCGGCCCGGATGGCGTGCGGAATATTCGTGCCGAATACAGGGGTGTTCGTACGGCCCGGTCGGGCAGGAGAGTCCCTGAGGCGGCTGTGTACGACTGTGCTGGTACGACTTTGAAACGTGAACTGGTGAATCGGTGAGGTGAAGCGCTGATGAGCACCACCCGGCCCTACTCGCCGGGCGACCGCGGTCCGGAGCCCGGCGGCGCTTCCGGGGTGCCCGAGGGCATGTCGGGCATGCCCGGGTCCGGGGAGGCCGAGGGGGGCGCCCCCGCCGTGCAGAGCGCCGGTCAGGCCGCCGTGCTGGACGCCTCCGGGATCGTTCCCCCGCCCACTTCCGGGGGCGTCGGTGGGCGGCAGGTTCGCCGGCTGAGCTTCAAGGACGCGAGCGGGGTCGTGCCGCTCGCCCGTGACTTCACCCGCGAGGCGCTGTACGCGTGGGGCTGGCTGCCCTCCGCGACCGCGGACCAGCGGGCGGCCGCCGAGGACGTACTGCTCGTGGTGTCCGAGCTGGTCACCAACGCCTGTCTGCACGCCGAGGGACCGGACGAGCTGTGGATCACCTGCGAGCGGAAGGTGATCCGGCTGGAGGTCTCCGACCGGGGTACGGGGCAGCCGGCGCCGCGCACCCCGCACCGTGCCGGGCGCCCGGGCGGACACGGGATGTTCATCGTGCAGCGGCTCTGCCTGGACTGGGGCGTCGTCCGGACGCCGGGGGTCGCGGGCAAGCGCGTGTGGGCGGAGCTGGGCGCCCCGGCGTAGGCCTGCGGCGCTTGGGCGGGTTCTTGGTCTGTTTGCCCACCCGCCCACCCGACTCGGTCGGCCAAGAGGCTGAGGCGCCCGGGGCTCCGCCCCGAACCCCGGCGGGGACTGCGTCCCCTGCACCCCTCCTGACCCCTTCCGTGGGTGGCTGGCTCGGGCGGTGGCAAGGGCTGTGTTCCCTGCACCGCTCCTGACCCCTCCTGCGGGTGGCTGGCCAGGTTCTGTGCCATGGAGCCCGGCCGGGACTGCGTCCTCTGTGTCCCTTGGGTCCTCGCTCCGGAGCGCCGTGGCCTCCTCGCCCGCGGGCTTTGCCCTGGACGTCGTAGGGCCGTCCTCGCCCGCAGGTCCCGTGCCTTGTGCCCCGGCGGGGGGGGGACCGGGTGCCCCCTTTGGCCCCTCCACCGTCTCCTCCTCCCTCACGTCCCGCACGTCCCGCACGTCCCTCACGCCCGGAGGGTCACCCCATCCGCCGGATGAGGTGACCCTCCGTAGAAGACATCTGTGGAAGACAAGCGCCCGCAGGGTTCAGCGGACGTCGCCCATGAGTTCCTTGACTCGCTTGCGGTACATCCAGATCGCGACGCCCGCGACCACGGCCAGGGTCGCCTCCGCGGCCACGATGCCCGTCCTGTTCAGGTCGACACCCGCGATGGACAGCAGGCCCGTCGTCGCGTCGCCCGCGGTGACGGCCAGGAACCAGACGCCCATCATCTGCGAGGCGTACTTCACCGGCGCCATCTTCGTCGTCACCGACAGGCCGACCGGGGAGAGCAGCAGCTCGCCGCAGGTCTGGACGAAGTAGATCGCCACCAGCCACAGGGCCGCCGCCTTGTGCCCGCCCTCCGCGATGCCCAGCGGGGCCAGGAAGAGGAAGAAGGACGCGCCGACCAGGACCAGGCCGAAGGAGAACTTGACGATCGTGCTCGGCTCCTTGCCGCGGCGGGCGAGCGCCAGCCACAGCGTGGCGAAGACCGGGGCCAGGGCCATGATGATGACCGGGTTGACCGACTGGTACCAGGAGACCGGGAAGTCCCAGCCGAAGACGCTGTTCTCGGCCGAGGAGTCGGCGAAGAGCGACAGGGTCGAGCCACCCTGGTCGTAGATCATCCAGAAGACGGCCGCGGCGACGAAGAACCAGATGTACGCCGACATCTTGGACTGCTCCGCGCGGTCCAGGGACTTGTCGCGCTTGATGTTGGTCAGCACCAGCACCGGGATGATCACGCCGAGCAGGGTCAGCGGGACCAGGATCCAGTTCAGGGTGTAGTGGCCGGAGAAGCCGACGATCGCGTAGAAGACGACGGCGAGCGCGGCCCAGAACGCGGCCTTGCGCAGGGTCGAGGCCTTCTCCTCGGCCGACAGCGGCTTCGGGACGGTGCTGGAGTGCGGGGCCAGGTGGCGGCTGCCGAGCAGGAACTGGACGACGCCCAGCCCCATGCCGAGCGCGGCGAGCGCGAAGCCCAGGTGCCAGTTGACGTTCTCACCGATGGTGCCGATGACCAGCGGCGCCGCGAAGGCACCGAGGTTGATGCCCATGTAGAAGACGGTGAAGCCGCCGTCGCGGCGCGGGTCGTCGGGGCCGTTGTACAGCTGGCCGACCATCGTGGAGATGTTGGCCTTCAGCAGGCCTGAGCCGATGGCGACCAGGCCGAGGCCCGCGTAGAAGGTGCCGGCGGACGGCAGCGCCAGCGTCAGGTGACCCAGCATGATCACGCCGCCCGCGATGGCGACGGTCTTGCGGGGGCCCCAGACGCGGTCGCCGAACCAGCCGCCCGGCATCGTGAGCAGGTACACCAGCGAGAGGTACACCGAGTAGATCGCGGTCGCGGTGCCGGCGCTGAGGCCGAGGCCACCCGGGGCGACGAGGTAGAGCGGGAGCAGAGCCCTCATGCCGTAGTAGGAGAACCTCTCCCACATCTCGGTCATGAAGAGTGTGGCCAGTCCGCGGGGGTGGCCGAAGAAGGTCTTCTCGGAGCCGGGGGTGCCCGGTGAGACCGAGTCCTTCGTCAGGCTGGACGCCATGGTCGATCCTTGCTGGTCGGGACGCGCTCATGAGGCGATGCGCGCCCGGTGGGGGGCGGCCGGCACCGGCGGCCTTCCCCGCCCGTCCCACGCCTGAGGGAGTCCGCTCCGGATTGCGAAGCGGTGGGCGGCGGCCACCGGGATCCACGCCTTCGCGCGCGTCACCGCACGCGCCGAGGCCCGGCCACAGGTCATTCCTTTCAAGGCCGGCCGTGGGGGCAGGCCCGCACGCAAAAGGGACCTTCAGCGTCGTACAGTCGCCAAAGGTCCTCTGGGTGCTACAGGCGCTGATTCACCATACGGCAGGACACCGCCCGGTATGGAAGGACTTGAGGCACAGATCACAGGTGATACTGGAACCGTGAACGGCCTTTCGAAGGTCCCGGTCAGGATGGCATCCCGAAGGCGCAGGTCCGGCTCCGGGGGTGAGCGGGCCAGCCGTACAGCGGGTGCCCGGCTTGTCCGAAGGTAAGAAGACCGGAAGGCGATCATGCCTCGGGCGCCTGGCCGGGCGGTCTACCATCAGCTCATGACCCGTGTACTGCTCGCCGAGGACGACGCGTCCATCTCGGAGCCGCTGGCCCGCGCACTGCGCCGGGAAGGGTACGAGGTCGAGGTGCGTGAGGACGGACCCACCGCACTCGACGCGGGACTGCAGGGCGGCATCGACCTGGTCGTACTCGACCTGGGCCTGCCCGGCATGGACGGTCTCGAGGTCGCCCGCCGGCTGCGGTCCGAGGGTCACGCCGTGCCGATCCTGATCCTGACCGCGCGTGCCGACGAGGTGGACACCGTGGTCGGCCTGGACGCGGGCGCCGACGACTACGTCACCAAGCCCTTCCGCCTGGCCGAGCTGCTCGCCCGCGTAAGGGCCCTGCTGCGGCGCGGCGCCGTCGAGCCCCCGCAGCCGCCCGCCACCCACGGTGTGCGCATCGACGTCGAGTCCCACCGGGCCTGGATGGGCGAGGAGGAGCTCCAGCTCACCGCCAAGGAGTTCGACCTGCTGCGGGTGCTGGTGCGCGACGCGGGCCGGGTCGTCACCCGCGACCAGCTGATGCGCGAGGTGTGGGACACCACCTGGTGGTCGTCGACCAAGACCCTCGACATGCACATCTCCTGGCTGCGCAAGAAGCTCGGCGACGACGCGGCCAACCCTCGCTACATCGCCACCGTGCGCGGGGTCGGCTTCCGTTTCGAGAAGAACTGAGCGCCCGGCAGGGGGCGCCCGGGTGACCCGAGTATGAGGACATGTGACCTGAGTATGAGGACATGCGCCGTCGACTGATCCAGTCCACCCTCGCCGTGGTGCTCGTCGTGATCGCCGTCTTCGGCGTCTCCCTGGTGATCGTCGAGACCCGGACGATCAGCAGCACCGCCCAGGAGCGCGTCGACCTGGAGGCGGTGCGGCTGGCCAGCATCGTGGACAGCCGGCTGATCGGCACCGGCTCGGTCGACGCGCGGTTCCTGCGGGAGCAGATCCGCGACGCCCGCTACGCCGTGATCCGCATCCCCGGAGAGCCGGTCATCGAGGTCGGCAGCAAGCCGTCCGGCGAGGTCCTGCGGGGCAGGGCCACCGGCGAGGAGGGTGAGACGGTCCTCGTCGAGGAGCCCAGTTCCTCGGTGACGCGGGAGATCGGCCGGACGCTGGTGATCATCGGCCTGGTGGCGCTGCTCGCGGTGATCGCCGCCGTGCTGCTGGCGATCCGGCAGGCCAACCGCCTCGCCTCCCCGCTCACCGACCTCGCCGAGACCGCCGAGCGCCTCGGCTCCGGCGACCCGCGTCCGCGGCACAAGCGGTACGGCGTTCCCGAGCTGGACCGGGTCGCGGACGTCCTCGACTCCTCCGCCGAGCGCATCGCCCGGATGCTCACCGCCGAGCGCCGCCTGGCCGCCGACGCCTCACACCAGCTGCGCACACCGCTGACCGCGCTGTCCATGCGGCTGGAGGAGATCACCCTCACCGACGAGCCGGAGACGGTGAAGGAGGAGGCGACGATCGCGCTGTCGCAGGTGGAGCGGCTGACGGACGTCGTGGACCGGCTGCTGACCAACTCCCGCGACCCGCGCAGCGGCTCCGCCGTCACCTTCGAGCTGGACGACGTCATCCAGCAGCAGATCGACGAGTGGCGTCCCGCCTACCGCAGCGAGGGCCGGGCCATCGTCAGCTCGGGCAAGCGCCACCTGACGGCCGTGGGCACCCCGGGCGCCGTCGCGCAGGTGCTGGCCGCGCTGATCGAGAACTCCCTGATGCACGGTGGCGGCACCGTGGCCCTGCGGACCCGGGTGACCGGCAACCAGGCGGTGGTCGAGGTCACCGACGAGGGGCCCGGCGTCCCCGGCGACCTGGGGGCGCGGATCTTCGAGCGGGCGATCAGCGGCCGCAACTCCACGGGCATCGGCCTCGCCGTCGCCCGCGACCTGGCCGAGGCGGACGGCGGCCGCCTCGAGCTGCTCCAGGGCCGCCCCCCGGTCTTCGGCCTGTTCCTGTCCCGCACGCAGCCGCCGAAGAAGGCGTCCGGGGGCGCCGGGGAGACGGTGCGCTGACCGCGCGCGACTCCTCGTAAGCACCCGGCCGTCCACCCACGAGTACCCGTCGTACCCGGGGCCGTCGTACCCGCGCGGGTCCGTCGTGGCGCCCCTGCCCGTCGTACGGGTCCGGCGCACGTGCCCGGGTCCGGCGTATGCGCCCGGGTCCGGCGTATGCGCCCAGGTCCGTCATACGTGTCCCGGTCCGGCCTGCGAGGAGGTCAGCGGCGGACCGCCGGGGCGCCGTCCGCCGCGCGCACCGCCGTGGGGTGCTCGTGCTCCAGGAATGCCTCCGCCCGCGTCGACGGTGCCCGTTCGGGCAGGGCGCGGAAGACCCAGGTGCGGTACGACCAGAACCGGAAGAGCGTGCCGATCCCGATGCCGAGGAACTTGAAGATGTTGCTCTGCAGCGGGCTGTCCCAGCCGAACCCGTAGGTGGCCGTGTAGAGCACGCCGTTCTCGATGACCAGGCCGGCCGCGCTGAACAGCAGGAACAGCGTCATCTCACGGGTGCGGCCGCCCTTGTCGCGGTCGCGGTAGGTGAAGTAGCGGAAGCCGAAGTAGTTGAAGACGATCGCCACGACGGTGGCGATGATGCTGGCCCGCACCACCTGGAGGTCGGTCGTGTGCCGCACGAAGTTGAAGACGAGGAGGTTGACCAGCACTCCCGCGCCGCCGACGGCGCCGAACTTCACGATCTCGCGCACCAGCCGGTCGATCCGCTCCCGCAGCGCGCCGCGAGGCTCCGGCGGTGCCGGGGGAGCCGTGTGAGCACCCGAGGAACCACGTTCCATGGTCGTGCAGGCCCCCGTCCATCGGTTGGCGTCAATCCGTTCATGCTAACCACCCGGGCACGCGATCTTCCTGCGGACGGAACCGCGGTGCCCGAAGGGGCGGCGGGAGAGGGCGGAAGAGGCGGGGAGAAGGGGCCGGAAACGGCCGGTAAACAGGTGGGCTCCGCGCGGCCGATACGCTAGGGGTGTGACGTTTCCGGTAGTCGGCATGGTCGGCGGTGGCCAGCTCGCTCGTATGACACACGAGGCGGGCATCCCGTTGGGCATCAGGTTCAAGCTTCTCAGTGACACTCCCCAGGACTCTGCGGCGCAGGTTGTGAACGAAGTCGTCGTCGGCGACTATCGCGATCTGGACACGCTGCGCGAGTTCGCGCGCGGCTGCGACGTGATCACGTTCGATCACGAACACGTGCCGACCGAGCACCTCAAGGCCCTGGAGGCGGACGGCATTCCCGTGCGCCCCGGCCCCGACGCGCTCGTGCACGCCCAGGACAAGGGCGTGATGCGTGCCAAGCTCGACGCGATCGGTGTGCCCTGCCCGCGGCACCGGATCGTGAGCGATCCGGCCGACGTGGCCGCTTTCGCGGCGGAAGGCGCCACGGAGGGCGAGGGTTTCCCCGTCGTCCTCAAGACGGTCCGCGGCGGGTACGACGGCAAGGGCGTGTGGGTCGTGGACTCCGTCGAGGAGGCGGCCGAGCCGTTCCGCGCCGGTGTGCCCGTGCTGGCGGAGGAGAAGGTCGACTTCGTCCGCGAGCTGGCCGCCAACGTGGTCCGCTCCCCGCACGGCCAGGCGGTGGCCTACCCCGTCGTCGAGTCCCGGCAGGTGGACGGCGTCTGCGACACGGTGATCGCCCCGGCTCCCGGCCTGGACGAGGAGCTGGCCCTGCGCGCCGAGGAGATGGCGCTCGGCATCGCCAAGGAGCTGGACGTCGTCGGCCACCTCGCCGTGGAGCTGTTCCAGACCCGCGACGGCCGCGTCCTCGTCAACGAACTGGCGATGCGCCCGCACAACTCCGGCCACTGGACGATGGACGGCGCGGTCACCTCGCAGTTCGCCAACCACGTCCGCGCCGTCCTCGACCTCCCCCTCGGCGACCCGCGCCCGCGCGCGCGGTGGACGGTCATGGTCAACGTCCTGGGCGGCGACTTCCCGGACATGTACTCCGCGTACCTGCACTGCATGGCCCGCGACCCGCAGCTCAAGATCCACATGTACGGCAAGGACGTGAAGCCCGGCCGCAAGGTCGGTCACGTCAACACCTACGGCGACGACCTGGACGACGTGCTGGAGCGCGCCGCCCACGCTGCCGGCTACCTGAGGGGAACGATCACCGAATGAGCCAGGCCAGCCCGGTGAGTCCGGTCGTGGGCATCGTCATGGGGTCGGACTCCGACTGGCCCGTCATGGAGGCCGCCGCCAAGGCGCTCGACGAGTTCGAGGTGCCCTACGAGGTCGACGTCGTCTCCGCGCACCGCATGCCGCACGAGATGATCGCGTACGGCGAGCAGGCCGCCGGACGCGGGCTGAAGGCGATCGTCGCCGGGGCCGGCGGCGCCGCCCACCTGCCCGGCATGCTCGCCTCCGTCACCCCGCTGCCGGTCATCGGCGTACCGGTGCCGCTGAAGTACCTGGACGGCATGGACAGCCTGCTGTCCATCGTGCAGATGCCGGCCGGTGTGCCGGTCGCGACCGTCTCCGTCGGCGGCGCACGCAACGCCGGTCTGCTGGCCGCCCGGATGCTCGCCGCCCACGACGAGGAACTGCTCGGGCGGATGCGGGAGTTCCAGCAGGAGCTGAACGACCAGGCCACCGAGAAGGGCAAGCGGCTGCGCAACAAGGTCGAGGGCTCGGCCGGCGGCTTCGGATTCGGAAAGTGACGCACCGGGCAGTGACGCACCAGGCAGTGACGCACCGGACAGTGAGGAAGGGACGCGGATGACATCGCTGGACACCGCTCGGGAGCTGCTGCGCGAGTTCCCCGTCGTCGACGGGCACAACGACCTGCCCTGGGCGCTGCGCGAGCAGGTCCGCTACGACCTCGACGCGCGGGACATCGCCACCGACCAGTCCGCGCACCTGCACACCGACCTGGCCCGCCTGCGCGCCGGTGGCGTCGGCGCCCAGTACTGGTCGGTGTACGTCCGCTCCGACCTGCCGGGCGCCGTGACGGCGACGCTGGAGCAGATCGACTGCGTACGGCAGCTGATCGACCGCCACCCCGGCGAGCTGCGGGCCGCGCTGACCGCCGCCGACATGGAGGCCGCGCGCGCGGAGGGCCGGATCGCGTCCCTCATGGGTGCCGAGGGCGGCCACTCCATCGACAACTCGCTGGCCACGCTCCGCGCGCTGTACGCCCTCGGCGTGCGCTACATGACGCTCACCCACAACGACAACAACGCGTGGGCGGACTCCGCGACCGACGAGCCCGGCGTCGGCGGACTGTCGGCCTTCGGCCGCGCGGTCGTGCGGGAGATGAACCGCGAGGGCATGCTGGTCGACCTCTCGCACGTCGCGGCGACGACGATGCGGGCCGCGCTGGACACCTCCACCGCGCCGGTGATCTTCTCCCACTCGTCCTCCCGCGCGGTGTGCGACCACCCGCGCAACATCCCGGACGACGTCCTGGAACGGCTGCCCGCCAACGGCGGCATGGCGATGGTGACGTTCGTGCCGAAGTTCGTGCTCCAGGCGGCCGTGGACTGGACCGCCGAGGCCGACGACAACATGCGCGCCCACGGCTTCCACCACCTGGACAGCAGCCCCGAGGCGATGAAGGTGCACGCGGCCTTCGAGGAGCGCGTCCCGCGTCCCGTCGCCACCGTGTCCACGGTCGCCGACCACCTCGACCACATGCGCGAGGTCGCGGGCGTCGACCACCTCGGCATCGGCGGCGACTACGACGGCACGCCGTTCACCCCGGACGGCCTCGGCGACGTCTCCGGCTACCCGAACCTGATCGCCGAACTGCTCGACCGCGGCTGGTCGCAGGCCGACCTGGCCAAGCTGACCTGGAAGAACGCGGTCCGCGTCCTGGACGCCGCCGAGGACGTGGCCCGGGGGCTGCGGGCGACGCGGGGGCCGTCCAACGCCACCATCGAGCAGCTGGACGGCTGAGCCGCCCGCTGCCGCCCGGCGGGTGGGGCGCGGGTTACCCCCGAACGCCCCACCCACCAGGAAGCCCCCGCAGCTCCGTGCGACGGTGGCCGTACCTCACGACGACCGTACGGAGCCCGTCATGGCAGACCTCCAGGACGACCTGCACACCGGCACCGAGGCCGGTGGGCTCGACGACCTGCCCGTGCCGCTCGCCGCGGAGGCGCTCGCCCCGGAGCCCTACGCGCCCGTGTCCGACCCCGACGACGAGCCGCTGACCCGGGCGCGGGCCGTGCTGGCCGCCCATCCCGTCGCCGACGGCTGCAACGGACTGGCCTCGGCGCTCAGGGACCTGCCGTGGTACGACCTCGAGCTGGGCGAGAGCTCCGTCGCCACCGACGTGCCGCGGCTGCGCGAGGGACACGTGGGCGCGCTGCTGTGGTCGCTGGACCTGCCCGAGTCCGGCGGCGGTGACCGGGCGGTCGGTGCGACGCTGGAGCAGCTGGACCTGGTCAAGACGGTCGTGCGCGCGCACCCGGAGGGGCTGCGTCTGGCGTACGACGCGGGGCAGGCCATCGACGCCCGCAACTGCGGCCGGGTCGCCGTGCTGCCCGGCCCGGCGGGCGCCGGCGCCCTCGGTGACCGGCTCGGCATCCTGCGTTCGCTGCACGCCCTCGGTCTGCGTGTGCTGACCCTGTCCGGGGTGTCCTGGGCGGGCGAGGCGGGGCTGACCCGGTTCGGCGAGGAGGTCGTCCGCGAGATGAACCGGCTCGGAGTCGTCGCCGACCTCTCCGGCGCGTCCGCCGAGACCGCCCGCCGCACCTTCGCGGTGTCCAAGGCCCCCGCGCTGTGCACCCGCTCCGCCGCCCGCGCCCTGCGCCCGCACCCCGCCAACCTCCCCGACGACCTGCTGGTGGAGCTGGGCGCGGCCGGCGGCCTGTGCATGGTGCCGCTGACCGCGGAGCAGACCGGTCCCACCGTCCGGGACGTCGCCGACCACCTCGACCACGTCCGCACGGTGGCCGGCCCGCAGAGCGTCGGCCTGTCCGGCACCTACGACACCGGCGCCGCCCACCCGCTGGAGCTGGGCGACCCCTCCTGCTACCCCCGGCTCATCGCCGAACTGCTCCGCCGCGGCTGGGCCGAGGCGGACATCGCCCTGCTGACCTGGGGCAACGTCCAGCGCGTCCTGCGCGCGGCGTCCTTCACCGCGCGGGCCGCCCAGACCCGCCGCGAACCGTCCACGGCGACGATCACCGACCTGGACGGCTGAGCACCGGCGCCGTCTGCGGCCCTTCCGCCGCCCGCGCGTGCCGCTCAGCAGGCGCAGAGGCAGAACGGGTGCCCGGCAGGGTCGGCGTAGACCCGGAAGGCGCGGTTGCGGTCCTCCGTGTCCAGCGGCCTCGCGCCCTTCTCCAGCACCGCCCTCTCGGCCGCGTCCAGGTCCGTCACGTCGAGGTCCAGGTGGAACTGCTGCGAGTCGTCGGGCGCGGGCCACTTCGGCGGTACGAAGCCGGGTGCGGCCTGGAACGCCAAGGCCTGTCCGCCCGGCAGCCTCAGGTCGACCCAGTCGCCCTCGCCCTCGACGGTCCCGCCGAGCACGTCGGCGTAGAAGCGGGCCAGGGCACGGGGATCGGGACAGTCCAGGACGACGACGCCCAGTTCTGCGACAGCCATGACTTCCTCCTTGAAGCGCACGGTCTTGAAGCACACGGTCTCTGAATCACACAGTGCGGGGTTACCGGCAGGTTCCGGTAACCGGTAACGGTTACTGCATGCTGCCTCATTGGAGGTAACGTCGCAAGCATGAGTGAGAGATCGCCCGCGCCGGGCGGCCTGGAGCTGGTCGAGACCCTGGTGAACACGCTGGACGTCGGGACGGGCGCCGACTCGCTGGACACCCCGGAGGGCCGGGCGCGGCTCGGTCTGGCGGAGGACGACCTGCCCGGGGCCCGCGAGCTGCGCGAGGCGCTGCGCGCGACCCTGCTCGCCCACGCCGGCCACCCGCCGCACCGCGCCGTGACCCCGCTGGGCGAGCTGCTGGCCGCCGCCCCGCTGGTCGTCGCCGTCGACCCGGCCGACGGCTCCGCCGCCCTCGCCCCGGCAGGGGAGGGCGACCCGACCACGGGGGACCTGACCGCGGGGGACCTGACCGCGGGGGACCTGACCGCACGGGTCGCCGCCGCCGTCGCCGAGGCGCTGGTCGCGGGCACCTGGAGCCGGCTGAAGGCCTGTGAGGCCGACGACTGCCTCTGGGCGTACTACGACCGCAGCCCGGCCGGACGCGGCCGCTGGTGCTCCATGCAGGTGTGCGGGGCCCGCGCCAAGATGCGCCGGTACCGGGCGTCCAGGGGGACGCCGTGAGCCACGGGGTTCACCGGTCGTGGCGGCGCCCCGTGGTGCAGAATGCGGACGGCGCCGGTTCGGCCGACTGAGCCTCGGCCGAACCGGCGCCGTCCGGGCCGGTAACCGTCCGGGCCGTAACCGTCCGTTCG
The DNA here is from genome assembly GCF_018982965.1 of Streptomyces mayonensis. Taxonomy (GTDB): domain Bacteria; phylum Actinomycetota; class Actinomycetes; order Streptomycetales; family Streptomycetaceae; genus Streptomyces; species Streptomyces mayonensis. Next base: position 41,530 of record NZ_JACBYP010000028.1, on the reverse strand, counting down.
GAGCGGTACTTCCGGACCGCCACCGTTCCGGACCGGTACCGGTCCGAACCGGAGCCGCCCCGACCGCGCTCAGGCCGTCGGGCGGCCCATCGCCCGGTACGTCCAGCCGGCCTTCCGCCACGCCGCCGGGTCCAGGGCGTTGCGCCCGTCCAGGATCACCCGGGCCGCCGCGACCTCGCCCAGCGCCCCCGGGTCCAGCTCGCGGAACTCCCGCCACTCCGTCAGGTGCAGGACGACGTCGGCGCCCCGCACCGCCTCCAGCGCGGAGTCGGCGTAGCCGAGCGTCGGGAACAGCCGCCGGGCGTTCTCCATGCCCTTGGGGTCGTACACCGTCACCTGGGCGCCCTGGAGGTGGACCTGCCCGGCGACGTTCAGCGCGGGGGAGTCCCGCACGTCGTCCGAGTCGGGCTTGAAGGTGGCGCCGAGCACCGCGATCCGCTTGCCGAGGAAGGGGCCGCCGCCCAGCGCCTGCCGGGTCAGCTCCACCATCTGGCCGCGCTGGCGCATGTTGATCGAGTCGATCTCGCGCAGGAAGGTCAGCGCCTGGTCGGCGCCCAGCTCACCGGCGCGGGCCATGAAGGCGCGGATGTCCTTCGGCAGACAGCCGCCGCCGAAGCCGATCCCCGCCCGCAGGAACTTCCGGCCGATCCGGTCGTCGTACCCGATCGCCTCCGCCAGCTTGGCGACGTCGCCGCCCGCGGCCTCGCAGACCTCGGCCATCGCGTTGATGAACGAGATCTTGGTGGCGAGGAAGGAGTTCGCCGCGGTCTTCACCAGCTCGGCCGTCGGGAAGTCCGTGACGACGAACGGCGTGCCTTCCGCGATCGGCTTCGCGTACACCTCGCGCAGCAGCTTCTCCGCCCGCTCGCTGCGCACGCCGGCCACGAGCCGGTCGGGGTGCAGCGTGTCCTCGACGGCGAAGCCCTCGCGCAGGAACTCCGGGTTCCAGGCCAGCTCGGCGCCGTCACCGGCCGGCGCGTGCTCGGCGAGGTAGGCGGCCAGCCGGTCGGCCGAGCCCACGGGCACGGTCGACTTGCCGACGACCAGCGCGGGGCCGGTCAGGTGCGGCGCCAGCGAGGCCAGCGCGGAGTCGACGTACGACATGTCGCAGGCGTACTCGCCGTGCTTCTGCGGCGTGTTCACGCACAGGAAGTGCACGTCGCCGAAGGCCGCGGCCTCGGCGAAGTCGGTCGTGAAGCGCAGCCGCCCGCTGGAGCCCTCGATCCCGTCGACGTGCCTGGCCAGCAGCTCTTCCAGGCCCGGCTCGTACAGCGGGACCTCTCCCCGCTTGAGCATCTCGATCTTCTCGGGCACCACGTCGAGCCCCAGCACCTCGAAGCCCAGCTCGGCCATGGCCGCCGCGTGGGTGGCGCCGAGATAGCCGGTACCGATCACGGTGATCTTCAGGGCCATGGATGCTCCAGAGGTGTACGTCAGCGTGCGCGCCCGAGCATATCCGGGGCACGGCCGGACCCGTCCGGTCGGTTGTCGCCAACCTCACCTATCCATGGACGTGTGCCGCGCTCTAAAATTTGGGTTACTTAACGGTAGTTAGCGTGCTCAGCATCGCAGCGTTTGGGAGCGTGAGAGACCTTGGCCGGATCGGCTGACTTCGACCTGTACCGCCCGTTGGAGGAGCACGGCATGCTCCGGGACGCCGTCCGCTCGCTGGCCGAGGCGAAGATCGCGCCGTACGCCGCAGCGGTGGACGAGGAGGCCCGCTTCCCGCAGGAGGCCCTCGACGCCCTGACCGCGAACGACCTGCACGCCGTCCACGTGCCCGAGGAGTACGGCGGCGGGGGCGCCGACGCGCTCGCCACCGTGATCGTCATCGAGGAGGTGGCCCGCGTCTGCGCCTCCTCCTCCCTCATCCCGGCGGTGAACAAACTGGGCTCGCTCCCGGTGATCCTCTCCGGCTCCGAGGAGCTGAAGAAGAAGTACCTGGGCCCGCTCGCCAAGGGCGACGGCATGTTCTCCTACTGCCTCTCCGAGCCCGACGCGGGCTCCGACGCGGCCGGCATGAAGACCAAGGCCGTGCGCGACGGCGACTTCTGGGTGCTCGACGGCGTCAAGCGCTGGATCACCAACGCCGGCGTCAGCGAGTACTACACGGTGATGGCCGTCACCGACCCCGCCAAGCGCTCCAAGGGCATCTCCGCCTTCGTCGTCGAGAAGTCCGACGCGGGCGTCTCCTTCGGCGCCCCGGAGAAGAAACTCGGCATCAAGGGCTCCCCGACCCGCGAGGTCTACCTCGACAACGTCCGCATCCCCGCCGACCGCATGATCGGCGAGGAGGGCACCGGCTTCGCCACCGCGATGAAGACGCTGGACCACACCCGCATCACCATCGCCGCGCAGGCCCTCGGCATCGCCCAGGGCGCCCTCGACTACGCCAAGGGGTACGTCAAGGAGCGCAAGCAGTTCGGCAAGTCGATCGCCGACTTCCAGGGCATCCAGTTCATGCTCGCCGACATGGCGATGAAGATCGAGGCCGCCCGCCAGCTGACGTATGCCGCGGCGGCCAAGTCCGAGCGGGTCGCCGCCGGAGGGGGAGAAGGGGACCTGACCTTCCAGGGCGCCGCCGCCAAGTGCTTCGCCTCCGACGTCGCGATGGAGGTCACCACGGACGCCGTCCAGCTGCTCGGCGGCTACGGCTACACCCGTGACTACCCGGTCGAGCGCATGATGCGCGACGCCAAGATCACGCAGATCTACGAGGGCACCAACCAGGTCCAGCGGATCGTGATGGCCCGCAACCTCCCCTGACTCCGCCCCCGCCCGACGGCCCTGCGACTGGCTCCCCGACTGATCCCTCCCGACCCACCCGACCCGCGCGAACCACGGCCCTCGGCGATCTGCCGGGGGCCGTTCGCGCGTCCGCTCCCGGCGGGCCGCACCGGGAGCGGCCCGAGACTTTGCGATCTCTTTGCAACCCACTCCGCCGCGGCCCGGTCTCTCCGTCCGGGCCCGGGGCAGGGCAGCGCTCCTGCCGTGGCCCGTGTCCGGAGGACCGACCGGGCACACCCGTCACCGCCCACCGCGAAGAGAGACCTGCCGATGCACCCGACCAGCACACCAGGCCGTCGTCCAGCCGGCCTCCGCTCCGTACGCCCCCGTCCGTCGTTACGCCTGGGCCGGGCGGCCGCGCTCCTCGGTCTGTGCGCCGCCCTCGTGACCGGCGCTCCGCCGGCCCTGGCCGAAGCGCCGGCGGCCGTCACTCCGCCCGTCGTCACCGCCGACCAGGTCATGCCGCACCTGGAGGCCCTGCAGCGGATCGCGGACCGCAACGGCGGCAACCGCGCCCACGGCACGCAGGGCTACCGCGAGTCGGTCGCCCATGTGAAGGCCGCGCTGGACGCCGCGGGTTTCCGTACCGCCCTGCACCGCTTCACCCACGACGGCACCACCGGCCACAACCTGGTCGCCGACTGGCCCGGCGGCGACCCCGAGCACGTCGTGTTCGCCGGGGCGCACCTCGACAGCGTGGAGGCCGGCCCCGGCATCAACGACAACGGCTCCGGTTCCGCCGCCCTCCTCGCCACCGCCCTCGAAGTGGCGAAGTCGGACCTCGCGCCCGACCGCCACCTGCGGTTCGCGTGGTGGGGCGCGGAGGAGGCGGGCATGGTGGGGTCCAGCGCCTACGTGGGGGACCTGTCCGCCGCCGAACGCGACCGGATCGACGTCTACTTGAACATGGACATGGCCGGTACGAAGGGCGACCCGAAGTGGCTCGTGGTCGAGGACGACCCCGCGGCGGCCGAGGCGTTCAACGGGTACTTCGCCGCGCGGAACCTGTCCACGATCGGCATCGGCATCGGCGGCAGCGACCACGTGTCGTTCGGTGACGCCGGCATCCCGGTGGGCGGCTTCGCCACCGGGCTCGACGACTGCTACCACCAGGCGTGCGACCGCATCGAGAACGTGGATCCGGCGACCGAGACGACCAGCACCAACGCGTTCATCAGCACGGTCTGGCAGCTCGCCGCGGGCAGCTGACCCCGGCCCGCTGCCCGGTTCCCCGCCCCCCACTCCGAAGGAGCAGACGTATGCCTGCCCGCTGGAAACACCGCCGCACCACCGCCCTGGCCACGGCCGTCGCCGCCGGCATCGTGCTCACCGCCCTGTCCGCCCCCGCGGCCTCCGCCGACCCCGGCGGCCCCGGAGTCGGTGACCCGTACTACCCCGAGGACGGGAACTCCGGCTACGACGTCACCGAGTACGACGTCCACCTGAACTACGATCCGGCGAACCCCCGCCACCTGGAGGGCGACACCACGGTGCGGGCCGTGGCGACACAGGACCTGGACCGCTTCCACCTCGACCTGGAGGGTTTCCAGGTCGCCTCCGTCACCGTCGACGGCACACCCGCGCGCGCCGTCTCCCGCGAGTCGGCGCACGAACTCGTCGTCACCCCCGACCGGCCGCTCGCCGAGAACGCCGCGTTCGAGGTGCGCGTCCGCTACTCCGGGGAACCGGTCGGCGAGGCCTGGCACACGCTCGCCGACGGCGGTGCGAACGTGCTGGGCGAGCCGCACTCCGCCACGGCCTGGTACCCGGCGAACGACCACCCCTCGGACAAGGCGACCTTCCGGCTGACGGCCACCGTTCCGACCGGCTGGACGGTGATCGGCAACGGCCGGCCCGGTGAGACGACCACCGGCCGCGACAAGGGGACCGGCCAGGACACGACCACCTTCCGCTGGTACGAGGACCGGCCGATGGCCACGTTCCTCAGCACCGTCGCGATCGACAGGTTCACGGTGCACACCTCGGAGCTCTCCGACGGCACCCCCGTCATTCACGCCTACAGCCCCGGGGCCCGCAGGGCGCCGGAGACGGAGGCGCGGCTGCCCGAGATCATCGACTTCCTGGCCTCGAAGTTCGGTCCGTACCCGTTCTCCTCGGCCGGGGCGATCGTCGTCGACGGCGACGCGGGCGGGGGCCCGCTGGCCCTGGAGACGCAGAGCCGCCCGACGTATTTCGGGGGCTTCTTCGACTTCGCCGCGGTGCACGAGAACACCCACCAGTGGTTCGGCAACAGCGTCTCCGTCTCCGACTGGCGCGACGGCTGCCTGGCCGAGTGCATCGCCCAGTACGCCTCCCAGCTGTGGGACGAGGAGCACGGCGCCGACCTGGACGAGGGGTTCTACGGCTCCATGGTGGAGGAGAGCGCGGCCGACCCCGACTTCTGGAAGACCAGGCTGTACGACCCCGGACCGGGCCGCGAACTGGACCCCGCCCTGTACAGCAAGGGCTCCATGATGATGCACGCCCTGCGCCGTACGGTCGGCGACGACGCGTTCTTCGGCACCCTCAAGAGCTGGCAGCGCGAGCACCGCTACGGCAACGCCTCCTGGCCGCAGTTCGAGGCGCTCGCCGCGGAGGTCTCCGGCAAGGACCTCACCGGGTTCTTCGACGCGTGGGCGCACGGCACCACCGTCCCGGAGGACGAGTACCTCTTCCCGGGATCCCTCGGGGCGCTCGCCCCCGCCTCCGGAGGACCGGAAGCCTCCGGAGGACCCGAAGACTGACGCACGGTCAGGCGGCCCGAGTCCTCCGCCCGTTCGCCGCGCGCGGGTGCGTGACCGCGCGGCGAACGGGCCCGGCGGCTGTCGGGCCGATTGTCAGTGCCGGGTGAGACGGTAGGGGCACCGAGTCGGAGAGAGTCCGAAAAGAGGGGGAGCCGCCTTGTCCGGAAGCCAGAACTACATCAACCACGTCGCTCTCGTGCTGGACGCCAGTTCGTCCATGTCCCGCCTGAGCGGCAAGGTGGTGGAGGTCGCCGACGAGCAGATCGCCTACCTGGCCCGCCGGTCGCAGGAGCTGGACCAGGAGACCCGCGTCACGGTCTACGTCTTCGCCGACCAGGTGCAGTGCGTCATCTACGACAAGGACGTGCTGCGGATGCCGTCCCTGAAGCAGATGTACCGCGTCGGCGGCATGACGGCGCTGCTGGCGGCCACCCTCAAGTCGCAGCGGGAGCTGGCGCAGACCGCCCAGCTGTACGGCGACCACAGCTTCCTGACCTTCGTCCTCACCGACGGCCAGGAGAACGTGAGCCACCGCTGTCCCGACGCCCCCGCCCGCGACCCGCGCGCGCTGGTCGACGCGGTGGCCTCGATGATCGAGGCCCAGGAGGACAACTGGACGCTGGCCGTCCTGGTCCCGGACCAGATGGGCAAGCGCGAGGCCATGCAGTACGGCTTCCCGAAGGACAACATCGCCATCTGGGACGCCACGAGCACCCAGGGGCTGCAGGAGGCCGGGCAGGTCATCCAGGAGGCCACCGAGAAGTTCATGATCGGACGCTCGAAGGGCATCCGGGGCTCGCGTGCGGTGTTCTCCACCGGCGCCGACGCGGTCAACAAGGACACCATCAAGGCCGCCGGACTCAAGCCGGTGGACTCCTCGAAGTACCAACTGGTCCCCGTCACCCGGGACGCGGCGATCCGGGACTGGGTCGTCGAGTCCGGGCACACCTACCGCACGGGCGGTGCGTTCTACGAGCTGAGCAAGTCGGAGAAGGTCCAGCCGAGGAAGCAGATATCGGTGCTGGAGAAGAAGACGGACCGGGTCTACACGGGGCCGGAGGCCCGGGCCCTGCTCGGCCTGCCGGACGTGGAGGTCCGTATCAAGCCGGACCACAACGACGAGTTCACGATCTTCGTGCAGAGCACCAGCGTGAACCGGAAGCTGGTGCCGAACACGCGGCTGCTGCTGATGCTCTGACGGCCGCGGGTCAGTCCTCGTGGCCCTCCGCCACCCGTCGCTCGCGCAGGTCCATGATCGCGCGGCGGCGGGCCAGGCGGTGGGTGCGGCGGATCTGGGCCTCCTGGTAGCGGCGCCGGTCCTTCTCGGTCTCCGGGAGGACCGGCGGCACCGTGCGGGGCCTGCCGGCCGCGTCCACCGCGGCGAAGACCAGGTAGGCCGAGCCGACCTGGGTGGCCGGGGCGGACTCGTTCCAGCGTTCGGCCATGACCCGCACACCCACCTCCATGGAGGTCCGGCCGGTCCAGTTGACCTGGGCCTTCACATGGACGAGGTCGCCGACGCGGACCGGTTCGAGGAACGCCATCTCGTCCATGGACGCGGTGACGGCGGGTCCGCCGGAGTGCCGTCCGGCCACGGCGCCCGCCGCGTCGTCGACCAGCTTCATGATCACGCCGCCGTGCACGGTGCCGAGAAGGTTGGTGTCGCTGTGCGTCATGATGTGGCTGAGGGTGGTGCGGGACGCCGAGGTCGGCTTGCCCGGGATCTCCGGAGCCGCCGACGGCGCGGCCGAGGCCTGTTCTGCCTGGTCTGTCATGGCCTCCACCTTATGCCGGGGGCACACGGGTGTGATTTTGTGTCGGCTTCGCAACAGCGGTGCCCTGATTTTCCGACGACCCTTGTAACGCGGACCCTGCGGACCTGCACACTGGTCCGCATGAATGATTGGCCCGAGGGATGGTCCGGTGACAACCGCGGCAACGCGTACGGACGCGGCAGCGCGAGCGCACGGCCCGAGAGCGCCCGCGTGATGCGGCAGGTCCGCCGCGGCACGCCGCCGCCCGGCCCGGGCCAGGCGGCCCCGCCGTACGGCGGGGTGCCGCAACAGCCGTCGTACACCGACGGCCAGGGGCACGGCGGCGACGGGTACGACAGCGGTTACAACACCGGCCAGGTCTACGGTGGCAGCCCCGGCGGCCACGGACCCGGGCAGGGGCCCGGCGGCTACGACCCGGGGCGGCCCGCGCCGAACTGGCGCCGGCGGATCAAGTGGACCGCCATCACCGTGGTGACCGTGCTGGTCGTCACGACGGTGAGCACCTACTTCTGGGCCGACTCCAAGCTCAACCGCGAGGTCGACCTGTCCAAGGTCATCGAGCGGCCCGGAGCCGGCGAGGGCACCAACTACCTGATCGTCGGCTCCGACAGCCGCGAAGGCATGACCGACGACCAGAAGAAGGACCTGCACACCGGTGACGCCGAGGGCAAGCGCACCGACTCCATGATGATCCTGCACACCGGGGACAACGGCTCGACGCTGATCTCCCTGCCCCGCGACTCGGATGTGGAGATCCCGAGCTTCGTCGGCTCCGAGTCCGGCAAGGAGTACCCGGGCACGGGCCGGCGCACCAAGCTGAACGCCGCGTACGCCGAGGACGGCCCCGAGCTGCTGGTACGCACCATCGAGCACAACACCGGGCTGCGCCTGGACCACTACGTGGAGATCGGCTTCGCCGGCTTCGCGAACATCGTGGATGCGGTCGGCGGCGTCGAGATCGACATCCCGCAGGACATCAAGGACAAGAAGTCCGGCGCCGACCTCAAGAAGGGCAAGCAGACCCTGAACGGCGAGGAGTCCCTCGCCTTCGTCCGCACCCGGTACGCGCTGGCCGGCTCCGACCTGGACCGCACCAAGAACCAGCAGAAGTTCCTGTCGGCGCTGGCGAGCCAGGTGGCCACCCCCTCGACGGTCCTCAACCCGTTCAAGCTGTACCCGACCATGGGCGCGGGTCTGGACTCCCTCATCGTCGACAAGGACATGGGCCTGTTCGACCTGGCGAGCATGTTCTGGGCGATGAAGAGCGTCAGCGGCGGCGAGGGCACCTCGATGAACATGCCGATCTCGGGCAGCGTCGGCGGCAACCTCAAGTGGGACGACGCGAAGGTGAAGCAGCTCGTCGAGGAGCTGAAGGAGGACAAGGCGGTCACCGTCTCCGCCGACTGAGCCGGCAGGACCGCTGTCCCGTCCTCACCGCTCGCCGCAGGTCACCTCGTCGCCGCGCACCACCGTGCCCGGCTCCCTCGGCGGGTCGGCCGGCGTCACCTTCACGACCTTCTCGTAGTCGGCGCCCGCGATCACCTTCAGGGTCGCCCCCTGCCCCTCGACCGGCTTCAGCTCGCTGCCGGGCAGGGCGGCGGCCAGCGACTTCGCCGACCGGTCCCAGCGGGGGTCGTAGGCGACCACGGTCCGCTCGACCGCCCGGTCGGTGGCGTTGCGCGGCGCCCTGGTGGTGCCGAACCCGGTCGCGGCCAGAGCGTCGTCAACCTTCTTGCCGAGCCCGGCGGTGCGGGTGCCGTTCTCCACCTGGACCCGGATCTGCTGCGGGTCCACCGGGACCCGCACCGGCGCCGGGCCCTTGCGCTCCGGCTTCGGCGCGGCCAGCGGCTCGTCCTGGCGCAGGGCGTCGAAGATCCGCTCCGACTTCGCCGGGTCCCACTTCAGGGTCGAGCCGACGCCCTTCACGGCGTAGCCCATCTGCCCGATCGGCACCGTGGTGAACTCCGAGGACGACGGCGAGAAGTCCCGCATCGCCCGCCCCAGCGTCAGCAGCTCGTCGGTCCCGAAGCCCTGGTCGGCGCGGACCGAGCCCAGGACGGCGCGCGTGACGTCCCGGAACTTCAGCGGGTTCAGCAGGATCCCCGACGAGGTCGCCCGGTCGATCAGGGCGGCCAGGAAGCGCTGCTGGCGCTGCATCCGGCTCAGGTCCGAGGCGCCGTCGAGATGACGGGCCCGCACGTACTGCAGCGCCTGCCCGCCCTTCAGCGTGTGGCTGCCGGCCGGCAGGTCGAGCCCCGTGTAGCTGTCCTTGAGCGGTTCGACGGTGCAGATCTTCACACCGCCGAGGACGTCCACCGTCTTCATGAAGCTGGTGAAGTCCACCTCCAGGTAGTGGTCGATCTTCACGCGGGTCATGTTCTCCACGGTGCGGATCGTCAGCTGCGGGCCGCCCTCGGCATAGGCCGCGTTCAGCTTGATCGGGTGCCCCTTGTGCTGCTCGCCGGTGGTGCGGTCGGTGTGGCCCGGCGTCTCGGCGTACGAGTCGCGCGGCAGGCTGACCACACTGGCGCGCTCCCGGTCCTCCGAGATGTGCACGATCATGATCGTGTCGGTGCAGTGGCAGGGCGCGCCGCCCAGCTTGTACGCGCGCCGCTGCTCCTCGCTGATGTCGTCCCGGCCGTCGGTGCCGACCATCAGGACGTTCATGCCGTCGCCCGCCCGGGGCCGGTTCTTCATGTCCTTGAAGGCGTCGACCCGCGAGATGTCCGAGTCCAGACCCGAGAGCACCGCGTGCCCGATCCCGGCGGAGGCCAGCACCACCACCGACAGCGCGGTCACCGCCCGCACGGCCCAGCGCGGCTTCCTCCGCCGAACGGGGGGCCTCGGCGCCCGCCCGGAGGGCCGGGAGCCGCCGTGTCCGCGCGGCGGGCCGCCGCGGGGCGACGAGGCCGGGACCCGGGGGGAGCGGGGCGGCGTGGGCAAGGTGACACCTCCGCGGGGACGGGCCCCGGGCGCGAGACCGCGGGGCCGGACGTGGGATCCATGGGCCGGACGTGGGATCCGTGAGCACCGTAGGCCCATAGGATCTGCTGCCCGGGACTGCGACCCCCGCGGCGCGCACCCGTGTCCCCCGTTCGCGGTAACGTGAGCACCGATGAACGCCAAGTCCGACGTGCGGCTGCCCGCCGTTTCCGTGATCATGCCCGTCCTCAACGAGGAGCGGCACCTGCGCGGCGCCGTCCGCGCCATTCTCGCCCAGGAGTACTCCGGCGAGATGGAGATCGTGATCGCCCTCGGTCCCTCCGCGGACCGTACGGACGAGATCGCCGCCGAACTCGTCCGTGAGGACCCCCGCGTCCACACCGTGCCGAACCCCACCGGCCGCACGCCGGCCGCGCTGAACGCCGCTATCAAGGCCTCGCGCCATCCGGTCGTCGTCCGCGTCGACGGCCACGGCATCCTGTCGCCCGGGTACATCGCCACGGCCGTACGGCTCCTCGAGGAGACCGGCGCGCAGAACGTGGGCGGCGTCATGCACGCCGAGGGCGAGAACGCCTGGGAGGACGCCGTCGCCGCCGCGATGACATCGAAGATCGGCGTGGGCAACGCGGCCTTCCACACCGGCGGCGACGCCGCCCCGGCCGAGACGGTCTACCTCGGCGTGTTCCGCCGCGAGGCGCTGGAGCGGCAGGGCGGGTACAACGAGGAGTTCATCCGCGCCCAGGACTGGGAGCTGAACTTCCGCATCCGCGAGGCCGGCGGCCTGATCTGGTTCTCGCCCGAGCTGCGGGTGTCCTACCGGCCCCGGCCGTCCGTGCGGGCGCTGGCCAAGCAGTACAAGGACTACGGCCGCTGGCGCCATGTCGTCGCCCGCTACCACTCGGGCTCCATCAACCTGCGCTACCTCGCCCCGCCGACCGCCGTGTGCGTCATCGCCGCCGGCATCGTGGTGGGCGCCGCGCTGACCCCGTGGGGCTTCGCGGTACCCGGTGCCTACCTGGCCGCGATCGTCGCCGGGTCGGTCCCGGCGGGCAAGGGGCTCGGGCTGAAGGCGCGGGCGCAGATCCCCGTCGCGCTGGCCACCATGCACATGTCCTGGGGCTGGGGCTTCCTGGCCAGCCCCAAGGCGCTGGCCAGGAAGGTCATCGCCTCCCGGCGCCCGGCCGTCCTGCCGGACGCGGACGTGGATGTGGACGTCGACACGGACGCCGCGGGAACGCGCTGACGTCCGTCGCGCCTCCTCCGGGGCGGACGACGCGGCTCAGGACCAGGTGAACGACGGGTCCACCTGCATGCAGGCGTCGTCGTCGGCGCCGTTGAGGGCCTCGGCCGACTCCGGGGTCTCGTCGTCGGCCTCGGGCGCCTTGTACGCCTCGCCCTCGCGCCAGTCGGCACCCACGACGAGCGTGACGCCGGAGACCTCCGTGGACCGCACCACCGAACTCGCCGGGATCCCCAGGGAGTCGGCCACGCGCCGCGCGTCGCCCTCCAGGTCGGCGCTCGGGTAGCGGACGACCGTGCGGTCCTCGCTCGGCAGCACCGAGGGGTCGGCGACGGCCTTGGCGAAGCCCTGCTCGACCAGGAGCCCGGCGACCGTGTTCGCGCGTCCGGGCGCCGCGCGCAGCTCGTCGGTGCGGGTGCCGTTGCGGACCTGGACGGCCATCTCGTCGTCGGGGGCCGCCGGGTCGGCCGGGGCCGCCGGCTCGGGGTCGGGCTTCTTCTTCGCGTCCTTGCCGTCCAGCGCGATGTCCTCGCGGACCAGCCGGAAGAGCTGCTCGGCGTCCTCGGTCGGCTCGACGCGGGCGCCGACGTACCGGTTGGGCATCGTGGTCATGGTGATGCGCTCGGGCTTCACCCTGCGCAGCTCGTCGCTGAGGTCGTACAGCTTCTTGACGGTGTCCAGGCCCGGGTCGACGGTGAGGGCCGCGGTGGCCTCCTCGGCGAGCCTGCGCAGCTTGTTCGGGTTGCCCAGGGTCGCGTTCTCGCGCAGCGTGCGGACCATCGAGTTGAGGTACATGTGCTGGGCCTTGGCCCGCGCCAGGTCGCTGCCGTCCTCGAAGCCGTAGCGTGTGCGCAGCCACTGCAGGGCCTGCTCGCCCTTGACCGGGTGCGTGCCCTTCTCGAGTTTCAGGCCGGAGCCGTGGCCCTGGCCGTCGCGGGAGTGGATGTTGGCGTCCACGCAGACCGGGACGCCGCCGACGGCGTCCGCCATGGACACCACCCCCGCGAAGTCGACCATGACGAAGTGGTCGATGTGGATGCCGGTCAGCTCCTGCCAGGTGGCCACCGTGCAGCCGGGGCCGCCGTGGCCGAGGCTCTGGTTGGTCATCACCCGGCCCTCGCTCGCCGGGTGGACCTCGCCGTCGTCCGGGTCGGTGCACTTGGGTATCTCGACCAGGGTGTCGCGCGGCATGCTGACCACCGACATGTTGCTGCGGTCCGCGGACAGGTGCACCAGCATCTGCACGTCCGCCAGCGGAGTGGAGCCGAACGTCTCGCGGGCGCCGCCCAGTTGCTGGTTCTCCTTGCTGTCCCGGGCGTCCGAGCCGATGACGAGGATGTTCAGCGGGGTCTGCCCGGCCGCGTTCGGGGTCGGTGCGGCGATCTTGTTGTCGCCCAGGTTCAGGGCGTCCCGCTGGATGTTGCCGTTGAGGTGCTCGTAGTAGAGGTAACCGGCGCCGGCCAGGCAGACCAGCAGCGCGGCCAGGGCCACCGCGGTCCACTTCAGGACACGGCGGACCCTGCGCGGGCCACGGCCGCGGGCCCCGCCGGCACCCCGGTCGCGGGTCTCCTTGCGGGCTTTCCCGTCGGTTGCCTTGCCGGGAGTCGCGCTGGCCTTCCCGTCGGCTTCTTTGGCGGGCGTGCCGTCGGTTGTCTCGTCGGTTGCCTTGCTGGGAGTCCCGTCGGCTTCCCCGTCGGCTTCTTTGGCGGGAGTGCCGTCGGTTGCGTCGTCGGTTGCCTCGCCGGGAGTCGCGACGGCCTTCCCGTCGGCTTCCTTGCCGGGAGTGCCGTCGGTTGCCTCGCCGGGAGTCCCGTCGGCTTCCCCGTCGGGCGTCCCACCGGTGGGCCCGCTGCCGCGGGTGCCGCCGACAGCGTTGTCGTCGGTCCCCCGTGCGGCCCCCGCACGCTCCGGGGCGTCCGGTCCGCCCTCCCGCGTGTCCTCCCCCTGCACACTGCCTCGCGTCATGTCCGCGTCCCTCTCCCCACCCCCGCGCCACCGCACGGGCCCGTCGCCGCCGTGTAAGACGCGCGACGGGCCCTCCAGGTCAACTGGACCCTTCAGGTCAACTGGCGCACAGTTTCTGGTCCGCCGTGGACGCGCTGTCCAGCTCCGGCTTCTTGACGGAGGAGGCGCCGATCTTGACGCCGGCGCCCCTGAAGTCCTTGCCGAGGGTGAGGGTCATGGTGGGCAGGCCCTGGGAGTTGGTGACGCTGTCGCCGGGCTGCATGGCGGCGCCGGACAGGCCGAGGATCTCGGCGAGGGCGCGGGCCTGGTCGGCCTGGCCGGTGTCGTACTCCAGGGTGGTCCTGTCGACCTCTGCGGGGGCGTTGCCCGCGTTCTCTGACTTCGTGACGCCGGCGTCCGTCTGGAGGTAGGACAGCTCCTGCTGGGCGCTGCCTGCGGGGGCTCCGCCGTTCATGACGCGGACCCGGACCTCGCCGGGCTCGGACTTCTCGCCCTTGAGGCGGGCGGCGACGGCCGCCTTCTCCTTCTTCTCCTTCTGCTCGACCTCGGTGAAGGAGATGTCGTTCTTGATCATGTCGAAGACCTGGGGCGCCTTGGCCTCGTTCGGGACCACGGTCGCCTTGACCTTCTCGGCGGGGTTGTCGAGCACCGGCACCGTGGTGAACGTGATGTTCTTCGGCGGCACCTTCTTCAGCTCCAGGGCCACGTCCTTGAGCGTGCCCACGTTGCCGATGGCCTTGTCCACGGTGAGTGCCTCGGTCGCGGCCTCGGCCAGCTTCACCAGCTTGGTGGGGCTGGTGAGGGTGTCGCCGGAGGACATCTTCCGCATGAGCGAGCCGAGGAACTGCTGCTGCACCTTGATCCGGTCCAGGTCGCCCTCGTTGCCGAAGGCGTGCCGGGTGCGGACGAAGGCGAGGGCCTGCTCGCCCTTGACCGTGGACTCGCCCGCGGGAAGCGTGAGATGGGACTTCGGGTCGTCCACGGCGTGCTCCACGCAGACGTCCACGCCGCCGACCGCGGTGGTCAGCGTCTTGACCGCGTTGAAGTCGGCCATCATGAAGTGGTCGGGCTTGATGCCGGTCGTCTCCGTCACCGTGCGCATCGCGCAGCCCGCGTCCCGGCCGAGGTCGCCGAGGCTCTGGTTGAAGCGGACGCCCGAGGTACCGGGGATGATCTCCGTCGACCCGTCCTCCTGCGTGGTCTCGCAGTCGGGGATGTCCACGATCATGTCGCGGGGGATACTGAGGGCGGTCGCGTTGGAGCGGTCCTTGGCCACGTGCAGCAGGATGTTCGTGTCCGCGTGCCCGGCGCTGCCCTTGTCGCCGTAGCCCTCGTTGCCCTCACCGGTGCGCTTGTCGGTGCCGATGATGAGGATGTTGAAGGCCTCGTCCTTCTTGAAGCTGCTGCTTCCGGCGGTGCCGACGTCCGTCGTCGAGACGTTGCCCTCGAGGTGCTTGAGGTAGAGGTAGCCGCCGGCGCCTGCGGCGAGGACGACGAAGGCCATGGTGCCGCCGGTCCACAGCAGTACCTTCTTGCCCTTCGACCTCTTCTTCTCCGGGCGGCGTCCGCGCCGCCCGGGCACCGGCTCCTCGGGTGCCGTCCGGCGCCGCCGCTGCGGCGGGACCTCGCGGCCGGGGGCGTCCGTACGACGACGCGCGGTGCCGGGGCCGTCCTGGTGGCCGGTGTCGCCCGGTGCCCCGGGAGAGCCAGGTGCCCCGGGAGAGCCGGGGGCGCCTCTGCGAGGGCCGGGCACGGGTGACTGGGGCGCGGATGACTGCGGAGCGGAAGGAGGGAGTCGCAGTTCGTATTCGCCAGTGCGCGGATTGAGTACCCACTGGTCTGCGGGATCCACGTCGTCTGCCCGCCCACGTCCTTGCGCGTCCACGGTCTCCCAATCCTCCGTCGGGGCCACGCGGCACCTTCGGTGGAAGGCGCACGGTAAAGGGTCAACAAGTGCACGACGCCAGGGCTGAGCTCGCGGCCGGGGCACTGGAGCGCTCACACTATCCGCCCGGTTCGGCGTCGAACGACTCCGGTGTCACATTCGACACCCCTACATCAGGGCAATCTCTCCTATTTTCGTGAACTCCTACCATCGGTAGGGTTCGTAGACCTCCATGCACTTGTCGGTCTCCGAGCCGTTGAGGGCGTCGCTGTCCTCCGGCAGGTCTCCGGCCCCCGGCGTCCGCTGCTCCGGGTAGGACGTGCCCGAGCGCCAGTCCGCTCCCACCACGAGCGTGATCCCGGACACGTCGGTGGACCTGCGCACCGAACTCGCCGGAATCCCCAGCGCCTCGGCGACGCGTCGCGCGTCGCCCGCCAAGTCGTCGCTCGGGTAGCGGACCGTCGTCCTCTCCTCGGCGCGCGCGGCCGAGGCGTCGGTCGTCGTCCCCGTGAAGCCCTTCTCCACCAGCGTCCCGGCGACCGCGCCGGCGCGGCCCGTGACCGGCCCGAGGGTCGCCGAGCGGGTGGCGTTCTGCACGACGACGTCCATCTCGGCGTCGGCGGCCGGCTCGTCGGAGGACCCCTCCCCGGCGCCCTGCCCCCGGCCTTCACCGTCCTTGCCGTCCTTGTCCCCCTGGCCGGTCTCGCCGCTCGTGCTGCCCTTGCCGCTCGTGCCGCCCTTGTCGTCGAAGGCCACGTCGTCGCGGAGCATCGCCCACATCGCGTCCGCGCCGGCGGCCGGCAGCAGGTGGTTCGCGTCCTGCTGGTCCTGGACGGTGGGGATCGTCGTCATCGTGATGCGGTCGGTGGGCACCGTCTTCAGCTGCATGCCCAGGTCGTACAGCTTCTTGACGGTGCCGATCTCCTCGGAGACCTTCAGCGACCTCGTCGCGGACTCGGCCAGGCCCATGAGCCGGCCGGTGTCGGTGAAGGCGTTCTGCTGCTTCAGCGTGCGGATCATCGAGTTCATGTACATGTGCTGGGCCCGGGCCCGCAGCGGGTCGCTGCCCCACGCGTGCCGGGTGCGCAGCCACTGGAGCGCCTCCTCGCCCTGCACCTTGTGCGAGCCGGCCGTCAGCTTCAGACCGGAGCCGCCGGGCACGCCGGGCAGCGGGCGGTCCCACACGTTCTGGTTCACGCAGACCTCGACCCCGCCGACGGCGTCCGCCATCGAGACCACGCCCGCGAAGTCGATCGTCATCCAGTGGTCGACGTAGACACCGGTGAGGTTCTCCCAGGTGGCCAGGGTGCAGCCGGGGCCGCCGCGGGCGAGCGACTCGTTGATGATGGCGTTGGCCGCCGGGAACTTCTCCCCGGTGCCGGGGTCCTTGCACGCCGGGATGTCGACCCGGGTGTCGCGGGGGATGCTCACCACCGCGGCGCTCTTGCGGTCCGCGGCGAGGTGGATCAGCATCTGCACGTCGCCCAGCGGCGGACTGTCGCGGTGGTTCCTGCCGCCGCCCAGCGCCACGTTGGCGTCGGAGGCACGGCTGTCGGAACCGATCAGCAGGATGTTCAGGGGCGTCTGGCCGGCCGCGTTCGGCTCGGTCCGGTGCGCCTTCGAGTCGCCGCTGCTGCGTTCGCCCTTCTGGAGGTTGCCGTTGAGGTGCTCGTAGTAGAGGTAACCGGCGCCGGCGGTGCCGAGTATGAGGACCGCGAGGGTCGTCGCCGACCAGCGCAGCGCCCGGTGCCGGCGCCCGCCCCGGCGTGGTGCGGGCCGTCTGCCGCCCCCGCCCGGCGGCTCCCGGCGCCCCGCCGTGTCCCTGCCGCCCCCGTCCGGCCCGCCACGGATGTCGCTGCCGCGGGTGGGACGGCCGGCCTCCGGTCGCGTTCCCTCCTCGTGCACACTGCCCTGCGTCATGTCCTTCTCCCACCCTGGGCCTGCGGACGTGCCCCCTGCGCGTGACCTGGTCGCACAGTTGGACGTACGGAGCCCCGTGTTGGCTGTACGGCGATGCCGACGGATTGTTCGCCGGTGGACCTTCCATCAGTGGACGGTTGACCGATGGACTGCCGTACTGTCAGACGTGCTCGGGGCCGCTCAGGTCACTTCGCGCACTCGACCTTGTCCGCCGTGGACTTCTGGACGTCCTCGGGCGCCTTTCCGGA
Source organism: Streptomyces mayonensis (assembly GCF_018982965.1). Classification (GTDB taxonomy): domain Bacteria; phylum Actinomycetota; class Actinomycetes; order Streptomycetales; family Streptomycetaceae; genus Streptomyces; species Streptomyces mayonensis. The sequence continues at coordinate 24,023 of NZ_JACBYP010000028.1, read as the reverse complement.
GGAGGCGTCGAGCTTGATGCCGGCGCCCTTGAAGTCCTTGGCGAGGGTGAGGGTCATGGTGGGCAGGCCCTGGGAGTTGGGAGGGCTTTCGCCGGGCTTCATGGCGGCGCCGGACAGGCCGAGGATCTCGGCGAGGGCGCGGGCCTGGTCGGCCTGGTCGGGGGCGTACTCCAGGGTGGTCCTGTCGATGTCCTCGGCGGCGGTGCCCGCGTTCTCGGACTTGGTGACGCCCGCCTCGTTCTGGAGATAGGTCAGCTCCCGCCCCGCGCTGCCGTCGGAGGCGCCGCCGTTCAGAACGCGGACCCGGATCTCGCCGGGCTCGGACTTCTCGCCCTTGAGCCGGGCGGCGTCGGCCGCGTCCTCCTTCTCCTTCTGCTGCTTCTCCTTCTCCTTGACCTCGGTGAAGGAGACGTCGTTCTTGATCATGTCGAAGACCTGCTGGGCGGAGCCCTCCTTCAGCACGACCGTGGCCGCGACCTTCTCGGCCGGGTTGTCCACCACCGGCACCGTGGTGAAGGTCAGGTTCTTGATGTTGAGCTTGCCCAGCTCCAGACCCAGGTCCTTCAGCTTGGTGATGCTGTCCAGCTGGGAGTCGACGGTCAGCGCCTCGGTGCCCGCCTCGGCCAGCTTCACCATCTTCGACGGGCTGGTGAGCGTGTCGTTGGACTTCAGCTTGCGCATCAGTGCGCTGAGGAACTGCTGCTGTATCTCGATCCGGCTCAGGTCGCCGCCGAAGCCCACGGAGTGCCGGGTGCGCACGAAGGCGAGGGCCTCCTCGCCCTCGATGGTGTGCTTGCCCGCCGGCAGCTTCAGGTGCGAGTCGGGGTCGTCGATGTCCTTCGCCAGGCACACCTCGACCCCGCCGACCGCAGAGGTCAATGTCTTGACCGCGTTGAAGTCGGCCACCATGAAGTTGTCCGGCGTGACGCCCGTCAGCTCGGTGACGGTGCGCATGGTGCAGCTGGGCGTACGTTCGCTCTGGCCGAGGCTGGTGTTGAAGCGGACCTCGGACTCGCCGGGGATCACCTTCGTCGACCCGTCCTCCTGCGTGGTCGGGCAGTCGGGCACGTCGACGATCAGGTCGCGGGGGATGCTGAGGGCGGTCGCGTTGGAGCGGTCCTTGGACACGTGCAGCAGGATGTTCGTGTCGGCGTGGCCGGCGCTGCCGTTGTCGCCGTAGCCCTCGTTGCCGTCGCCGGTGCGCTTGTCGGTACCGATCAGCAGGATGTTGATCGCCTTGTCCTTCGAGAAGCCGCCGGTGCCGGCGCCGTCGTCGGACACGGACTGGATGTTGTCGTTGAGGTGCTGCAGATACAGGTACCCGCCGACGCCCGCGGCGAGGACGACGAAGGCCATGGTGCCGCCGGTCCACAGCAGGATCCGCTTGCCCCTGGACTTCTTCTTCGCCGGCCGCCGGCGGCTGCGCCGTCCCGGCGGCTCCTCCTCGGGCGTCGCGCGGCGCCTGCGGGACGCGGGCACCTCGCGGTCCGCATGGTCCGCACGGCCGCCGCGGCCGGGTGCCGGTGTCGGTGCCTCGGCGGGTGCGGCCCGGCGGGGGCGCGGGACCGACGACTGCGGTGGGGGAGGGGTCAGTCGCAGTTCGTAATCGCCGGTGTCCGGATTGAGCACCCACTGGTCTGCGGGGTCGATGTCATCTGCCCGCCCACGGCCTTGCGCGTCCACGGTTGTCCGAATCCTCCGTCGGGGCCACGCGGCGCCCTCCCCTATAGGCGCCCGGTCTTGCTCACTCGGTGCGCGCCCCCGAAGCACAACTCCGCGACAGGGCACGCCGGATCAGTCACACTAACCGCCAGGTTCGGTGCGGGGCGACGACAGTGACGCATTCCACGAACCTTACAACTGGGCAATACGGCGCATTCCTTGGACAATTGTCCGCGCGTTCGTGCCCGTCCCGCCGTTCTCGGAATGCGTTTTACTCGCAGACGTCTTCGTCGGCGGTGTTCCCGCTGAAGGTCGGTGCCGGGGATTCGGCCCCGCCGGGATCACCGGAATTCCCGCTACCGGCGCCCGAGTTGCTCCGGGGTGCCGCGATCGTCACGGGTTCGTCCATCCGCAGGCGGGCGAAGAGCTTCTCGGCGTCGGGCTGCACGAGCTGGTCACGATTGGGGTTTCCTGTGTACGACTCCCGGGGGACGGTCAGGAATTGCACGCGTTCAGTGGGAATGTCGCGCAGGCCGCGTACGAGGTCGTACAAACCACGCAGACTCGCCAGATTCGGGTCGGTGGTGAGCGACGACGTGGCCGCGTCCAGAACGGGGTACAGCTTCACCGGATTCAGCAGTACGCCATTGCTCTGCGCCTTGTTCACGAGCGCTCCCAGAAAGCGCTGCTGCCGGTCCATCCGGTCGGTGTCGCTGCCGTCGCCGAGCGACTTGCGGGCCCGGACGTAGCCGAGGGCCTGCTCGCCGTCGAGTGTCACCCGGCCCGCGGGCAGTCTGAGGGCGGCGTCCTTGTCGTCGACCGGTTCGCGCAGGCACACCTCGACGCCGTCGAGTGCGTCGACCATCTCCTTGAAGCCCTGGAAGTCGACGACCACGTGGTGATCGAGCCGGATGCCGGTCAGCTTCTCCACCGTACGGATCGAGCACGCCGAACCGCCCACGGCGAAGGCGGAGTTGAACTGAGCGAAGGTGGGCCCGGCGAGTGACCCGTCCGGGCGGTGGCAGCCGGGGACGTCGACCATGAGGTCGCGGGGGAGGGAGACGGCGGTGGCGCTGTCCCGGCCCGCGGCCAGGTGCAGCAGGATCGTGGTGTCCGAGCGCTCGGTCCCGGAGTCCCGGCCGTAGCGCCCGTTGCCGTCGCCGGAGCGCGAGTCCGAACCGATCAGCAGGATGTTCTGCGCGCCGCGGACCCGCGCGGTGGGCCGCTCCTTCTCGTACCGGGCCAGCTCGGCGGCCGCCGCCTCGTCCGCCGTGATGTTGCCGCTCAGCTTCGCGTACACCGCCCAGCCGGCACCCGCGGCACCCGCGGCCAGGACGACGACGGCGATCCCCGCCGCCACCAGCCGCCGCCTGCGACGCCGGCGCCGCAACCCGCCGCCGCTCGCGGACGCGCCCACCCCGGGTCCCAGCACCCCGCGGTCCCGCCTACCCGCGTCCTTCCCCACGACCGACTCCGTCCCACGCCCGAGCGCTGGTACGACCATGCCCCGGGCCCGGGACGGAGACAGAACGGAACTGCGCCGAACGGGTCACGGGTCCCTGGCCTCCCCCGGTCTCCCTCGGCCTCCCCTGGTCTCCCCTCGGCCGCGGACAGCCGACGCCGGGCTCCGCTCCCGCTTCAGCCCCTGCGCGGGGTGCGGGGGTGCGGGGGTGCGGAGGCGCGGGGTGCGAAGTACGGGCTGCGGGCTGCGAAGCCCGGAGTGCGGAACCCTGCGCGGTATCCCGCGCGGAAACCTGCCGGGAAGCTCACCGCGCCACGGCCGACACCCGCTCCGTCTCGATCCGCCGGTCGACCACGTCCGCCCCGGCCTGCTCCAGATGCCGGCACAGCACCACCGACCCCCCGCTCGCGAGCGGCCCGTACAGCCCCGCGCTCAACCCCTCCCACGTGTCGTACGGCAACGCCGACAGGATCCGCGCGCCCGGCCCCGTGAGTCCCAGCCCCGACGCCTCCGCCCGGGCCCGCTCCACGACCTCGGCGCCACTGAACTCCCGCCCGGCCACGATCAGCGCCGGAGCCTCCGGCTCCACCGGCGCGTACGGCACGAAGCGGTCGCCCTGTCCCGGCACCTCCACCGCGTAGTCGGCGAAGCCCTCCGGCGCGTGCGGCGCGAACCGCCCCCCGAGCGGTCGCAGCGCCAGCGCGATCCGGGGGCCCGAGCAGGCCCGCGCCGCCTCCAGCGCCTCCGGCGAGGGTCCGCTCACGACGACGTCCGCCGCCGCCGGATCCCCCGACACGTCGGCCACGACCCCCACCGACGCGCACGCCAGCAGCCACACCGCCGTCTGCCAGTGCGCGGGCAGCAGCAGCGCGACCCGGTCGCCGGGTTCGACGGACAGTTCGTCCTGGAGCAGGTTGGCCGTCTTGGCCACCCAATTGGCGAAGGTGGCGACGGAGAGTTCGACGCGTTCGCCGGTGGCGTCGTCGTAGAAGGTCACCAGGGGGCGTTCCGAGTCGGCGGCGAGCGCGGAACTCAGCAGGTCGGCGGGGGTGCGGTTGGTCGCGTTCACCCGGGCAAGCGTACGCGGCCCCCGGCGCGCGCACCGGGTGGACGGAGCGCCGCACCACCACCGAAACGGACGAGGGCGACCCGACGGCCCGTCAGGTCCCAAATAGACATATCTGTCTGACTGTGTCCAGGATCAGGGGCATGCGTGGATTCCTTGCTTCCTCGATCGGTGTCACGTGTGCGACGGCCCTGGCCGTCCCGCTCACCCCGCCCGCGGCGGCGGCCACCTCCGCGCCCCCGGCCCCGCCGCCTCCCACCCGCACAACGGCACAGCCCGGTCCCGAAGTCCCCGGCAGCACCCGCTCGCTGCCCCTCGCCCCCCTCACCGCCGACCGCGCGCCCGGCGCCGCGTCCCAGGGCCTGCCCCGCCGGGACGTACGTAAGTTCTCGCTGGTCGGCATCGTGTGGGACGACGCCGGTGCCGAACTGCACGGCAGGGTCGAGGTCCGTACCCGCGCGACCGCCACCGGAACCTGGTCGCACTGGCAGCGGTTGGAGACCCACAACGCCGACCACGCGGCCGACCCCGGCACCGCCGAGAGCGACTCCGGCCGGGTCCGCGGCGCCACCGCACCGCTGTGGGTGGGCGAGTCGGACGGGGTGGAGGTGCGTGTGCGGGCGGAGGGCGCAGCCGAAGCGTCCCGGACCGCCGCCTCCCCGCTCCCCGCCGGCCTGCGCCTCGAACTCGTCGACCCCGGCAAGGGCGCCACCCCCGTGACCGTCCCCCCGGCGCCGGCGAAGGGGCGGCCGCGCGCCACCGCCCCGGCCGCCGAAGCGGCCACTGGAGGGGCCGTCGGAGGGACCACCCAAGGGGCAGCTGAAGCGACCGCCGTGTCCCGCGCCAACGTGGGCCAGGCACCCCTCGGCGCCACCGAGATCCCGGCCCTGAGCCGGTCCGAGACCGTGGCCGGACTCGCGGCGCGGCACGGGGCGAGCCCGCGGAGCCCGCACGTCGGTGCCCGCCCGAAGATCACCACACGCCGCGGCTGGGGCGCCGACGAGCAGCTGCGCGAGAAGGGGTTCGTGTACACGAAGAAGGTCAGGGCCGCCTTCGTGCACCACTCGGCCACCGGCAACAACTACCGCTGCTCGCAGGCGCCGTCGGTCATCCGCAGTATCTACCGCTACCACGTCAGGAGCACGGGCTGGCGGGACCTCGGCTACAACTTCCTCGTCGACAGGTGCGGGCAGATCTACGAGGGCCGGGCCGGAGGAGTGTCCAAGCCGGTACTGGGCGCCCACACTCTGGGGTTCAACTCCGACAGCATGGGCATCGCCGTTCTCGGCACGTACAGCGACGGCGAGCCGTCGGCGGCGGCCCTGAAGGCGATCGCCCGGCTCACCGCGTGGAAGCTCGGGCTCTACGGGATGAATCCGAACGGCAAGACATACCTGAAGTCCGGAGGTGGCAATCTCTACCGAAAAGGCAAGAAGGTACGACTGAACGTCATCTCCGGTCACCGCGACGGCTTCGCGACGAACTGTCCCGGCCAGAAGCTCTACGGCAAGCTCGGCACGAGCCGCTCGAAGGCGGCGCAGTACCAGGGCCGCTGAGCGCGGGACACCGCACGGCCAATCGAGGGCGCCAAGGAACGGTCTGCATACACTGGCCGGCCGAAACACAGTTCGGCCGGTCCCGGCAGGAAGCAGAGACGACGGTGACAGAAGCGATCCTCCTGGTCGGCGGCAAGGGCACGCGGCTGCGACCGCTCACGGTGCACACGCCCAAGCCCATGGTCCGGGCGGCCGGGGTGCCGTTCCTCACCCACCAGCTGGCCCGCGCGAAGGCGGCGGGCGTCGAGCACATCGTGCTCGCGACGAGCTACCTGGCCGAGGTCTTCGAGCCGTACTTCGGTGACGGCGCCGCCCTCGGGCTGCACCTGGAGTACGTCACGGAGGAGGAGCCGCTCGGCACGGGCGGCGCGATCCGCAACGTGGCGTCCCGGCTGCACTCGGGCCCCGACGACCCGGTGCTGATCTTCAACGGCGACATCCTGACGGGCCTGGACATCGGCGCGCTGGTCCGCACCCACGGGACGACGGGCGCGGACGTCTCCCTGCACCTGACCAAGGTCACCGATCCCCGGGCGTACGGCCTGGTCCCCACCGACGACACGGGCAGGGTGCTGGCCTTCCTGGAGAAGCCCCAGACTCCCGAGGAGATCGTCACCGACCAGATCAACGCGGGGGCGTACGTCTTCCGCCGCTCGGTCATCGACACCATCCCGGCGGGGCGCCCCGTCTCGGTCGAGCGCGAGACCTTTCCCGAGCTCCTCGCCACCGGAGCCCACCTGCAGGGCATGGTCGACTCCACCTACTGGCTGGACCTGGGCACTCCGGCCGCCTTCGTCCGCGGCTCGGCCGACCTGGTGCTCGGCCGCGCCCCCTCCCCGGCCATACCGGGCCGCTGCGGCGACCGCCTGGTGCTGCCCACGGCCCAGGTAGCCGCCGACGCCAAGCTGGCCGGCGGCACGGTGGTCGGCGAGGGCGCCTTCGTGGCGGAGGGGGCGCGTGTCTTCGGCAGCACGATCCTGCCGGGCGCCGTCATCGAGCCCGGTGCCGTCATCACCGACTCCCTCATCGGCACCCGCGCCCGTGTCGGCACCCGCACGGTCCTCACCGACACGGTCATCGGCGACGGTGCGACCATCGGCGCCGACAACGAACTCCGCTCAGGCGCCCGCATCTGGTGCAACGCCCACATCCCCCCGGCAGCGCTCCGCTTCTCCTCGGACGCATAACAGTCCCGCAGACACATAACAATCCCGCGCCGCGCCGCAGCAGCGGGCCGTCGTACCGCATCGCAGCTCCGGGCTGTCGTGCCGTGCCGCAGCTCCGGGCCGTTGTGCCGCGCCGCTGCGGGCAGTCGTGCGGCTGGGCGGCACGGGTGGGCGCTGGGGTCACCTCCCAGGCCGTTCAGGCTCCGTTCAGGCACGGGGGAGGCACCCCGCCAGCGCCGGGCAGCGCGACCCATCCCCCGCCCAGCACCGACCCCGGGCCTCCTGCAACCCCCGGCCCCCTACTACGCCCCCCGCCACACACCCCACGCCCGCACACCTACAACCGCTCAATCCCCCGCGGAGCCATCCGCGGCGCCCGCCTTGCCGGCACCCGCCCGCTCAACAGCACCAGCCGGGCCGCCCGATGCCGCTGCCCCGCATACGGCTCGAGCAACCGCAGCATCTCGGCGTCATCGGCATACCGGTCCCCACCCAGCGCGAACCCCACGATCCCCGGCAGATGCAGATCCCCCACCGTCACCGCGTCCGGTGCCCCGTGACTGCGCTGTACGGTCTCCGCGGACGTCCACGGCCCCACCCCCGGCACGAGCTCCAGCCGCTCCTGCGCGGCCGCCGGTTCCATCCCCGCCGCCTCCTCCAGCCGCGCGGCGACCCGCACGGCCCGCAGGATCGTCGACGCCCGCTTGTTGTCCACCCCGGCCAGATGCCACTCCCAGGACGGGACCAGCGCCCACGTCCGGGCCGCCGGCATCACACACATCCGCGCGGGCGCCGGGCCCGGTGCCGGCTCCCCGAACTTTCGGACGAGCAGCCGCCACGCCTGGTACGCCTCCAGCGTCGTGACCTTCTGCTCCAGGACCGACGGGATCAGCGACTCCAGCACCAGCCCGGTCCGCGCCAGTCGCAGTCCCGGGCGCCGGTGCCGCGTCAGGGCCAGCAGCCGGTGCCGCGGCACGAACGCGGACGGGTCGTCGTCGGCGCCCAGCATCCGCGGCAACTGCTCCAGCAGCCACTGGGCTCCCGGCCCCCAGGCCTCGCCCCGTACCCCGTCGCCGTGCGCGGTGACCCGGAGCGTGCCCGGCCCCGTCGGCGTCCGGCTGGCCCGCCACACCGACCCGTCCGGTGTCGTCCGGAACGTCGGATCACCGGGCCCGCGCCGCAGCGGACCCAGTACGAGCCCCAGGTCCAGCGGCCCGTCCGGCACCCACACCCGTACCCGGCCCGGCGCGAACCCCTGCCGGGGCGTCCCGCCGCGCACGTCGGCGCGTGGGGGCCGGGGAGCGAAACGTCCTGCCACGAGTGAGGTCCTTGAGCGAAGCGAGCGGGAGAAGCCGGGAAGAAGAGAGGCCGAGGTCGGAAGAGCAGACAAGAGAACCCCTGCGAGGGTAAGACCTCACCGCACCTCGATGAACGCACCCGCATCCCGCTCGGGCCGGTCCTTCGGCTCCTCGGCCGGATGCCCGACCGCCACCGCTCCCATCGGGTCCCAGTCGTCCGGCAGCCCCAGCGTCTCCCGTACGACGTCGCGGCAGAACATCGTCGAGGACACCCACGCGGATCCGAGCCGTTCCCCGGCGAGCGCGACGAGCAGGTTCTGCACACCCGCGCCGGTGGCGACCACGAACATCTCCCGCTCGGCCGTGTCCCGCCGCGCGTCCCCGTACGTGTGCGACCCGTCCATGACCAGGCAGGGGACGACGAGGTAGGGCGCGTTGCGCAGGACGTCGCCGCGCCGGACGCGTTGGGCGACGGACTCCTCGCTCCTGCCGTCCCGCCGCAGGTCCGCGATCCAGGCGTCCCGCATCGCGTCGAGGAGCCGGGTGCGGGAGCCGGCCGACTCCAGGAGCACGAACCGCCACGGCGTGGTGTGGTGCGGCGCCGGCGCGGTCACGGCGGCTGCCACCGCCCGGCGTACGGCGCCGGGGTCGACCGGCTCGTCCGTGAAGGCCCGTACCGTACGCCGCTGGGTGACCGCCTGACGTACCGCCTCGGAGGTGCCCAGCCGGAACATGTCGCCGCGCGCGCCGCGCACCAGGGCCCGCGCGCCCTCGCCGTCGTCCTCGGCGACGGCTCGCGGCAGCCCGCGCACGACGGCGACGGGCAGCCCCGCCGCCTTGCCCTTGACGAGGTCACCGGCGGCGGCCAGTTCGTCGGCGGTGGCCACGACGGTGGCGCTCAGCGGATTGCCGTACGCGTCCGTACCGCCGCGCAGGTCGTCGAGGACGCGCACGCCCGCCGCGCCGATCGCCACGTCGGTGAGTCCCGCCCGCCAGGGCCTGCCGAAGGTGTCGGTGACGACCACGCCGACGTTGACGCCGAGCGCGTCGCGCAGTCCGGCACGGATGCCCCGCGCGGAGGCGTCCGGGTCCTCGGGGAGCAGCAGTACGGTCCCGGCCGGGGTGTTGGAGGCGTCGACACCGGCCGCGGCCATGACCAGGCCCTGGCGGTTCTCGACGATGCGCAGGGTGCCGCGCCGGGCCACCACCCGGACGGTCTCCGCGTCGATCGCGGCCTCCCGGTCGTCGGCCCGGACCACCCGGCCCTCGGCCTTCGACACGATCTTGGAGGTGACGAGGAGCACGTCCCCGTCGGCCAGCGCGGGCTCGGACGCCGCGATCAGCTTGGCCAGGTCGTCACCCGGCCGTACTTCGGGCAGGCCGGGCAGGGGCCAGACCCTGTACCCCTCCTGCGGGCCGGGGGCGCCGTCGCGCGTCGTGTCGCTCATGCCTCCCGTGCCTCCTCCGCCAGTGTCAGCGCCTCCCGGGCCATCTGCGCCGTCGCGTCGAGATCGGTCATCATCAGCGGTACGGCGCGGCAGAGGATGCCGGCCGCCTTCACGCGCGTGACGGCGGCCGCGTCGACCGTGTCGACCAGCCAGCCGTCGAGCAGGCCCGAGCCGTAGTGCTCGGCGACCGCGGCGGCGGAGGACTCCACGCCGACGGCGGCGAGCACCTTGTCGGCCATCCCGCGCACGGGCGCGTCGCCGACGATGGGGGAGAGGCCCACCACCGGCACCCCGGCGTCGGCGATCGCCTCCCGGATGCCGGGCACGGCGAGGATCGTGCCGACGGAGACGACCGGGTTGGAGGGCGGGAAGAGGATGACGTCCGCCTCGCCGATGGCCTCCAGGACCCCCGGTGCCGGCTCGGCCTGCTCGGCCCCGACCGGCACGACCGCCTCGGCGGGCACGGAGGCCCGCAGCCGTACCCAGTACTCCTGGAAGTGGACCGCCTTGCGCTCCCCGTCCAGCTCGACGGCGACGTGGGTCTCCACGCGGTCGTCGGTCATCGGGATGAGGCGCACCCCGGGCTTCCAGCGGTCGCACAGCGCCTCGGTCACGGCGCTGAGCGGAAAGCCCGCGGTGATCATCTGGGTCCGCACGATGTGCGTGGCGAAGTCGCGGTCGCCGAGGCCGAACCACTCGGGTCCGACACCGTACGCCGCGAGCTCCTCCTTGAGGTGGAAGGACTCGTCGGACCGCCCCCAGCCCTGCTCCTCGTTGATGCCGCCGCCGAGCGTGTACATCACCGTGTCGAGGTCCGGGCAGACCTTCAGCCCGAAGAGGTGGATGTCGTCCCCGGTGTTGCCGATGACCGTGATGTCCGCGTCCGGCGCGGCCTGCTTCAGACCGCGCAGGAACCGGGCACCGCCGATGCCGCCTGCCAGAACCACAATGCGCATGGCCCCAGTCTTGCAGGCGGGTACGACAGTGCGTCAGCCAGTCGCCGGTGCGTCAGCCGTCCGCCGGTGCGTCAGCCGTCCCCGGTACGTCGGACAGCCGTCCCCGGTACGTCGGACAGCCGTCCCCGGTACGTCGGACAGCCGTCACCGTGCCGGTGCGGCGTCGGCGTCCGTGCCGGTGTCCTGCGCCGCGGCGGCCGTGCACTGCGGGGAGTGCATGGGCATCTCGGTCAGCCCCGGGTAGTAGACGTGCAGGCTGACCGCGGGCTCCAGCGTGTCGTTGACCACCTCGTGCACGTACCCCGGGGCGAACACACGCTGCGTGCCGGCGCGCAACGCGCGCGTGCCGCGTGCCGTGCGCTCGGTGAGGGTGCCGTCCAGGACCGTCCACACCCCGGAGGAGGGACCGTGGCCGTGGCGTCCGCTGCCCTGGCCCGGTACCCAGGACAGCAGCCAGACCTCGTAGCCGGGGCCGGTGCGCAGCCGGTGGTACCAGCGTGTCGTCGCGTCGTAGCGGACGAGGTGTTCCCACTCGGCGCGGTCGGCGGCCAGGGAGCGGGCCAGGCCCGCGAACTCGGCGACGGTGACCGGGTGCTCGCGCGGAGCCTGCAGCAGGTGGGGTACTTCGAGGATGTCGCCGGCGATCTGGAGATCGCTGTCGCTGTTCATGGATGCGGTGGTTCCTCGGCGGAAGAGTGCGTGGAGCGGAACGGATGACCGGAACGCCCTGGTGGGGCGGGAACGCAGGTGTCGAGTCGTATGGACTCGGGAGCCGAGTCGCGAGGGACTCGTGGACAGCCGGAGCGCGGGTCGGCTCAACAGCTGGAACAGCGGCAACAGCTACAGCGAGCGCGGGCAGCACCGTGGGACCCGGCGGGGCGGGTCGAGGTGAGCACCAAGTTCGCGAGCATGCCCACAAGGACAGCGGTTCACACCTGCACTGTCAACTCGATGCCCGTTATGTGGGACATGTTTCACCTCATCCGGTTCATGTCGCGGGCGAAAGGTTTGCTCAATCGGGTTCCGGGACACATGGCGCACAAGCCGGGCGCGCAACCCCTGTTGTGATCCCGTGATGCGAATGTGATCAGGTTCGCTTCGGCGTGTGTATCGGAACGGGGTCGAACACCCGGGCGTCTTCCCTGATGCGTGCATCGCTCGGGCCGGGTGCCTCGATGGGCCATATGGGGATGTCAAGGTTTATGGCGATTTGAACACTTTCCGCATTGCCTTGGTTCCGCAGAGTGAATAAGGGGCCCAATAGCAGATCCCGGCTTGACTCGCCCGGAGCAGCACACTTGTAATTTCACTCGTGTCGTTCAGCCGGAATCGATAACGGCTGGATCACGGGGACGCGAAAGACAGACGAGGGGCGCACATGACCGAGCTGGTGCAGCAACTGCTGGTCGACGACGCGGACGAGGAGCTCGGCTGGCAGGAGCGCGCACTGTGCGCCCAGACCGACCCCGAGTCCTTCTTCCCCGAGAAGGGCGGCTCCACGCGCGAGGCCAAGAAGGTCTGCCTCGCCTGCGAGGTCCGCTCCGAATGCCTCGAGTACGCCCTGGCCAATGACGAGCGCTTCGGCATCTGGGGCGGCCTGTCCGAACGGGAACGCCGCCGACTGAAGAAGGCCGCGGTCTGACGCACCGGGGCCGGCCGCGCGGTCCGACCACGCCCAGTCCGGACGGGGACTGACGCAGCGGCAGAAACGACTCGAACTGCGGGAACGGCCCGTCGCCGGTGGCTTGTCCACAGGCGGCGGGCCGCCTTGCTGCCCAGCCGATAGTGTGGGCGCTCGTCCGAGACGCCCGCCCTCCCCAACAGGCACGGGTGTCCACCGCAGTCCACCGAACCGGGGCCCGTACCTCGATGTCCGTGCAGAGTCACACGGCAGCACAGCAAGACCTCGCTGCCACACCTGAGTTCCCGCGTCACGTCGTGACCGCGGTCCTCGTCGCCCACGACGGCGCCCGCTGGCTGCCCGACGCGCTCACCGGGCTGCTCGGCCAGGAGCGCCCCGTCCAGTACGCCGTGGCCGCCGACACCGGCAGCGCCGACGACTCCGCCCGCCTGGTCGGCGACGCCCTGGGCCACGACCACGTGCTCCACCTCGCCCGGCGCACCGGCTTCGGCCAGGCCGTCGAGGAGGCCGCCCGCAGCGCCCCCCTCCTCACCCCGGAGGACCTGCCGTACCTGAAGCGGCCCAGCGGCTGGGACCCCGTCACCCGCAGCTGGCGCGACGACGCCTACGACCTGCCGGAGCTTCCCCACGGAGAGCCGGTCCAGTGGCTGTGGCTCCTGCACGACGACTGCGCCCCCGAGCCGGAGGCCCTGGCCCAGCTGCTGCGCGTCGTGGACAACGAGTACGAACTCGGCCGCGACGACGTCGCCGCGGTCGGTCCCAAACTCCGCGGCTGGTACGACCGCAGGCAACTGCTCGAGGTCGGCGTCTCCATCGCCAACTCCGGCCGCCGCTGGACCGGCCTGGACCGCCGCGAGCAGGACCAGGGCCAGCACGACCACGTCCGGTCCGTCCTGTCGGTGTCCACCGCCGGCATGCTGATCCGGCGTGACGTCTTCGAGCGGCTCGGCGGGTTCGACCGCCGGCTGCCCCTGATGCGCGACGACGTCGACCTGTGCTGGCGCGCCCACGCCGCCGGACTCCGGGTCCTCGTCGCCCCCGAGGCGGTCGTCCGCCACGCCGAGGCCGCCTCCCGCGAGCGCCGCGCCGTCGACTGCGCGGGCCGCACCACCGCGTCCCCGCACAAGGTGGACAAGGCCGGCGCCGTCCACACCCTCCTCGTCAACGTCCGTACGGCCGCCCTGCCGTGGGTGCTGCTGCGCATCGTCCTCGGTACCCTCCTGCGGACCCTCGCCTACCTCGTCGGCAAGGTTCCCGGCCAGGCGCTCGACGAGATCCGGGGCCTGCTGAGCGTGCTGCTGCGCCCCGAACGCGTCATCGCCGGACGGCGCGAACGCGGCCGGCCACAGGTCGAGAAGGACGAACTGCGCCCCCTGTTCCCGCCCCCGGGCGCGACCGTCCGCGCCACCGTCGAGCAGGTCGCGGGCGACCTCTTCGGCGGCTCCGAGGCCGAGGCGGCCGCGGGCGCCGGACGGCACGGCGGCGGCATCGAGTCCGGACCCGGCGGCGACGACGCCGACTTCCTGGAGATCGAGCAGTTCGCCCGGCTCAAGCGCATCGCCCGCAAGCCCGGCCCGGTGCTCTTCCTGGTGCTCCTGCTGGTCTCCCTGGCCGCCTGCCGCGCGCTCCTCGGCGGCGGTGCCCTGGCGGGCGGCGCGCTGCTGCCCGCCCCGGCCGGCGCCGGCGAGCTGTGGTCGCGGTACGCGGACACCTGGCACGCCGTCGGCACCGGCGGCACCGCCTCCGCACCGCCCTACCTCGCGATCGTCGCGGCGCTGGCCTCCGTGCTCCTCGGCTCGACCGGAGTCGCCGTCACCCTGCTGCTGGTCTGCTCGGTGCCGCTCGCCGGTGTCACGGCGTACTTCGCCTCCCGCCCCCTCGTCACCTCCCGGCTGCTGCGCGCCTGGGCGGCCGTGGCCTACGCCTTCCTGCCCGCCGCCACCGGGGCACTCGCCGGCGGCCGCATCGGCACCGCCGTCCTCGCCGTACTGCTGCCGCTCGTCGCGCGCGCGGGCGTCGCCGCGGCGGGCCTCACCAGCACGTCCGGCGCCCGCGGCAGCTGGCGCGCCACCTGGGCGTACGCGCTGCTGCTGACGATCACCACCGCCTTCACACCCGTCGTCTGGCCGGCCGCCCTGGTCCTCGGCCTCGCGGTGCTGGCCCTGCGCCGCGGCGAGATCACGGCCTACGGGCTGCGCTTCCTCGCCCAGCTGGGCACGCCGCTGCTGCTGCTCGCCCCCTGGTCGCTGTCGCTGCTGCCGTTCGGCTTCTTCGACGAGGCCGGCCTGGAGTACGGCGCCTCGGCCGCCTCCGCCCTCGACCTGCTCGGCACCAGCCCCGGCGGTCCCGGCACGGTCGGCGGACTGGTCCTCATCGGCTTCGTGCTCGCCGCGCTGGCCGCCCTGCTGCGCTCCGAACGCCAGCAGGCCGTCCGGACGGCCTGGGCCGTCGCCCTGGTCGGCCTGGTCCTCGCGGTCCTCGCCAACCAGTCCGCCTGGGCCGGTCCCGCCACCCTCGTCTACGGCATCGCCCTGCTGGCCGCCGCGACCCTCGGCGCCGACGGCGCCCGCTCGCGCGTGGCCGAGCAGAGCTTCGGCTGGCGGCAGCCCGTCGCCGTCCTCATCGCCCTCGCCTCGGCCGTCGGCCCGCTGATCGCCGCCGCCGGCTGGGTGATCGGGGGCGCCGACGGACCGGTGGAGCGCCGCGACCCCGTCCAGGTGCCCGCGTTCGTCGCCGAGGAGAGCCGCACCCGCGACCAGGCCCGCACCCTGGTCCTCGACAGCGACTCGGCCGCCCACGTGAGCTACATGCTGGTCCGCGGTTCCGGCGCCCGCCTCGGCGACGGCGAACTGGCCGACGGCGGTGGCAACGAAGCGCTCGACAAGACCGTCGCCAACCTCGTCGCCGGTTCCGGTGCCGACCAGGCCGACCAGCTCGGCGGCTACGCCGTGCGCTACGTGCTCGTGCACAAGGGCGCGCCCCGCGAGGTCACCCGCGTCCTGGACGCCACACCCGGCCTGAGCCGCCTCAGCCAGCAGGACGGCAGCGGCCTCTGGCGGGTCGACCAGGAGGTCGCCCGCGCGACCATCGTGTCCGGCGAAGGGACCGGGGAGGACTCCGGCGACTCCGGCGAGCAGTCCGGTGGGACGTCCGCCGCCGGTGAGCCGCAGCCGGTGGCGGCCGGCCCGGTGGAGATCCACACCGACATCGACGGGGGCGCGGACGGCCGCGTGCTGCGCCTGGCCGACACCGCCGCCGAGGGCTGGACGGCCACCCTGGACGGCAAGCCGCTCACCCGCACCACGGTCGACGGCTGGGCCCAGGGCTTCGAACTGCCCGCTTCCGGCGGTCGGCTGGACGTCACCTACGAGGACCCGTTCACCCACACCGCCTGGTTGTGGGCCCAGGGCCTCCTCGCCGTCGTCCTGGTCGTCCTCGCGCTGCCCGGCCGTCGCCGCGACGTCGACGACGACCTGCCCGACGAGCAGCTCGTGCCCGCCGAGGCCCTGGAGGGCGACGGACGCCGGGCGCGGCGACTGCGCGCCCAGGCCGAGGCGGAGGCCGCGGCGGCCGAGGCCGGGACGGACAGCGCGGCCGGCCCCGAGCCCGCGTCCGACCTGCCGGACGCAGCCGACACCTTCGAGGCACCCGACGCACCCGACACCTTCGGCGTGCCGGACGGTGCGCCCGCGACGCCGGAGGCGCCCCGGCCCCCCGCGGAGCCACCCGCGCCCGTGCCGCAGCAGCCCGCGTACGGAGCCTGGGACCAGGCGGAGTACGCGGGCGCCGAGTACGGCTCGTACGACGCCGGGCAGTACCAGGGCGCCCAGCAGCAGTACGACCCGGCCGCCTACGGGCAGCAGGCGCCGTACCAGGGGGAGTACCAGGGCGCCCCGTACCAGCCGGGCGCCTACCAGGGCGGCCAGGACACCCAGTACCAGACGGGCCAGTACGACCCGTACGCATACGGCGGCCAGGCCCCCGCCCAGGAGGGCGGATACGACCCCGCCTACGACCAGGCGTACGGCCGGGGCGGATACGACACGCCGTACGACCCTGCCCAGCCCCAGCCCCAGCACCCCCACGGCACGGGCAGTGAGCGTCCCGACGGGAGCCAGCAGTGAAGCGCACGACCCTGTCCCTGATCGCCTGCGCGACCGCGCTCGCCGCCGTCACCGGGTTCGCGACGGTGTCCGCCCCGGACGACTCCGGCACGGACACCGCCGCGCCGGCCGCCCGGCTGCCCGTGGAGCGCACCAGCCTGCTCTGCCCGGCGCCCAGCACCTCCGACCTCGCCGAGACCGCGTACACCTCCTTCACGCCCGTCACCGAGGGCGCCGAGGAGAAGGGCAGCGCCGAACTCGCGACGGCGAAGCAGAATGAGGCCGCCGAGGACAGCGGTGGCGGGGGGAAGTCCGACGACAAGGGCGACAACGACGACAAGGGCGACAAGGGCAAGAGCAAGGAGAAGGAGAAGCCGGTCCTCGAGCCAGGGAAGCCCGGTACGCCGGCCGCCGGAAAGGCCTCCGGTTCCGACGCGCCCGCGCTGATCGGCACCGCGGAGGGGAGCCACGCGCCCGGCTGGACGGTCCAGCAGACCACGGAGGTCGCCGCCGGAACGGGCCGCGGACTCCAGGGCGTCAACTGCGCGGCCCCGGACACGGAGTTCTGGTTCCCGGGCGCCAGCACCGCGAGCGGCCGCACCGACTACGTCCACCTGACCAACCCGGACGACTCGGCGGCCGTCGTCGACATCGAGCTGTACGGCAAGGACGGGGACCTCAAGTCCACGGTGGGAGAGGGCGTCACGGTGCCGCCGCACGCCAGTGAGTCCCTGCTGCTCTCCACGCTCAGCGACGTGGAGGAGACCGACCTGACCGTGCACGTCGGTGTGCGCAGCGGCCGGGTCGGGGCCGCGGTGCAGGCACTGGACGACAAGACCGGCGGCGACTGGCTGACCGCGGCCGCGGATCCGGCGGGCGAACTGGTCCTGCCGGGCATTCCGAAGGACGCCACCGCCGTGCGCCTGGTGCTCTTCACGCCCGGGGGCACCGACGCCGACCTGAAGGTGCGGCTCGCTTCTCCGTCCGGCCTGATCACGCCCGCGGGGCACGAGACGGTGCACGTCAAGGCCGGCATGACCACGGGCGTCGACCTCGGCGAGGTCACGCGCGGGGAGGCGGGTTCGCTGGTGCTGACGCCGACGGACCAGGCGGTGCCGGTCGTGGCGGCGGTCCGGGTCGTGCGGGGCAAGGGGGACGGGCAGGAGTCGGCGTTCGTCCCGGCCACCGACCCGGTCGGCGCGCGCGCCACGGCCGCCGACAACCGCGCCAAGAGCACCACCCTGTCCCTGGTCGCGCCCGGTGAGGCGGCGAAGGTCAAGGTCACGGCGTCGGCGGGTACCGAGGGCGGTACGACGGCGACCAAGACGTACACGGTCAAGGGCGGTACGACGCAGAACGTCGACGCGCCGGTCCCCGCCGGTCTCAAGGGGAGCTACGCGCTGACGGTCGAGACCGTCTCCGGCGGCCCGGTCCACGCGTCCCGCACCCTGACCGGGTCGGACGACGACGTGGCGTCCTTCACCGTCCAGACCCTGCCCGACGACGGCGGGACGGTCTCGGTGCCGCGGGCGGACGAGGACCTGTCGGTGCTCCAGCGGTAGGGGCGGCGAGACTGCGGAACGGCGGCGGGGTGCACGGCCCCCGCCGACCGGCGAGGGCGGGCCGATCAGGGACTGGACCGCAGCGGCGGCGCCTCCCAGGTCATTCCGGGCGGCTGGAGCAGGCTCGGGGGCTCGGGGCCGGGGTCCTCGGTGTCGACGACTCCGGCGGCCGTGGGGTCGAAGCCGGCGGGCCAGCGGGTGCGCTCACTGGCGAGGGCGCCGGTCAGGCGCGCTTCGACCAGGTCGGCGGTGCTCAGGTCGGTGCCGCGCAGGTCGGCCAGGCGGAGGTCGGCGCGGTGGAAGACCGCGCCGTGGGCGGTGGCCTTGCGCAGGTTCGCCTCGCGCAGGTCGGTCTCGGTGAAGTCGGCGTCACGCAAGTCGGTTTCGACGAGCTTCGCGGCCCGCAGGTCGGCCAGAACGCAGCGGGCCCGGCGGAGAACCGCGGTCGTGAGGTCGGCGTGCCGCAGGTTGACCGAGACCATGGACGCCTGGGTCAGATTGGCGCGGTACAGGCCCGCCGCCTCCATGCAGGCGCGGTCGAAGTTGACCTCGGGGAACCACAGTCCGTCGCAGTCGGCCCGGCGCAGGTCGGTGATGCTGAGATTGACCCAGGACTCCTCCCGGTGCCGGCACAGCACGCCGAGCGCGGTCAGCGCCACCTGGGTGTCGGCGGCGCGGGTCTCCAGGGGCGCGACGTCGTTGATGGGCACGTCCGCCGCCGGTGCCTCCGGACCGTCGGGCGGCCAGGGCAGGTGTGTACGCAGATACGCGGCCTGGATGGAGATGATGGCCTCCCGGTCGCGGGCGGACTGCTCCGCGATCCGCCACAGCGCGTGCAACCCGCCGATGCGCACATCCAGCTTGTCGCTGCCGAGCTGGTCGACGGCCCGGCTGAACCGGTCGGTGACGTAGCCCTCCTGGGTGGCGCGCAATCCGTCCTGGCTCACCCGCAGTTGCCGCCAGGTGGCGTACGCGCCGAACAGCACGACCAGGCCGCCGACCACCTGCAGGAGCGTCGTACGGACATCGTTCACCGCTGTCAGCCGGTCCTGCGCGGCGACGTGCGCCCCGGCGAGGTCGTGGTCGACCACCACTCCCGGCAGTACGACGAACACGGTGCCCAGAACGGCCAGCCCCGCCACGGTCAGCAGACCCGCGGCCGCCCGACGCCTGACCGGCCCGTCGAGCCATGCCCGCCGTCCGCGGACCGGTCCCCCCGTCTCCATGGGCATGAGAGCCTAGGCGCCGCTCATATGACGATCAAGAGCGCTGTGCCTGACGCGACGCCGCCGTGCGACAGCGCTGTGCCCACGCGACGCCGGCACGCGCGACGCGTACGGGCGCTTACGGGACCGCCTCGCGCCGGGGACTGCCTCCCGCCGGGGGCATCTCCTGCCCGGGTCCGTCCCGTGGCGCCCCCGTCCTCCCGCTCAGTCCTCCCCGTACCGGGGGTCGACCGTTTCCGGCGTCAGCCCCAGCAGCTCCGCGACCTGCTCCACGACGACCTCGTGCACGAGCGCCGCCCGCTCGTCGCGTCCCTTGGTCCGGATCTCGACCGGTCGCCGGTACACCACCACGCGCCCCCGCCGCCCGTCGCGCGAGGGCACCGTGCCGCCCAGCGGGACGGTCTCGTCGGACCACAGCTCCCCGGGCCCGTCCAGCCGGGGCACGTCGAGCACGAGGAAATCGATGTCGGCGAGCTGCGGCCACCGTCGTTCCAGGCGCTCCACGGAGTCCTGCACCAGGTCCGCGAACACCTCGCCGCGGCTCGCGGCGAGCGGCACCTGCGGGGGAGCCACCGGGCCGCGCATGCCCCGACCGTGGCGGTCACGACGGCGGGGCCCCGGGCGGCCGGCATCACGGGGCGTCACGGGGTTGTCCATCACCGCTGAAGGGTAGTCCCCGCCGAGGTCGTGCGCCCGACCGCACACGCATCCCGGACGGTGTCGCGGCCCCCGGGCGCGGCCTGTCGTCGGATGACCATTCCAGCCAAGGTTGGGCTCAATTCCGTATCTCTCCGCGACCGTGGGACTCAAGGCAAATGTCGCTGTTTGTGTCGGGTCGTGACCGCCCCGAAGGGGGTCCGACCGCCCGGAAAACCGTGTCCGTGCAGGTCAGGAGAGGGTGTCGGTAGGGGGCGGGGGATCGTTTCACGCCACGACACGGTGGTGTGACGCGGTGGAGAGTCGTCGCGGCCCGCTCAAGAGTGCGGTACCGTCCAACATCGTGAGCCCTGTACGTCGCTGTTCGCGCACCGCCTGCGGCCGTCCCGCCGTCGCGACGCTGACGTACGTCTACGCCGACTCGACCGCGGTCCTCGGCCCGCTCGCCACCTACGCCGAACCCCACTGCTACGACCTGTGCGCCGAGCACTCCGAGCGCCTCACCGCCCCGCGCGGCTGGGAGGTCGTCCGCCTGCTCGACGGCTCCGCCCCGGCCCGCCCCAGCGGTGACGACCTGGAGGCGCTGGCCAACGCGGTCCGCGAGGCGGCCCGGCCCCAGGAGCGGACGGCCGAGGCGGGCGGCGGCGGCCGGACGGCCGACCCGATGGAGGTCGCGCGCCGCGGCCACCTGCGAGTGCTCCGCTCGCCGGACAACTGAGCCGGTAGCCCAGGCAGCCCGTACATCCCCCGGACCCCTTCGCCGCTCGCCCGCTCGCACCTGTGGGGCGGTCGCCCCTGTAGGGCGGTCGCCCCCTTCCCCGTGAGCCACATCCGTTGCTGCACACCCATTGACGTCGCGTTGTCGCGGACACGACCATTCCGGGAGCCGCGAGAAATCGCTTTCACATGGCGGAATCCGGGGAGGCGCCCGTGTACGTGCAGGAACTGGAACCCGTCGCCGGTTCGCTCGGCCTGTCCGCCGCGGTGGCGGCCCTGCCCCTGGTGATCGTCCTCGTCCTGCTGGGCGGAGTCCGCATGAAGGCCCACCTGGCGGGCCTCATCGGCCTCCTGGCGGCCGTGCTCGTCGCCTGGCTCGCCTACGGCATGCCCCTGGACCAGACGGCCTCCAGTGCGGTCCAGGGAGCGGTCTTCGGCCTCTTCCCCATCCTGTGGATCGTCGTGAACGCGCTGTGGGTCTACCGGATGACCGTCCGCACCCGGCACTTCGACATCCTGCGCCGTTCCTTCGGCCGGCTCTCCGACGACCCGCGCATCCAGGCGCTCGTCGTCGCCTTCTGCTTCGGTGCCCTGCTGGAAGCGCTTGCCGGTTTCGGTGCCCCCGTGGCCATCTGCTCCGTCATGCTCGTCGCCCTCGGCTTTGACCCCGTACGTGCCGCCGTCGTCTCCCTGGTCGCCAACACCGCGCCGGTCGCCTTCGGCGCGATGGGCACCCCCGTGGTGACACTGGCCCAGGTCACGGGGCTGCCCCTGGACGACGTCGCCTCCGTGGTGGGCCGCCAGACGCCCCTGCTCGCCCTCGTCGTACCGCTGCTCCTCGTCGCCCTGGTGGACGGGCGACGCGGGCTGCGCGAGACCTGGATCCCGGCGCTGGTCTGCGGGGTCGCCTTCGCCGTTGCCCAGTTCATCGCCTCCAACCACGTCTCCGCCCAGCTCGCCGACATCGCCGCCGCGCTGGTCGGCGCCGGCGCCCTCGTCGCCGTACCGCGCTCCCGCCGTCCCGCCGCCGAGCCCGTACGGGCGGCCGTCCTGACCGGCGTACGCAGCGAGGAACTCGACGAGCAGGACTCCCCGCGCGAGGTGGTGCGCGCCTATGCGCCGTACGCGCTGATCGTCGCCGTCTTCTCCGTGGCGCAGATCCCGGCGGTCAAGGACTGGCTGGCGAAGGCCACGCAGTCCTACGACTGGCCGTTCCTGGACGTGGTCGACCCCGAGGGCACTCCGGTCGGCGGCAACGTCTTCTCCTGGCCGATCGTCTCGACCGGCGGGACCCTCGTGCTGTTCGCCGGACTCGCCACGGCCGCCGTTCTCGGCGTGCACGCGCGCGTGGCGGTCAAGGAGTGGCTCGCGACCGTGCACGAACTGCGGTACGCGATCCTCACCGTCACCTCGGTCCTCGCTCTCGCCTATGTCATGAACCTATCCGGCCAGGCCGCCACCATCGGCCACTTCGTGGCGGCCGCGGGCGCCGGGCTCGCCTTCCTCTCCCCGGTGCTCGGCTGGTTCGGCGTCGCGGTCTCCGGCTCGGACACCTCCGCCAACGCGCTCTTCGGCGCCCTCCAGGTGACCGCCGCGCGGGAGTCGGGTCTGTCGCCGGAGCTGCTGGCCGCCGCCAACAGCTCCGGCGGCGTCCTCGGCAAGATGATCTCCCCGCAGAACCTGACCATCGCCTGCGCCGCCGTCGGGCTCGCGGGCCGCGAGGGCGACCTGCTGCGCAAGGTGCTCCCCTGGAGCCTCGGCCTGCTGCTCGTCATGTGCCTGATCGTGGTCGGGCAGTCCACGGTGGTCCTGGGCTGGATGCTGCCCTGACCTCCGGGAACCGTCCGGGCGGTCCGTCGGTCCTCACGGGGTAGTTTGTGGGGCCCGACAGGACTTTCAGGAAGGTTGGCCGTGGCTGCTGATCTGTCGCAGATCGTGAAGGCGTACGACGTGCGCGGTGTCGTTCCGGACCAGTGGGACGAGTCGCTGGCCGAACTGTTCGGCGCGGCCTTCGCCGAACTGACCGGCGCGGACGCCGTCGTGGTCGGCCACGACATGCGGCCCTCGTCCCCGGGCCTGTCCGCGGCCTTCGCGCGGGGAGCCGCGGCCCGCGGCGCCGACGTGACCGAGATCGGCCTGTGCTCCACCGACCAGCTGTACTACGCCTCCGGCGCCCTGGACCTGCCGGGCGCCATGTTCACGGCCTCGCACAACCCGGCGCAGTACAACGGGATCAAGCTGTGCCGCGCGGGTGCCGCGCCGGTCGGCCAGGACACGGGCCTCGCCGAGATCCGCGCCACGGTGGAGCGCTGGAGCGACTCCGGTGCCCCGGAGCCCTCGTCCCGCCCGGGCACCGTCACCCGGCGCGACACGCTCACCGACTACGCGGCCCACCTGCGCTCCCTCGTCGACCTCACCGCCGTCCGCCCCCTCAAGGTCGTCGTGGACGCGGGCAACGGCATGGGCGGCCACACGGTCCCCACGGTCTTCGCCGGTCTGCCCCTCGACCTCGTGCCGATGTACTTCGAGCTGGACGGCACCTTCCCCCACCACGAGGCCAACCCGCTGGACCCGGCCAACCTCGTCGACCTCCAGCAGCGCGTCCGCGCGGAGGGCGCCGACCTCGGCCTCGCCTTCGACGGCGACGCCGACCGATGCTTCGTCGTCGACCAGAACGGCGACCCGGTCTCCCCGTCCGCGGTCACCGCCCTGGTGGCCGCCCGCGAACTGGCCCGCAACGGCGGTACCGGCACGGTCATCCACAACCTGATCACCTCCTGGTCCGTCCCGGAGGTCGTGCGCGAGAACGGCGGCACACCGGCACGCACGCGCGTGGGGCACTCCTTCATCAAGGCCGAAATGGCCAAAAGCGGCGCCATCTTCGGCGGCGAGCACTCCGCGCACTACTACTTCCGCGACTTCTGGAACGCCGACACCGGCATGCTGGCGGCCCTCCACGTCCTCGCCGCCCTGGGCGAACAGGACGGCCCGCTGTCCGCCCTGGTCGCCGAGTACGACCGCTACACCGGCTCCGGCGAGATCAACTCCACGGTCGCCGACCAGCAGGGCCGCCTCGCCGCGATCCGGGCCGCGTACGAGGGCCGTGACGACGTCACCGTGGACGACCTGGACGGCGTCACCGTCCAGGCGGCCGACTGGTGGTTCAACGTCCGCCCCTCCAACACCGAGCCCCTGCTCCGCCTGAACGCGGAGGCCCGCGACGAGGCCACGATGACCAAGATCCGCGACGAGGCCCTGACCATCATCCGCGCCTGACCCGCCCCGACCGCGCCGCTGGGGGCAGTCGTGCCTCCAGTGCTGAAGCCCTGGGAGGTACCCCCAGGGCCTGGGAGGCACCCCCAGGGCGGCACGGGTGGGCGCTGGGGTACCTCCCAGGCCGTTCAGGCACCGTTCAGGTACTGGGGGAGGCACCCCGCCGGCGCCGGGCAGCGCGACCCACCCCCGCCCGGCGGGGGTGCCGGGCGCGATCCCAGCGTCCCCG
>NZ_JACBYP010000286.1 GCF_018982965.1 Streptomyces mayonensis | reverse complement strand
CCGAAGAGGAAGGTGATCAGGAAGCCGGTGGACCACAGCATCGGTGTCTCGAAGGACAACGACCCCTTCCACATGGTGCCGATCCAGTTGAAGAACTTCACCCCGGTCGGGACCGCGATCAGGAAGGTCATGAAGGAGAAGAACGGCAGCAGTACCCCGCCCGTGACGTACATGTGGTGCGCCCACACCGTCACCGACAGACCCGCGATCGCGATCGTCGCCGCGATCAGACCCATGTAACCGAAGATCGGCTTGCGCGAGAAGACCGGGATGATCTCCGAGACGATGCCGAAGAACGGCAGCGCGATGATGTACACCTCGGGATGCCCGAAGAACCAGAACAGGTGCTGCCAGAGCAACGCCCCGCCGTTGGCCGAGTCGAAGATGTGCGCACCGAACTTCCGGTCCGCCTCGAGGGCGAACAGGGCCGCCGCCAGGACCGGGAAGGCCAGCAGGACCAGCACACCGGTCAGCAGCACGTTCCACGTGAAGATCGGCATGCGGAACATCGTCATGCC
>NZ_JACBYP010000285.1 GCF_018982965.1 Streptomyces mayonensis | reverse complement strand
ACCAGCCCGAGATACTCGTCCAGCACGAACAGACCAGCCCCGGGCACCGGTCGCCCGATCGGCACACCCCCACCGGCGGTCAACGGATCACTGATCGCCGCAGCCACCGTGATCTCCGTCGGGCCATAGGCGTTGATCAGCCGACGCCCGGGTGCCCAACGGGACACCAGCTCCGGCGGGCACGCCTCCGCACCCACCGCCAGAGCCACCAGGTCCTCCAACCGCTCCCACGCACCCTCCGGCAACGTCGCCACCACCGACGGCGGCAAAAACGCATGCGTCACCCGCCCCACGGACAACGCCGCTTCCAGCTCCACCCCCGCCAAACCAGACCCCGCCTCCGGAACGACCAGCGCCGACCCGGAACCCCACGCCAGGACCAACTCCAGTACGGATGCGTCAAAACTCAACGACGCCGTACGCAGCACACGACCACCCGCACCGGCACCCATCCGCTCCACCAGACCCGCCGCAAACCCCGCCACACCCGCATGAGTGACCGCCACACCCTTCGGACGACC
>NZ_JACBYP010000284.1 GCF_018982965.1 Streptomyces mayonensis | reverse complement strand
TTCACCGACCCCAGCCACAACGGCCGCCCGGCATCCCGCCCCTGCCCGTACGTCGCCAGCAGCGCCTCCGCCTCGATCGGATCACCGAGCCTCGTCCCGGTGCCGTGCGCCTCCACCACGTCCACGTCCGAGGTGCCGAGCCCGGCGTCCGCCAACGCGGCCCGGATGACGCGCTGTTGTGCGGAACCGCTGGGTGCGGACAGGCCGTTCGACGCACCGTCCTGGTTGACGGCACTGCCCTGCACGACCGCGAGCACCCGGTGTCCGTTGCGCCGCGCGTCCGACAGCCGCTCCAGGACCAGGACTCCCACGCCCTCGGACCACGACGTGCCGTCGGCGTCCGCCGAGAAGGGCTTGCACCGGCCGTCGGGCGCCAGGCCCCCTTGCCGTTCGAACTCACGGAACATGCCGGGGGTCGCCATGACGGTCACGCCGCCGGCCAGCGCGAGATCGCACTCGCCCGACCGCAGGGCCCTGCCCGCCAGGTGGATCGCCACCAGCGACGACGAGCACGCCGTGTCCACCGT
>NZ_JACBYP010000283.1 GCF_018982965.1 Streptomyces mayonensis | reverse complement strand
CTCGGCCCCGTCGAGGCCGTCGACCTCGCCCTCACCGACAAGGACCGCTACCAGGAACTGGTGACCGACGCCCACCCGTCGATCGCCGCCTTCGGAGGCATGTTCCTGCTGATGATCTTCCTCGACTTCATCTTCGAGGACCGGGACATCAAGTGGCTGGGGTGGCTGGAGCGTCCGCTGGCCAAGCTCGGCAAGGTCGACATGCTGTCGGTCTGCATCGCCCTGGTCGTGCTGCTGATCTCCGCGATCACCTTCGGCGCCCACGCCCACCAGCACGGCGGCGCCCACGCCGACAAGGCGGAAACCGTTCTGCTGGCCGGTATCGCGGGTCTGATCACCTACATGATCGTCGGTGGGCTCTCCGGCTACTTCGAGGACAAGCTCGAAGAGGAGGAGGAACGCGAGCACGAGGAGGAAGAGGCCGCCGAACGCGCCGGCAAGCCCAAGTCGGCCGTCAAACTGGCGGGCAAGGCCGCGTTCTTCATGTTCCTCTACCTGGAGGTCCTGGACGCCTCGTTCTCCTTCGACGGCGTGAT
>NZ_JACBYP010000282.1 GCF_018982965.1 Streptomyces mayonensis | reverse complement strand
CCCGGTTTCTTTGCCGCCTGGGCGGCTGGGCGGCCGGAAGCGGTGGGCGTGGATGTGCGGTGGAAGCGGGGCGCGGCCCACAACGAGCTGACGCGCCACCGCTACGACGTCGTCCTGCACAAAGCCCCCGCTCAGCCGCTCTCTCTCGCTGGGACACCCGTCATGGCGTGGGGGCGCGACGTCGAGGCCTTGGACACGTTGGATGATCTGGCGTTGCCGGTGCGGGTGTCCGGGGTGCCGAACTCCCGGCTGACCGGGGAGGTCGCGGCAGCCCGTGCGGTGGCCGCCGGTGAGCCCATCGAGCGTGTCCGTGAGCTGTTGGACGGGACGAGCGGGCAGGATCCGGAAGCGGTGTGTCTCTGGGCGCGGGCACGGGGCTGGGACGCCGTGGTCACCGTCGGGCAGGGGGACAGCGGCACCTTCGACGTGGTTCTGCTGCCTGGTGGGGCGGCTGCGGGTGCGGTGTCGGATGGTTTTGTTCCGGGGGGGGGGGGGTCGCTTGCCGGGTTGGCGAGTGATCCGGTGCGTACGCGGGTGGCGGGTGAGT
>NZ_JACBYP010000281.1 GCF_018982965.1 Streptomyces mayonensis | reverse complement strand
CTGGACGATTTTCAGCAGTTGGAGGGGTGCAATGAGGTCCTGAATCTGACGCGCCCGGACATCGTCCGTTCGGTGCACGAGGAGTATTTCGCCGCCGGTGTCGACTGTGTGGGCACCAATACCTTCGGTGCCAACCACTCCGCCCTCGGCGAGTACGACATCCCCGAGCGCGTCCACGAGCTCTCCGAAGCCGGTGCCCGCGTCGCCCGGGAGACCGCTGACGCCTTCGCCGCCCGGGACGGACGGCAGCGGTGGGTGCTGGGGTCGATGGGTCCCGGTACGAAGCTGCCCACCCTCGGTCACGCCCCGTACACCACCCTGCGTGACGCCTACCAGCGCAATGCGGAGGGACTGGTGGAGGGCGGTGCGGACGCGCTGCTGGTGGAGACGACCCAGGATCTGCTGCAGACCAAGGCTTCTGTGCTCGGTGCCCGGCGGGCGCTGGACGCTCTCGGCCTCGACCTGCCCGTCATCGTCTCCGTCACGGTCGAGACCACCGGGACCATGCTGCTCGGTTCGGAGATCGGTGCTGCGCTGACCGCGCTGGAGCCGCT
>NZ_JACBYP010000280.1 GCF_018982965.1 Streptomyces mayonensis | reverse complement strand
TGTGGTGTTTTGGGGGCTGGGGGGGGGGGGGGGCGGGGGCGGGGGGGCGGCCGCGGCGGGGGCGGACGGCGCTTCGCGGCCGACGGTCGGTGGGCCGTCGGGGAATCGGGCCGAGGCACGCGGCGGGGCGTCCGGGAAGCGGGCCGAGGCATGCGGCGGCGCGTCCGGGAAGCGGGCCGAGGCATGCGGCGGCGGGGCGTCGGTGCCGTGGGAACGGCCCAGCCGGAAGCGCGGGTACACGGGCCTGGCGCCGCGTGCCGGAGACTCCGGGGCGTCGGCCGCGTCCCCCGGCTCCCGGTCCGACGGTTCACCGTCCGTCACCGGTCGCCCGCCGCGGGCACCGCCACCGCCACCGCGGCGGGCAGGGGCGGCGTCGGCACGGGCGTCGGGGCGCGGGTGGCGACCGGCTGCGGGGGCACGCCCGGCGGACGGGCCCAGGTCTCCCACCGCCGGGTCGGCACCGTACGCATCCGGTCCCTGCGCCGGGCGGGGCGGGGCGGCAGGAGGCGGCGGGGTGCTCGGGCGGTCGGGATACGCGTCGGCGCCGGGCCCCTGCGACGCGCCGGTACCGGAGCACATGCCGGTGGTCCCGGAGGACATGCCGGTGGTCCCAGTGGACATGCCGGC
>NZ_JACBYP010000027.1 GCF_018982965.1 Streptomyces mayonensis | reverse complement strand
TGACCAACGCGGTCGCCCGGTACTCCGCCCACCCGGACGGCCCCGCCGGCGCGGTGCGCAGCCGGGAACCGGCCCCGGAACGGCCGGGACCCGGCCCGCTCCGGCGGGGAACCGGGCCCGGCACGAGTGGGACGAGGGCGTACGGACTGTGAAGACGAGAGCGAGGAGCGCGCGATGACGTCCGTGCCCGGCACCGGCCCGAAGGCGCTCGACGGCTGTGAGGTCGCATCGGTCGACGTGCACGCCTTCGAGGTCCCCACCGACGGTCCCGGCGGCCGGGAACAGGACGGCACGCTGGAGTGGGACTCCACGACCCTGGTCCTCGTGAGGGTGCACGCAGCCGGCCGCACCGGCCTCGGCTACACCTACGGGGACGTCTCGGCGGCGTCCTTCGCCCGCTCCGTGCTCGCGCCGGTCGTCCAGGGCGGCCCTGTCTCCTCACCGCCCGCCCTCTGGGAGCGGATGGGGGCGCGGATGCGCAACGCCGGCCGCCCCGGTGCCGGCGCCATGGCGCTGTCGGCCGTCGACGTGGCGCTCTGGGACCTCAAGGCACGGCTGCTGGACCTGCCCCTCGTGCACCTCCTGCCGGCCCACCACGACCGGGTGCCGGTCTACGGCAGCGGAGGCTTCACGAACTACCCGCCGGACCGGCTCGCCGACCAGCTGGCGGGGTGGGTGGAGCAGGGCATCGGGCGGGTGAAGCTGAAGACCTCACGGGTCCCGGAGGACGACCCGCGGCGGCTCACGGCCGTGCGCCGGGCGGTGGGGGACGGGCCGGAGCTGTTCGCCGACGCCAACGGCGCACTCGGCCGCAAGGAGGCCCTGTACTGGGCGCACCGGTTCCACGACGAGTGGGACGTGCGCTGGTTCGAGGAGCCGGTCGGCTCGGCCGACCTGGAGGGGTTGCGGATGCTGCGCGAGCGGGGCCCGGCCCGCCTGGAGGTCGCGGCGGGGGAGTACGCCTTCACCGCCCAGGACTTCGCCAACCTCGTCGACGGCCCCCGCGGCCCGGCCGTGGACTGCCTCCAGGCGGACGTCACACGCTGCGGCGGCATCACCGGCGTGCTGGAGGTCGCCGGTCTGTCGGGCGCCCGGCACCTGGACCTGTCCGCGCACTGCGCGCCCGCCGTCTCCGCCCACGCCTTCTGCGCGGTGCGCCGGCTGCGGCACCTGGAGTACTTCCACGACCACGTGCGCGTCGAGCGGCTGCTGTTCGACGGCACCCTGTCGCCCGAGGACGGCGCCCTGCGCCCCGACACCGGCCGGCCCGGCCTCGGCCTGGAGGTCAGGTGGGCCGACGCCGAGCCGTACCGCGTGCACGGGACACGCCCGGCCTGAGGGAGCGCCGGGGAGGGGCGGGCCCGGTCAGGGGTCCATGCCCTGCTGCTCCCGCATGCGTTCGTTGTGCCAGGCGATGGCGGCGCGTATCTGCGGCTCCTGGAGGCCGGTCCGGCAGCCGAGCTGGTCCAGGGAGAGGGCCGGCGGGCCCGTGGTCAGGGCGCGGGTGAGCTTGGCGGCCCACAGCTCCTCGTCCACGAAGGGCCGGTCCGCGTACCCCTTCTTGATCACGTCGAAGTGGTCGTCCGAGCACGTGGTGACGAGCCGCAGCCCGTCGAACCACTCGTTGGCGGCGTGCACCGCGGAGGAGTCCGGCACGTAGCCGCTCACGGACTCGTCCTCGGGGAAGACCCTGGCGCACAGGTCGCACAGCTCCATGGCCACCGGCCGCTCGGTCCGGCGGCCCTTCCTGCCCTTGCGCTTCCACATGGCGACTCCCGGGATGCCACACAGCAGTCTCGACGCCGGTGTGCCCGTACCGATCGGCGTCCGGAATGTCGGAGTTACCGGGAGGGGTGGAAGCAAACGCCCCCTGGCGGTCAGGGCAGGGCGCCCCGCTCGCAGACCTGCCGGGCGACCTCGCGGAGCTTGACGTTGTTGTCCTGCGAGTACCGGCGCAGGGTGGCGAAGGCCTGGTCCTCACCGATCCGGTGGCTGCCCATCAGGATGCCCATGGCCTCCCCGATGAGGTGCCGGGTGCCGATGGCCTCCTGCAGCTGGGCGTGCGTGCGGGCGCTGGAGAAGGCGACCGCCGCGTGCGAGGCCAGCAGCCAGCCGGCCGTCTCGTCGGCCTCGCTGAAGGCGCCGGGCCGGTAGGAGTACAGGTCCAGGGCGCCGAGGTCCTCGTCCTCGGTGAACAGCAGGAACCCCATCATGCTGCCGAGGCCCAGCTTGCGGGCCTCGGGGGCGTACTCGGGCCAGCGCTCCGCCTCGCCGCGCACGTCGCGGAAGTCGCGGATGCGGTACTGCCGCTGCCCCGCGGAGGTGCGGGCCGCGTCGAAGCAGGGCCCTTCCCCGAGGCGCCCCTGCAGCGCGTCGCTCTCGACCACCACCTGGTCGGTGGGGGCCAGGGACTGCACCCGGTTGTTCCGCAGGAGCAGGATGCCGGCGGCGTCGCAGTCCTCGATCAGCTCGGTGGCCGAAGCGGTGATCCGCTCCAGCGTGTCGTTCACCGACTCCTGAGCCAGCAGATCTCGTGCCAGTGACGCCATGTGCTCCGCGAACTCGCGCCAGTCCATGCGGTACCTCCCTCTTCTTCTGCCGTGTTCCCGCCGGAGCCGGGCAGGAACGGGGCCGGGCCGCGCCGGCGCATCTTGTTTCACGGTACACGTAAATGCATAATGCGCTTATGGACAGTGCCCGTGAGCAGGAGGCGCCGCCGGCCTCGCCGGACGAACTGATCGTCGCCGTCGAGCGGATGGTCCGGTACGTGCGGCAGAGCGCCCGCACCGGGTCCCTGAGCACGGCCGCCTCCTCGACGCTGGGCAGGCTGGAGCGCGGGGGCCCGCAGCGGCTGACCGAGCTGGCCCGGGCGGAGGGCGTCTCCCAGCCGAACATGACCCAGCTCGTCACCCGCCTGGAGCGCGCGGGACTGGTCCGGCGCACCGCCGACGCCAGCGACGGCCGCGGCGTGCTCGTCGCCGTGACCTCCACCGGCCTCGAGGTCGTCGCCCGGCGGCGCGCCGAACGCGCCCGCGCCCTCGGACAGCTCATGGAGGACATGACAGGACCGGAGCGGCAGGCCACCACCACCGCGCTCCTGGCCCTGGCCAGGGTCGTCGAGAACCGTCAGGACACCTCGGAGGAACACCGCGCATGAGTGCATCGCCGGCACAGGGCACACCACAGGAGCAGGGCGCGGCGCCCGACCGGCCGGGCGGGCCGTTCCGGCAGCCCAAGGCCGTCTGGGCCGTCGCCTTCGCCTGCGTCATCTCGTTCATGGGCATCGGCCTGGTCGACCCGATCCTCCCCGCCCTCGCGGACAGCCTCGACGCCACCCCCAGCCAGGTGTCCCTGCTGTTCAGCAGCTACCTGATCGTCACCGCGGTGGCCATGCTGATCGTCGGCTGGGTCTCCAGCCGGATCGGCGCCAAACGCACCCTGGTCACGGGCCTCGCGATCATCGTCGTCTTCGCCGCCCTGGCCGGCACCACCGACTCCATCAACGGCATAGTCGGCTTCCGGGCCGGCTGGGGGCTCGGCAACGCCCTGTTCATCGCCACCTCGCTGGCGGTCATCGTGGCCTCCGCGAGCGGCGGCTTCGGCGGCGCGATCATCCTCTACGAGACCGCCCTCGGCCTCGGCATCGCCGTCGGCCCCCTGCTCGGCGGCGAACTGGGCGCGATCAGCTGGCGCGGCCCCTTCTACGGCGTCGCCGCGCTCATGGCGGTCGCCCTGATCGCCACCGTCGTCCTCGTCCCCGACCTGCCCAAACCGAAGCGGGTCACCTCGCCCCTGGCCCCGCTGAAGGCCCTGCGCCACCGCGGCCTGCTCACCATGGGCATCATGGCCCTGCTGTACAACTGGGGCTTCTTCACCATGCTCGGCTACGCCCCGTACCCGATGGAGCTCGACGCCCACGAACTCGGCCTCGTCTTCACCGCCTGGGGCCTGCTGGTCGCCGCCTTCAGCGTCTTCTTCGCCCCGCGCCTGCAGGCCCGCTACGGCACCGCGCCCGTCCTGTACGCCAATCTGGCCGGCCTCGGCATCGTGATGGCCGTCATCGCGGCCGGCGTCACCACGCCCACCACGGTGATCGTCGCGGTCATCGTCAGCGGCGCCTTCATCGGCATCAACAACACCCTCACCACGCAGGCCGTCATGCTCGTCTCGCCCGTCGAGCGCCCCGTCGCCTCCTCCGCGTACGGCTTCCTGCGCTTCATCGGCGGCGGCCTGGCGCCCTACGTCGCCGGAAAGCTCGCCGACGCCACCGACCTGAGCGTCCCGTTCTACCTGGGCGCCGCCACCTTCCTCCTCGCCGTCCCGGTCCTGGCCGGCGGCCACCGGCTGCTGCGCGAGGCCGAAGCGGGCACCGGCGGCGCCGAAACCGTGCCCCCGTCGCTCACCCCCGTCGGCCCGGGCGGCCCGGCCGCGGACGGCGCGCAGCCCGTCGTCGTCGCCGTCGGCGCCCACGACCGGGCGGCCGCCGTCGTCGACAGCGCGGCCCGCCTCGCCCGCGACACCGGCAGCCCGCTCGAGGTGGTCCACGTGCGGCAGACCGCCGTCGTCGAGGAACAGGCCGCCGTCACCGAGAGCGACGAGGAGGCCCGGGCGGCCGTCACCGCGCACCTCGACCGGCTGCGGGAGGCGGGCGTCGCCGCCACCGGCCAGATCCTCGACGGGGTCGGCGACCACGCCGCAGCGGGCCGCGCCCTGGCCCGGCACGCCGCCGGGGTACGGGCCCGGACGGTCGCGGTCGGGCGGTCCCCGCGCGGCCCGCTGGCCCAGTTCGCCGACGGCAGCTTCACCAGCGCGCTCACCCACGCGGCCACCTGCACCGTCGTCCTCGTCGATCCCGGGGAGGAGCCGCGCCCGCTGACGGCGCGCTCCCTGACCGAACTGCGCGCCGAGGCCCGCTGAGCTGCCGAGGCCCGCTGAGCTTCAGCGCCGGATGAGACCGAGGGCGGTGGCGGCGGCGACCGCGGCGGTGCGCGAGTCCACGTCCAGCTTGGCGTAGACCCGGGCCAGGTGGGACTTGACGGTGCCCTCCGTCAGGTGCAGCCGCTCACCGACGTGCTGGTTGGACAGGCCCTCGGCGACCAGGGAGAGCACCTCCGTCTCGCGGCGGGTCAGCGAGGTGTGCGGCTCGCGCAGGCGGGTCATCAGGCGGTCCGCGACCGTCGGCGCGAGCGCGGTCCTGCCCGCCGCGGCGGTGCGGACGGCCGCCGCGAGCTCCTCGGGCGGCGCGTCCTTCAGGAGGTAGCCGGTGGCACCGGCCTCGATGGCCGGCAGCGTGTCGGCGTCGGTGTCGTACGTCGTGACGATCAGCACGCGCGGCGCGCCGGGCCGCGCGGTGATCGCTGCCGTGGCCCGGGCGCCGTTCATGCCGCTGCCGAACCGCAGGTCCATCAGGACGACGTCGATGTCGCCGAGCCCCGCCCGCTCGACGGCCTCCTCGGCGGTCGCCGCCTCGGCGGCCACGGCGATGCCGTCCTCCGTCTCCAGCACCGCGCGCAGCCCCGCGCGGACCACGGGGTGGTCGTCGGCGAGCAGCAGACGGATCGGCGTGGGGTCGGACTCGGTCACGGCTGGGCCTCGGGTTCGTCGTCGGTGGCGGGCGGGAGCGGGAGCCGCGCGACGAGCGCGGTGCCGCTCCCGGGGGCGGACTCGACGGTGAGCGTGCCGTCCAGGGCGTGCACCCGGGCCCGCATCGCGGCCAGCCCGAAGCCCCCGCCCGCCGGACCGGGCGGGGAGACCGCGGCGGGGTCGAACCCCACGCCGTCGTCGGTGACGGCCAGCACGACGGCGTCGTCCTCGTGGCTCAGGGTCACCTCGGCGCGGCCGGCGCGGGCGTGCGCGAGGGTGTTGGCCAGCGCCGACTGGGCGACGCGCAACAGGGTCACCTCGTGCCCGGTGGGCAGGGGGCGGGTCCGTCCGGCGAGACGGAGGCGGACCTCGGTCCCGTGCCGCTCGCCGGTGGTGGCGCACAGCCTCTCCAGCGCGCCGGCGAGGGTCGTTCCGTCCAGCGGCGGCGGGGAGAGGGCGGCGACGAACCGGCGGGCCTCGGCGAGGTTGTCCACCGCGGCCTGCCTGGCCTGCCCCACGTAACCGGCGGCCGGCCCCGGCCGGTCGGGCAGGGCCCGTTCGGCGGCCCGGAGCAGCAACTGGATGCTGGACAGGCCCTGGGCGAGGGTGTCGTGGATCTCCCGGGCCAGGCGCTGGCGCTCCTGGAGCACCCCGGCGGCCCGCTGGGCTTCGGCCAGGTCGGCCCGGGTGGCGGTCAGCTCCTCGATGAGCCGGCGGCGCTGCTCGCTCTCCCGGTACAGCGCCTGGTAGCCCCACACCACCGCCACCGCGACGGCGGCTCCGAGCGCCGGACCGATCACGACGGCCGCCGTGACCGTTCCCCGGTGGGCGGAGAAGGCCGCGACCGCCGCGACCGCCGTCCCGGCCACCGCGACGAGCCCGGCACGGCGGGAGAGCAGATGGAGCTGGACGAAGTACAGCGGGAACGCCAGCCACACACCCTCCGCGGACAGGGCGAGCAGCACGAGCCACACCGCGCCGACGGCACCCAGCCACAGTGCGGCACCGCGGCGGGAGGCGCGGACGGCGTCGAGCGCGGGGCCGACCGCGTAGACCGCCCCGACCGCGCCGGCCGCGGCGCACACCGCGGGTGCCTGCGGCCGTCCGTCCGCCACCGCGCGCACCGCGGCCAGGACGAGCAGACCGGCCACGAGCAGGTGCAGGCACCAGGCCAGGGCCCGGGTGGTGGGAGTCGGAGTGTTCACGATCGTCCCAGCCTACGGACCGCACCGGGTCCGGGCATCTGTCGAAAGGTGCAAGCCGGAGCACACCCTGCGGCCCGCGAAGTCCCCGCCCGGGACCGATGCCGCCGCCGCCCCCGACGGCGAGGGTTGAGGGCGCGGCGCACCGCCGCGACCACCGGTGCCGCGCCGCGGCACCCTGTCACCGTTGTCGAAAGGCCGGGCGAAGACGTGTTTGTCGCCTTGAGAGACCTGACGTTCGCCAAGGGGCGGTTCGCCCTGATGGGCGGCGTCGTCGTACTGATCACCCTGCTCGTCGGGCTGTTGTCGGGGCTGACGGCGGGCCTGGCCCGGGAGAACGTCTCCGCCGTCACCGCCCTGCCCGCCGACCGGATCGCCTTCGGCGCGCCGGGCGACGGCCAGGACCTGTCGTACGCGGACTCCTCCGTCACCGAGGCCCAGTGGACCCGGTGGTCCGAGGCGCCCGGCGTCCGCCGCGCCGAACCCCTGGGCATCACCACCACCAGGGCGGGCGCGGGCGCCAGAAGCACCGCGGTGACCGTGTTCGGCGTACGGACCGGCTCGCACCTGGCCCCCGACGGCGCCCCGGCCGACGACCGTACGGTGACGGTGCCGCCCTCCGTGGCCGACGCGCTCGGCGTGCGCGCCGGCGACACCGTCACGCTGGCCGGCCGGCCGCTCACCGTCGCCGCCACCGGCCACGACGTCTCCTTCAGCCACACGCCGGTGGTGTGGACGAGCCTGCCCACCTGGCAGGCCGTCGCCCCGCCCGCCGCCGGCGGCCCCGCGGCGACGGTGATCGCCCTGGACACCGGCTCGGGCGCCGACCTCGCGGCGACCGACCGGGCGGCGGGAACCGAGACCGTGACGAAGGACGAGTCGCTCTCCGCGATCGGCTCCTACAGCTCCGAGAACGGCTCGCTGCAGCTGATGCGGGGCTTTCTGTTCGCCATCTCCGCCCTGGTAGTCGGTGCCTTCTTCACCGTGTGGACCATCCAGCGCGGCGGTGACATCGCCGTGCTCAAGGCGCTGGGCGCCACCACCGCCGCGCTGCTGCGGGACGCGCTCGGCCAGGCCGCGGTGCTGCTGGTCGGCGGCACCCTCGTCGGCACCGCCGCGGCCGCCGCGATCGGCGCCGCCGTCTCCGGTTCCGCCGTCCCCTTCGACCTGACTCCCGCCACCGTCCTGGTCCCGGCCGCCGTGCTGGTCCTCCTCGGCGGCCTGGGGGCGGGCCTCGCCGTCCGCCGCATCACCTCCGTGGACCCGCTGACCGCCCTGGGGAGCGCCCGATGAGCCTGATCCTGACCGACATCACCCTGACCCACCCCGACGGGGACGGCCGCCTCACCGCCCTCGACCGCGTCACCCTGGAGGTGCCCGGCGGCGGCCTGACCGCCGTGGTCGGCCCCTCCGGCTCGGGCAAGTCCAGCCTGCTGGCCGTCGCCGCCACGCTGATCACCCCCGACTCGGGCACCGTCGCCGTCGACGGCACCGACACCACCGGGCTGAGCCGAGGGGAGCTGGCCGACCTGCGCCGCAACCGGATCGGCATCGTCTTCCAGCAGCCCAACCTGCTGCCGGCGCTCACCGCCGCCGAGCAGCTCCAGGTGATGACCCGCCTCGACGGACGCAGGCCGCGCGCCGCCCGCGGCCGGGCCCTCGAACTCCTCGACGCCGTCGGTCTCGCGGACCGCGCCGGCCGACGGCCCCACCAGCTCTCCGGGGGGCAGCGCCAGCGGGTCAACATCGCCCGGGCCCTCATGAACGACCCGGGTGTGCTGCTCGTCGACGAACCCACCAGCGCCCTCGACCACGAACGGGGCGCCGCCGTCGTCGACCTGATCACCCGCCTCACCCGGGAACGGGGCACCGCCACGGTGCTGGTGACCCACGACCGCGCGCAGCTGGCCGCGGCCGACCGGGTCGCGCGGCTGCACGACGGCCGGCTGGACCCGCCGGCCCCCGTCGGCTGACCGCGGCCTCAGCCGCCGCCGTCCGGCGCCGGGAGCAGCCGGTCGGCGGCGCCCGGCGGCCGGATGCGCATCCCGGGACGCCTGCGGTGCACGGTCAGGTACGTCACCCCGTCCGGACCGGCGGCGACGGCCCGGGCCGAACCGTGCGGCAGCCACGTCAGCAGGCCCGCGCGCAGGGCCCGTTCACCGTCGGCACACACCAGCGTCGCCGTCCCGTCCAGAACGTGCAGCAGGACGTCCAGGTCCGGTTCCGTGTGCGTGTCCACCCGTCCCGACGGCGGAATGCGGACGACGTTGGCGTCCAGCTGCCGCCCGGGCTCCGCGAGCCGCCACCGGGCGCCGCCCCCGGCGTCGTCGCCCGCCGGCAGCAGCTCGGCGGTGTCGCACAGGACCCGGGGCAGGGGAGGAGCCGGGTCCGGGGCGGGTGCGGCGCCGTCCTGCGCGGTCATCGGCCGTCACCGTCCGTCCCGTCGTGGCGGGGCGCGGGCCCCCGCGCCCCTCGGCGCCCAGTGACGCGTTCCACAAGGTCATCGCTGTATCCAAACACGCATCCATTATGCGTATTTGATAGCGTCACGGCTGTGCGGCTGACGAAGTTCACCGACCTGGCGCTGCGTTCCGTGATGCGCCTGGCGGTCGTGAAGGACGGTGACGACCCCCTGACCACCCGCGAGGTGGCCGAGGCCGTCGGAGTGCCGTACACCCACGCCGCCAAGGCCGTCACCCGCCTCCAGCACCTCGGGATCGTCGAGGCGCGGCGCGGGCGCGGCGGCGGGCTGACGCTGACCGGACCGGGGCACCGGGCCTCGGTGGGCCGGCTGGTGCGCGAGCTCGAGGGCGAGGGCGGAGTGGTCGACTGCGAGGGCGGCTCACCGTGCCCGCTGCGCGGCGCCTGCCGGCTGCGCGGCGCCCTGCGCGACGCTCAGGAGGCGTTCTACGCGGCGCTCGACCCGCTGACCGTCGCCGACCTGGTGGCCTCACCGACCGGGCCGGTCCTGATCGGCCTGTCGAACCGTCCGCCGGGTTGACCGAGGGCGGCAGGGGCGGTCCCGAGGACTGCTCGCCCGTCACCCGCATGCCTCAAAACACGAATCCAAAATACCGATTAAGGGAGTCGCCTTGCTCTCCGAACAGTCCGTCCCCGTAGTCCGGGCCACCCTTCCCGCCGTGGGGGCCGCCATCGGCGACATCACCCGGCTCTTCTACCAGAAGCTGTTCGACGCCCACCCGGAACTGCTGCGGGACCTGTTCAACCGCGGGAACCAGGCCAACGGGGAGCAGCAGCGGGCCCTGGCCGGCTCCATCGCCGCGTTCGCCGGCCTGCTCCTGGAACGTCCCGACACCCGGCCGGACGTGATGCTCTCCAGAATCGCCCACAAGCACGCCTCCCTCGGTATCACCTCCGACCAGTACAAGATCGTCCACCGCCACCTGTTCGCCGCGATCGGGGACGTGCTCGGCGACGCCGTCACCCCCGAGGTCGCCGCGGCCTGGGACGAGGTCTACTGGCTGATGGCCAACGCCCTTGTGGCCGTCGAGGCCCGCCTCTACGAGGAGGCGGGCGTCGCGGAGGGCGACGTGTGGCGCCGCATGGAGGTCGTCGAACGGCGCGAGGAGAGCGCCGGTGCCGTCTCCCTCGTACTGCGCCCGGCCGACGAGCGCCCCACGGCACCCTTCCGGCCCGGGCAGTACGTCAGCGTCCGGGTCGAACTGCCCGACGGCGCCCGGCAGATCCGCCAGTACAGCCTCTCCGCCGCGCCCGGCCGCTCGGGCCTGCGCATCACCGTCAAGCGGGTGCGGGGCGACGGCACCCCCGAAGGCGAGGTCTCCTCGTGGCTGCACGAACGGGCGCGCGAGGGCGACGTGCTCACCGTGTCCGCGCCCTTCGGCGACCTGGCCCTGGCCGAGCGGGACGGCCCGCTGCTGCTGGCCTCGGCCGGCATCGGCGTCACCCCGATGCTGGCGATGCTCGACCACCTGGTCGCGGCCGGCGCCACCCGCCCGGTCACCGTCGTGCACGCCGACCGCAGCCCCGCCGACCACGCCCACCGGCAGGAGCAGCGCGACCTGATAGGCGCACTGCCCGGCGCGCGTCTCCACCTCTGGTACGAGGAGCCCGGCGAGCGGGCGCCGGAGGCGTCGGCCGGCCGCGCCGACCTCACCGGCCTTGAACTGCCCGAGGACCTCACGGTCTACCTGTGCGGCCCGGTCCCCTTCATGCGTGCCGTCCGCGGTGACCTGCTGCGCCGCGGCGTGCCCGCCGAGGCCATCCACTACGAGGTGTTCGGTCCCGACCTCTGGCTCGGACAGCAGTAGCGTCCGGCATCCGCCTCCGAAGCCCCGCGGACCGCCCCGATGCCCCGGTCCCGATCCCCCGGTGCGTCAGGCCACCGCGGTGAAGGCGGTGCTGATGGCGGTGTCGACGCGGGCGTGCACGACCAGCCGGGGGCCGCAGCCGTCCGCGTTGTTCTCCAGGAGCCGCCGCACCGGCGCGCTGTGGGCCACGACGGACATCAGGAGGTCGAGCCGCCCGCACCACTGGCGCGCCCGGAGCACGGCACTGACCGCGGCGGGCCCGGCGGCCCCGTCGGCCAGCACGATGACGACGGGGGCCGGCTGGTGCGCGTCGACCAGGTTGGTGATGTACGTGGTCAGCGCGGCCCGCCCGTCGATTCCCGGGTCCCGGTCCACCGTGATGACCAGGACCCCGTGCTCCAGAGTGTGGGACGGCATTGCGGCCTCCGATCCGTCGCCTGGTGGCGAAGCTGTGTTCAGTGAAGGCGCCCGTACCGGGGTCCGCAACGCGTCCGCGTCCGCCCCGGGGGCCGCCCGGGTCCGCGGGGCGGGCCGTGAGTACCATCGACCGGTCCGCCCGCCTGCGCCGATCACCACGGGAGTCCCCGACCGTGCCCGCCGTCCTGCCGCCGCCCCGAACCGGGTCGGGACTGCCGCATCCGGAGCGCCTGACGCGGACGGAGGACGGCGAACGGCTGCACGCCCTGCTGTGGCGCCCGGGACCGGGCCTGCGGATGGTCAGCAGCGCCGTGCTGGGCGGCGGGATCGGCGAGCGCGCGTGGGTGCTCAACGCCCAGGTCGCCCACGGCTACCGGCGTACCGACCCGGCACGGCACCTGGCCGGCCTGGCCCGCGCGGCCGGCGCCCGCGGGCCCGGCGTGGGCCTGATGACGGCCGCCGACGTGTCCGCCTTCGGCCGGGCGCGGGACGAGGGGGCCGAGGTCGTGGCGACCGCCGGCGTCTCCGTACGCGGCTGGGCGGCCTCGCCCGGTGCGGGGGCCGTCGCACCGGCCACGCCCGGAACGGTCAACATCGTGGCCGCGCTGCCCGTCGCGCTGACCGACGCGGCCCTCGTCAACGCGGTGATGACGGTGACCGAGGCCAAGGTCCAGGCACTCCTCGACGCCGGTCTCGACTGCTCCGGCACCCCGACCGACGCCGTGTGCGTCGCCGCCCGCACGCCGGGCGGCGGAACCGACGCGCACTCCTTCGCCGGCCCCCGCTCCGAGTGGGGCGCCCGCCTCGCCCGGGCCGTCCACCGCGCCGTGCTCGCCGCCCTGCCCGGCACCGGCTGAGGCCGTGCTGCGGCCCACGGAACCGATGGAACGGACGGAACGGACGGCACACAGGTGCGCGGGGGCGGCCCCGGACCGGGCCGCCCCCGCCGCCGTGCGCTCAGACGCTCAGCGCCGGCCCGCCTTCTCCAGCGCCTTGTCGAGTGCGGCCTGGAAGCCGTCCGCCCACAGCTGCTCCACGCGGCCGCGCTCGGCGGCGTCCGGATAGGCGTTGGTGCAGGACGGACCGGGACCGCCGCCCGACATCAGCTCGCTGCACGGGCCGGAGTAGTGGTCGGGCAGACCGAGCACGTGCCCGGTCTCGTGGGTGGTGACCCGGGTGGAGTCGTACTCCTGGTTCTGCTGGTAGTCGAGGAAGACGTAACCGCTTCCGTGCCCGTCCGTCGAGGCGTACGAGCCACGCGGGTCGTTGCCCTCGCGGTACGAGAAGTCCGCACCGGAACTTCTCTCGGCGAGCCGCACGTTCGACACCGAGCTGTTCCAGATCTGGGCGGAACCGGCTATCTGGGAGCGGAAGCTGGGCGCGTCGGCGGCGCTGTAGTAGACGGTCACGGCAGCCGCCGACGTCGGGTCGGCCGCGCGCTTCTCGGCGACGGACTTGACGACCGCCTCGAAGAACGCCCGGTTGGCGGCCGCGTCCTCGCCCGAGCCGGCCGCGGGCTCGTAGCCCATGTGCGCGGACCGGTCCGGGGTGTGGGGCGCAGCGGCCGTCGTGGCGGGGGCGGCGCCGACCGCGGCGGCCGTCAGGCCGAGACCGACCGCGGTGGACAGCAGGGGCAGGCTGATGCGCATCGATGACTCCTTGTGTGGGGGAGTGGGGGGAGAAGTCGTCACCGGTGAGTGTGGGGCGCCCATGAGCCCGCTGTGATGATGGCAACAGGCGATAGCGCAGGGCTATCACCCGCGGCGGGCGACCCGGTGCCGCTTCGACCGGAGTGCAGAACTCGCCCTGGTCCGCCGTCTTTTGTTCATCTGGCGCAGGCCGGGTGTTCCGCCATACGCTCCCCGCATGGAGCTCGAGGTGAGGCATCTGCGCGCGCTGTGCGCCATCGCCGACGCCGGCAGCCTGCACCGGGCGGCACGCCAACTGGGCGTGGCCCAGCCTACGTTGAGCACCCAGTTGAGCCGCATCGAACAGGCCCTGGGCGGCGCCCTGTTCGTCCGGGAGCGCACCGGCTGCCGCCCGACCCCGCTCGGCCGCACCGTCCTCGGCCGGGCCCGTCCGCTGCTCGCCGACATGAGCACCCTGGTCCGCGAGGCCCGGGCCGCCGCTGCGGGCGGCGACAGCAGGCTGCGGGTGGGCTCGACGGCCAGCCGCGCGCTGGCCGGCTGGCTGCGCAGACTCAGGCGGCCGGGCCTGGAGCCGACCCTGCAGATGGACGTCTCAGCCAACGCGCTGCTGCGCCGGGTCGCCGACGGACAGCTGGACGTCGCCTTCGTGCACGAGGTCGAGGGCAGTGCGCTGCGCGTCCCCGAGGGACTGCGGCTGCGGGTCCTCGTGGAGCGCGAGCCGCAGTTCGTGATGCTGCCGGGCGACCATCCCGCGGCCGCCCGTCCCGTCGTCCGGCTCGCCGACCTCGCCGACGACCGCTGGATGGTCGATCCCACCGTCGACGGCGAGTGGGACGGCGTCCACCGCATGCTGCGTGCCGTCGGCCTCAACCCGCGTGTCCTGCACGGCG
The DNA here is from genome assembly GCF_018982965.1 of Streptomyces mayonensis. Classification (GTDB taxonomy): domain Bacteria; phylum Actinomycetota; class Actinomycetes; order Streptomycetales; family Streptomycetaceae; genus Streptomyces; species Streptomyces mayonensis. The sequence goes on along the minus strand of NZ_JACBYP010000027.1, from coordinate 67,338 downwards.
ACTACCACACCGCCGCGTCCCTCGTCGCGACCGGCGAGGTCGTGACCGTCTGCCAGCCCGGCTCCCAGTCCCGCCCCGACACGGCGGTGCGGCGTCTGCACGGCGACCCGCTCGGCGTACGCCTGCTGCTCGCCGCCCGCACCCTGTCGGAGCTGGACGCCGTCTTCCCCGCCCTGGAGGAGGCCTACTGGGAGGCGGCCCGCCAGTCCACCGCGTACCGGGAGTGGCTGGAGGGTGCCGGGGTCCGGGTCCTGCCCCGGTGTCCGGCGACCGCTCCCGGCGCGGGGCGGGTGAAGTTCGTACCGGCCCGCTGAACCGGCCGGGACCGGACCTGCGGCCACCGCGGAGACTCCCGGCCATTGGGGTGACTTTCATACTTGTTCGGTGTGTCTGCGTGACTGAACGGTTACGGACAGCATCATGAGCTCTGCACGACGACTCCCCCTGCGTTCGCTGGCCGTGGCCGGTGCCCTGGGCACCTCCGTCCTGCTCCTGACGGCCTGCACGAACGCCGACACGACCCGTTCCAGCGTGGCGGAGGCGGCCCAGACCGAGTCCCCCTCCGCCACCGACACCCAGTCCGCGTCCCCCTCCGGCTCTCCGTCGGCCTCGATGAACGAGGACAAGACCGAGCGCAAGGACCTCGTCTCGGCGACGAAGGTCACCTGGGACAAGGCCGCCGACACCGCCGTCAAGGAGGTCCCCGAGGGCAAGCTCGTGGACCTCGAACTCAAGCGCACGGACGCCGACGCCACCGCGTCGCCGAGCGGTTCGGCGACCGGCTCGGCGAGCCCGAGCACGCCGAACCCCGCGCCCAGCCAGGGCGCTCCGGAGTGGGAGGCGAAGGTCGCCCAGTCCGACGGGACCCTGCACCGGATCGACATCGACGCGGCGACCGGCAAGGTCTTCCGCAGCCAGGTCGACCCGGACCAGGACGCCGACGACAAGACCCAGGTGTCCGAGTGGCTGGACAAGGCCAAGCAGACGCCCGAGCAGGCCGTGAAGGCCGCCACCGACAAGGCCAAGGGCACCGTCACCCACGTCGAACTCGGCGACAACGACGACCAGCAGGTCGTCTGGGGCGTCGACGTGGTCGACAAGGAGAACTGGAACAAGACCTCCGTCGACGTCGACGCGGCCAACGGCAAGGTCCTGGGCCAGGAGGTCGACAAGGACTGAGTCACCGGCCCCCCCTACACCGATACACCGACGGGAGCAGCGGACCCGAGGGCCCGCTGCTCCCGTCGGTGTATCGGTCTGCACACCGGCGCCGGGCCGTGCGCTGCCGGGCCGCGCCGTGTCAGGCCGTACTGGCGTCCGGCCGTCGCGCGGCCGGAGCCGCGACCCCGGCCGACTCGCCCCCACCGCCCCGCGGCAGCGTCAGTACGGCCAGGAAGCCGAGGACCGCCACCGCCGCGAAGAAGTAGAAGCCCCACGGGTGACCGACCCCCGAGGCGACCAGCGCACCGGTGATGGACGGGCCGACGATCGAGCCGATCCGGCCGATCCCGGACGCCGAACCGAGCGCGGTGCTCCGCACGGACGCCGGGTAGTAGTGCGTCACGTACGCGTAGACGAGCACCATCGCCGAGAAGACGAACACGCCGGTGAAGAAGACGACGGTGTTGAGCAGCAGGTCGCTCTCCATCCTGATGCTCAGGCACGCCAGCATGGCCACGGAGACGGCGAACCAGGCCATCGTGGTGCCCTTGATGCCCCGCCGGTCGGCGACGTACCCGCCGAGGACCAGGCCGGCGACGCCGCCGATGTTGAGCACGAGCAACTGGGTGACGGCCGTCGGCACGGGGTAGCCGGCGTCGTTCATGAGCTTCGGGAGCCAGGTGTTGAGGCCGTAGACCAGCAGCAGGCCCATGAACGACGCGACCCAGATGCCGACGCCCGCCCGCAGGTACGCCGGACTCAGCAGCGCGGTGAACGGCACCCGCTGCGCCCCGTCCTGCCTGGCCCGCGCGAAGGCCCGCGACTCCGGCAGCTTGAACCACTGGATCGCGGCGACCACGAGTCCCACGACGCCGAGCAGGTAGAAGAGGACCTCCCAGTCGTCGGTCACCTTCAGGGCGAGCAGCGAGGTGATCACCGCGCCGGTGTGGTAGCCGGTCATGGTGAGGGTGCTGGCCCGGGCCCGCCGGCCGGCCGGCATGTGCTCGGCCATCATCGTGAGCGAGACCGGCATGCAGGCGCCCAGGCCCAGGCCGGCGATCAGACGCAGCGCGGCGAACATCGTCACCGAGTTCGCCAGCGGCACCACGAGCGTGAACACGGAGAACAGCACGACCGAGCCGATGAGCAGACGGCGGCGGCCCAGCCGGTCGGCCAGCGGGCCGACGCAGACCGCGCCGATGGCGACGCCGACGAGCGAGAGCGTCGCGACGGTGGTCGCGTCACCCGTGGTCATGCCGAGGTGGTGGGTTTTCAGCAGGGTGGGGATGATGGCGCCGAGGACGACGAGGTCGTAGCCCTCCAGCAGGACGGTGATCCAGCACAGGACCACCGTCCAGGCGCCGCTGCCGGCGTCGCCGGCCTGCCCGGACGCGCCGGGCCTGTTGGTGGAAGCCATGATGACTCTCCCCCCGGGGACGGGTGTGGGTGGGGCGGAGCGGACCGGCCGGGGCGGCCGGGCGGGGACCGGTACGGCGACCGGCCCCGGGAACTCAGAACGGGTAGTCGGCGATGTCCGGGCGGACCGTCAGCCACTGGGTCTCGGTGAACGCCTCGACGTTGGCGGCGGGACCGCCGAAACGGGAGCCGGTGCCCGACGCCTTCACCCCGCCGAACGGGGCGTTCGGCTCGTCGCTCACGGTCTGCTCGTTGATGTGCACCTTGCCGGAGTCGATCCGGTCGGCGAGCCCCATCGCCGTACCGACGTCGCCGAGGATGCCGACCGACAGGCCGTACTCGCAGTCGTTGACGATCCGCGCGGCCTCCTCGGTGGTGGAGAAGGAGATGACGGGCGCCACGGGGCCGAAGATCTCCTCGCGCCAGGCCGGCATGTCCGTCGTCACGCCGGTCAGCACCGTGGCGCGGTAGCCGGGCCCGTCGGTCTCGCCGCCCGCGGCGAGCTTCGCGCCCGCCGCGACGCTGTCGGTGACGATGCCGTGCACCCGTTCCAGCTGCCCGCGGTCGATGAGCGGACCGAGCGCCACGTCCTCGCGGGCCGGGTCGCCGACCCGCAGGGCCTCGGCCTTCGCGGCGAGCGCGGCGGTGTACTCGTCCACCAGCGACTCGTGCACCACGTGCCGTCCGGTCGTCATGCAGATCTGCCCCTGGTGCAGGTACGACCCGAACGCCCCCGCCGAGGCCGCCTTCGCCACGTCCGCGCCGGGCAGCACGACCAGCGCGTTGTTGCCGCCGAGTTCCAGGTGCGCCCGCTTCAGCAGCCGCCCCGCCTGCTCGCCGATGGCCCGTCCGACCGGCGTGGAACCCGTGAAGGAGATCACCCGGACCTCGGGCGCCTCGACGACCGCCCTGCCCACCGCACCTTCGCCCGGCAGCAGGTGCAGGACGCCGGCGGGGAGTCCGGCCTCCTCGAAGATCCGGGCGACGACGACACCGCCGCTCACCGCGGTGCGCGGGTCCGGCTTGAGCAGCACGGCGTTGCCGAGCGCCAGGGCGGGGGCGACGGAACGCAGCCCCAGGACGAGCGGGAAGTTGAAGGGCGATATCACGCCGACCACACCGGCCGGGCGGCGCCGGGTCAGCGACCAGCGGGAGTCCTCCGAGGTGAGCACCTCGCCCCGGGGGTGCGTCGGCAGCCCGGCGCACTCGAAGCACTCGCCGATCGCCAGCCCGGCCTCGAAGGCCGCCTTGGACCGCACCGAGCCGGCCTCGCGCACCAGCCAGTCCTCGATCTCGGCGGTGTGCTCGGTGAACAGTTCGCCCGCGCGCCGCAGCACCGCGGCCCGCCGCTGCGGCGAGGTCGCCGCCCACTCGCGCTGGGCCTCGGCGGCCCGCGCGGCGGCCCGGTCCACGTCCCGGGGCGTGGCCAGGCCCACCGTGCCGAGCCGGTCGCCCGTGGCGGGTTCGGTCACCGGCTGCCCGCCGGGCGAGTCCCGCCAGCCGTCGCTCCAGAACTTCCCGCCCCAGACGGCACTGTCCAGGAATGTCATCGTCTTCCCTCTCGTCGTGATCTTCGCCGGGCGAGCGCGCCGGCGGCTCCGGGCGCTCGGGTGGGTCGGTTCAGGAGGGCGTCGTGAGCACCGTGTCCACCTGGATCAGCCGGGGCCCCTCCGGCCGCTCGGCGAGCAGGGCGCGCAGTTCGGCGACACTGCCGGCGTGCCGGGCGCGGACGCCGTAGCCCTCCGCGATGCGGGTGAAGTCGAGCCCCGGGATGTCCATTCCGGGGGCGTCCGGCACACCGAGCAGACCGCCGAACCAGCGCAGCGCCCCGTACGTCCCGTTGCGCAGCAGTACGACGGTCAGCGGAACCCGGTGCTGCGCCGCCGTCCACAGGGCGGTGATGCCGTAGTTGGCCGAGCCGTCACCGATCACACCGGCCACCGGACGGCCGGGCTGCGCCATCGCGACGCCGACCGCGGCGGGCAGGCCGAAACCGAGCCCGCCGGCCGCCGGGAAGTAGTAGGAGCCCTGGCGGCGCAGGTCCATCTGGCGCCACCACGCCGCGTTGGTCGACGTCGACTCGACGACGTACGCGGTGTCCCCGGGCATCTCCTCGCGCAGCGCGGCGAAGACCTCCTCCGGATGCAGGCCCGGCCCCTCGGCGGTGAGCGGCTCGGGCACCGGCCGCGGGGGGCCCGCAGGAGCCCCGGACGCACCCGGCGACTCCAGGAGCAGGTCCAGCACGGCCCCTGGATCGGCGACCAGCGCCTCGCCCATCGGCGCCCGCGCCGCGGCGGAGGCGTCCTCGGTCACCTGGATCAGCCGGGTGCCCTCGGGCAGGTACCGGCCGGGGCGGTGCTCGTGGTACCGGAAGACCGGCGCACCCAGCACGAGCACCAGGTCGTGGCCCTCGAACGCCTCGGCGACCGACGCGATCCCGGCCGGCAGCACGCCCCGGAACAGCGGATGCCGGTTGGGGAACGGCAGCCGGAACAGCGAGGGCGCCGCCCACACCGGACCGCCGAGCCGCTCGGCCAGCCGCACGGCGTCGTCGAAGCGGCCGGCCGAGTCGATGTCGCCGCCCAGCACGAGCGCGGGCCGCTCCGCCGCGGCGACCCGCTCCGCCAGCCACCGCCCCTGTGCGCCGTCGGGCACCGAGGCCCGCAGCACCCGCCGGTCCAGCACGGCCAGGGCGTTGTCGCCGGCGTCGGCCGACCAGTCGTCGTACGGCACGGACAGGTACGTCGGCCGCCGCTGGAGCCGCGCCTCGAAGACGGCCTGGGCGAGCGCGCGCGGCACGTCCGCGGCACACGCCGGTTCCGCCGACCAGCCGACCAGCGGCTTCATCAGGGCCGGGGCGTCGACGCTGGCCAGGTTGGCCTCGGGGCCGATGGCGGGACGCACCTGCTGGCCGGCCACCACGACGAGCGGAGTGCGGGAGGCCACGGCGTTCGTCAGCGCGCCCACGGCGTTCCCGGAACCGGCGGCGGCGTGCAGGTTGACCAGCACGGGACGGCCGGTCGCCTGGGCGTACCCGTCGGCCATGCCCACCACGGCGCCCTCGTGCAGACCGAGCACGTACCGGAAACCGTCGGGCAACCCGGCGAGGAAGGGCAGCTCGTTGGAGCCCGGATTGCCGAAGACGGTGGTGAGGCCCTGGCGCTCCAGGAAGGCGTGGGAGACACGGCGCACGGATGGCACGGGCGGTCCTTTCGAAGTGACGCAGAACACGCTAGGGACCCCGCGACATGGGCACCAATAGATGTTTCGCCGCTGCGATATAGAGTCTGTCGATATGGGCATCTTCGATCTCAACCTGGCCCGCGTCTTCGTCCTGCTCTACGAGACCGGCAGTGTCACGGCCACCGCCGAGACGCTCCACGTCACGCAGCCCACCGTCAGCTACAGCCTGGGCAAGCTGCGGCGGCACTTCGACGACGAGCTGTTCCGCCGCAACGGACGCGGGCTGACGCCCACCGCCGGCGCCCGGCGGCTGTACCTCCCGCTCCAGCGCGCCCTGGCGGAGATCGACGGGGCGGTCCGCCAGGGCGACCTCTTCGACGCCGGGACCATGTCGGGCCGTTTCACCATCGCCCTGTCCGACCTCGGCGAGGCGACCCTGCTGCCGAGGCTCCTCGTCGCGGCGCGCGAGCGGGCGCCGGGTGTGTCGTTCACCGTCCGGCCCTTCGACGTGGACGACGCCGAGGGGCAGTTGCGCCGCGGCGACCTCGACGCGTTCGTGGCCACACCGGTGATCACCTCGCACCTGACCGTGCGCATCCCGCTCTTCCGCGAGCGCTACGTCCTGATGGTCGCCGCCGACCACCCGCGCGTGCGCGGCGACGCCGTGACGCTGGCGGACCTCGCGGCCGAGCACCACGCGACGGTCTTCGGACCGAGCGGGCACGTCGCGCCGCGGGCGGTGCTGGCCGCCCACGGGCTGCTCGAACGGGTGGCCGTGGACGCCACCCGCTTCTCGATGCTGCCCTACCTGCTGGAGCAGACCGACCTGGTCGCCATCGTCCCCGAGTACGTCGGCGAGGTCTTCACCACCTCCCACCGGGTGCGCCTGGTGCGGCTGCCCTTCGACACCGAGCCGATCGAGATCGCCCTGTACGCGCGGCACGAGTCCTCGCGCAGCCCCGCGCAGCGCTGGCTCGTGCAGTTCATGGCCCGGGTGCTGGGCGAGCAGGTGAGCACGGCCCAGCTGCCCCCGACCGCGTCCAGCTGACGGCCCCTCACCGGGACGCCGCCGCCCGCCCGGTGACGACGACACGACTCTGCTCCTCAAGGCCGGTGCGGCGAAGCCGTGTTGAGGTCCAAAGGGGCCACTCGCGTTTGCCCGCGCGGTCAGGGGCAAGGCGATGTCCATGAGTGATCCGAACAAGGAAACGAACAAGAAGCCCACCGGCACCCGGACCGCCGGGTCCACGGCGCGCGGCACCGCGGAGAAGGCGACCGCGCCCGCCCCGCGGGCGAACCGGGCCGCCGCGGACCGGGCCGGCGACGCCGCCTCGGCGGCCAGGGCCGGTGCCCAGCGCTCCGCCGAGGCCGCAGGCGGCGCCGTGCAGACGGCGGCCAAGGGCGTCGAGGCCGGCCGCCAGGCGGTCGTCGCCACCACGGGACAGGTCGCGGCGACGGCGAGGACGGCCTGGACGGCCGTCGCCCACCGCAAACTCGTCGCCGCGGGCGTCGGCGTCGGCATCACCGCGGTCAGCGCCGCCTCGTACGCGGTCGGCCGGCGCGCCGCACACCACTCCCGCGGCCCCCTCACCCGCCTCACCGGCGGCCGGATCTGACACCCGGCCGCCGCGCCCGCACCGCCGGCACCTCCGCCTCCGCTCCCCGTGCCCGCCACGAGGACGGGCGGGGCGTACGGCACCACCGCCCGGACAGGGGAAAATGGGGCCGCGAGCAAAGTCCCGACCGATGCGGAGGAGTGGGCGCATGCAGCACGAACGAGCCGGAAAGCCGGCGGGCCCCGAGGACCTGATCGACGTCGCCCGGCTGGTCACGGCGTACTACGCCCTGCACCCGGACCCCGCCGAGCCCGCCCAGCGCGTGGCCTTCGGCACATCCGGACACCGGGGCTCCTCCCTGGCGGCCGCGTTCAACGACGACCACATCGCCGCCACCAGCCAGGCGATCTGCGAGTACCGCGCCGCGCAGGGCACCGACGGCCCGCTCTTCATGGGCGCCGACACCCACGCCCTGTCCGAGCCGGCGCGGGTCACCGCACTGGAGGTCTTCGCCGCCAACGACGTGAGCGTCCTCGTCGACAGCGCCGACGGCTACACCCCCACCCCCGCGGTCTCCCACGCGATCCTCACCCACAACCGCGGCCGCACCTCGGGCCTCGCCGACGGCGTGGTGGTCACGCCCTCGCACAACCCGCCCGCCGACGGCGGCTTCAAGTACAACCCGCCGCACGGCGGCCCCGCGGGTTCGGACGCCACCTCCTGGATCCAGGACCGGGCCAACCAGATCATCGCGGCCGGGCTGAAGGACGTACGCCGGGTCACCCACGCCCGGGCGCTCGCCGCGCCCGGTACCGGGCGGTACGACTTCCTCGACGCCTACGTCCGGGACCTGCCGTCCGTCCTGGACCTCGACGCGATCCGCTCGGCCGGCGTACGGATCGGGGCCGACCCGCTGGGCGGCGCCTCCGTGGCCTACTGGGGCCGGATCGCCGAGCAGCACCGCCTCGACCTCACGGTGGTCAACCCGCTCACCGACCCCACCTGGCGGTTCATGACGCTGGACTGGGACGGCAGGATCCGCATGGACTGCTCGTCGCCGCACGCCATGGCCTCCCTCATCGAGCGGCGCGACCGCTTCACCATCGCCACCGGCAACGACGCCGACGCCGACCGCCACGGCATCGTCACCCCCGACGGCGGCCTGATGAACCCCAACCACTACCTCGCCACCGCCATCGCCTACCTCTACGCCCACCGCACCGGCTGGCCGGCCGACGCGGGCGTGGGCAAGACCCTGGTGTCCTCCGGCATGATCGACCGGGTCGCCGCGGACCTCGGCCGCCGCCTCGTCGAAGTACCCGTCGGCTTCAAGTGGTTCGTGGACGGCCTCCTCGACGGCTCCCTCGGCTTCGGCGGCGAGGAGTCCGCCGGGGCGTCGTTCCTGCGCCGGGACGGCTCCGTGTGGACCACCGACAAGGACGGCATCATCCTCGCGCTGCTCGCCTCCGAGATCACCGCCGTCACCGGCAGGACCCCCTCCGAGCACTACGCCGCGCTCACCGCCCGCTTCGGCGAGCCCGCCTACGCCCGCATCGACGCCCCCGCCACCCGCGAGGAGAAGGCCCGCCTGGCGGAGCTGTCCCCCGCCCAGGTCACCGCGGACACCCTCGCCGGGGAACCGGTCACCGGCGTGCTCACCGAGGCACCGGGCAACGGCGCGGCCATCGGCGGCATCAAGGTGAGCACCGAGAACGCGTGGTTCGCCGCCCGCCCCTCCGGCACCGAGGACGTCTACAAGATCTACGGGGAGTCGTTCCTCGGCGCGGACCACCTCCGCCAGGTGCAGGAGGAGGCCAAGCAGGTCGTCCTCGGCGCTCTGGGCGGCTGATGCCGCACCGGTGAACCCCGGGCCGGCCCCGGAGCGGCCGGCCCGGGGGACGGCACGGCCGGTGCGAGGCCGTCAGCCCTCGGGCGGTACGTCCCCGGGCGGTCGGTCGGCGGGCGGCCGGTCCACGGTGGTCCGGGTCGTGGCCGCCCGGTCCACGGCCACGGTCAGCCCGCGGATCTGGTAGCCGTCGATCGCCTCCTGGAGGACGACGTGCGGCGTCCCGGTCATCCGCAGGCCGTCGAGCGCGAACAGGCGGCTGAGGAAGACGTCCGTCTCCAGCAGGGCGATGTGGGCACCCGGACACCGGTGCGGCCCGTCGCCGAAGGAGAGCCCCGGGCCGACCTCCGCGGCACGGTCCGGGCGGACGCGCAGCGGGGCGTCGCCCACGGCCTTCGGGTCCGTGTTGGCGTCGTCGACGCGGAGTTCGACGTACTCGCCGGGACGGACGGTCGCCGGCCCGTCCGCACCGGCGAGTTCGACCGGCTCGACGGCCCGGCGCCGCAGGCACCCGATCACGGGCTCCAGACGCAGCAGCTCCTGGAGCACGGCGAGCCGCCCGGGCGCGTCCGCGGCCCGGTACCGGTCGAGGAGCCCGGCGTCGGAGAACAGGTGCCAGGCGGCCATGCAGATGAACTCCCGCGTCGTGACCATGCCGGCCGCCGCGAACGTCAGGCACTCGCCGAGGATCTCCGCGTCCGAACAGCCCTCCGCGATCAGGTGGGAGATCAGGTCGTCGTGCTCGTGCCGGCGATGGGCGCGGACGGCCGGCCGGACGTCGGCCAGATGGATGCGGAGCCAGTTCGTGTTCTGCCGCACCAGCCAGTACAGGCCCCGCACACTGGTCAGCCCCGGCTCGCCGAACTCCTCGGGGAAGAACCGCTCCAGCCTGCGGCGGATGCCGGGCCTGCTGTACCGCAGCCCGACCACCTCGCTCACCACGCCGATCGACAGGCCGAAGGCGAGATCGGACAGGGGAGCCTCACCGGCCGCGCGCAGCACTGCCAGCTGCTCCTCGGCGATCCGCACCATCGGCTCGCGGTAGTGCTCGTCCACCCGTCGCGGGGTGAAGAAGCGCGCGGTCTGCCGGCGGTGCTCCCGGTGCTCGGGCCCGTCCCGGTACAGGACGGGCCGACGGACGCGTGGCGGGAGCTTCTCCACCGTCTCGATGCCCAGACCGGCCTGCACCGTGCCGGGGCCGCGCAGCAGCGCACGCCCGACGGCGTAGTCGTGCACCCGCCAGGTGCCGTCCGCGCCCCGCTCGACCGGGCACGCCGGCCGCTGTCCGCCCCGGTCCGCCCTGCGCGCGGAGACCTGCCCGTCGTGCGTCACGCGGCCACCCCCTGTCCGGCACCGTACGGCCCGCAGGCCGGTCCCAGGATCGGGCACGCGCCGGCCGCCGGACAAGCCCGGATTCCGCCGGGCCGCCGAACCGTCGGCCACCGGGACGTCCTCCCTGTTCCGCGGCCCGCCCTCCGCACGGCCGGACCGTCGCGTCCCCTCAGGGGGGCCCCGCGGCGACGGTGATGTTTTCCGGTTTCGCGGGTAGACGGGCTGGCGTAACGGTCGAGGCTCAGGAAGAGGGCGGATCGGATGGACGGGGCTGCCCACGAAGGGGTACGGCCGAGAGAAGAGCCGGTCAGGGTGTCGGCGGAGTACGAGGGCAGGCCCGGCGACATCGCCCGGGGCCGGGAGCTGGCCCGGGCGTTCCTGGCGCGGGTGCGGGCGGCACAGGTGCTCCCGGTGTCGGACCGGGCGGTCGAACTGGTGCAGCTGGTGGTCAGCGAGCTGCTGACGAACGCCTGCAAGTACGCCCCCGGGCCGTCCCTGGTCGATCTCGAACTGGCCGAGGACCGGGTGGAGGTCACCGTCTGGGACAGCGAACCGCTGCTGCCCGTGCCTTCCACCGCCGACCCGGGGCGCGTCGGCCGCCACGGACTGGAGATAGTCATGGCCGTCTGCCAGAGCTTCGAGATCCACCGGGCGCCGGTCGGCAAGCGCATGAGGGCCGCGGTGCGGCTCGCCGACGACATCAACGACACCGCCGCCCTCGGCCACCCGGCCTGAGTCCCTTCAGGACCTCCGGGCCGGCGTTCACGGCCGCCCAGGGGCCCGGAGCGCCTCGCCGGCCGCGGAGCACGAGCCGTCCGGTTCCGCGTCGGGGCTTCCGAGGTCCGTACCCGGACGTCGGGCGCGCCTGCGGGAGAGCGGGCCGCCGGGCGACCCGAATACCGGCCGGCGCCTCCCTCCTTCGGCCCAGCGGAGCGGTTCGGCCCCGCCCGCTGAGGGAACCTGGCGACATGGACGGCATCGGAAGGCTGTGAGGGTCGTGACGTCACGCTGGGCGGGCCCGCCGGGGGACGGCGAACCGGGGCATGAACGGGCGGACCCCCCTTCGGACCCGGACCGCGACTTCCCCCGCGCCGTCCTGCGCGCCCTCGGCGCCGGCGTCCTCACCCTCGGGCCCACCGCCCGGATCACCTCTGTCAACCCCTGGGCCGAGCAGCTGCTCGGCCGGACCGCGGCGGAGATGCTCGGACACGACGCCCACGACCTGCTGCACCGGCACGCCGACGGAAGCCCCGTGCCGCGCGAGCGGTGCGCGCTGCGCAACCCCCTGCACGGGGTGCCCGCGGAGGAGGGCAGCGACGAGTACTTCCAGCGGGCCGACGGCACCGTGGTCCCCATCATCTGGGCGGCCACCCCGCTGGTCCGCGAGGGACGGCGGGAAGGGCTGGTGCTCGTCTTCCAAGACTTCAGCCTGCACCGCAGCGCCGCCGAGGAGAACCGGGCGAGGACCACCGCGCTCGAGGCACTGACGGCCCAGCTGCACCTGGTCGCCGAGATCTCCACGGTGCTGGTCCCCACCGAGCGCACCTCCACCACGCTCCGCCGCCTCCTGCGGCTGCTGGTGCCGGAACTGGGGCAGTGGGCCGCCGTCGACATCCACCCGGGGCAGTCGGACCTCCTGGACCGGGTCGCCGTCCGCAGCAGCGAGCACCCGGAGCGGGCCCGGCGGCTGCGCGGCCCCCTGACCGAGCTCCCGGACCGGGCCCGCACCGCGGTCGCCCTGCTGATCAACGGGGAACGGCCGGTCGCACTGAGCGCGGCAGACCTGTTCCGGGACCCGGAGAGCCCGCTGGCCGCCACCCACCGGGACCTGTTCGAACGGCTCGGCGGACACACCGCCGTCCTCGTCCCGCTCGGCACCCGGCAACGCCCCTACGGCCTGCTGACCGTGGCCCGCACCGCGGACCACCCCGCCCACACCGGGGCCGAGACCACCCTGCTGGCCGACATCGGCCGCCGCGTCGGACTGGTCCTGGACAACGCCCGGCTCTACCACGAGCAGCGGAACGTCGCCGAGACCATGCAGCGCCAGCTGCTCACTCCCCTCCCGCAGGTCGACCACCTGCGCATGGCCGCCCGCTACTGGCCCGCCGAGAGCGCCCTGGAGGTCGGCGGCGACTGGTACGACGCCATCCTGCTCGGCGACGGTGTGCTGGCCCTGGTCATCGGCGACGTCGTCGGGCACGACCTCCAGGCCGCCGCCCACATGGCCGAGGTGCGCAACATGCTGCGTGCCCTGGCCTGGGACCACCAGGAGCCGCCCAGCGTGATCATGGGCCGTCTCGACGAGGCCGTGACCAACACCAGCGACGCGCCCATGGCCACCCTCGTCTTCGCCCGCGTCGAGGGCGCCGAGGGCGGCCCCTGGCAGCTCCACTGGGTCAACGCCGGCCACCCGCCCCCGCTGCTGGTCACCCGGGACGGCGAGCCCAGGTTCCTGGAGGGCGGCCACGGCCCGCTCATCGGGATGAGCGCCACCCTGCGCCTCGGTCTTGACTGGCCCGACGCCCACGAGGAACTCCCGCCCGGGAGCATCCTGCTGCTCTACACCGACGGTCTGGTGGAGAGCCGCGAGCGCCCCATCGACGTGGGCATGGACCAGCTACGCCACCACGCCGGCGTGCTCGCGCGGCAGCTGCACAAGTGGGGACCGGACGACTTCTGCGACGAACTCCTCGCCCGCATCGCGCCGCGCGGCGACGACGTGGCCCTGCTCGCGCTGCGCGTGCCCGCCGCGGGCATGGGCGCCCCCGGCGACACCGCACCGCCCCCGCCGCCCCAGTCGGGACACAGCGAGGCCACCTCCGACCGGGCCGCCCCGGGTTCCCGCCTCCAGCATCCCGAGGTGCAGGACCCGACCCGCGCCGACCCCGAGCAGTAGGCGAGGGAGCGAAGAGGGGAGGGGAGCGAAGGGGGGCGCGGCGGGCACGTGGGGCACCCCGTCCGGCGGAGGGGATCACCCGGCTGAGCGCCTTGAGTGGTGCGAGAACGACCACGGGCTGACGGTGATTCACGTCGGGGCCGGGTCACCTCAGCTGACGAAGCACCAGCTGCCCGGTCGTGACGGAAGGAACCTCAGATGCGTTCTGCTCGCATGCTCCTGACCACTGCCGCGGCCTCGGCCGTGTTCGTCCTCGGCGCCCCCGGCGCCTACGCGGCGGCCGGCGGTGACTGGGACCACGACGACTCTTCCTACAGCAAGGAGCACGACAACGGAGGCAAGCACGACGAGCCGCGCGGCGGGATGCACACGGGCGGCGGCGCGCTGGCCGCGGTGAGCCAGGGCGACCACGACGGCGGCGGCCGTGAGGGCGGCGGCCGCGAGTCCGAGCAGGGCTCGCAGACCTACCAGCAGGACGAGGGCGAGAAGTCCTGGGGCGGCGGGGAGCACGAGAAGCCCCGCGGCGGGATGCACACCGGCGGCGGCGGACTCGACACGCCGACCACGACCGCGGGCGGCCTGGCCGTCCTCGCCGTCGCGGGCACCGGCCTGTACGCCGTCCGACGCAAGAAGTCGGCCCACGGAACGGCCTGAGCCGTGCCGGGCGCGATAGCAGCCGGGCCGCCACCCGGGACACCCCGTGGCGGCCCGGTCCGCACCGCCCGCCATGTCCGTCCCGGTGCCGTGCCCCAGCGAGGAGACCCCGATGGCAGTCCCCCCTTCCGCCCCCGCAGACGACGAGACCGCCCCCGCCGCACCGGGCTCGCGCCCCGGTCTGATGGTGCTGTGCGCCGTGGCCCTGCTGGTGCTGGCGGTGAGCCTGGTCGGCGGCAACAACACCTCGGCCGACTCCATCGCGCCCCCGCTTCCCGCGCGGCCCGGCACGTCTGCATCCTCCGCGCCCTCCGCGACGGGGCCGGCCGGACCGGCGCTGCCCCGCTCGAAGCCGGTGCGCCTGCTGATTCCGGAGATCTCCGTCGACGCCCCCTTCACCGACCTCGCCATCGGGAAGAACGGGCAGCTGGAGCCCCCGCCCGCCGCCGACACCAACCTCGTGGGCTGGTACGCGGGGGGCGTCTCGCCGGGGGAGAAGGGCACCTCGGTCATCGCCGGGCACGTGGACACGAAGACCTCCGCCGCCGTCTTCGCCCGCCTGGACCAACTCGACGAGGGCGACGTCTTCCGGGTCGAGCGCGCCGACGGCCGCAAGGCGTCCTTCGTGGTCGACTCCCTGGAGACCTTCGAGAAGGACGACTTCCCGAGCGAACGCGTCTACGGCGACGCGGACCGCCCCGAGGTGCGGCTCATCACCTGCGCGGGCGACTACGACCACAAGGCCAAGGACTACACCGACAACCTGGTCGTCTTCGCCCACCTCGCCTGAGCCCATCCTCCTTGCTCGGGCCCGCCCTCCTTGCTTGGACCCGCCCGGCCCCGTCGCCCGAGCCCGCCGGCCGCGCCCGGTGCCGCCGGCCACCGCCCGCACGCCGCGCCCGCCGGACGTGCCGGTCACCCGCGCAGTGCACACGGGTCGCGGGCCGCCGCACCCGCGCCGAGGATCGAGGCAAGCCGGCGTCGCATCACCGCGGCCGACGTTCAGTTCCGCCCCCGCGAAGGAGATGTGCGCAGGATGACCACCACCTCCACCCCTGCTTCCGACCCGCTGACCCGTCAGGTCTCGCACCAGGTCTCCCAGTCCGTCTTCGACGGCTCCCGCCTGCGGGTGGTCCTGCTGGTCGAGGTCTACGACGGTGCCCAGCAGCAGTTCCTCCAGACGTACGAGAACCTGCGCAGCCACGTCGAATCCGTCCCCGGGCACATCGGCGAGCAGCTGTGCCAGTCCATCGAGAACCCCTCGCAGTGGCTCATCACCAGCGAGTGGGAGAGCGCCCCGCCGTTCCTGAACTGGGTGAGCAGCGAGGAGCACGTGCGGATGGTCGAGCCGCTGCACAGCTGCGTCCGGGACACCAGGTCCCTGCGGTTCCACGTGGTCCGCGAGACCGGTCACCGGACCGCCTCCGCCGACCGGAGCGGCAGGGGCGGACTGCAGGCGGCCCCCCGCGTCGGCGACGGCGTCATCCGGCACGCGATCACCTTCACGGTGAAGCCGGGCAGCGAGGAGGCGGTCGGCAGGATCCTCGCCGACTACGCCTCGCCCGAGCCGCGGGTCGACGACTCCACGCGGCTGTGCCGCACGTCCCTGTTCCTGCACGGCAACCGGGTCGTACGGGCCATCGAGGTCCGCGGCGACCTGCTGGCGGCGCTGCGGCACGTCGCCGAGCAGCCCGAGGTACGCGCCGTCGAGGAGGCGATCAACCCCTACCTGGAACAGGACCGGGACCTCGCCGACCCGGAGTCCGCCCGGGTCTTCTACACGCGGGCCGCGCTGCCCGCCGTGCACCACGTGACCGCCGGGCAGGAGGGGCCGGTCGCGCAACGCCACGCGCTGTCGTACCCGGCCCGGCCGGGCTGCGGCATGCGGCTGGCCCAGCTCCTCGCCGAGCGCGACGAGGCGGCGGCGGACGACCCGCTCAGCCCCGTCCTGTCCAGCACCATCTTCCAGCGCGACGACGTCGTGGTGCGGCTGGTGGACCTGCGGAGCGATCTGCACGCGGGCGATCCCGCCACGACCCTCGGCCTCCCGGACCGGGACCGGGCGGCGGAACTGACGACCCTTCTGGACGGTTTCACCGACGCCGGCTCCCCGGCGGGCGGCGGCCTGGTCCGCGCCCTGGAGGCCGCCCGCATGGAGCTGGTCACCGACCGCCGCGCGCCGGACGCCTGAGCCGCCCGCGCGGCCCGGACACACGTCGGCCGCCCGCCCCCGCCCCGGGGGGGGCGGGGGCCCGGCCGCCCGGGGGCCCCCGGGGCGCGGCCGGCGCCCCGCGGCCCGCGGGGGGCCGCTCCCCCGGGGGGCCGGCCGCCGCGGGGGGGGGGGGGGGGGGGGCCCGGCGCGCCGTGTCCCTCCGGGTCAGCTCACTCGGGCACGGTGCAGTCGAAGGCGTGCAGGTACGGGTTGACCGGGCGGATGTCGTCGATGACGAGGCCCGCGTCGGTCAGCCGCCCCACCATGCTGTCGGTGGTGTGCTTGGCGCCGCCTACGTTCAGGAGCAGCAGCAGGTCCATGGCGGTGCTGAACCGCATCGACGGGGTGTCGTCGACGAGGTTCTCGATGACGACGACCCGCGCCCCCGGTCCGCCGGCCGCCATGACGCCCCGCAGCGCCCGGGCGGTGCTGTCGTCGTCCCACTCCAGGATGTTCTTGATGACGTACACGTCGGCCTGCACGGGCACGGCCTCGCGGCAGTCGCCCGGCACGATCCGCACCCGGTCGGCGAGCGGGCCGCCCTCGCGCAGCCGGGGGTCGGCGTTCTCCACCACCCGGGGCAGGTCGAGGAGGGTGCCGTGCATGGCGGGGTACTTCTCGAGGAGGCTCGCCACCACGTGTCCCTGGCCGCCGCCGATGTCGGCGACCGACGAACTCCCGGACAGGTCGAGGAGCGCCGCGACGTCCTCGGCGGACTGCCGGCTGGACGTCGTCATGGCACGGTTGAAGACCTCGGCCGACTGGGGAGCGTCCTCGTTGAGCCAGGTGAAGAACTCCTTGCCGTACAGGCCCTGGACGACGTTCTGGCCGGTGCGCACCGCCTCGTCGAGCAGGGGCCAGGCGTCCCAGGTCCACGGTTCGGTGCACCACAGGGTGATGTTGCGCAGGCTGTGCGGGTCGTCCTCGCGCAGCAGCCGGGACATGTCGGTGTGCGCGAAAGTGCCGTCGCCCTGCTCGGCGAAGACCCCGTAGCAGGTCAGGGCGCGCAGCAGCCGGCGCAGCGGCTTGGGCTCGGTCTTCACCGCAGCGGCGAGGTCCTCGACGGTCGCGGGGGTGTCGCCGAGGGCGTCGGCGACCCCGAGCCGTGCGGCCGCGCGGAGGGCGGCGGCGCATGCCGCCCCGAACACGAGCTCCCTCAGCCGCATGGGCGGGGGTGGGGCGGTCTGTGCGGTCGTCATGCGCCGCCTTCCTTCCTTCTTCGATGCCTCTTCGGCACGGGGTGGTTACGGCCGGCTCAGCACAGGCCCGCGGGCTTGGAGGCGCCGCAGGCGTTGCCGGAGAAGGTGTTGCTCCTGGCGGTGTCGCCGGTCGTGGCGTCGACCAGGTCGGCGGGGGAGTTCTCGCGCAGCCGGTTGCCGTTGACCTCGTTCTTCGAGTTGGCGGCGCCCACCATGCTCGCGGCCAGCACGATGCCGCCGGACATCGACGACTTGCCCGAGTTGCCCTCCACCGTGTTGTCGGCGACCAGGACCTTCTCGACGCCGGTCAGGACGATGCCGGACCCCTGGAGGGCCTCCAGCCGGTCGGTCTTCGGGCAGGACTTGTTGTTGCGCAGCACCCGGTTGTCGCGCACGACCAGGTCGCCGGCCCGGGGGGTGTTCTCGTCGCCGACGACGAACACGCCCGCGCAGTTGCCGGTGATGTGGTTGTCCGCGACGGCGAGGTTGCGCAGGCGCCGGACGGTGACACCGATGCGGTTGCCCTCGAGCCGGTTGTGCGCGACGAGCGTGCCCTCGGTGTCGGCGGCGCCCTCCTCGGTCTTGACGGTGTTGGCGAGGAAGATGCCCGCGTCGCCGTTGTCCCGGGCGGTGTTGCCCCGGATGACACCGTGTACCGACCGCTCCTGGGCGATGCCCCAGACGCCGTTCCCGACCGCGTTCACGTTCCGCACCGTCAGCCCGTCGGTGGCCATGGAGAACACGCCGGTGCGGGTGAAGCCGGTCACCGTCAGGTCGGCGACGGTGACGCCCTTGACGTTCTTGTCCTTGGTCCCGATGACACAGATGCCGTTGCCGCCCTCGGCACAGGTGTTGTCGGCCGCCTTCTGCGTGCCGGGCTTGAGGACCGTGCTGCGGCCCACGCCGCGCAGGGTGAGCCCGGGGGTGCTCACCTTGACGCTCTCGCGGTAGGTGCCGGGGGTGACGAGCACGGTGTCGCCCGACTCGGCGGCGTCCACCGCCTTCTGGATCGACTCGCCGGGGTGGACCACGTGGGTCATGGGGACGGAGGAGGCCGGAGCCGCGCCGAGCCCCGTCCCGATCATCGCTGCGGTGCACACCAGGTACACGACATGGCATTTCTTCATATTCGGAAAGATATGCCTGGAATATTGCGGCTCCTTCGGGATGCGCCATCCGACGGCGTGTCAACCTGTGGAGCATGAGCAAGACCGCGCTGATCGTCATCGACATGATCAACACCTACGACCACGAGGACGCGGACTCCCTGATCCCCGCCGTGCGTTCCGTACTGCCGCGCATGACCGGTCTGCTGGAGCGGGCCCGGCGCGGGGGCGTCCCCGTGGTCTACGTCAACGACAACTTCGGGGAATGGCGCTCGCACCACGGCGAGATCCTCGACAAGGCCCTGTCGGGACCGCACTCGGGACTCGTCGAGCCGCTGCGGCCCGACGATTCCTCCCTCTTCGTGGTCAAGGCGCGCCACTCGATCTTCTTCGAGACGCCGCTGACCTATCTCCTCCACCAGCAGGGGATCGACCGGCTCGTGCTCTGCGGGCAGGTGACCGAGCAGTGCGTGCTCTACTCCGCGCTCGACGCCCACATCCGCCACCTCCAGGTCATCGTCCCCCGGGACGCGGTCGCCCACATCCACGCCGATCTCGCGGACGCCGCGCTGCGGATGATGGAGCGGAACATGGGCGCCCGGGTGTGCGACAGCGGCGAGTTGTGGACGTGAACGGGCCGTCGGCGGGGCGGCGGGCCGGGCAGGGAATCCGGCGTCAGCTCCGCAGAGTGCGTACGGGGAGGACGAGTTGTGCCGAAGTTTTGAGCGTGTCCTCGTGGTTGGCGAACGCGGCGACCGCCTGGGCGTCGCCGGGCTCGCCGCCGGTCCAGGGGCGGGTGGCGAAGATGAGACAGGCGTAACCGCGCTCGTCGACCGCCGCCCGCCACTGCTCGGTGGGAACGAACTGGGCGTTGACTCCGGGCATGGTGAGGGCCGCCGCCCCGGGCACCACGAGCAGTCCCACCGGCAGGTCGGGCAGGCCGGTCGCGTCCAGGACGCCGTCGCCCACGGCGATCCCGGAGCGGCTCAGCAGGCCTTCGACGGCGGCCGGGGCCGCCTCGGGGCCGCCCTCGCCGTCGCCGAGGGAGCAGGCGAGGAGGAAGGGGACGTCGCCGTCGGGCGTCTGGCGGCTCCAGGACATGATGACGACCGTGCCGAGGTCGGCGGGGCGCAGGGGGCGGGGGTCAGCGGTGATCGAGGTCATCGCGAAACCGTAAGCGCGGGCCCGCCCGGCCGGGCCCGCCCGTCACCCGCCCGGAGTACGTCCCCGGGGTTCTTCACACGAACGAGGGGCGCGCCCGGTGCGGCGCCGGCCGGCCGCGGGCGTCGTCGAAGTGCCGGTGCACGGCCGTCTCCGCGGCCTCGGCGTCCCCCGCGCGCAGAGCCTCGACCCCCACGCGGCGCCTCGCCCTCACCGCCCTCGCCGGCGTCCCCGCGCGCACGGCCTCGACGACCACGGCGTGTATCGGCGCCGGTTCCTCGCCGCCGGCCGCCGCCCACCTGCTCGGCCGCGTCGACTGCCCCGCCACCGCCGCGCCCCGGGTACCGCTGGACGATCCTGCCGCGGCCCGGGCCCGCGACCGGCTCACCGAGGCCGGCCTCCCGCGACCCCGGACCGGGACCGCCGCTTCGCCCCCGGTCCCGCCTGCGTCCCGCCCCTGCCCACGCGCGTCTCCCCACTCCGCATTGGACCGCCATGTCACCTGTGCGCACCACCGCGACCTCCCGGCCCTGGTACAGAGAGATCACCCGGGAGAAGTGGAAGTCCTTCTTCGCCGCCTGGATCGGCTATCTCCTCGACGGCTTCGACTTCGTCCTCATCACCCTCGTACTGACCGAGATCGCCGACGACTTCGGGCTGTCGGCCGTCGAGTCCGCGAGCCTGGTCTCCGGCGCGTTCATCACCCGCTGGCTCGGCGGCGCCGTGCTCGGCGCGCTCGGCGACCGCTTCGGCCGCAAGAGCGCCATGGTGGCGAGCATCCTGCTGTACTCGGTCGGCACCTTCGCCTGCGGGTTCGCCTGGGACTACACCAGCCTGTTCACCGCGCGCCTGCTGATCGGCATGGGCATGGCCGGCGAGTACAGCGCCAGCGCCACCTACGTCCTGGAGAGCTGGCCCGCCCGGTTGCGCAACCGCGCCTCGGGCTTCCTCATCTCCGGCTTCTCGCTGGGCGGCGTCCTGGCGGCCGAGGTGTACGAGCACGTGGTACCGGCGCACGGCTGGCGGTGGCTGTTCTACATCGGCCTGTTCCCCGTGCTCGTCGCCCTGTGGGTACGGCGGGCGCTGCCCGAGGCCGACGACTGGGAGGCCGAGGTGGGGGCCACCGGTGAGCGGCCCAACCCCTTCCGGCCGCTGTTCGCGGGCCGGCGCAGGGCGAGTGCCAACACGGTGCTGGCGGTGGTCGCCACCGGTTCGCTGTTCGCGGTGTTCACTCCGCTCGGCGCCGGTGCGGTGCCGGTCCTGTCCGTGGTGGCGGCGGTCTGCCTCGTGGCCTTCGCCGTCCAGCTGGGCGGGCGCAGGAGGTGGCTGCTGTTCGTCGCGCTCTGCGTCACCGTGTTCTGCGCCTTCCTCTACAGCTGGCCGGTCCAGGCCCTGCTGCCCACGTACCTCAAGACCGAGCTGGGCTTCAGCCCGGCAGAGGTCAGTGACGCGCTGTACTACGCGGGGTTCGGCACGATGGCGGGCTGCATCGTCACCGGGTTCGCCGGCGACCGCTTCGGGACCCGCAGGGCGTACGCCTGCACGCTGGCGGTCGGGATCGCCTTCGTCTTCCCCGTCTTCGCCGTCCGCGACAGCCAACTCCAGCTGGGCATCCTGCTGTTCCTGATGCTCGCCTGCATGCAGGGCGTCTCCGGGCTGCTGCCGAAGTACATCGCCGGGCACTTCCCGACCGGGACCCGGGCCGCGTCCCTGGGCTTCACCTACAACGTCGGCGCGCTGGGCGGCGCCGTCGCGCCGGTGCTCGGGGCCGGGCTCGCCTCCTCGATGCCGCTCGGCCGGTCGCTGGCGGTGCTGACCTTCTCGCTGACGCTCGTGGTCATCCTGCTGATCGGGTTCGACGTGCCCAGCCGCCTCAACCGGCTGGTCGACCCTGAGGCCGTGCCGGACTACCTGGCCACGGAGGCGGCGGCGGACGGCGCGCCGTCCGTGCCGTCGGCGAAGTGAACACGGGCGGCGGGGTGGTTCGTGTGCTCCGACCGGCGTAGGACCGCGGCGGACGGGGCGGCACCCGGTCGTCGCGTGCGGTAACAGTCCCCATATGATCTGTAGACGAAATGCTCTTCAGGGCAACGCGCGGCGCTCGCACGGTCGCACGGTCCGGACCGCCGTGACGGTCCTCCTCGCCGCCGCCGCACTCGCCGCCCCCACCGGGGCGGCCGCCTCCCCTTCGGGCTCCCTGCGCACGGACTGGGACTCCATCGCGGCCTGCGAGTCCGGCGGCGACTGGCAGGCGAACACCGGCAACGGCTACTACGGGGGCCTGCAGTTCGCGCCGTCGAGCTGGATCGCGGCCGGAGGCCTGAAGTACGCCCCGCGCGCGGACCTCGCCACCCGCACCGAGCAGATCGCCGTCGCCAGGCGCCTGGCCGACCTGCAGGGGATGTCCGCCTGGGGCTGCGCCTGAGGTTCCGGCAGCGGGCGGACCGGCGGACGTCCAGGACGGGACGGGGACCCGTGCGGACCGCGGTCACCCACGGGTTGACCGCGGTCACCCGCGGGCGTGAACCGGGTCCGTCCTCCACGGTGTTCCGTTTGCTCCGGCCGCCGAGCGGGCAGTCCCCGGCGGGGGAGCCGAGGGGCGGCCCCGGACGTACCGCACGCCGACACGTCCGGGACCGTCCCGCTCCCCGGCGGACGGCCGGTGAGCCGCCTCGGCGTCGCGTCCGGCTTCAGGGGAAGCGGGGCGCGCCGACGCGACCTACCCCTCCCCGGCGTTCGCGGCTTCCACCGCCGGACCGGGCCTGACCGCGGGTGCGCCGGCCGGAGTAGGCCGACCAGCGTCCGTCCCGCCTGGCCACCGTGATCTCGCGGCCGAAGCAGGCGGTCAGCAGGTCGTCGGTGAGGACGTCGTCCACCGGTCCCCGGGACAGGATCCGGCCCTCGCGCAGCAGCAGGCTGTGGCTGACGGCCGGGAACAGCTCCTCCAGGTGGTGGGTGACCGTGACCGTGGCCAGCCTCGGGCGCCCTTCGGCGAGCTGGTGCATCGCCTCGACGAGATCCTCGCGGGACGGCAGGTCCAGGGCGTTGAAGGGCTCGTCCAGGAGCAGCAGCGCCGGGTCGGCCATCAGCGCCCTCGCGATGAGGATCCGCGCCCGCTGGCCGCCCGAGCAGACGCCGTACGGCCGGTCGGCCAGCTCCTTGACGCCGAGCTCGGTGAGCAGGTCGCGGGCCCGTTCCCGCACCTCGTCGCCGTACGTCCGCCACAGGGGCTGGACGGTGCCGCTGTGACCGGTGAGCACGACCGCGTGCCCGGTGAGGTCCTGCGGCACCCGCTGGGCCGAGTTCACATGGCCGATGCGCGTCCGCAGCTCCCGCACGTCCACCCGGCCGAGCAGGCTGCCGAGAACCTCGACCGTGCCGGTCGTGGGGTGCATGAGCGCGCCCAGCAGCCGCAGCAGGGTCGTCTTGCCGGCGCCGTTGGCCCCCAGCAGGGCCCAGTGCTCGCCGGGGCGGACGGTCCAGTCGATGCCGTCCAGGATCAGCTGGTCGGTGGTGAAGCGGCGGACGCTCACGTCCCGGAGCCGGAGTACGGCGGCGCCGTCGTGGTCGGTCGTGGGGGAGCTGGCGGTCCGGCCGGTCATGCCGTGACTCCTTCGTGCGGGACGTCCTCGGTCACCGCGCACAGTAGATGTATCCACCACATGCCTGCTGGGCCGTCCGGTTCCTGGACGCCCGCCGACGGTGCGCGCCGCCACGGGGAGCGGGCGGCGCCGGTCACCGCGACCCGGGCGGCCGCGCCGCCGCCGTCGGCAGGGGGGGGCACGGACGTGCTCGGCGGCTGGGGCGTACCGCGCTCACCCCGCCGGGGCGGGCCGGTCGCCGTCTCAGCCGGCGGGGGCGGGTGCCGCGTCCCCCGCCCGTCCGCTCTCCTTCCCGCGGACGGTCATCAGCAGCGTGCGGGGCCGGACCGTGGCCGCGGCGACCGGGCGCACCGTCTGGCCGGGGGCGAGCTCCAGCCGTACCCGCCGCACGATCGTGGCGACGGCGGTGACGAGTTCGGTGAGCGCGAACCGGTCCCCGATGCACTTGTGCTTGCCCGCGCCGAAGGGCAGGAACCCCTGCGTGGGCCGTGGCCCCGGTTCGTCGAGCCAGCGGTCCGGGTCGAACTCCAGCGGGTCCCGGAACAGCAGCGGGTCGCGGTGCAGGGCGTGCTGGCAGTAGGCGAGTTCGGTCCCGGCGGGCACCGTCCAGGGACCGAGCCGGGTCTCCGTGACGGTGCGGCGGGTGACGAGCCACCCGGTGTGGTGCATCCGCAGCGTCTCCTCCACCACCCGGCCCAGGTACGGCAGCCGGCCGAGGTCGTCGAAGGCCACCGGCCGGTCGCCGAGGACCTCGTCCAGCTCCGCCAGGACCCGCGCCTCGATCTCCGGGTTGCGGGCGAGTTCGTACAGCATCCAGGAGAGCACCGAGGCGGTGGTCTCGGTGCCGGCGACGGCCAGGGTGAGGATCTCGGAGGAGATCTGGTGGCCGGTCAGCGGCTCTCCGGTCTCCTCGTCGGTGGTGCGCAGCAGCAGGGAGAGCATGTCGCCGGTGTCGTGGCCGGAGGCCTGGAGGTCGCTCACGGCGCGGTCGATGGTGGCCCGTACGGCGTCGCGGGCCGCGTTGAAGCGGCGGTTGGCGGGCAGCGGAAGCCGTTCCACCCAGTCGGGCAGCATGACGCGGGCACCGACGCCGTTCATCACGATCGACAGGTCGGCACGCAGCCTGCGGAACGTGGCGTCGTCGAGGCTGCCCGAGAAGACGGTCTTGGCCAGCATGTTCAGGCTGAGCCCGACCATGGCCTCGCGCACGTCGAGCCGCCGGCCGGGGACCCAGCCGTCGACGGCGGCGTCCGTCTCGGTGCGCATGGTGTCGACGTAGCGGGCGATCTGCTCGCGGGCGAAGGCGGGTTGCAGCTGGCGTCGTTTGCGGACGTGGACCTGGCCGGCCGCGGTGACGACGGAGTCGCCGAGCAGCTGTCCCATCTTCTCGAAGAACCGGCCCTTGTCGAGGCTCGGTCCCAGGTCGGTCAGCATGGTGCGGATGAGGCCGGGGTCCTGCACGACGAGGGTGCGGGTGCCGGGCTGGAGGGTGATCTCGACCAGGGGGCCGTAGGTGGTGCGCAGTGCGGCGACAAAGCCGAGGTTGTCGCGCATGAGCTGTACCGCGTGACCCAGGAACGGCAGCGAACCCGCTGCCCTGGGTATGGGGGGAGGCGCTACGGGCGTCACGGGGGGTCTGTCCCTTCGAGTCGATCACGGGCGCTCCATGGCTTCCCTGATCCCGCCCGCGGTCAATCGGCCGGGGGACGTGGTATGTGCCACGTGTAACCGATGGCCGGAAATGATTGGCCAAGGAAGCGGTGGGCAGATTCCACACCCGGCCGCGCCCGACACCCCGGCCCGCGCCGGTCGCTTCCTAGCGCAGCAGCAACTGCACGAGGGCGACCGTGCCGACCGTCACGACCAGGATCCGCAGGACCAGGGGGCTGAAGCGGCGGCCCACCTTGGCGCCGAAATGGCCGCCCAGGGCCGAGCTGACCGCGAGCAGACCGACGGCGGTCCAGTCGAAGTCCGCGGCGAAGAGGAAGAACAGCGCGGCAACGGTGTTGACGACGGCGGCCAGGACGTTCTTGACGCCGTTGAGGCGCTGCAGGGGTTCGTCGAGGAGCATGCCCATCAGGGACAGGTAGATGATCCCCTGGGCGGCGGTGAAATACCCGCCGTAGACGCTGGCGAGGGTCAGGCCGACGAGGAGCAGCGGGCCGCCGTCCCGGCGCGCAGAGGCGCCGGTGCGCTCGCGGCGGCGCTGGACCAGCCTGCCGATCTGCGGCTGCAGCGCGACCAGCACGAGAGCGAGGCCCACCAGCACCGGCACGATCGTCTCGAAGGCGTCCGGCGGCAGCGACAGCAGCAGCGTCGCCCCCGCGAGACCGCCGAGCAGGGCACCCGCGCCCAGTTTCAGGACGCGCCGGCGCTGGCCGGTCAGCTCCTTGCGGTAGCCGACGGCGCCGCTGATGGAACCGGGGATCAGACCCAGGGCGTTGGACACCGTCGCGGTCACCGGTGACAGTCCCGTGGCCAGCAGCACGGGAAAGGTGATCAGGGTTCCGGAGCCGACGACGCTGTTGATGGCACCGGCCCCGACGCCCGCCGCGAAGACCGCGGCCATGGCCTCGGGCGTCACCCCGCGCCGCCGCGCGCCGAGCCCGTGCCCGTGCCCGTGCCCGTACCCGGCCGGAAGGTGTCTGGTGCATCTTTCACGGGGCCGACTGTACCCATCGCGCCGGACGGTCCGGTCGCCGGTCTCAACCGGTCCGTGATGGGCGCTTCTTGACGTAAATTCACCTGATCATGCGGTGATACGATCACCGCGTTTGCGAGCGGGCGGATGGGTGAAAGACGGCATCCCCGACTTCAGGGACAGCCCGGGCCGTCGCCCCGGTGCGGGCGGTCCGCCGGACCGCCCGCGTGGACGGGAACGCAGCAAACCGGCCGTCAGTCGCCTGAAGAGAGTCTTATGACGGAATACACGGGAAACCCACTGCTCTGGGTCCTGCTCGTCGCCCTCGTCGCCGCCGCCGTGCTCGTCGGTCGCCAGCGCAGGGCGGCCCGGGCGTTGCGGCAGCAGGTACAGGGGCTCCGGGACCACTACACCGAGCTGGAGAACGATTACGGGAAATCCGTACAGGCCGCGCAGGAGCGCGCCGAGGACGAGACCAAGACCGTCCTGAAGTCGGCCATGCGGACCCTCCAGGGTCTCGCCGCCGAACAGCAGCTGGTGCTCTCCCGGCTGCAGAGCAAGTACGGGGACTCGGCCCTGCTGCAGGACCTGCTGGAGATCGACCACACCAACTCGCAGTTCGGCCGCCGTGCGCAGTCCATCGCCGTCCTGTGCGACGGCTGGCTGGGCGGCCGGCGCGACACCGCCTCGGTGTACGACGTGGTCCGCAGCGCGCAGGGACGCATCCGGCACTTCCGCCGGGTGGACATCCTCTCCCAGGTCGACTTCGGCATCACCAGCCGCGCCGTCGAACCCGTCGCGCTGGCCCTCGCCGAACTGCTGGACAACGCCACCAGCTACTCCAGCCCGGACACCGTCGTCGAGATCAACATCCGCACCGTGCCCAAGGGCATCTGCGTGGTCGTGGACGACGCGGGTGTCGGCATGAGCGACGAGGAGCGGGCCCGGGCCGACAAGCTGCTCGCCACCGAGCGCGCCTCGGGCGTGGCGGGCCTCGGCAACCCGCCGCAGTTCGGCTTCGCCGTCATCGGCCTGCTGTGCGAACGCTTCGGCTTCGAGGTGTCGGTGGACTCCTCCTCTCCCTACGGAGGTGTACGGGCGGTGGTCCTGCTGCCGCACGAGATGCTCACCGCCATGCCGGAGAAGAAGACCCCCGCGCCGGCCGCCCGCCCCGCCGCCCGGCCGGTACCGGACGGCGGACCGGAGGCCGCGCCCGCCGCGTCCCGCACCGACGACGGTCTGCCCCGGCGGCGCCGCAAGCGACCGATGGCCATCGTGCCCGGCAGCTCCTCCACCCCGCGCCCGGCGGGCCGCTCCGACTCCGAGCAGGCCCAGGTCATGGGCGCCTTCCAGCGCGGAACGCGGTCCGGCCGGGGCGCCGAGCCGGAGAACGCCGAGAACGCCGACCGGACGAGCAGCACATCCGGTGCAAGCAGCGAAGGACATGAGGTCTCGTGAACGACGATCTGTCATGGATGCTCGACAGCGCCCTGGAGATTCCCGGGGCCCTGCACGCGGTCCTGATATCCGCCGACGGCCTGCTGATGGCCCGGACGCAGGACTTCGACAAGGACGACGCCGACCGGGTCGCCGCCGCGATGAGCGGTGTGCAGTCACTCAGCCGAACCCTCTCCTTCTTCTGTGAGGACCCCGGCCAGAACTGGCGGCAGACCCTGGTCGAGTTCGACGGCGGCTGGGTGTTCCTGATCTCCGCGGGAGAGGGCGCCTACCTCGGCGTCTCCGCCTCCCCGGAGGTCGACATGGCCGACATCACCTTCCGCATGCAGCAACTCGTCGCCCAGCTGGGCAAGCGGCTGACGACACCGCCGCGCGAGAACCTCGGCGCCCGATCATGACCGGCCACGACGGCTGGGCACCCGAGTCGCCCGAATTAGTACGGCCGTACGTCATCACCAAGGGCCGCGGACTGCCCGACGAGGACGACCTCTCGCTCATCACCCTGGTCACCGCGTCCGCCGAGGAGACGCGGCGGCCCGCCCGGCTCTCCCCCGAGGAGCAGAGCCTGCTCGACCTCTGCTCCGCCGGCTACCTGTCGGTCGCGGAGATCGCCGGGCACACCCGCTTCCCGCTGGGCGTGGTGCGGATCCTGCTGGCGTCACTGATGGAGGGCGGGCACCTGACGACCCGTCCGCCGGTGGCCCGCGCCCGCCTCGCGGACAAGGAGATCCTGGAGGAGGTGCTCAATGGGCTCCGCGCCAAGTTTGGATGAGCGCGACTACGTACGCGAGGGAGCGACCCAGACCGCGGTCAAGATCCTCGTCGTCGGGCACTTCGCGGTGGGCAAGACCACCCTCATCGGCTCCATCTCCGAGATCGAGCCGCTGTGCACCGAGGAGACGATGACGCAGGCCGCCGAGCCGGTCGACGACCTCAAGGGGGTCCAGGGCAAGACCACCACCACGGTCGCCATGGACTTCGGCCGCCTCACCATCAGCGACCGCATCGTGCTGTACCTGTTCGGCACCCCCGGCCAGCAGCGGTTCGTCCAGATGTGGGAGGACATGGCCCGCGGCGCGCTCGGCGCCCTCGTCCTGGTCGACCCCGAGCGGCTGGCGGACTCCTTCCCGGTGATCGACCTCATCGAGCACTACGGACTCGACTACGCCATCGCCGTCAACCACTTCGACGGCGCGCCGCTGCGGGACGAACGGGCGCTGCGCGAGGCGCTCGACCTGCTCGACGACACCCCCGTCGTCACCTGCGACGCCCGCGACGAGCAGTCCTCGGCCGCCGCACTGACCACCCTCGTCCGCCATCTGCTGGACAGAGCCTAGGAGCTGGGAGCAGACATGAACGCCCACGACACCGCGCCGGTGCCGCCGCCCGGCTGCCCGGCCCACGGATCCGGTGCCCGGGTGCCGCTGCACGGGCCGGAGTTCGCCGCCGATCCGCAGGCGTACTACGAGTACCTGCGCCACTACGGGGCCGCGGCCCCCGTCGAACTGGCCCCCGGCGTCGAGGCCACGCTGGTCACGGACTACGCGGCGGCGCTCCAACTGCTGCAGGACTCCGGCACCTTCCGCAAGGACGCCCGCCGCTGGCGGGCCTTCAACGAGGGCAAGGTGAGCCCGGACAGCCCCGTCGCACCCCTGCTCGCCTACCGGCACAACTGCATGTTCACCGACGGCGCCGACCACCTCCGACTGCGCCAGGCGGTCACCGACAGCATGGCGCGGGTCGACACCCGGCGGCTGAGCCGGAGCACCGAGCAGATCTCCCGCTACCTCATCTCGCAGTTCGCCGCACGCGGCTCCGCCGACCTGCTCGGTGACTACGCCAAGCAGCTGCCGCTGTTCGTGTTCAACGAACTCTTCGGCTGCCCCGCCGACATCGGCGACCGGGTGCTGTTCGGCATCTCCGGCATGTTCGACGGGGTCAACGCCGAGAAGGCCACCGAGGTGCTGTTCCAGGCGGCCGGGGAACTCGTCGCCCTCAAGCGCGCCAAGCCCGGTGACGACGTCACCTCCTGGCTGATGCGCCACGAGGCGGCGCTCGACGACGAGGAGATGGTCCACCAGCTCGCGCTGCTGCTCGGTGCGGGAGCCGAACCCCTGCGCAACCTCATCGGCAACACCCTGCACCGGCTCCTCACCCACGAGCGGTACGCCCGCGAGGGCGGCCTGATCGACGAGGCACTCGACGACACGCTGTGGGAGAACCCGCCGATGTCGAACTACGCGCCGCACTACCCGGCCGCCGACACCGAACTCGCCGGACACCAGCTCCAGGCGGGCGACCTGGTCCTGGTGAGCTTCGCCGCGGCCAACACCGGACCGGCCCTCAAGGCCTCGCGCCAGGCCGGCAGCAACCGCGCCCACCTGGCCTGGAGCGCGGGGCCGCACGCCTGCCCCTCCAAGGAACCGGCCCGGCACATCACCGTCACGGCCGTCGAGCACCTGCTCAACGAACTGCCCGACGTCGCACTCGCCGTTCCCGAGGACAGCCTGGCCTGGCGCCCGGGCCCCTTCAACCGGGCGCTGGCCACGCTCCCGGTCCGGTTCACCCCCGCCCGCGCCACCCGGCCCGCCGACGCCCGGCCGGCCCCGGCGGCCGAGCAGGAGAAGGCGGCCGCCCCGGCCCGCCCGGCCGAACGCGGCGGCATGTGGAGCCAGTTCCTCACCTGGCTCACGCGGTGATCTGCGCAACACCTCCCCAACCCGCACCATTCGCATGAAGTTCGAACGGCGGGGGTAGTGAGCAACGCGGCATTCAAGTTGCTTACGAGTAAAAGGAGGTGTCGTGGACCACATACCCACGAACGCCGCTTTCCCGCCGCTCAGACCCCCGATACCCGCCTCGTCAGGCGGGTATCGCTTTGTGCGGGTGCGACCGGGGAGGGGACGGTGACGGCCGCACCGACGGGCGCGGCCCCGCGGGGCACACCGACGCTCGGGGACCTCACGGCCGGGCAGTTGCGAAGACTCGCGGCGGTGGCCGGACTGTCCGGGACGGACACCGCGGCCTACGTGCGGGTGCTGACCGACTCGCTGGGGCCGGTGGCCGAACGGCCGCTGAGCCTGCCGCCGCCGACCCGGACCTTCCTCTCCGACGACCACACCCCCGTCGAGTACTCCCTCTCCTTCCGGTCCGACGCGCCCCCCGCCCTGCGGGTGCTCCTGGAACCCGGCTGCGGCGCAGGCAGCCTGGCCCGCAACGGACGCGCCGGACTCGAGTCGGTCCGGCAGATGGCGCGGCGCTGGGACTTCGCCACCGACGCACTCGACGAGATCGAGGACCTGTTCCTGCCGCCGGACCCGCACGGGCCGCTGGCCCTGTGGTGCGCACTGGAGCTCAGGCCCGGCGGCGTACCCGGCGTCAAGGTCTATCTGAACCCGGCGGCGAACGGGGCGGAACGTTCCGCCGCAACGGTGCGCGAGGCCCTGCACCGGCTCGGCCACCGGGGGGCCTTCGCCGTCCTGCCCCAGGGAGCCGGATTTCCGTTCCTCGCCCTCGACCTGGGGGAGTGGGCGCAGCCCCGGGTGAAGGTCTACGTGCGGCACGACCACCTCACCGCCGGCCGGGCGGGCCGGCTCTCCCGGATGGACCAAGGGCCGGGGCCCGCCGCGATCGAGGGGTTCTTCCGCGCCGCGGTCGCGTCCGGCCCCGACACGACCGGTCTGGACAGACGGCCCGGTCTGTCCTGCCACTCCTTCACCGACCCCGCCGCCGCCCGGCCGAGCGGCTTCACCCTGCACATCCCCGTACGGGACTACGCCCGGCACGACGGTGAGGCCCTGGCCCGGGCGGCGAGCGTGCTGCGGCACCACGGCACGGACCCCTCGGTGCTCGTCCGCGCGCTGGCCGCCGTCACGCGGCGGCGCCCCGAGGACGGCGTGGGACTCCTCGCCTACCTGGCGCTGGCCCACCAGCGGGACCGTCCGCCACGGGTGACCGCGTACCTCTCCGCGGAGGCGTACGCGGTCAGGCCCGCAGTGCCGGGGAGCGCTCCCACGATCGTGCCGGTGGGCTGAGCGGACCGTTCGGACACGGCAGGGCTCCCGGCGGACGCCGCCGGAAGCCCTGCCGCGGGGTGTGCGTCCGGGGCCTACACGGGCAGCGACTCCCGGAACTGAGCCAGGTACGGGCCCACGTCGACCTGGATCGAGGCGCCGGGCGTGCGGCCGTAGCGCTGGGCGATGCCGGTGAGGTACCTGCCGATCTCCTCGCGCATCTCCCCGGCCGACGGCAGGTCCGCGTCGCCGTCGACCAGCCGGGCCACCCACTGGGCCTGGGCCTCCACCAGCCGGGTGATGGAGCCCACGGGGCGGACCAGTCCGACGAAGTACAGGCCCGGCAGGCCGGCCGGGACGACCCGCCGGTACAGCTCGACCGAGCCGTCCGCCGCCAGCGGGCAGCCCGGCGGCAGGAAGGGGAACGTCATGCGGAAGCCGGTGCAGTAGACGACGGCGTCCGCGGCCACGGAGGTGCCGTCGGTGAAGACGACCCGGTCGCCGTCGAAGGAGCCGATCGCGGGCTTCGGGGTCACGGCACCGTGCCGGATCCGGCTGAGGATCTCGTCCGAGAGGGTCGTCGCGGACGAGAACACCGGGTGGTCCGGCTCGGGCAGGCCGTAGTCCCCGAGTCTGCCGCGGGCGACGAGCAGGGCCTGCTCCACCCACCGGCGCTGCTCGGCGAAGGACATCTCGGTCCACCAGGGCGCCTCGGCGATCTCGTCGACCGACATCCCGAAGAGCTGCTTGGGCACGATGTGCAGCCCGCGCCGCACCGACAGCACCGTCTGCTCGGCGTGCCGGGAGAGGTCCGCGGCGATGTCCACCGCCGACGCGCCGAGGCCCACCACGACGACGCGCCGGCCGTCGAAGTCCCTGCCGTCGTGGTAGTCGAGCGAGTGCAGAATCGTTCCGGTGAAGGAGTCGGCGCCGGTCGGCAGGGGATCGGGCAGGGCCGGGTCGGTGTGATGACCGGAGGCGACGACCACCTGCTCGAACCGGCGTTCCTCCTCCGTGCCGTCCGCGTCCCGGCTGACGACCGTCCACCCGCGGTCCGCGTCCCGGCGCACGGAGACGGCCTCGGTGCGCAGTTCGACGTGGCCGAGCAGACCGGCCCACTCGGCGAAGGAGCGCAGATAGGCGGCGAACTGGCTGTGCCGGGGGTAGAGCGGATACGAGGACGGCATCGGGAAGTCGGCGTACCCGGTCAGCTGCTTGGCGGTGTTGAGGTGCAGCGACCGATAGCCCGGCCCCCGCTCGCCGGCCCCCGGCTGCCGCCAGATGCCGCCCACGTCCGGCGCCTTCTCCAGGCAGACGAAGGGGATGCCGCGCTGTTTGAGGGCGTGCGCCACCGCCAGTCCCGACAGACCTGCACCGATCACACACACGCGCACGGGATGTCCCCCCAGAATGCTCACCCTCCCCCGATCATGGACTTCCTGCCCATCCGCACCGACTCGCACACCGGGCCGACCACCGAACAGACGTGTCCGTCCTCACGTTTCGCGCGTCGGGCCACGCGTCGCGTCACGCGTCACGCCTCGTGTCAGGCGTCGCGGAGGTCCTTGACCCGGTGCAGCTTGCCCAGGGAGCGCTCCAGGGTCTCCGGGTCCACGATCTCCACCTCCACGCTCACGCCCACCCCGTCCTTGACGCCCTGCCCGATCGCCCGCGCGGCGGCCTCGCGCTGCTCGGGGCCGGCGTCGGGGCGGGCCTCGACGCGTACGGTCATGTGGTCCATGCGGCCGCGGGCAGTGAGCCGGATCTGGAAGTGCGGGGCCACGCCGGGCGTGCGCAGCACGATCTCCTCGATCTGGGTGGGGAAGACGTTCACCCCGCGCAGGATGATCATGTCGTCGCAGCGGCCGGTGACCTTGCTCATCCGCCGGAAGGCGGGCCGGGCGGTGCCGGGCAGCAGCCGCGACAGGTCGCGTGTGCGGTAGCGGACGACGGGGAGCGCCTCCTTGGTCAGGGAGGTGAAGACGATCTCCCCCTCCTCGCCCTCGGGCAGCACGGCGTCCGTGAGCGGGTCCACCACCTCGGGGTAGAAGTGGTCCTCCCACACGTGCAGTCCGTCCTTGGTCTCCACGCACTCCTGCGCAACGCCCGGGCCGATCACCTCCGACAGCCCGTAGATGTCGACGGCGTGGATGCCCATCCGCTCCTCGATCTCGCGCCGCATCTCCTCGGTCCACGGCTCCGCGCCGAAGATGCCGGCCTTCAGCGAAGTGGTGCGCGGGTCGATGCCCTGCCGTTCGAACTCGTCGAGCAGCGTGAGCAGGTAGGAGGGCGTGACCATGATGATCTCGGGCCGGAAGTCCTGGATGATCTGCACCTGGCGCGCCGTCATCCCGCCGGAGGCGGGGATCACCGTGCAGCCGGCGCGTTCGGCGCCGTAGTGTGCGCCGAGGCCGCCGGTGAACAGGCCGTAGCCGTAGGAGATGTGCACCTTGTGGCCGGGCCGGCCGCCCGCGGCCCGGATCGAACGGGCGACGACGTCCGCCCACACGGAGAGGTCGTTCTCCGTGTACCCGACCACGGTGGCGCGGCCGGTGGTGCCGCTGGAGGCGTGCACGCGCCGCACGTCGGCCATCGGGACGGCGAACATCCCGAACGGGTAGGTCTCCCGCAGGTCGGCCTTGGTGGTGAAGGGGAACCTCGCCAGGTCCGCCAGGCTGCGGCAGTCGTCGGGCCCGACCCCGGCGGCGTCGAACTTCTTGCGGTACAGCTCCACGTTGTCGTAGGCGTGCCGCAGGGTCGCGCGCAGCCGGTCGAGCTGAAGCTCCTGGAGCTCCTCGCGGGAGAGCCGCTCGGCGTCGTCGAGCAGATCGTGGGGGAGGGGCTCGCCCCGGCGGGGTGCCGGGGCCGCCCCGGTCGTCGGCTCGCTGCTCATCGCGACTCCTTCGTCGTCGTGCCCGGCGTCTCGCACGCCGTGCCCTCCCGCGCGCGGTGGGTGTTCTCGTCGTCCCGCGCGCGGTGGCCGGCCCCGCCGTCCCGCACGGTGCGGCTGCGGCCGCGGAACTCCGCGATCACCTCGTCGCCGCGCCGCACGCTCACGTCGTAGATCCCGCTGCGCCCGTAGCGGGCGCGCTCCTCGGCGCGGGCCACGAGCACGTCGCCCTCCCGGGCCGGGGCGACGAAGACGATGTCGGCGCCGGCCGCCACGGTCACGGGTCCGTGGGTGTTGCACGCGCAGGCGAAGGCGGTGTCGGCCAGCAGGAACAGGAAGCCGCCGTGGGCGATCCGGCGGCCGTTCACCATCGCCGGGGTCACGGTCATCCGGA
This sequence comes from Streptomyces mayonensis, assembly GCF_018982965.1. Classification (GTDB taxonomy): domain Bacteria; phylum Actinomycetota; class Actinomycetes; order Streptomycetales; family Streptomycetaceae; genus Streptomyces; species Streptomyces mayonensis. The sequence continues at coordinate 32,615 of NZ_JACBYP010000027.1, read as the reverse complement.
CGGCGGCGGCCCCCTCGCCGTGCTCCACCAACTCGATGCCGAGCCCGCGTGAGGCCCGGTCCGCGGCGAACATCGCCTCCGCGGGCGTCTGCTCAGTGACCTCCGACACGTCTCCGATCACCCCATGTCCCGACCGATATCCCGACCGACCATTCGGTTCGCCTGCGGCCCTGGCCCAGTAATCCAGTCGCCCGCTCGCGCTGTCAAGAGTGGTGACGGCGGGGCCCCGGGGTCTTGCCCGGCGTCCGGAAAGCAGTCACACTGATACCGAACGAATGGTCGGTTGGGAAGCTGGTGACGATGACCACGAAGCACGCCGCCGAGACGCCGCCCCCGGACGGGCCGGACGGACTCCAGGAGCACTTCGACACGACGATCGCGCGCGACCAGCGCGTCGAACCGCGCGACTGGATGCCCGACGGCTACCGCAGGACGCTGGTCCGGCAGATCGCCCAGCACGCGCACTCGGAGATCATCGGCATGCAGCCCGAGGGCGAGTGGATCACCCGTGCCCCGTCACTGCGCCGCAAGGCGATCCTGTTCGCCAAGGTCCAGGACGAGGCGGGACACGGGCTGTACCTCTACTCGGCGGCGGAGACGCTCGGCGCGGACCGCGACGACCTCACCGAGCGGCTGATCGAGGGCCGCCAGAAGTACTCCTCGATCTTCAACTACCCGACCCTGAGCTTCGCCGACATCGGCGTGATCGGCTGGTTCGTGGACGGCGCCGCGATCTGCAACCAGGTGCCGCTGTGCCGCAGCTCCTACGGGCCTTACGCGCGCGCGATGGTGCGCATCTGCAAGGAGGAGTCCTTCCACCAGCGGCAGGGCTACGAACTGCTGATGACGATGATGCGCGGCACCCCGGCCCAGCGCGGGATGGTCCAGGACGCCGTGGACCGCTGGTGGTGGCCGTCCCTGATGATGTTCGGCCCGCCCGACGACGCCTCGCCCAACTCGGCACGGTCGATGGCCTGGAAGATCAAGCGGCACAGCAACGACGAACTGCGCAGGCGCTTCGTCGACATGACCGTCCCGCAGGCCGAGAAGCTCGGCGTCACCCTGCCCGACCCCGAGCTGCGCTGGAACGAGGAGACGGGCCACCACGACTTCGGCACCCCCGACTGGGACGAGCTGACGCGGGTCATCAAGGGCGAAGGGCCGTGCAACGCGCAGCGCGTCCAGCGGCGGCGCACCGCCCACGAGGAGGGCGCCTGGGTGCGCGAGGCGGCCACCGCCCACGCCGCCAGGCAGGCCGCCCGCGCGGAGAAGGGAGCGGTGGCGTGACCCCCGAACAGCCGGGGAGGCAGGGCTGGCCGCTGTACGAGGTGTTCGTACGCGGCAAGCGCGGCCTCAACCACGTCCACGTCGGCTCGCTGCACGCCGCCGACGACGCCATGGCCCTCACCCACGCCCGCGACCTCTACACCCGGCGCAACGAGGGCGTGAGCATCTGGGTGGTGCGCTCCGAACACATCGCCGCCTCCACCCGGGACGAGAAGGACCCCTTCTTCGCCCCGAGCGCCGACAAGGTCTACCGCCACCCGACCTTCTACGACATCCCCGACGACGTCCCCCACATCTAGGAGCAGGGCATGAGCGACGACCACGTCTACCTCACCCTGGCCGAGGGACACGAGGACGACACCCGCTGGGCCTACGGCACCGGTTTCGAGGACCCGCTGCACGGCGTCGACACCGCCGTGCCCGAGGGTGTCGACGCCGGTGAACTGGCCGCCCAGTGCGTGGCGCTGGCCGACGACGCCCTGGTAGGGGCCCAGCGGCTCGCCGAGTGGATCACCCGCGCTCCCGAGCTGGAGGAGGAGGTGGCGCTGGCCAACATCGGCCTCGACCTGCTCGGCCAGGCCCGCCTGCTCTACACCCGCGCCGGCCAGGTGGACGGCACCGGCCGGGACGAGGACGCCTACGCCTACTTCCGAGACCCTGCCGACTTCCGCAACGTGACCCTGGCCGAACTGCCCGGCGGCGACTTCGCGTTCACCGTCGTACGGCTGCTGGTGCTCTCCAGCTGGCGCCTGGCGCACTTCCGGCGGCTGACGGGCCACCCGGACCCCGTCCTCGCGGCGGTCGCGGCCAAGGGCGTCAAGGAGCTGACGTACCACCGGCAGTACGCCGCCCAGTGGTGCGTACGCCTGGGCGACGGCACGGACGAGTCGCACCGCCGGATGCGGGCGGCGCTGGAGCAGGTCGCCCCGTACCTCGGTGAACTGCACGCGGCCCACGACGTACGGGACGAGGTCGCCGACGACCTGCGCCAGGTCACCGGCGCCGCCGGACTGACCCTGCCGGTCCACCGCCCGCTGCCCGGTCGCGGGCGCGCGGGCGAGCACACCGAGCACCTGGCGCCGCTGCTCACCGAGTTGCAGGGCGTCGCCCGCGCCCACCCGGGGGCGACATGGTGACCGGCGGTCCCGCGCTCCTGGACGCCCGCCGCGCCCGGCGCGTCGCCGAGCGGGTGCCGGACCCCGAGCTGCCCATGCTGACCCTCGCCGACCTCGGTGTCCTGCGCGACGTCGAGGTACGGGCGGACGGCACCGTGGTCGCGAGCCTGACCCCCACCTACTCGGGGTGCCCCGCCATGGCGGAGATGCGGGCGGACGTCGCCGCGCGGCTGCGCGCGGCGGGATACGCGCGCGTGGAGATCCGCACGGTCCTGGACCCGCCCTGGACCAGCGACTGGATCACCGGGTCCGGCCGCCGCAAGCTCATCGAGCACGGCATCGCCCCGCCCGGCCGCGCACCCCGCGGGCCGGTCCCGCTGGTGCTGTCGCCCACCCGGCCCGCGGTGCCCTGCCCCCGCTGCGGCTCCCGGGACACCGAGGAGACCTCGCGCTTCGCCGCCACCTCCTGCAAGGCCCTGTGGCGCTGCCGCTCCTGCCGCGAGCCGTTCGAGTACGTCAAGGAGATCTGATGGCCCCAACCGCCCCCGTCCCGGCGGCCCCCGTGCGCACCCGCCGCCGGCCCGTCTTCCACCGGCTGCGCGTCGCGTCCGTCGAGCGGCTGTGCGCGGACGCCGCCGCCGTGAGCTTCGAGGTCCCGGACGAGCTGGCCGGGGAGTTCGCCTTCGCGCCCGGTCAGTCGCTCACCCTGCGGCGCGAGGTCGACGGCCGGGACGAGCGCCGCTCCTACTCGATCTGCGCGGCCGCCGGTTCGCAGCCGCGCATCGGGGTGCGGGTGGTGCCGGGCGGTCTGTTCTCCGCGTGGCTGGTCGAGGAGGTGCGCCCGGGCGACACCGTCGAGGTGATGACACCCACCGGTCTCTTCACGCCCGACCTGACGGTGCCGGGCCACCACGTGCTGGTCGCGGCCGGTTCGGGCATCACACCGATGGTGTCCATTGCGGAGTCGGTGCTCGCCGCCGACACCCGCTCGACCGTCACCCTCTTCTACGGCAACCGCCGCACCGGCACGGTGATGTTCGCCGACGAACTGGCCGACCTGAAGGACCTGTACCCCACCCGCTTCCACCTCGCCCACGTCCTGTCCCGCGAACCGCGCGAGGCCGAGGTGCTCTCCGGGCGCCTGGACGCGGAGCGGCTGGCGGCGCTGGTCGCCTCCCTGGTGGACGCGGCGGCCGCCGACCACTGGTGGCTGTGCGGACCGCAGGGCATGGTCGCGGACGCTCAGCAGGTCCTGGCCGGCCTCGGTGTTCCGGCGGACCGCGTCCACCGGGAACTCTTCTTCGCCGACGACGAGCCCGTGCGCGAGGTCCACCACGAGGAGAGCGGCCCGCGGGGACCCGTCAGCGAGGTCACCGTCACCCTGGACGGCCGCTCCACCACCGCGTCCCTGTCCCGGGAGCGGAGCATCCTCGACGGCGCCCAGCAGACCCGGCCCGACCTGCCCTTCGCCTGCAAGGGCGGCGTGTGCGGCACCTGCCGCGCCCTGGTCACCGACGGCCAGGCCGAGATGCGCCGCAACTACGCGCTGGAGGCGGCCGAGGTCGACGCCGGCTACGTCCTGACCTGTCAGTCCTACCCGGTCTCCGAGCAGCTGACCGTGGACTACGACAGCTGAGACCCGGGCGGCCGGAGCGCACGGAGGCCGGGCGCGCGCCCGACGGCCGTGCCCTGCGGGCCGTCGCCGGAGCGGGGGAACACTATGAACGCAATGATCCAAGGGCTGGTCACGGCACCGGGCGGTTCCTAACATCCCGGCTCGCAGGGCGATTTTCCGCGCCCTCACGCAGCACGTCACAGGAGCCGCACCTTGATCACACCCCACGCTCCCACGCCTGTCACAAGGGCGGTGCGCCGCAGAAGCCGCCCGGCGCTGGTGGCCGCCGCACTGGCGGCCGTGTTCCTCGGCACCCTCGGCAACGTCTCCGCCGCCCCCGCACGGGCGGCCGAAGAACCGGCGGCCGGGCAAGCGGCGGCCGCCGACTGCCCGCCCGCCCTCGCCGAGAAGGCCACCTGCTACACCGGCCGGGACGAGAACGGGGCCCACTACACGATGGCCGTGCCCCACCACTGGAACGGCTCCCTCGTCGTGCACGCCCACGGCGGCCCCGACCTCGGCGACACCTCCGACCCGGCCCGCAGCACCGAGGACCTGGAACGCTGGGCGGTGATGGTCGACGAGGGGTACGCGTGGGCCGCCTCCTCCTACCGGCGCGGCGGCTACGGGGCCCGGATGGCGGCCGCCGACACCGAGAACGTACGGCGCCTGTTCACCGACCGGTTCGGCCGCCCGGAGCGCACCTACCTGCACGGCCAGTCCTGGGGAGGCAACGTCGCGGCCAAGGCGGCCGAGACCTACGGGAGGCGGCCCGGCGCCTACGACGGGGTGCTGCTCACCAACGGCGTCCTCGGCGGCGGTTCGCGCGGCTACGACTACCGCGTGGACCTGCGGGTGGTCTACCAGTACTACTGCCACAACCACCCGCGTCCGACCGAGCAGCAGTACCCCCTGTGGCAGGGGCTGCGGGCCGGATCCACGATGACGACCGCCGGGCTGCGCGCCCGCCTCCAGGAGTGCACGGGCTTCGCGTCCGAACCGGCGGACCGGAGCGAGGTGCAGCAGCGCAACCTCGACGACATCCTCGCCGTCACGGGCATCCCCGAGCGCACCCTGGAGTCACACCTGCGGTTCGCCACCTTCACGTTCCGGGACATCGTGACCAACCGGCTCGACGGGCGGAACCCGTGGAGCAACCGGGGCGTGCGCTACAGCGGTTCGCACGACGACAAGGCGCTCAACGCGGGCGTCGAACGCTTCTCCGCCGACCCGACGGCGCGCCGTGACCTGTCCTACGACAGCGACCTCACCGGCAGGGTCTCCCTCCCCGTCCTCACGATGCACGCCGTCGACGACCCGACGGCCTTCGTGGAGCACGAGTCGGCCTACCGCGCCACCCTCCGGGGCGCCGGCCGGGGCGGGAACCTCGTCCAGACGTTCACCAAGGAGAACGAGCACAGCTCGCTGAGCGACTCCGAGTACGCCAACTCCCTCTCCGCGCTGGACGCCTGGGCCCGCACGGGCCACCGGCCGAGCCCGCAGTCGATCGCGGCGTCCTGCGCCGCCTTCGACGCGACGTACGGCGACGGCTGCTTCTACGACCCCGGCTTCCGCCCCGCGCCGTACGCCTCGCGGGTGCAGCCCCGTCCGGGCGGCCTCGCCTGGCCCGCCATGACCGCCGCACAGGAGCGGGCGTGGGGCAGGATCCCGGGCGTGGGGATCGCGCCCTGAGCCGACGCCCCGGCCCCGCCCGGTGTGTCCCGGTGCCCTCACGGGGCGGGGCGCGCAGTGCGGCGGGGGCGGTCCGCGCCGCCACGTCGAGTGTGGCGGGCGGGCCGCCCCCGGCGGGTCCTCGCCCCGGTCAGACGCCGAACTCCGAGGGCGGGACGCCGAGTGCGCTGCAGGCCTCGCGGATCGCCTGCTGCTCGGACGGCTCGAAGGCCCCGTCCGCGCCGGCGACGACCATGCCGGTCTGGACGACGGCGCGGGCCTCCTCGGGCTTCTTCGACGCCTTGGCGATCACCTGCAGGGCCTCGCTCCGGCCCTGCGCGAAGTCGGCGAGCAGCCGGTCGACGTGCTGGTTGAACCGCTGACGGAGCTGGTCCGCGGGGAAGTTCTGCAGCACCTCGTTGGAGACGATCAGCTCCTCCACCCGCGTGCGCTCCGCCGGGTCCACATGTCCGTCGGCCGCGGCGACCAGTGCGCACATGGCCATGCTGGCGTCCCGGTAGGCGCCGCTCTTGAGCTCGTTCTTCGCCGAGGCGAGCTGGGACTTGAACATCCCGAGCAGCTGCGTCCGGGAGCCGCCGGACGATCCCGGCCGGCCGCTGCCCTGCGCGCCCGGGCCGGATCCGCCCGCTCCCCGAGTGCCCTGGGACTGCTGGAAGGTCTTGGCCTGGTCCTTGATCTTGTCCCACATCGCCACTCGTGCCACCTCGGCTTCTGTTGTTGTGCGTCGGGCTGTTGTGCGGTCGGTCGTCGTGCCTTCGACTGTCGGGCGTGCGGCCCCGGTGCGGCCGCGACTCCCCTCGGGTCCTCGGCGGCCACCAGGTTGAACGCGCCCGGCCACCACAGGGTTCCCTAACGGCAAAGAAAAGGCAAAGGACCTGATGAGGGGGATAGGCTGCGCCGACAGAAGTCGCCGAACGGGCAGTTGGGTGGGGACGCACGGTGTGGTCGCGGCAGGTCGGCTGGTTCGTCGCGATCGGCGTCGTGTCGACCGCGGGGCAGGCGCTGCTGTACTGGGCGCTGCGTCTGTGGTGGCCCCCGGCCGCGGCCAACCTGGTCTCCCTGCTGGTGCTGACGGTCCTCAACACCGAGGCGAACCGCCGGCTGACGTTCCGTCGGGCCGCGACCCGTCCGGCCCGCGCGCACCTGGGCGCCGGCGGCCTCTTCCTGCTCGGCTACCTGGTCACGTCCGGCGCGGTGCTGTGGTTCGCACACGCACGGCCCGGGGCCTCGCCCGCCGCCGAGACCGTGGTCCTCGCCTGCACCTCGGTCGCCGTGACCGTCGTACGCTTCGTCGTCCTGCGGCTGGCCGTCTTCCGCGGTCCCGGCCGCGCGCAGGACCCCACCGCCCGTTGCTGACGGCCCGCCGAAGCCCTACTGCGGCGCCGGGCGGGCCCGGTCCCGGCCCGCGGTGTCCGTCCGGCGGCGGCAGGAGGCGTCGTGCCGGGTGCCCAGCGAGGTCCACCAGCGCTCGCAGCAGTCCTCGTACCGGGGCACGGTCACGCGGGCGGCTGCGGGGCGGGTGCAGTCGGGTCCGTGCACGGCACCGCCGGAGTTGCGCCAGAACGCGCAGCACGGCTGCGGCCAGGCCCCGGGCGGCCCGTCCGGGCAGGGCCGGGCCAGCCACTCGGCACGCCGCGCCCGTACGGTCCTGCGCCGGTGCTCCGCCTGCTCCCTCGCGGCACACCAGGCCAGTACGCCGGCCGTGTACAGGCCGGGGAGGGCCAGCCAGAGGCTGTGCGTGGCCGCGTATCCGGAGACGGCGACGAGGAGAAGGGCGGCGGCACGGAAGGCGCGGGCGAGGCGCAGGCTCGGCGTCACGGAGGACTCCCGTCGTCGGCGGCGGAGCAGGGGGCGTGCGGAGGGCGGAATACGGAGGAGGAAAGGAAAAGCCCCTTCGGGCTCCCGTATGCCCCCGGTTTCCGGTTCTACGTCCACGAAGCGTGACCGACGTTTCCACGTCCAACGAAGCGTGGCCGACGTTTCCACGTCCAGCGAAGCGTGGCCGACGTGCCGGACGGGTGAGGGGCCGGGACGTACCGGTGCGGGCCCTCGCCGGGCGGCCGCCCCGGGCACGCCCCGCCGGCGTCAGGGCAGCATCGCCACGGTCACCGCACCGAGCAGCGCCACGTACGTCCAGGCGTGGACGCGGTCGGGGATGCGGGGCGGGCGGCGGCGCAGCACCGCGATCACCGGCAGGGCGCCCAGCAGGAGGGCCGCGGCCGCCCGGAGGTCCACCAGGCCCACCAGGTCCGGGTGCGCGGGGGCTCCGGCGGGGCCCCCGGTGCCGCCCAGGAAGACGACGGCGGCCGGGAGCGCGACGGCCAGGGTCAGTGGATTGGCCAGCGCGGTCGCCACCTGCATGGTGTGCCCGGAGCGCCGCATCGCCGGCACGGTCATGACGCTGCCGCCGACACCGAGGAAGGCCGCCACCGCGCCGACGGGTGCGCCGACGAGCGCCGGGAGCGGGCGCGGTGCCCGCGCGACCGGTTCCGGCTCGGGCCCCGGCCCTGCCGTCGGGCCCGCAGGCGCGGCCGGGGCGTGCGGGCGCAGGAAACCGGGACGCAGCAGCAGGTCCACGACGGTGAGGGCGACGTAGCCGACGAACGCCCAGCGGATCAGCCCCGCCGGGGCGTGGCGAGCGGCGAGCGCCCCGGCCGCGGCACCGGCGCCGAGCAGGGCGAGCAGCGGGCCGCCGCCGCGCAGGGCGCCCAGCACCCGCCGCGGCGTGACGGCCGTCGCGAAGGCGGCGTTCACCACCATCACCACGGCCGAGGTGGCCGTGGCCACGCGGATCGCGTCCGTGCCCAGGGCGGCGTCCGCCCACACCACGACCGGGACGGCGACGAAGCCGCCGCCGAATCCGAACAGCACGGTCGTCGCGCCGGTGAGCAGCCCGATGCCGAGCAGTGCCACAAGGTCCATGAGGACCACCTCACCAGCGCCCGGCAGCCGCCCGCATTCGATGCCCGGCACCTTTCCTTCGAGACTCGGCCAGGACGGCCGTAGGGTGGCCCGGGTGAAGAACGTTCCCCTGGCCGACGTCGACCACGTGGACCGGGCCGTCCTGCCGATCGGCACCGACTACCCGCCGGGCCACCTCCTGGACTGGCACGAACACCGGCGCGCGCAGTTCCTGTACGGCGCCACCGGCGTCATGGTCGTCGACACCGCCGACGGCACCTGGACCGTTCCGCCCGAGCGCGCCGTCCTGGTCCCCGCCGCCACCCGGCACCGGGTGCGCATGCTGGGCGTGAGCACCCGCAGCCTCTACGTCGAGCCGGCCGCCGTGCCCTGGTGGCCCCGCACGTGCAAGGTCGTGGACGTGCCGCCGCTGCTGCGTGAACTGCTCCTGGCCGCAGTCGAGTTCGAGGCCGACTACAGCCTGTCGGGGCGGGCGGGCAGCATCGCCGACCTCCTCCTGCACGAGATCGCGGCGCGGGCCCCGCTCCCGTTCCACGTGGCGATCCCCGCCTCAGCCGTGCTCTCCTCGCTCTGCCGGGAGTACCTGGCGGCCCCGGACGCCGGCGTCACCAACGCCGACTGGGCCGCGCGGGCGGCGATGAGCGAACGGGCCTTCACCCGGCTCTTCCGCACGCAGACCGGCGACAGCCCCGCCGTGTGGCGGGCCCGCGCACGCCTGCTCGCTGCGGTGCCGCTGCTGCGCACCGCGCCGGTCGGCGAGGTCGCCGGCCGCCTCGGGTACGCGACGCCCGCCGCGTTCACCGCCGCCTTCACCCGCACCTTCGGCCTTCCGCCGTCCCGTTTCACGACGGGCGAGCGGGGCCCTGGCCGGGACCGCTCCCACCGGGACCGCCCTCGCGGCGACCGTTCCCAACAGGACCGCTCCCCCCAGAACCGGACCGACCGGGACCGCTCCCTCCAGGACCGGTCCGGTGGCGACCGTTCTCGCTAGGACCGGTCCGACCGGGACCGCTCCCGTTCTTCGCGGGTCGCGCGTTCCTGCGCGTGGTGGCCCAGGGCCGCGCTGCGGCTGGTCGACAGGTGGTGCAGGACGAGTTCCTGGACGCGCTCCACGTCGCGCGCCGCGATGGCCCGGCACAGGGCGTCGTGCTCCAGCGCGACGGCCAGCAGGTCGTCGTGCTGGCCCAGGAGCCAGCGCAGCCGGCTGCGCAGGACGCGTTCGAGTTCGCTGAGCAACTCGTTGGCGGCCAGCGAGATGACCGTCTGGTGGAAGTCGGCCGCCGCCCTGCGGGCCCGTACCGCGTCACCCGCGCGGGCGGCGTCGAGTTCGGTGTCCACCGTCGCGCGCAGCCGGTCGAGGCCCTCGCGCGTGTGCCGCTGGGCCGCGAGCCGGAACCCCAGCGTCTCCAGCCCGGAGCGGACCTCGTCGAGGTCGGCGATGTCGCTCGTGGTGAACTCCCGCACCACCGCCCAGGTCCGCGGCCTCGGCGTCACGAGCCCCTCCGACACCAGGATCCTGAGCGCCTCGCGGACGGGGAGGCGGCTCACCCCGAGCGACTCGGCCAACTCCCTTTCGACCAGGCGGCTGCCCGGCCCCCGCACGCCGTCGATGATCTCGTCGCGCAACCGCCGCGTGACCCGCTCGGACTCGGGCGTGAAGCCCTCTGACGCAGCCATCGCCGTCCCTCGTCGCTCTTCCCGTACCCGGTACGCCGACCGCGCCGGGCGGGGGCGGCGGTCGGGCGGCCCGTCAGAATACCCCGGGGCGGGTCTGCGGCCGGGGCGGCAGGAGGCGGGGACGGGTCAGCCCGTCCGCGGCGGCCAGTTGACGATCCGCTTGGGGCGCGGACGCGCGTACGTGCGGACCTTGGACGTGGACAGCCCGAGCCGGACCAGGGACTCGGCGACCGTCACCGCCGCGGCGACGCCGTCGACCACGGGGACGCCGGTGCGTTCCACCACGCGTTCGGCGAGACCGGCCATGCCCCCGCAGCCCAGGCAGATCACCTCCGCCCGGTCCTCCTCCACGGCACGGGCGGCCTGTTCGGTGATGGCGTCCACGGCGGCCCGCTCGTCCCGCTCCAGTTCGAGCACGGCCAGCCCGCTGGCGCGCACCGAGGCGCACCGGTCGCTCAGCCCGGCCACCGCCAGGCGTTGCTCGATCAGCGGGACGGTACGGTCGAGGGTGGTGACGACGGAGTACCGGCGCCCCAGGAACTGGGCGGTGCTCGCGGCGGCCTCGGTGATGTCCACGACGGGGACGTCCAGCAGCTCCTGGAGGCCTTCGCGGCCGTGCTCGCCGTAACCGGCCTGGATCACCGCGTCGAACGGCCCCGGGTGGGCCCGGACCGCCTCCATCACGGCGACGGCGGCCAGGTAGCTCTCGTAGTTGCCCTCGACCGACTCGGCCCCGAAGGCCGGTGTGAGCGGGACGATCTCGGTGCCCTGGGCGGCGGCACCGGCCGCCTGCCGGCCGATGGCGTCGGTGATGGACTGCGTGGTGTTGACGTTGACCACGAGGATGCGCATGCGTGGGTCGGCCTTCTGCTCGGGGGCTCGGGGTGACGTGGCGCGCGACGGGGGCGTGGTCGCGGCGCGGGGCTACTCCGCCGCGACGGCGATGGCCTCGCCGTCCACGTCGCGGACCGGTGCGGCGCGGTCGGCGACGGCGGCGTACAGCACGGCGGCGACGATCGCGCCGATGAACCAGGAGAAGCCCGCCGCGGCGTGGAAGAACGGGACCAGGGCGACGACGACGGCGATCGCGGCGGCGGGCACGAAGGCGGCGACCGCCCGCGGGTTGTAGCCCCGGCGGTAGTGGTACTCGGCGCCCGCCTCCTCGGTGTAGAGGGCCGGCACGTTCACCCGGGACCTGCGCAGCAGCCAGTAGTCCGCCATGATCACGCCGAACAGCGGGCCGAGCAGGGCGCCGAGTCCGCCGAGGAAGTAGTTGACGACGACCGGGCTGTTGTAGAGGTTCCAGGGCGTGATCACCAGGCCGAGCACCGCGCTGACCAGACCGGCGCGGCGGAAGTCGAGGCGGTGCGGGAACAGGTCGACCAGGGCGTAGATCGGCGCCACGAAGTTGGCCAGGAGGTTCACCGCCACCGTGAGGGCGATCAGACAGAGGGAGGCCACGGCGAGCAGGAACATGTTGGGGATGGTCCTGACGATGTCGGTCGGACTGGTGATGACGTGCCCGTCGAGGCTGAACTGGGCGCCGCTGAGGACCGCCACGATGCCCGCGAAGAACAGCATGTTGACCGGGATGCCGATCACGTTGCCCCGGACGATGGAGGCGCGGCTGCGCGCGGACCGGGTGAAGTCGCAGAAGTTCAGTACGAACGTCCCGTAGATCACCACCCACAGGGCCGCCGCCTGGAGCACCTGCAGCCACATGGCGCCGCCGGTCAGCGGATCGCCGACGGAGACGGAGACCGAGCCGTCGGCCCGGACGAACATCCACACGGCCAGGGCGCACATCGTGATCAGGGTGGTGGGCGCCGCGAAGGCCATGTACCGGCGGATCATCTGCATGCCGTAGCTGACGATCAGCACCTGCAGGGCCCACAGCACCATGAACGTGATCCAGCCGAGCGTCGACTGGCCGAGCAGGGAGTTCGCGTCAAGGGAGGCCAGCGACGGGAACATGGCCACCAGGAGAGCACTCAGCACGGCGGACGCCAGATAGGTCTGGATACCAAACCAGGCGATCGCCACGGCGCCCCGGACGGCCGCCGGAATCTTGGCTCCCCTGATGCCGAAGGCGATGCGGCTCATGACCGGGAACGGCACGCCCGTCTTGTGGCCCATGAATCCGGACAGGGTGAGCAGGAGGAAGAGCAGGACCGAGGCCAGCGCGAAGGCGGCGAGGATGCCCCACACGTTGAGCCCCAGCGCGAACAGCCCGATGGCGAAGGCGTAATTGCCCAGGCTGTGCACGTCGTTGGCCCAGAGCGTGAAGACGTTGTACGCGCCCCAGCGGCGCCCGTCGCGCTTGGTCGGGGCCAGGTCGTAGGTGTAGAGGCCGGGGCTGGTGGCGTTCTCGCCGGTCCGCCCGGGGGAGCAGCGGTCTTCCAGGGCAGTCATACGGGACTCCTGGGATCAGGTGCGGGGGAGTTGGAGAGTTCCACAAAGCGAAAGTGGCTTTCCGGTGAACAGAACGTAGTTTTCGCCAAACCGCACCGTCAAGGGGTCTGTGGCAAATGGAATACCATTTTTGGCTCCAGGGGCAGTCCAATGGCGCACCCCTGCCCGAGGCCTGGAGCAGGCCTGCTCCGACGGCCGGTCATCCTGTCTGCGAAAGCACCACGAGGCCGACGAAAGGTCATGGAGTCGTGAACGCGCCATGGAGTGACGAAGGCACCACGGAGTCGGCGAAGGCGCCACGGAGTCGGCGAAGGTGCCGAAGGAGTCGGCGAAGGCACCACGGAGTCGGCTGAGGCGCCACGGAGCCGGCCAAGGTGCCACGAAGTCGGCCAAGGCACCCCGGGATCGATCGAAAGCACCACGGAGGGGACGCGTACCTGCGGGCCGGGCCGGCCCGGCCCGGCCCGCAGGAACCGACCCGCCCGGTCGGGCGGCCCGTCAGTGCTCGCCGCGGCCCTGCGTGCTCTCCCTCAGGACGAGCCGGTGCGCCACGATGCGGTCCTGGGTGGAATGCGCCCCCGCCTCCGTGCCGTTGCGGGTGGCGTCCGGGTCCGTCGCCTCCTCGATGCGGCGCCGCAGCAGCTGCACGGCGACCTTCGCCACCGCCGCCTTGTCCGGCGCCACCGTGCTCAGCGTCGGCACACTGAACCGCCCGCCCTCCACGTCGTCGAAGCCGATGACGGCGACGTCCCCGGGCACCCGGACCCCGTGCTCGTACAGCGTGCGCAACGCCCCCAGCGCCAACTGGTCGTTGAGGCACAGCAGCGCGTCGAACCGCGTGCCGTCCCGCAGCACCCGCGCCACGGCGAGGGCGCCGGCGGGCATCCGGAAGGAGTCGACCGGCACCAGGGCGGCCGGGCCGGGGGCGAGTCCCGCCTCCGCCAGCGCGGCACGGTAGCCCCGGGTGCGGGCCTCCGCCGTGCCGAGACCCGGGGCGTCGACACCGCCGACGGCGAGGACGGTGCGCCGTCCCAGGCCGATCAGGTGGCGGGTCGCCTCGTACGCGGCACGCTCGTTGTCGATGGCCACGTGGTCGGCGCCCTCCTCGAGCAGCTCACCGAGGAGCACGGTCGGCGGGAAGCCGTCGCGGTCGCGCAGGTCGTCCGCGGTCAGGGCGAGCGGACTGAGGATGATCCCGTCCACGAAGGTCGAGCCGAACCCGGCCAGCGCGGCCAGCTCATGGGCGCGGTCCGCCCCCGACTGGTGGATCAGCACGGTCAGGGAGCACTTCTCGGCCTCCCGGATCACATGCCGGGCCAGCTCCGCGAAGTACGGTATGTCCAGTTCCGGAACGACCAGCGCGATGATGCCGGTTCGGCCCTTGCGCAAGTGCCGGCCGGCCAGGTTGACCCGGTACCCGAGCTGCTCGATGGACGCGCGCACCAGCGTCCGCGTGCGGTCGGAGACATGGGCGTAGTCGTTGATGACATTGGACACCGTCTTCTCCGACACGCCCGCGTGACGTGCGACGTCCTTGATCCTGGGCCGTGCCACCGAGACCTCCCTGCCTCCTGCGCGCTGCCAGAGTCTATGTCCCGGCGGGCCGTCGGGCTGCGGCACGGCCGGCCGTGCCGCCCCGTTCGCGGTCGCCGGCGGTCCATCCCTGCCCTCAGCTCTTTACAGCCAATGTACATCGATGTAAAAACAAGCCACCGCATGAGCTCCGGCCGTCGAAAGGTCCGCGATGAGTTCCCGTTTTCCTGCCCAGGGGGTGCCGGCCGTGTCCGATCCCGTACGCCGCATCGGCCGCCGCCGGCTGCTGCGACACGCCATGGCCGGAGCGGGTGCCCTGCTCGCCGCGGGCCCGCTGTCCGGCTGCGCCTCACCGGCCTCGGCCTCCGGGGCGTCCTCGCTGAGCGTCTGGGACCTGTTCCAGGGCGGCGACGGCATGCTGATGGACGACATGATCGCGGCGGTGTCCAAGGGCGCCGGGGGTGCCGAGGGCTTCGAGATCGACCGCACCATCCTCGACTGGGGCCCGTCGTACTACACCAAGCTCGCCATGTCCGCCGCCGGCGGCCGGGCCTCCGACGTGGCGGCCATGCACCTGTCCCGGCTGGCGGGCTACGCGCCCGGCGGCCTGGTCGACGCCTTCGACCTGGACCTGCTCGCCGAGTACGGCGTCAGCGAGAAGGACTTCACCCCGGCGGTCTGGTCGCGCACGCAGCACGAGGGCACCGTCTACGCGATCCCGCTGGACGTCCACCCCTTCATCGTCTTCTACGACAAGAAGGCCGCGGACAAGGCCGGACTCCTCGACTCCTCCGGCGCGCTGGCCCCGATGGGCTCGCCCGAGGCGCTCCTCGAAGCGGGCAAGGCCCTCGCCGAGGCGACCGGCCAGGCGGGCATCCTCTTCGGCCACGTCACCGACACCGCGCAGAACTGGCGGCTGTTCGCCGGTCTCTACGCGCAGACCGGCGCCGAGTTCACCCTGCCCGACGGCGGCCCCGCCGAGATCGACGTCGACGCCGCCGTACGCGTCGTCACCTTCATGACGCAGCTCCTGGACGGCCGGACCAACCCCAACAACCTGGACTACTACGGTTCGGTGGCCGCCTTCACCAGCGGCCGCGGCGGCATGGCCATGCTCGGCGAGTGGGAGCTGCCCGCGCTGAAGGAGTTCGACATCGACCTGGGCGCGGCCCCCTTCCCGCAGGTCTTCGACAAGCCCGCCGTCTACACGGACAGCCACAGCCTGGTCCTCCCGCACCAGAACAGTCCCGACCCGGCCCGGCGCCGCGAGGCCCACCGGTACGTCGCCGCGATCCTCAAGCAGAGCCTCACCTGGGCGAGCGCCGGGCACATCCCCGCCTACCAGCCCGTCCTCGCGAAACCCGAGTACGCGGCCCTGGAACCCCAGTCCTCCTACGCCGACGCCGCGAAGGTGGCGGTGCTCGACCCGCCCAACTGGTTCACCGGCGCCGGTTCGAACTTCCAGAACCGGATGTGCCAGCCGCTCCAGTCGGCGCTGCTGGGCAACACCACCCCCGAGAAGGCGGTGCGGCAGATGGTCCGCGAGGCGGACACGCTGCTGCGGCAGCCCAACCCGGTGGCCTGACCAGCAGAAGGAGTGACCGACGTGACCACCACCGCACCCCTCGGCGCCGAGGAGCAGACCGACGCGCCCGCTGTTCCCGCGGGCGGCCGCCGCACCGCCCGGCGCCGCATACCGACCGGCAACGGCCTCGTCTTCGTCCTGCCGTTCCTGCTCGTCTTCGCCCTCTTCATGGTCTGGCCGATCGTGCAGGGCCTCTGGATGAGCTTCACCGACAGCTCGCTCGCCCTGCGCGACACACACTTCGTCGGCCTCGACAACTACACCGAGGCCTTCGGCGACCCCGACGTGTGGAGCAGCCTCGGCAACACCGTCTTCTTCACCCTCATCTCCAGCGTGCCCCTGGTACTCGTCGCCCTCGCGATGGCCCTGCTGGTGCACAGCGGACTCGCCGGACAGTGGGTGTGGCGCCTGTCGTTCTTCGCCCCCTACCTGCTGCCCGTCACCGTCGTGACCCTGATCTGGACCTGGCTCTACCAGCCGGAACTGGGCATGGCCAACCAGCTCCTCGACACCCTGGGCATGGCACCGGTCGGCTGGCTGTCCGACGAGTCCGTCGCCATGTGGTCCGTCGCCGCCCTCACCGTCTGGTGGACGGTCGGCTTCAACTTCCTGCTCTACCTCGCGGCGCTCCAGTCCCTGCCCACGACCTTCGACGAGGCGGCGGCACTGGACGGTGCGGGCGCCTGGCGGCGGCTGTGGTCCATCACCCTGCCGCAGCTGCGCCGGACCACCGGCCTGGTGGCCATGCTCCAGATCCTGGCCTCCCTCAAGGTCTTCGACCAGATCTACATCCTCACCAAGGGCGGCCCCAACGGGTCCACCCGGCCGGTCCTCGAGTACGTCTACGACGTGGGTTTCACCGGCTACCGCCTCGGCTACGCCTCCGCCGTCTCGTACCTCTTCTTCGCCCTCGTCGTCCTCGTCTCGCTCGTGCAGTTCCGCCTCTTCCGCCGGGAGGACTGACCGTGTCCGCAACCGCCACCCCGCTCCGCACCCGGCGCCGTCCACCCCGGGAAGCGGCCGGCTCCCCCCTCCTCCTCGGCCACGGACGGCTGCCCCGCGTCCTGGCCGGCACGGCCCTCGTCGTCCTCGCGTTCGTCTGGCTGGTGCCGTTCCTGTGGGCGGTCATCACCTCCGTCCAGAGCGAGGAGGACATCAACACCACCGGGCTGTGGCCCTTCAAGGGCGCCTTCACCCTGGACGCCTACCAGCAGATCCTGGAACGCGGCAACGTCTCCGTCTGGGCCTTCAACAGCTTCCTGATCGCCGGCCTGGTCACCCTGATCACCGTCGTGGTCTCCACCCTCGCGGCGTACGGCTTCTCGCGCGGCACCTTCCGCGGCCGCCGGTGGCTGCTCGCGGTCACGGTCGCCGCCATCATGGTGCCGCCGCAGCTGCTCGTCGTGCCGCTGTTCGAGCAGATGCTGCTGTTCAACCTGGTCGACACCTACGCGGCGGTCATCCTGCCGCAGGTCGTCGCGCCGATGATGGTGTTCATCCTCAAGCGGTTCTTCGACGCCGTTCCCAAGGAGCTGGAGGAAGCGGCCAGGATCGACGGCGCCTCCGAGTTCCGGGTCTTCACGTCGATCGTGCTGCCGCTGTCCCGGCCGATCGTGGCCGCGGTGTCGATCTTCGTCTTCATCGGCGCCTGGAACAACTTCATGTGGCCCTTCATCGTCACCAACGACCCCGACCTCATGACCCTCCCGGTGGGCCTGGCCACCGTGAAGGACGCCTACGGCATCGAGTACGCGCAGTCCATGGCCTCCGCCCTGCTGGCCGCGCTGCCGCTGATCGTGGTCTTCCTCTTCTTCCAGCGCCGCATCGTCAACTCCGTGGCCACCACCGGCCTCGGCGGTTCGTGACCCCGCCCCACCCCGCCCCCACAGCTGTACCCACCGATCGACTGGAGCTCGTGTGCCCACCCCCTCCGTACCGCGCCCGGAGTACCCGCGACCGCAGTTCGTGCGCCGCGACTGGCTCAACCTGAACGGCGCCTGGCAGTTCGAGACCGACCGGGGCGACAGCGGCATCGAACGCGGTCTGCTCGGCCGCGAGCTGCGCGAGGAGATCCTCGTCCCCTTCCCGCCCGAGTCCGAGCTGTCCGGCGTCGGCGACACCGACTTCCTGGAGTCCGTCTGGTACCGGCGGGCCGTCACCCTGCCCGCCGACTGGGCCGGACGCCGTGTGCTGCTGCACTTCGGCGCCGTCGACCACGACACCACCGTGTGGGCCGACGGCAGGGAGGTCGTCCGGCACCGCGGCGGCTTCACCCCCTTCACCGCCGACCTCGGTGACATCGCCGGGGCGGGGGAGGAGGTCGTGATCACGGTCCGAGCCCGGGACACCAAGTCCGGCCCGCAGGCGCGCGGCAAGCAGGCGGTCCAGTACGCCAACCACGACTGCAACTACACCCGCGTCACCGGCATCTGGCAGACCGTCTGGCTGGAGCCCGTGCCCGACGTGCACCTGCGGCGCCCCCGGATCACGCCGGACCTCGCCGGCTCCGCCTTCCACCTCGAACTGCCCCTGTCCGGCAACCGCCCCGGCCACCGGGTGCGGGCCGTCCTCAGCGACGCCGACGGCGAGGTGAGCCGCGCCGAGGCCCGCGCCGACCTCGACCTCGCCCCGCGCCTGCACCTGCCCGTGCCCCACGACCGGCGGCGCGAGTGGGGACCCGGGGACCCGCACCTGTACGACCTGCGCCTCGAACTCCTCGACGCCGCCGGAGAGGTGCTCGACAGCGCCGAGAGCTACGCCGGTCTGCGCGCGGTCGGCCTGCGCGGCAAGGCCGTCCTCATCAACGGCCGTCCGCTCTTCCAGCGTCTCGTCCTCGACCAGGGCTGGTACCCCGACGGGCTGATGACCGCCCCGACGGACGAGGCCCTGGTCCGGGACATCGAGCTGGGCATGGCGGCCGGCTTCAACGGGGCCCGGCTGCACCAGAAGGTCTTCGAGGAGCGCTTCCTCTACCACGCCGACCGCCTCGGCTACCTGGTCTGGGGCGAGTTCGGCGACTGGGGCTGCGAGAGCGGCGGCTCCTCGGGAGACAACCAGAAGCCCGACGCCTCCTACGTCGCCCAGTGGCTGGAGGCACTGGAGCGCGACTACTCGCACCCCTCGGTCATCGGCTGGTGCCCGCTCAACGAGACGTACCAGAAGCTGCACGACCGCATCACCCAGCTCGACGACGTGACCCGAGCGATGTTCCTGGCCACCAAGGCGATGGACACCACCCGGCCGGTCGTCGACGCCTCCGGCTACGCCCACCGGGTCGCCGAGACGGACATCTACGACTCCCACAGCTACGAGCAGGACCCGGCCGCCTTCCGGGAGCAGATGGCGGGCCTCGCCAAGGACGAGCCCTTCGTCAACGCCTACGAGAACGGCGCCGCCTACTCCCAGCCCTACCGCGGCCAGCCGTACTTCGTCAGCGAGTTCGGCGGCATCTGGTGGGACCCGGAGGCCGCCGCCGCCCAGTCGGGCGAGGACCGCACCCTCTCCTGGGGCTACGGCGAACGCGTCCGCGACGAGGACGAGTTCCACGAGCGGTTCAGCGGCCTGACCGAAGTGCTGCTCGGGGACCGGGACATGTTCGGCTACTGCTACACGCAGCTGACCGACGTCTTCCAGGAGCAGAACGGCATCTACCGCTTCGACCGCGGCGAGAAGCTCGACGTCTCCCGCGTACGGGCGGCCCAGCTGCGCCCCGCGGCGATCGAGGAGCCGGAGGTCTAGCGCCGACCGGTCCGGGGCCGTGCTCAGAACGGACGGTCGCCCTCGATGGCGACGCGTTCGGCCACCCGCCGCTCGGAGCCGTAGTCGCCCACGGCGTAGTGCTGGGTGGCCCGGTTGTCCCAGAAGGCGACGTCGCCCGGCTGCCAGCGCCAGCGCACCTGGTACTCCGGCACGTGCGCCTGCTGGAAGAGGAACCTCAGCAGACGGTCGCTCTCGTCCCGGTCCATCCCGGTGATGTGCGTCGTGAAGGACGTGTTGACGAAGAGCATGCGCCGCCCCGTCTCCGGATGGGTGCGTACGACGGGGTGCTCCACGGGCGGGAAGAGGTCCTGGTGCGGCAGCAGCCGCTCGGGCCCGTAGAACCGCGCGAAGCCCGGGATGAAGTCGTGCACGGCGCGGGCGCCGTCGACACGGTCCTTCACCTGCTGGGGCAGGTTGTCGTAGGCCGCCGCCATGTCCGCCCACATCGTGTCCCCGCCGAAGGGCGGAACCTCGCGCAGCTGGAGCACGGCACCGAGCGCCGGCCGCTCGCGGAAGGTGACGTCGGTGTGCCACACGTTCTCGTACGTCGGCGCGGCGCCCGCCCCCTTGTCGAACCGGACGACGTCGTCGCTGGAGCCGGCCGCGAGCAGCGGGTTGGTCTCCAGCGGACCCCAGTGGGCGGCGAAGTCGCGCTGCTGGGCGGAGGTGAGGTGCTGGGCGCGGAAGAAGAGCACCTTCCACTCCAGCAGGGCGCGGTTCAACTCCTCGCGCAGGACGGGGGTGAGCGGACGGGAGAGGTCGACGCCCCTGATCTCGGCGCCGATGGTGCGGGCCTGGGGGACGGCCTCGAAGTGTGCGTAGGGCCGTTCCTCCCGGCCCTCGGGCAGCCGGCGCAGGATGCGGCGGCCCTCGTAGATCCCGTCCCCCGGGATGCGTGCTTCGCGCAGGACGGTGCTCGGGCCGGTGGCCGTGACGGTCATGGGAATCCTCCCCTTGTGCGACGGTACGCGTGACGCCCGGCCCGGGCGGCGTGCGGTGTCGCCGCCGGACAGCCGGGAAGACGAAGGCGTCAGAAGTGCTCCGGGCGGTGGACCGGAGAGAAGACCGACCCGGCGCGGCACGGCGGGCGGACAACGCGCCTGCCGCCGGCGCTGCGGATCGGTGGTGCGAAGAGGGCCGTTATCGGCCGGAACGCTCACATCCGGATCGCTCGGGCACGCGGGGACACTCCGCGGTGGTGCCGAACCGGTATGTGGTCATGCCAGTGATTGTGTGATCTTCTGCCGCCCGTGTCAACGGGTGGTGCGGGTGGCAGGGGTCACGGGGGGCGGGGAACGAAGGGGAGCAGGTCGTCGCCCTCGGGGGAGACGACCCCGTAGCTGCTCTCGGGCACCTTGTTCCACACGCCGGGCAGATCGCCGAGGAGCTCCGACACGATCAGCCGGGTGCCGTCGGAGGCCTGGCGCAGGAACGGCATCCCGGGGTGCAGCGCCCTCAGCGTCTCCACGGCGGTGCTGTAGTACAGCGACCGCGACTCTCCCCCGCTGGAGTAGCGGAACGCCCACAGTTCCCGGCCCTCGGTCACGGCGACGGTCATCTGCAGCGGGTACTCCACCCCGTGTGCGTGCCCGATCTCCTCCACCAGCCCCGCCATCCGTGCCACGGCCCCCGGCGGGTCCTGCTCCAGACCGAGGGTGAGGGCCAGGAAGAACATCATCTCCGAGTCCGTCGATCCCTCGATGCCGAGGAAGAGCCCCGGGTCGACGGCCAGGGCGAGATCACGGCGCATCCGGCGGAAGCCGGCGATTGCGCCGTTGTGCATCCACATCCAGCGGCCGTGCCGGAACGGATGGCAGTTGGTCTGCTGCACCGCGCTGCCGGTGGAGGCGCGGATGTGCGCGAAGAACAGGGGCGAGCGGACATGACCGGCGATCTCCCGCAGATTGCGGTTGCTCCACGCCGGGCCCACCTCCCGGACGATCGCGGGGGTGCGCATCTCCGGGCCGAACCAGCCGACCCCGAAGCCGTCCCCGTTGGTCGTCTCCACCCCCATCCGGGAGTGCAGGCTCTGGTCGATCAGCGAGTACTCGGGCTCGTAGAGGAGGGTCTCGAGCAGCACGGGTGTTCCCGAGTAGGCGAGCCATCGGCACATCGTCTGCCGCCTCCCTGGGCACGGCGGGTGGCCGTCAGTCGACCGGCCAGGTGTGGACCGGGGCGTTGAGGTGCATGTAGTCCATGTACTGCTGGGTCATCCGGCGCAGGGCCTCGTGGCGGTCCGGCCGGGCGGTGGCGTCGATGTGGTGGAGCATCTCCTTCTGCCAGACCGCGCCGTTGCGGCCGGTGACGCACCGCTGCTCGATGATGCCGAGCAGCGGCTCCCGCCACGCGGAGTCCATGCCCGACAGCTCCAGACCCCGGTGCGCCAGCGGCAGCAGCCGCCGCAGGACCAGTTCGGGCACGGTCACCTCGCCCACGCCCGGCCAGTACAGCTGCGCCTCGATGCCGTGCCGGGCCGCGGTGTGCAGGTTGTCCTCGGCGGCCGAGAACGACATCCGCGACCAGACCGGCCGCTCCTCCTCCACCAGGGCACGGGTCAGCCCGTAGTAGAAGGCGCCGTTGGCGAGCGTGTCGGCGACGGTCGGTCCGGCGGGGAGCACCCGGTTCTCCACGCGGATGTGCGGCTTGTCGTGGGCGACGGCGTACACGGGCCGGTTCCAGCGGTAGATGGTGCCGTTGTGCAGGGTGAGTTCGCCCAGTTCGGGAATGTCGCCGCGGTCCAGGGTCTCGGCGGGGTCCTGTTCGTCGCACAGGGGCAGCAGCGCCGGGAAGTAGCGCACGTTCTCCTCGAAGAGGTCGAAGACGCTGTTGATCCACCGTTCCCCGAACCACACCCGGGGCCGCACGCCCTGTGCCTTGATCTCCTGCGGCCGGGTGTCGGTGGCCTGCTCGAACAGGGGGATGCGGCTCTCGTGCCAGAGCTCCTTGCCGAGCAGGAACGGCGAGTTGGCCGCCAGCGCCACCTGCACACCGGCGATCGCCTGGGCCGCGTTCCAGTAGTCGGCGAACTCCTCGGGAGCGACCTGGAGGTGGAACTGCGTGCTGGTGCAGGCGGCCTCCGGCGTGATGGCGTCGGCGTAGGTGCGCAGCCGGTCCACGCCGTCCACCTCGATGTGCAGGTCCTCGCCCCGGGCCGCGAATATCTGGTCGTTGAGCAGCCGGTAGCGGGGGTTCTCCGACAGGGCGGCCTCGCCCACGTCGGACTGGCGCAGCGTGGGCAGGATGCCGACCATGATGAGGTGTGCGCCGACCGACGTGGCACGGTCCTCGGCGTGGTTCAGGGCGGCCCGGATCTCGGTCTCCCACGCGTCGGGGCCGCCCGCCGTCAGCCGGCGGGGCGGAATGTTGATCTCCAGGTTGAAGCGGCCCAGCTCGGTGGACCAGGCCGGGTCCGCGATCGCCTCGAGCGCGTCGCTGTTGCGCATCGCCGGCTCGCCCCGGTCGTCGACCAGGTTCAGTTCGATCTCCAGGCCGACCTGGGGCCGCTCCGTCTCGAACCGGGACTCGCGCAACATCTGCGCGAAGGCCTCCAGGCACTCCTGCATCTTGATCCGGTACCGGCGGCGGTCCTCGCGGGTGAAGACCAGCGCCGGGACGTCCCGTCCCATCGGTCCTCCCGGGTCGGCGGCCTCGGACACCTCTGTCGTCCCAGCGTCGCACCACCGGGCGCACGCCACCAGACGAAACGGAACGGGGCCCGCCGCAGTGTGTGCGGCGGGCCCCGTCGGTTCCGGCCTCCATGCGGCCGGTCAGGTACTTACAGCTTGCCGGAGGCGCGCACCGTGATCTTCGCGGAGGTCTTGCCCGCGGGCGAGGAGCCGTAGCCCTCGATCTTGTCGACGACCTCGGTGCCCTCGACGACCTTGCCGAAGACGACGTGCTTGCCGTCCAGCCAGGGGGTGGGGACGGTGGTGACGAAGAACTGCGAGCCGTTGGTGTTCGGACCCGCGTTGGCCATCGAGAGCAGGTACGGGCCGGTGTGCTTCAGCTGGAAGTTCTCGTCCGCGAACTTCTCGCCGTAGATGCTCTTGCCGCCGGTCCCGTTGCCCGCGGTGAAGTCACCGCCCTGGAGCATGAACTGCGGGATGACGCGGTGGAAGGAGGAACCCGCGTAACCGAAGCCGTGCTCGCCGGTGGACAGCTCGATGAAGTTCTTCGCGGTCTTGGGGGTGACGTCCTCGAAGAGTTCGAAGACGATGCGGCCCGCATCCTGGCCGTCGATGTCGATGTCGAAGTAAACCTTGGAATTGCTCATCGCACCATTGTGACGTGCGGGCACCCGCGATGCCGAATCGGCTGCCCGTTCACCGCGAGGCGAGCAGTTCGAGCGTGTCGATCACCCGGTTCGAGAAGCCCCACTCGTTGTCGTACCAGGCGACGACCTTGATGTGGCGGCCCTCCACCCGGGTCAGTGCCGAGTCGAAGACCGACGAGGCCGGGTTGCCGGTGATGTCGGAGGAGACCAGCGGGTCCTCGGAGTACTCGAGGACACCGGCGAGCGGCCCCTCGGCGGCGGTGCGGTAGGCCGCCAGCACGTCCTCGCGCGTCACGTCGCGGGCGACCGTCGTGTTCAGCTCCACGATGGAGCCGACGGGCACCGGCACGCGGATCGAGTCGCCCGACAGCTTGCCGTCCAGGTTCGGCAGCACGAGACCGATCGCCTTCGCGGCGCCCGTCGTGGTCGGCACGATGTTCACCCCGGCGGCCCGGGCCCGCCGCGGGTCGCGGTGCGGGCCGTCCTGGAGGTTCTGCTCCTGGGTGTAGGCGTGCACCGTCGTCATGAAGCCGTGCTCGATCCCGGCCAGCTCGTCCAGGACCGCGGCGAGCGGCGCGAGGGCGTTGGTGGTGCAGGACGCGTTCGAGACGATGGTGTGGGCGGCCGGGTCGTACGCGTCGCTGTTCACGCCGTACGCGAGCGTCACGTCGGCACCGGCCGAGGGCGCGCTGACCAGGACCTTCCGCGCCCCCGCCGTGAGGTGGGCGCGGGCGGCGTCCGCCGAGGTGAAGCGGCCGGTGGCCTCCAGGACGATGTCGACGTCCAGTTCCGCCCACGGCAGCCGCGCCGGGTCCCGCTCGGCGAGGACCCTGATGCGCCGTCCGTCCACGACGAGGGTGTCCCCGTCCACCGTCACCGGGCGGCCCAGCCTTCCGGCCGTGGAGTCGAAGGCGAGCAGGCGGGCCAGCGCGGCCGGCTCCGTGAGGTCGTTGACGGCGACGACCTCGACCTTGGAGTCGCGTTCGAGCAGTGCCCGCAGCACGTTGCGCCCGATTCGGCCGAACCCGTTGATGCCGATGCGCGTCATAAGTGTGTGCCCCTTCGTTTCGCCACCAGATCCTTCGCCCCCACTGTCGCGCGCCCCGTCCACCGGTGGCAGCGGCACGAGTGCCATGGTTCGAAAGGATCACGCCAGCGCCCTGCCGCACCGGCCGGGCCGCCCGCCGGGACCGGTGTGCTAGTCGCCCTCGGCGAAGGTGCGCCGGTACTCGCTCGGCGTGGTGCCGAGGATGTGCTGGAAGTGCAGCCGCAGGTTGGCGCCGGTGCCGAGGCCCACGTCGGCGGCGATCTGCTCGATGCCGCGCTCCGAGCGTTCCAGCAGCTCGCGGGCCATGTCGATGCGGGCGCGCATCACCCACTGCATCGGGGTGCAGCCGGTGTCCTCGACGAAGCGCCGGGAGAAGGTGCGCGACGACACCGCCGCGTGCCGGGCCAGGGCCTCGAGAGTGAGCGGATCACCGAGCCGCCGCAGCGCCCACTCCCGGGTGGCGGCGAACCGCTCGCCCAGCGCCGCGGGCACGCTGCGGGGCACGTACTGGGCCTGGCCGCCGCTGCGGTAGGGCGCCGCGACGAGGCGCCGGGCGGCGTGGTGGGAGGCGCCCACGCCCAGGTCGCCGCGCAGGATGTGCAGGCACAGGTCGATGCCCGAGGCGGCGCCCGCGGAGGTCAGTACGCTGCCCTCGTCCACGAACAGCACGTTCTCGTCGACCCGCACCCGGGGGTGCTTCGCCGCGAGCGCCCGGGTGTAGTGCCAGTGCGTGGTGGCCCGCCTGCCGTCGAGCAGGCCCGTGGCCGCCAGTGCGAACGCGCCGGTGGAGATCGCGGCGAGCCGGGCGCCCCGCCCGTGGGCCGCCGTCAGCGCGTCGACGACCGTGCGCGGCGGGTCGTCGACGTCGGGGGACCGGTAACCCGGGAGGAAGACCAGGTCGGCCCACGTCAGCGCGTCCAGACCGTGGGCGACGTGGTACGACAGGCCGTCGCCGCCGGTGACGAGGCCGGGCGAGGCGCCGCACACCCGCACCTCGTACGGCATGCTCGCCCGGGTCGTGAACACCTGCGCCGGGATGCCGACGTCGAGCGGCTTCGCCCCTTCGAGCACGAGGACGGCGACGCGGCGCAGCGGGGAGGACGGCACGGGAACAGCGTACGCGGGAAACCGCAAGTCGATTGATTTTCGATCGGTTTCCATCGATAATCGATACATGAATCCTCTGTTCCTCGCCAACCGCTACATGCACCGGCTCTTCATCGCCGCGCTCCGGGTCGGCATCGCCGGCGCGTTCTTCCTCGGCCTCGTCGGGCAGTTCGTCGTCATACCCGCGAACGCGGCCGCCGAGGTCGACCGCTTCCCACCGTACGAGCCCTACGCCGTGCCCTACACGGTGATCGCGATCGCCGGCGTCGCCTGCGTCCAGGCCGTGCTCGTCGCCGTGTGGATGCTGCTCAGCATGGTCGAGAGCGACGCCATCTTCACCCGGCGTGCCTTCCGCTGGGTCGACACCGTCATCGGCGCCACGCTGGTGGCGACGCTGCTGGCGTTCGGCGTCACCGTCCATCTGCTGGTGGCCGACATCCCGACGCCCGACGCCATGACACTGGACGGCGCCCTGGCCTCAGGGGTCATGTGCGTCGGTGTCGGCGCCGCGTTCGTCATGCTCGTCGTCGTCATGCGCGGCCTCCTGCACAAGGCGACGCAGCTGACGACCGAGATGGCCAAAGTGGTCTGAGACCGCCTCAGCCGGGCACGGTGTCCTGCTCCCGGCCGGGCGCGGCGGCGACGGTCCGCGTCGGCTTGGTCCGCGGCCCGAAGACTGCGAGCGCGATCGCACCGACCAGCCAGGTGCCGGCGATGAAGTAGAAGACGCTCTGGTAGCCGTGGGAGTTGTAGAGCGCCGCCACGATCAGGGGACCCGCGGCGTTCGACAGCCGGCCCAGCCCGTACGACACGCTGGTGCCCAGCGAACGCCCGCGCGTGTCGAAGAGTTCGGGCGAGTAGGCGTAGCCGAGGGCCGTGTAGCCGCGTTCGAACAGGTTGACCAGGAAGCCGAAGACGATGATGAGCACCGGGTTGAAGGTGAGGCCGTACAGGAGACCGCACCCGGCGATCAGCGTGCCGAAGGCGACCAGGCACCACTTGCGCTCGAACCGGTCGGTCACCAGGGCCGCCAGATACGAGCCCAGCGGCGCCCCGACGGTGGTCAGCGCCACGTAGAAGACCGACTTCTCGACGCTGAAGCCCTCCTTGGCCAGCAGCGTCGGCGCCCAGCTCGAGTAGCCGAAGAAACCGATGGTCTGGGTGACCCACACCACGGTGAGCAGCAGCGTCGGGAACAGGTACTTGCGCTGGAGCAGCAGCCGCAGCGGCGCCTTGGTCACCGGCTCCTCCTCGATCGGCGGCGCCGGCTGTGCCAGCGGGCCGTGCTCCGCCTCGGCCCCCGCCTCGATCTCGCGCAGCACCGCGTCCGCGCTCGCGTGGTCGCCCCGGCTCTCGTGCCAGCGCGGCGACTCCTTCAGGTGCCGGGTGAACAGGACGAGCAGGATGCCGAGGGAACCCCACAGGTAGACCAGGCGCCACGTCCAGTCGGCGAGCGGCACGACGCCGCTCGCGACGAGGTTGGTGACCGGGGTGCCGCAGATGCCGATGACGATGGCGTACGCCTGGTACTTGCCGCGCACGGCCGACGGGTACATCTCGTTGACGTAGATGACCGCGACCACGGTCATCGCCGCGAGCCCGGCCGAGGTCAGCACCCGGAAGACGGTGAGCGACGCCAGGTCCCAGGAGAACGCCGACGCGAACGAGAAGACACCGAAGAACAGCGTCGTCAGCAGCAGCGTCCGTTTGCGGCCGAGACGGTCGGCCACCGTCCCGGCGACGATCGAGCCGAGGAACATGCCGACGAACGACAGCGAGGTGACGTAGGCGACCTGGTCGACCGAGATGCCCCACAGGTCGACGAGCTTGGGGGCGGTGGTCGCGAACGTGTTGATGTCCGCGAACTCGAAGAAGTACGCGAACGACACGGCGAGCAGGGTGACCTTGTGGAACCGGGAGACCGGCAGGCGGTCCAGCCGGTTCAGCGAGTTGGCGTGTTGCATGACGGGGTCCTTGTCGCGGGGTTCGGGGACGTCGACGGCCGGGGCGACGGCCGGGCGGGGGAGCGGCTCACCGGTCGCCGGGCCAGTACAGGCGCGTCGGGTTGTCGACCAGCAGCCGCTGCCGCTGCTCCCCGGTGACGGCGATCCGCCGCACGTGGTCGACGAGGAGCCCGTCGTCGGGCATGTGGTCCCTGAGGTTGGGGTGCGGCCAGTCGGTGCCCCACAGCACGCGGTCGCCGAACTCCTCGACGACCCGGCGGGAGAACGGCAGCACGTCGGCGTACGGCTCCCGCTCCCCGTCCAGCGCGGCGGGCCCGGTCACCGTCAGCCGCTCGGGGCAGGACACCTTCACCCACACGTCGCCCCGGTCGGTGAAGCGCAGGAACCGCGAGAACCCGGGACCGTCCACCGGCTTCGTGACGTCCGGCCGCCCCATGTGGTCCACGACCAGCGGCACGGGGAGCGAGGCGAAGAAGTCCTCCAGCTCGGGCAGGTCGGCACTCTCGAAGTACAGGACGACGTGCCAGCCGAGCGGGGCGATGCGCCGCGCGATCGTGCGCAGGGCGTCCTTGGGCGACGCGTCGACCAGCCGGCGCACGAAGTTGAACCGCACCCCGCGCACGCCCGCCGCGTCCAGCGCCCGCAGCTCGGCGTCGGTGACGTCCGGCCGGACCGTCGCCACGCCGCGGGCGCGGCCGCCGCTCGCGCGGACCGCGTCGAGCATGGCGCTGTTGTCGGCACCGTGGCAGGTGGCCTGCACGATCACCTGACGGTCGACGCCCAGGTGGTCGCGGAGGGCGAAGAGCTGTTCCCTGCCCGCGTCGCACGGCGTGTACTTGCGCTCCGGAGCGAACGGGAACCGGGCCTGCGGGCCGAAGACATGGCAGTGCGCGTCGACGGCGCCGGGCGGCAGCCGGAAGCCGGGCGCGGACGGGTCCGGGTGCCAGTCCAGCCAGCCGGGGGTCTTGGGAGCGAGGTCGGTCATGTCAGCGCCCCTGTCGCTTCAGCAGCGCGTCCAGGCGCGGGTACACGGCACGGGCGTTGTGCTCCTGCACGGCCGCCACCTGGTCCGCGGACAGCGCGGAGGCCTCGACGTAGCGCCGGGTGTCGTCGAAGTGGTGGCCCGTGCGCGGGTCGACGCCCCGGACCGCGCCGATCATCTCGGAGGCGAACAGCACGTTGCGGGTGGGGACCACGTCGAGCAGCAGGTCGATGCCGGGCTGGTGGTAGACGCAGGTGTCGAAGAAGACGTTGCCGAGGACGTGCTCCTCCAGCGGAGGCTTCCCCAGCGCCGCCGCCAGCCCCCGGAACCGGCCCCAGTGGTAGGGCACCGCCCCGCCGCCGTGCGGGATCACCAGCCGCAGGGTGGGGAAGTCCGCGAACAGGTCGCCCTGCACCAGCTGCATGAAGGCGGTGGTGTCGGCGTTCAGGTAGTGGGCACCGGTGGTGTGGAAGGCCGGGTTCACGCTGGTGCTGACATGGACCATCGCGGGGACGTCGTACTCGACGAGCTTCTCGTAGAGCGGGTACCAGGAACGGTCGGTGAGCGGGGGAGCGGTCCAGTGGCCGCCCGACGGGTCCGGGTTGAGGTTCACCGCGACCGCGCCCAGTTCCTCGACGCAGCGCCTCAGCTCCGGCACGCAGGTCGCCGGGTCCACGCCGGGCGACTGCGGCAGCATGGCGGCGGGGGCGAAGCGCCCGGGGTAGAGACCGGCGACCCGGTGGCACAGGTCGTTGCAGAGGGCCGCCCACGCGGCGGACGTACGGAAGTCGCCCACGTGGTGGGCCATGAACGACGCCCTCGGGGAGAAGACGGTCAGGTCGATGCCGCGCTCGTCCATCATCCGCAGCTGGTTCGGCTCGATGCTCTCGCGCAGCTCGTCGTCGCCGATCCGCAGGTCGGCGGGCGAGGGTGCCGCCGCGGGGTCGGCCAGGGCGGCGGTCTGCCGCTCGCGCCAGGCGGCCAGGGCCGGCGGGGCCGTGGTGTAGTGACCGTGACAGTCGATGATCATGCGCTGGTCCTTCGGGTCCTGTCGTCCTCGACCGCGGCAGCCTCCCCCCGGCCGCCGGACGCCGGGAGAGAGCCGGACACAGAACTAACCTCGCCTTAACAAAGCGGCCCGCCGGCCCCGCCCACCCGGCGGACCAGGCGAAACGCACCGCCGGACGTGGTCTACATTCGGACGGAGAGATGAGAGACGGAGCGACGCGGACAGACCCGGAGAGACGGGGAGGGATTCCGGCCGGATCCTTCCGGAACCGGTCCGGACGCGGGCGGCACCGACACCGACGGAGGGAGGCGGCAGGAGGATGGAGATACTGCTGGCCGAGGACGACGACGGGGTCGCCGGAGCGCTCGTGGAGGTCCTGTACGACCACGGCCACGTCACCCGGCGGGTCACCCGCGGCAGGGACGTGCTGACCTACCACCGCAGCTCGGACCTGCTCCTCCTGGACCTCGGGCTGCCCGACGTCGACGGCCTCGAGGTGCTGCGCAGGCTGCGGGCGGTCAGCGACCTGTCCGTGGTGGTGCTGACCGCACGCGGGGACGAACGCTCGGTGGTGCGCGGCCTGCGGCTCGGGGCCGACGACTACCTCGTCAAGCCGGTGCGGCTGACCGAACTGCTCGCCCGCATCGAGGCCGTCACCCGGCGCACCGCCGCACAGGTGCCGCGCGCCGCCCGGACCGTGCGCGTCGGCGACGTGGAGATCGCCCTCGACGCCCGGCAGGTCCGCGTCGACGGGACGGAGGTCGAGCTGACCGCCAAGGAGTTCGACGTCCTGGCCGTACTGGCACGCCGGGCCGGGACCGCGGTCAGCCGCGAACAGGTGCTCGACGAGGTGTGGGGCGACGCCTACCACGCCGTGTCCCGCTCCCTGGACGTGCACCTCACCCAGCTGCGGGCCAAGCTGGGCCGCCCCGAGCTGCTCACCACGATCCGGGGCTTCGGCTTCCGACTGGGCGCCTGAGGCCCGGCTCGTGCGTACCCGGGTCCAGACGGTGCTGCTCGTGTTCGGCGTCCTCGCGGTGGCCGCCTTCGCCGTCCCGCTGCTGCTGTTCACCGCCTCCGACCGCACCCAGCAGCTGGTCCTGGCCCGCAGCGCCGACCTGGACCGCTTCACCTCGCTGATGGACCGGGCCGCCGGCACCCAGGACACCTCGGCGATCGCCCTGGAGGCCCGCCGCTACACCCGGGTCTACGGCGAGCCCCTCGTCGTCACCGACACCCGCGGGCACCCCGTCGTGCAGACCGGCGGCATGCGGGCCGCCGACCCCGACGTGGCCCGGCTCGTCGACACGGCCCTGCGCAACCAGACCGCCCATCCGCGCGCCGCCCTGCGGCCCTGGTCCGGGGGCCACCGGATGTTCGCGGCGCCGGCGGGCACCGGCACGCAGATCTCCGGCGCCGTCGTGCTGCGCGCCGACGTGGACGCGGCCGCCGGGGACGTCGCCCGGCGCTGGGCCGCCGTCCTGGCCGGCACCGCACTGGTCGCCCTCGCCTGCACGCTCCTGGCCCGCGCGGCGACCCGCTGGGTGGTGAGCCCGCTGAGCCGGCTGGAGGGGGCGGTGGGCGAGCTGGCGGCGGGACTCCCGCCCGAGCACACCCTGCCCGGCGCACCGCCGGGCAGGCGCGGCTCCGCCGCCGTCGGCGGCCCGCCCGAGCTGCGGCGGCTGGCCACCGGCTTCAACCGCATGGCCCGCACCGTCACCGCCGCCCTCGAACAGCAGCGGCGGCTGGTGGCCGACACCTCGCACCAGATGCGCAACCCCATGGCGGCGCTCCGGCTGCGGGTGGACGCCCTGCGCTCCCACCTGCGGCCCACGGGCGAACGCACCTACGCCGGGGTCAACGCCGAGCTGGACCGCCTGGAGACCCTGCTCGACGACATCCTGGCCCTCGCCGCCGCCGAACACCGGGCGGGCGAACTCACCGTCACCGACGACCCGGACGTCCGCTGCGACGCCGCCGAGACCGTCCGCAGCCGGCACCGCCTGTGGGAACCGGTCGCCCGGCGCGCCGGAGTGCGCCTCACCGCCGACACCGACCGGGCCGCCGGGCCGGTCCCGGCGGCCTGCACGGACCGTGAACTGGCGCAGGTGGCGGACATCCTGCTGGACAACGCGATCAAGTACGCCGGAGACGGCACCCACGTACGGCTGAGCTGCGCCGAACAGGGGCCCTGCGTGGTGGTCACCGTCACGGACGACGGCCCCGGACTGCGGGCGGAGGAGCTCGACCGGGCCACCACCCGGTTCTGGCGTTCGGCCCGCCAGGCCGGGACCTCCGGCACGGGTCTGGGCCTCGCCATCGCCGAGCAACTCCTGGCGGGCCGCGACGGCCGCCTCGACCTGACCCCCGCCCACCCGCACGGCCTGCGCGCCCGCGCCGTCGTACCGCGCGCGGGCTCCGGGGGAGGCG
Source organism: Streptomyces mayonensis (assembly GCF_018982965.1). Taxonomy (GTDB): domain Bacteria; phylum Actinomycetota; class Actinomycetes; order Streptomycetales; family Streptomycetaceae; genus Streptomyces; species Streptomyces mayonensis. The sequence goes on along the minus strand of NZ_JACBYP010000027.1, from coordinate 205 downwards.
GCCGGTGACGCGCGCGGGGTGCGCTTCCGCGGGCGGCGGTGCTCCGGGGCCGGCCTCCTCCGGCGCCGGGCGCCGGGGCCTGCAGGGTCCGGGGAGGCCCTCGGCGCCGCGTTCGGGGCCGGGCGGCGGGGCGCGTGCTCGGCACGCAGGACGGCACGCCGGTTCACCGGGCACCGCCCGCCGCCGGTGCACCACTCCCGAGAAC
>NZ_JACBYP010000279.1 GCF_018982965.1 Streptomyces mayonensis | reverse complement strand
CGCACACGCCCACGCGGCCCAGGCCCCGGTCTGGAACGCCCCGCCTCCCGGGCACCAGCACCCGTACGCCCCCGCCCCGCCCCCACCCGTCCGGAGGGGTGGCTCCACGGCGCTGCTGATCGTCGTCGCCCTGGTGGTGGCGCTGGGTGCCGGTGGCGCGGTCTACGCCTTCATGAACGGGGACGGCGACCAGCGGGCCGGCGGCGGCCCCTCGGGCACGACGACTTCCCCGGCGGCCCGGAACCCGGGCGCGACGGACGGGCCGGTCCCCGCGGCGTACCTGGGCACGTGGACCGCCACCATCGACAACGCGTCCGGCGTCCACACCCGTCGCCTGACCATCCAGCAGGGCGACGTGGGCGACACGGTCCTCTCCCTCGTCGCCGACGGCCCCACGGACAACGGCACCTACCACTGCGTCTTCGAGGCAGACCTGGCGGACACGCCGGACTCCGACGGCCCGGTGCAGGTCGGCCTGTCCACCGTGACCGTCGCCGAGCCGCCCTCCTCCTGCACCCCGGGCGAGCCCACCACGGTCACCCTGCAACCCGACGGCACCCTGAGCCGAGCCACCAGCAGCGGAGACAACCTCACCTACACCCGCCAATAACCCCTACGCCGCCCCCCCCAGCTGCGGGCCGCCGCCCCCCCCGCTGCGGGACGTCGTACCCCCCCAGCTGCGGGCAATCGTGC
>NZ_JACBYP010000278.1 GCF_018982965.1 Streptomyces mayonensis | reverse complement strand
CAGCCGACCACCCTCGGCCAGCAACCCGAACGCCCGGTCCAGCACCCGCTCCAGATACTCCCAACCCGGGAAATACTGCACGACCGAGTTGATGACAACCGTGTCGAACCCACCCGCCGGAAGCCCGGAAACATCATCAGCGGCCTGACAGCGCACCACCACGTGATCCCAGCCCAGCCCCGCCACCTGACCACGCAACCGCTCCACCACCGCCGACGAGAAGTCAGTCGCCCAGTACGACTCCACCCCCGCCGCCACATGCCCCATCAACAACCCCGAACCGACACCGATCTCCAACACCCGGCGAGGAGCAAACGCCCGGATCCTCTCCAGCACCTGGTCACGCCACTCCCGCATCTCGGGCAACGGGATCGGCTCGCCCGAGTACGAGCTGTTCCACCCCTCGAACCCCTCCCCCAGCACATCGGACCCGGCCTCACCGTCGTGAACGGCCTCTCCGTAGACCGAGTCGTAGATCTCCCGCCATTCGTCGACCTGCTCACTGGTCGCGCCGTCCGCCTCTCCTGCCGAGGGGACGATGTAGGCGACGAGGCGGGTGTCGTCGTGATGCGGACGGGCGACGACCAGAGCCTGGGAGACACCAGGCTCGGCCTCCAACGCCGCCCGGACCTCACCCGGTTCGATACGGAAACCACGAATCTTCACCTGATCATCGGCACGACCCAGGTACTCCAGCTGACCG
>NZ_JACBYP010000277.1 GCF_018982965.1 Streptomyces mayonensis | reverse complement strand
TCCTGCCGGGCGCCGTCATCGAGCCCGGTCCCGGCCTCCCCGCCTCCCTCCCGCCCGATTGGCCGCCGGGTAAGGGAACGGTAAAACGCCCTCGCTCGTTGACCCGGCATGACAGCTATGACCCCCGGCTCGAACATCCCCCTCTCCGCCGCCCGCGTGACGGTGGACGTCGCCGCTCCCGTGCGGCTCGACGTATCGGGCCTGCTGCTCACCGCCGACGGCAAGGTGCGCTCCGACGACGACTTCATCTTCTACAACCAGCCCGCCGGCCAGGGCGTGACCTACCGCTCGGGCGGCGGCACCGCTCCGGACGCGATCACGGTCGACACCGCCGCCGTCCCCCCGGGCATCGAGAAGATCGTCGTCACCGCCAGCCCGGACGCCGCCGGCCAGACCTTCCAGGGCATCGAGCCGACCGCCACCATCCGCAACGCGGACGACAACTCCGTCCTCGCCACCTTCACGCCCCCGCAGCTCGGCGCCGAGACCGCCCTGGTGATCGTCGAGGTCTACCTGCGCAACGGTGCCTGGAAGGCCCGCGCGGTCGGCCAGGGCTACGCCAACGGCCTGGCCGGCATCGCGACGGACTTCGGCGTCACGGTGGAGGAGCCCGCGCCTGCCGCGCCTCCGGCCCAGCCGCAGGCGGCCACCCCGCCGCCGCCCGCACCGGCCGCACCGCCCGCCCAGCGCTCCGTGGCCCAGACGC
>NZ_JACBYP010000276.1 GCF_018982965.1 Streptomyces mayonensis | reverse complement strand
CGCGCCAGCCGCTGTCAGCCTCCTCCTCCTGCCCCGCCTCTTGCTTTGCGGGGTTTCTGAGGCTGTTCCGCAGTCGGGTGCCGGTACGCCGACGGGGCTGCGTAGGGGGCCGTATGGGAGGACGGGCCCCTGGAGGACGGCTGATAGTCCCCGGCTGTCCCCGGGCCCGAAGGGTTGTAGTTCCCGAGCGGGTGGCTCGGGGTCGGCCGCGACTGTGGAGAGGGCGGCCTCTCGACCGGGTAGCCGATGCCCGTCGAGAAATCACCGTATCCGTAATTCTGGCTCTGGGGCGGAGCATAGGGGAAGCCCAGTGAGGGAGACATACTGCGCTCCTCGTTCGGGAAACCCGCCGAGGGCAGGTAGTCCCCGGCTGTCCCCGGGCCCGAAGGGTCGTAGTTTCCGAGCGGGTGGCTCGGGGGCAGCCACGGCTCTGGAGAGTACGCCCTCATGGACGGGGAGTCGGGATCACCGCCGATCATGGGGTCGCCATATTGCGTGCCGAAGCCCGGCGCGTTGTCGCCGTACCCGGAAACCCGGTATGGAGGAGGAATGTAGTCATAGCCCGAGGGAGGATCGGCGTAGGCCCCGACCGAGAGGGTCTCAAAACCTGCCGACAAGGCGGCGACGTCGCCAGTGGAAGGCCCCGCGGCCGAAGAAGACGGGAGCGACGTGCCCTCGACACCGGGAGACGGCTCCCGCACATCACCC
>NZ_JACBYP010000275.1 GCF_018982965.1 Streptomyces mayonensis | reverse complement strand
GCTCGGGCCGGTGGAAGGGCCGTTCACCGCGGGAGAGGGCGTCGAGGGTGAGGGGCCTGAGGGCGAGGGGGCCGAGGGCGCGGGCGTCGCGGAGCGCGGGACTCCGGCGGGGGCGCCGTCGCCGGTCCGTCGTGCGGCGGGGCGCGTCGCCTCGCCGCCGGGGGCGGGAGCGGGGTTGACGCGGGCCACGGCGCGCTGGACGGGCGGCGACGATGCGGTGCCGGTGTCGCGCTGCTCGGAGACGGGGGCGGAACGGTCGGGCTGCGCCGCCGCTCGCTGGACCGGGGCGGCGTCGGGTTCGTTGCGCTCGGAGGCCGCCCGCTGGACCGGGGGCACGGAGGCGGCCGGGGTGGCTCCCGCCGACGCGGACGTGGACGTGGACGTGGACGCGGACGTGGTCGGGGTGGGGGCTGGGGCCGGCGTCGGGGACGTGGGCGGCGAAGGCGTGCGGGGCGCCGTGCGGTTGGCGGACGGGGCGTCGGTGCCGGAGGCCTTCGCCGGGGCCGTTCGCTGCACCGGCAGGTCGTCCTTCGCAACGCCGTCGGCAGGGGCGGGCGTTGAGGCGGAGGCCGACGCGGGCCCGGGCGCGGAGGTGGCGCGGGGCCGCGGTGCGGAAGAGGCGGGAGCACTGCCGGACTCCGCCCGCTGCACCGGGAGTTCGCCCGTCGCACCACTCTGGGGGCCGGTCTGCGGAACGGCTCGCTGGACGGGCGTACCGGGCGCCGTGCTGCCGCCAGATGCGGGCGCCGTGCTGCCCTCGGGCCGGTTGAGGGCGGGGCCCAGTCCCGGCTTGGGCCGCGCGGCTGCTGCCCGCTGGACCGGGAGGCCGGGAGCGGGGGCGTTCGTCGGGGTGGCGGAGCGCGGTGCGGGTGCGGTGGGGACGGCGGCGCTGCCCGCCGCGGGCGTATGGGTGGGCTGTGCAGGGGCGCCGGGCGTGGGTGCCTTGTCCGG
>NZ_JACBYP010000274.1 GCF_018982965.1 Streptomyces mayonensis | reverse complement strand
CTCCGCTGGGCTGCTCCGCTCCAGCGGCCGCCGCCGCGCTCGGGTGGCCCGGTGTCGGGTGCGCGGCGGCGGCCGGGGCGCGGCCGGCGCTCAGGCGAGCGGGCCGTAGAGGCCGGGGCGGCGGTCCCTCAGATACGGGTTGGCCCGGCGGGACCCGGCGAGGAAGGCCGGGTCGGCGTCGGCGAACAGCAGTTCCTCACCGCGCCCGGCACGGGCCCGGGCCGTTCCGTCCGGCCCGGCGAGTACGGAGAGCCCGACGAACTCCAACTCCCCCTCCCGGCCGGCCCGGTTGACGTACGCCACGTACATCTGGCTCTCGAAGGCCCGCACCGGCACGACGGACTCGGCGACGAACTGGAACGGGTGCATCTGCGCGGTCGGCACGAGGAGCAGGTCGGTGCCGGCCAGGGCGTGGGCGCGGACGTTCTCCGGGAACTCGACGTCGTAGCAGATCATCAGGCCGACGGTGAGCCCGTTCAGCTCCGCCTGTACGACGGGCTGTTCCCCGGGCGTGAAGTGGTCGCGCTCGAAGCAGCCGAAGAGGTGCGTCTTGCGGTATCCGGCCAGCCGGGTGCCCTCGGCGGAGATCAGCTGGACGGAGTTGAAGACGCGCTCGCCGTCCCGCTCCGGGTACCCGTAGGCGACGGCGAGGCCGTGGCGCCCGGCGATCTCCGCCACGGCGCCGGCCGCGTCGCCGTCGGCGGGCTCGGCCAGGACGCCGACGTCGTCGCCGATCGCGTACCCGGTCAGGAACAGTTCCGAGGTCACCAGCAGACCGGCACCCGCGGCGGCGGCACGGCCCGCGGCCTCGTCGAGGAACGTGAGGTTCTCGGCGGTGCAGCCGGGTCGGCCGGAGCTCTGGAGCAGGGCGGTGCGCATGCGTGTTCCTCAGCGGTGAAGGGTGAACGGCAACGGTGAGCGGGGAAACGGGGGATACGGGGATACGGGGATACGG
>NZ_JACBYP010000273.1 GCF_018982965.1 Streptomyces mayonensis | reverse complement strand
GAGGAGTTCCAGCTCCACCCCGAACAGTCCACCGACGCCATCGTCATCCACCACCCCGAAGCCAAGTACTTCAACGCAAGGGGCGGCGCCGCATGACGCCGATCTCGTTCGAAGTCTTCCCTCCGCGCACTGCGGCCGGCGAACGTGCCCTCTGGGACGTCATTCGCCGTCTGGAAAGCCTGAATCCTCGCTTTCTCTCCGTCACTTACGGGGCGGGAGGATCCTCTCGCGACCGGACGGCCGACCTCGTCCGGCGTATCGCGACCGAGACCACACTCCGTCCCGTCGCCCACCTCACCGCGGTCGGCCACTCGGTTGCCGAACTGCGCCAGATCATCGGAAGGTACGCGGATGCCGGTGCCCGCGACCTTCTGGTTTTGCGCGGCGACCCTCCCGGCGACCCCCGAGGCAGTTGGGTGCCGCATCCCCAGGGGCTGACGTACGCGAGCGAACTTGTCGAACTGGTGCGGTCCCTGGGCGACTTCACCATCGGCGTGGCCGCCTTCCCCGAGATGCATCCGCGCTCGCCAGACTGGGAATCGGACGTCCGGCACTTCGTGGCGAAGTGCCGGGCAGGTGCCGACTACGCCATCACCCAGATGTTCTTCACGGCTGAGGACTACCTGCGGCTGCGCGACAGGGTTTCGGCCGCGGGCTGCGACATACCGATCATCCCGGAGATCATGCCGGCCACTGACGTACGTCAGATCAGCCGCTTCGCCGAGCTGTCGGGAGCTTCCTTCCCTCCGGCCCTCGCCCGCCGCCTCGAAGCAGCCCGCGACGACCCGGCCGAGGGGCATCGCATCGGGGTGGAGCACGCCACCGCCATGTCGGAGCGTCTTCTGGCCGAGGGCGCCCCGGGACTGCACTGCATCACTTTGAACCGCGCAGCCGCCGCTCTCGACATCCACCGCAATGTAGTTGCCTCAAGGAGCCTCAGTGTCCACTGATCTCACCGATTTCAAGGTCGCCGACCTCTCCCTGGCCGCGTTCGGCCGCAAGGAGATCACGCTCGCCGAGCACGAGATGCCCGGTCT
>NZ_JACBYP010000272.1 GCF_018982965.1 Streptomyces mayonensis | reverse complement strand
GGCGAGCGGCCCACGGACCTCCCCGAACACCTGGAGAGGCTCCTCCCGGTGCACGCCACCCCCGGCCGCTTCACCTTAGCCGACGCGCTCGACCAGTTCCCCCTCACCGCCCTCGCGGACGGGAACCCGGTCCAGCCCTTCCCCGCCCCCGCGGACGTGCGACCGGCGCACCTCTTCACCGCCTCCGCGGGCGGAATCCCGGCTCATCCCTTCACCGCCCCCGCGCTGAAGCCGGTGATCAGCCACTTCTGGATGAAGGCGAAGACGATCACGACGGGGACGGCGGCGATGATGCCACCGGCGGCGAGCGCGCCGAGGTCGACGCTGTCCGCGCTCATCAGGGAGTTGAGGCCGACCGGGATGGTCTGCTTGCTCTGGTTGTTGAGGAACATCAGGGCGAACAGGAAGTGGTTCCATGAGTGCACGAAGGCGAAGGAGCCCACCGCGATCAGCCCCGGCCGCAGCAGCGGCAGGACGACGACCCGGAAGGCGCGGAACCGGCCGCAGCCGTCGACCCAGGCGGCCTCCTCCAGGGAGTAGGGCACGTTCTTGATGAAGTTGCTGATCAGGATGATCGACAGCGGCAGCTGGAAGACCGTCTCGGCGATGATGACGCTGCCCAGCGAGTTGATCATCTGGAGTTCGGCGAAGATCTCGAAGAGCGGTACGAGGAGCAGCGCGCCGGGCACGAACTGGGAGCAGAGCAGCGCGAGCATGAAGCCCCGCTTGACCTTGAAGTCGAACCGCGCGAGCGCGTAGCCGCCGGCCAGGGCGACGAGCGTGGTCATCACCAGGGTCGCGACACCCACCAGCACGCTGTTCTGGAAGAAGGTGCCGAAGGCACGGTCGTTCCAGACCTTCTCGAAGTGGTCGAAGGTCATCGGCCAGGGCACGAGCGAGGCCGACCCCGCCGGGCGCAGCGCGAAGAGCAGGATCCAGTAGAACGGGACCAGGGTGAAGACCAGGTAGACGCCGAGCGGCAGGTAGATCTGCCAGCGGGGCACCTCGTCCCAGGCCGGGCGCTTCTTCGGCCGGCGGGGCGGGGCGGGTTCGGCCGGTGCGGGGGCGGGGGCGGC
>NZ_JACBYP010000271.1 GCF_018982965.1 Streptomyces mayonensis | reverse complement strand
TTGGTTCGTGGGATGGGTTCGTTTTTCAAGGAGTGTGAGCATCCGCGGTCGCGGTGGTCGAAGTGTCCGCACGCGTACAAGGTGCGGTATCGGTCGGCGGCCGGGAAGCAGGTGAAGGAGTCCGGGTTTGCGACCCAGGACAAGGCGATCGCGCGTTTGACGGAGGTCTACAACGCGAGGAAGTCTGCGCCGCGGGGGCAGGCGAAGGCGGACCGGGTCGCGAAGTACGGGGCGATGCGGTTCAAGGAGTACGCCGTCGAGTGGAAGGCCGGCCAGCGGGATCTCGGCCCGGCGTCGGTGGTGCACCTGGAGTCGCTGTTGAACATTCATTTGCTGCCGCTGCTGGGCAGCCGGCGGGTGAACACCTTCGACCACAAGGTCGTCGAGGGCTTCCTCCAGGCCCTGGAACGCAACGGCGTCGGCCTGGCCGCGCAGGCCAATTGCTTCGACAAGCTGAAGGCGATCCTGCTGGACGCGAACCGGCTGGGCCTGTTCGACGACAACCCGGTCGCCGGGATCAAGCCGCCGCAGTACGACCCCAAGCGGGTGGTGATCCCCTCACCCGAACAGCTGGGGCAGATACGCACCGCCGGCGACGACAGCTTCCTGCTGGTCGCCGACCTGATGAGCGGCTGCGGCATGCGCAACGGCGAAGCATTCGCGGTCAACGTCAACAACATCGTCGCCGACGACGTCTACCGCATCACCGAGCAGGTCAACCGGACCACCTGCCAGTACGAGCGGCTCAAGCACCGCAAGCCGGGAGAATACCGCGACGTGCCCCTGCCCGCACGGGTGCGCCAGACCATCGAGTGGTACGCCGACAAGCACGGCACCGTCGACGGCTACCTGCTGCGTCATCCCGGCGACCCGGCCCGCACCTTCCCGCACTACCACATCGCCAACCAGTGGCAGCGAATCAAGAAGGCCGGCCAGACCGACATCCCCGACGGCATGGTCGTCTACGGCCTGCGGCACTTCTTCGCCTCCAACTGCCTCACCCACGGCATCCCCATCACCGACGTCGCCGAGTGGATGGGCCACAAGACCATCGAGATCACCTTCAAGATCTACCGCCACCTCATGCCCGGCTCCATCAGCAAAGCCGCCAAGATCCTCAACCA
>NZ_JACBYP010000270.1 GCF_018982965.1 Streptomyces mayonensis | reverse complement strand
GTCTCGGAGGTCGAGCCGTGGGGGCCCGGGTGGGCTCAGTAGCGGTAGTGGTCCGGCTTGTACGGGCCTTCGACCTTGACGCCGATGTAGTCGGCCTGCTGCTGACGGAGCGTGGTCAGCTTGACGCCGAGGGAGTCGAGGTGGAGGCGCGCGACCTTCTCGTCCAGGTGCTTGGGCAGCACGTAGACGTCGGTCGGGTACGCGTCGGGCTTGGTGAACAGCTCGATCTGGGCCAGGGTCTGGTCCGCGAAGGAGTTGGACATCACGAACGACGGGTGGCCGGTGGCGTTGCCCAGGTTCAGCAGGCGGCCCTCGGACAGCACGATGAGGACCTTGCCGTCGGGGTGGGTCCACGTGTGGACCTGCGGCTTGACCTCGTCCTTGACGATGCCCGGGATCTGGGCGAGGCCGGCCATGTCGATCTCGTTGTCGAAGTGGCCGATGTTGCCGACGATGGCCTGGTGCTTCATCCTGGCCATGTCCGAGGCCATGATGATGTCCTTGTTGCCGGTCGTGGTGACGAAGATGTCGGCCTTGTCGACGACCTCGTCCAGCGTCGTGACCTGGTAGCCGTCCATCGCCGCCTGCAGGGCGCAGATCGGGTCGATCTCGGTGATGATCACTCGGGCGCCCTGGCCGCGCAGCGATTCCGCACAGCCCTTGCCCACGTCGCCGTAGCCGCAGACGACGGCGGTCTTGCCGCCGATCAGGACGTCGGTGGCGCGGTTGATGCCGTCGACCAGGGAGTGGCGGCAGCCGTACTTGTTGTCGAACTTCGACTTGGTGACCGCGTCGTTGACGTTGATCGCCGGGAACAGGAGGGTGCCGTCGCGGTGCATCTCGTACAGGCGGTGGACACCGGTCGTGGTCTCCTCCGTCACCCCGCGGATCTCGGACGCCAGCTGGGTCCACTTCTGCGGGCTCTCGCTCACCGTGCGGGTGAGGAGTTCGAGGATGACGCGGTGCTCGTCGGACTCGGCGGTGTCGACCGGGGGGACCTTGCCGTCCTTCTCGTACTCGACGCCGTTGTGGACGAGGAGGGTGGCGTCACCACCGTCGTCCAGGATCATGTTCGGGCCGCCGGTGGGGGTGTCGGGCCAGGTCAGCGCCTGCTCCGTGCACCACCAGTACTCCTCGAGCGTCTCGCCCTTCCAGGCGAAGACCGGGACACCCCGCGGGTTGTCGGGCGT
>NZ_JACBYP010000026.1 GCF_018982965.1 Streptomyces mayonensis | reverse complement strand
CCGTCCGGGTCCTGGTCGCGGTGGAAGGGGTGGGCGTCCTCGGGGAGGCCCGTCTCGCGGAGGAAGCGGCGGGTGGGGTCGTGGAGGAGGGTGGCGGGGAAGTCGATGTCCTCGAAGCGGGCGATCCGGGAGGGGGCGAAGTCGCGGTCGAGGAAGCAGGCGGGGAGGTCCTGGAAGGGGGCCGGTGCCGTGCGGTGGCCCGCCGTCAGGAGCAGGCAGCTCATCAGGGTGGACGTGTTCCACAGGGAGGGGCGATCGCAGCCCTGCTGAGTGCGCCGGGCGGCGCCGCGGGGGCGGCGCGGGTCCTCCAGCGACGTCGCGAAGCGGACGCGGGTCACCAAGGACGCCGGCGGTGCGGTCGTCGTCGTGCGGGGACCGGGTGTGGTGTCGGTCGTCATGGCCGCCTGCATGGTCTTTTCCCCCGAGAATGTGTGGCCGCCCGTGCTCGGGCGGCTGCCGTTCCCACTCCTTCGGAGCCTACGCGCCGCCACTGACAACCCGTCCGCGTGCGTGCCGGACCCGTTCTTCTCCAGACAGACGCCCCGGAGCCGCCGCGCGTTGCCCCACCCGGGAGAATCAGGGTCAGCCGCCCGTCACCACCGCCGCCTGCGGGCGGATCGGGAGGCGGTTGACCGGGCGGCCCGTGGCGGCGCGCACGGCGGAGGCGACGGCCGCCGGGGAGGCGACCACCGGGACCGCGCTGACGGCCTTCGCGCCGAAGGGCGCGACCACGTCGCGTTCCTCGACGAGCTTCACGATCCGGATGTCCGGGGTGTCGAGTGCCGTGGGCAGGGCGTAGCCGGTCAGGTCGGGGTGGCGGACGAGGCCGCGGGGGGTGCGGAGGTTCTCCGTGAGCGCGATGCCGACCCCCTGCGTCACGCCCGCCTCGAGACGGGCGGTCAGCTGGGCCGGGTTCAGGACGCGGCCCACGTCCTGGGCGACGGCCAGTTCCACGACCCGTACCGAGCCGATCTCGATGTCGACGTCGACCACCGCGCGGATCGCGCAGAAGGCCATGCCGACGAAGGCGTCGCCCTGTCCGGCCTCGTCCAGCGGCTCGGTCGGGTGCGGGCGGCACTGGGCGGTGGCCCACAGTTCCTTGCCGTCCAGCGCCTCGGCGACCGTCGTCGACAGCACGCCGTCGTACGAGGTGATCTTGCCGTCGGCGATCTGGAGCAGCTCGGTCGACATCCCGAACTGGTGTGCCAGGGGCTGGAGGAGCTGGGTGCGGACCATCTTGGCGGCCCGTTCCACCGCACCGCCCGAGACCCACGTGTGCCGGCCGCGGCAGCCCGCGCCGGCCGGGGGCTGGTCGGTGTCGACGGGAGCCACCCGCACCTCGTCGACACCGAGCGTGTCCTGCACGATCTGCCGGGCCAGCGTGGTGAAGCCCTGGCCGGTCTCGACGGCCGCGCACAGCACCGTCGCCACACCGTCCTGGACCTTCACGGTGGCCGTGGAGACCTCGTCGGCGCCCTCGGCACCCAGCATGTGCACCATGCCGATGCCGTAGCCCACGCCCCGCCGCACCGCGCCCGGTTCGCCCGCGCCCTCGGGCCCGCCGGGCAGCAGCCACTCGTCCTCGGGCGTGTCCTTGGGCAGGGGCGGGAGGGGGTGGTCGCGGACCGCCTGGAGGAGTTCGGCGACGGGTGCGGGGCACGTGACCGTCTGGCCGGTGGGGAGCACGTCGCCGGTGGCCAGTACGTTGCGCAGCCGCACCTCGGCCGGGTCCGCGCCGAGCTTCTTGGCGATCTTGTCCATCTGCGCCTCGTACGCGGCGCAGACCTGCATGGCGCCCTCGCCGCGCACATGGCCGGAGGGCGGGTTGTTGGTGCGTACCGCCCAGCCCTCGATGAAGGCGTTGGGGACGACGTAGGGGCCGCAGGCGAAGGCCACCGCGGCTGCCAGGGCGTCGGAGGAGGTGTCGGCGTAGGCGCCCGCGTCGAGCAGGATCTGCGCCTCGACCTTCACGACCCGGCCCTCGGCGTCCGCGTGGTGGCGGTAGCGGAGCAGCGTGGGGTGGCGGTGGACGTGGCCGAGGAAGGACTCCTCGCGCGTGGCGGTCAGTTTCACCGGGCAGCCGGTCTTCAGCGCGAGCAGCCCGAGCGGCAGCTGGAAGCCCTGGTCCTCGCGGTCGGCGGTGGCGCCGGGCACCCCGGTGACGACGATCTTCACCTGTTCGGGCGGCAGGCCGTAGCAGGCGGCGGCGGTGTCGCGGTCGCCGTGCGGGTCGGTGGAGGCCAGGTACAGCTCCACGCCGCCGTCGGGGCGCGGCACGGCCAGACCGGCCTCGGCCCCTATGGGCGCGGGGTCCTGGCGTCCGATGCGGTACAGGCCCTCGACGACGATGTCACCGGCCGCGTCCGGGTCGCCGTGGCGCAGCGGGATGTGCCGGACCAGGTTGCCGTCGGGGTGGAGCGGCTCGGCCTCGAAGGCCTGTTCCGGGTCGGTGACCGGGTCGAGCACCTCGTACTCGACGATGACGGCGGCGGCGGCCATCCGCGCGGTGTCCGGGTGGTCGGCGGCGACGGCGGCCAGCGGCTCGCCGTGGTGGCGTACGACGTCGGAGGCGAAGACCGGCCGGTCGGCGTGTCGGCCGCCGCGCCCGTGCAGGGGGGCGCCGGGGACGTCCTCGTGCGTGACGACGGCCCGCACACCGGGCATCTCACGCGCGTGGGTGGTGTCGATGGACACCACGCGCGCGTGCGGGTGCGGTGAGCGCAGTACGGCCGCCCACAGCAGGCCCTCGGCCCACAGGTCGGCGGCGTACGGGAAGGTGCCCTCGGTCTTGGCGCGGGCGTCGGCGGGCGGCAGGGACGCGCCGAGGCCGTGCGGGATCGGCTCGGGGGCGGGGGCCGCCTCGGCGGTTCCCGCGGCCTGTGCCGTCGCGGCGTCGTTGCTCACGCGTGGCCTCCGTCTTGGCCGTGGTCGCCGTGGTCGCCCCGGTCGCCCCGGTCGTCCCGGTCGTCCCGGTCTCCGTGGGAATGGTCGTGCGGTCGTGCCGGGTCGGGGTTCCCGGGGCGCGGCTGGGGCTCGAACGCCGACGCGTTGACGCCGCCCGCGCCCGGTCCCGCCTGGTGCGGGATGCGGGGTTCTTCGGAGTCGGTGCCGGGCTGTTCCTCGGCCGCGGTGTGCGCCTCGCGCTCGGCGACGACCTCCTGGACCGCCTCAAGGACGCCCCGGTAGCCGGAGCAGCGGCACAGGTTGCCGCACAGGGCCTGGCGGGCCTCCAGGTCGGTCGGCGCCGGGTTGCCCTCCAGGAGGTTGTGCACGGTCATCGCCATGCCGGGCACGCAGAAGCCGCACTGCACCGCGCCGCGCCGGGCGAGCGCCCGCTGCACGTCCGACGGCTGTCCGTCGGCGGCCAGGCCCTCGACCGTGCGCACCTCGCTGCCGGCCGAGGTGACGGCCGGGACCAGGCAGGAGGCGACGAGGCGTCCGTCGACCTGCACGTTGCAGGCGCCGCACTCGCCCTGCGAGCAGCCGTCCTTGGCGCCCGCGAGGCCGAGGCGCTCGCGCAGCACGTACAGCAGCGACTCGCCGATCCAGGCGTCGGTGACGGGCCGGTCGGCGCCGTTGACCCGCAGCACGTAGGAGGCGAGGGGGTGCTCCTCCTGCGGGCCCGCCGAGGCCTGGCCGGGGGCGGGGTCGGGGCGAGGGCCGGGCGCGCCGTCGGATGCGGGCTCGTCGGGGCGGGGCTCGTCGGGGCGGGACGCGTCGGGTGCGTCGGTGCCGGTCGCCTCCACGTCGTCGGCCCCGGCCTCGGTCTCGGCCTCGGGCGTCGGGGGCTGCGCGGCCGGCGTCTGCTCCGCGCCGGGCGTCGGGGCCTGTACGACAGGTGCCTGTTCCGGCCGCGGTTCCGGGGCCGGCCGTGCCTCTTCGCCGAGCGCCGGTGCGTGGTCCGGCTCGCCGACGGCCGGCCCGCGGTCCGGTGCGGGTTCCCGGTCCTGGTCCGGACCGGCGGTCGGCTCGGGGGCCGTGGCGGAGGCCGTGGCGGGGTCTTCGGCGGCCTCGGGCGCGGGTTCGGCCCCCGGCTCTTCGGCGGTGCCCGCAGACGCCTCTGTGGGGCCGTCAGGGGCCTCCTCGGCCGCGGCGGGCCCGACGGTGGACGCCGTCACCGGCTCGGCCTCGCCGTGTGCGGTGGTGGCTGCCGTGAGGCCGTGCGGTTCGGGGGTGTGCGGGGCCCGCGCGTGTCGCTCGTCGGGCTCCGGGCCGGTCTGCGGCGCGTCCTCGCCCCACGGCCGGCCGGCGGGACCCGGACCGGGCCGCGTCGCGGGCACGCTGCTGATCTCCGGGGGCCGTTCCCCGGCGTCCGGAGCGGCCGGGGACGCGGCCTCGCCCCAGGGCCTGCCGGCGGACTGGGTCGCCCAGGGCGCCGGCGCGCCGCCGGGCAGGGTGGCCGGGGCGCCGCCGCCCCACTGCTCGGCCAGGGCCGACGCGGTGTACTCGCCCGACTCGTCCGGCAGGTCGCCGTCGGCGACCGGGATGGACCACTGCCCGGTGACGTCCTGACCGGTGGCGTCCTGACCGAGAGCGTCCTGACCGAGGGCGTCGGGTCCGGCGGCGCCCTCCGCCGCGGCGGCCCCGGGCACCGCCCCCGAGAAGTCCCAGTGGCCGGTCGCACCGGGCCGGTAGGGGTACGGGTCGTCCTGCCCCGGCGCGCCGTACCCGGCGTTCGCGTCGTAGGGCGCGGCCCCGCCGTACGGGTCGTGCTGCGGGTACCCGGCGTGGTCCTCGCGCGCCGCCGGGTCCTGGCCCGCGTCCGGGGCCTGGGCCTGCCACTGGGTGCCGTCCACGGGCGCCGACGGCGTCGCCCAGGAGCCCGTGGCCGCCGGGTCGGTGCCGGCGGTCGAGGTCGGCGCGACCGTGATCTGCGGCGGCACGTAGCCGTGTCCGGGCGCGGCCAGCGGACTGTCGTGGGCGGCGAGGAGCGCGTCCACCCCGCCCTCGGGGAGCTTGACGAAGGCGGTGGCGCCGTCGTCGTAGTCGCCCTGCGGCAGCGGGTCCCAGCGCCCGCCGCTCGGGGGCGCGCCGCCGCCGTGCCGGTCGCCGTACTGATCGTCGTACTGGTCGCGGTACGCGTCACCGCGCGGGTCGCCGTACTGGTCCCCGGACCGGCCGTCGTGCCGGCCGTCGTACTGATCGCCGGACCGGCCGTCGTACTGATCGCCGTGCCGGTCGCCGTACTGGTCGCCGTACTGATCCCCGTGCTGGTCGTCGGTCACGACAGCGCCCTCCCCAGTGCTCGTCGGGCCAGCGCGGCGACGGTGCGCCGCAGGTGCAGTACGGCGGGCGGGAGCGGTGGCACGGAGCCGTCCTCGGCCGGGGTCTCGTCGGGGATGCAGGCGGCGGCGACGTACTCGCCGAAGCCCCGCAGCGCCTCCGGGACGATGGTGCGACCGTTGTCCCAGTCGATGAGCGAGGCCACCCACTCCTCGGCCTCCAGGGGCCGCAGCGGCATCGGCGCGATGGCGCCCACGGCGCACCGCACGCCGCGCCGGGCGGGGTCCAGGACCAGGGCCACGGAGGCCGTGGCGCGGCCGGGGCCGGTGCGGCCGGTCGCCTTGAGGAAGACCTGCGGCGCGTGCAGCAGCGGCACGCGCACGTAGCCGATCAGCTCTCCCGCGCGGAGCATCTCCATGCCGGCCAGCAGGTGCGAGACCGGCACCTCGCGGCGGGCCCGGTCCGGGCCCGCGATGATCAGCGTCGCCTCCAGGGCGGCCAGCACCGGCAGCGCGTCTCCGGTGGGGGCGGCCGAGGCGATGTTGCCGCCCAGGGTGCCCGCGTTGCGGATCTGCGGCGGTCCGGCGGCGCGCGCCGCCGCGGCCAGCGCCGGGATGAGCGCGGCGAAGTCGGGACGGCCCATGCGGGCATGGGTGAGTCCCGCGCCGAGCAGCGCGTGCCCGTCCTGGTACTGCCAGCCGCGGATCTCGCTGATCCGGCCGAGGCCCACCAGCGCGGCGGGCCTGAGCTGGCCGGAGTTGACGGCGGCCATCAGGTCCGTACCACCCGCGACCGGCACTGCGGCGGGCATGGCGGCGAGCGCCGCCACGGCCTCGTCCAGTGTCGTGGGCAGCGTGACGGCCTGCGCCGCCTGCGGTGCGTGCGTGGTCAAACCGACTGCCCCTTCCCGCTGTCCCACCTGGTCCCGCCCATGTGGCCGTACGGTACGACCTCACAGGGCGGACGTGGCAACTCTGGCACATCATCGCAGGGCCCGAACGCAGGGGTCCGCTAGGAGGCATTCGCCCGTTTCGCCGGCGACATGGTCCGTTTTCGTACGGGATCAACTGTCATCGGAGTTACGTGCGGTGCGCGAGAGTTGCCACTCCCGGGTGGTGTTCGGGGCGGTCTTCACAGGGCGGTCTTCTCGGTGCGCCGCCGGTGCGCTCCCCGTGCGCTCCCGGTGCGCTCCGGACATGCTCCTACTTGTCCGGCGGCGGGCCGTCCAGCGGGCGTCCGAGGACGCCGGGCCGCTGTTGCCAGGGCAGCGGGC
The DNA here is from genome assembly GCF_018982965.1 of Streptomyces mayonensis. GTDB lineage: Bacteria > Actinomycetota > Actinomycetes > Streptomycetales > Streptomycetaceae > Streptomyces > Streptomyces mayonensis. The sequence goes on along the minus strand of NZ_JACBYP010000026.1, from coordinate 75,230 downwards.
CGCCGGGCGGCCGGTAGGCGACGCCCAGGGCGTCGAGCCGCCGGTAGTGGGCGGCCATCCGCTGCTCGAAGGCGGCGAAGTCCCGGTCGGCCGGGGCGGGCAGGGCGCTCCAGGCGACCTCGGCGAAGGCGGCGAGCCGCGGGAAAACCTGGTAGTCCACGCGCCCCTGGTTCTCCATCACCTCGGTCCACACGTTCGCCTGGGTGCCGATCACGTGTCCGGCCTCGTCCGGTGTCAGTTCGGACGGAACCGGCTCGAAACGGTAGACGTCCTCCAGGGTGCGCACGAAACCGATCGGCACGGGTTCGCCCTCGTCGCCGTGCTGCCGGTGGTCCAGGTACACCTGCTGCTCGGGGCACATCACGACGTCGTGCCCCGCGCGCGCGGCGGCGATCCCGCCCGCGTACCCGCGCCAGGAGGAGACGGCCGCGCCCTTGGCGAGCCCGCCCTCCAGGATCTCGTCCCAGCCGATGAGCCGGCGCCCGCGTTCGGCGAGCCAGGTGTCGAAGTGCTGGATGAACCAGGCCTGGAGTTCGTCCTCGTCGGCGAGGGCGAGTTCCTCGATGCGGGCCTGCGCGGTGGCCGATTGCCGCCACTGGTCCTTGGGACATTCGTCGCCGCCGATGTGGAGGAACTCCGAGGGGAACAGCTCCAGCAGTTCCTCGAACACGCCCTCGTAGAAGCGCAGGGTGTTCTCGGTGGGGGCGAGTACGTTCGGGGAGACGCCCCAGGTGTCCCAGACGGACAGGGCGGTGGTGTCGACCACGTCGGTGTTGCCGAGTTCCGGATACGCGGCGATGGCGGCCTGCGAGTGGCCGGGTACGTCGATTTCCGGGACGACGGTGATCTGCCGTTCGGCGGCGTAGGCGACGATCTCCCGGATGTCCTCCTGGGTGTAGTAGCCGCCGTGGGGTTTGTCCTCCCACAGCGGCGACGCGCGGTGGCCGTATTTGGTGCGCGAGCGCCAGGAGCCCTTCTCCGTGAGCCGCGGATGGCGTTTGATCTCGACGCGCCAGCCCTGGTCGTCCGTCAGGTGGAAGTGCAGGACGTTGAGTTTGTGGGCCGCCATCAGGTCGAGATAGCGCAGGACGCCGTCCTTCGGCATGAAGTGCCGGGCGACGTCGAGCATCATTCCGCGCCAGCCGAAACGGGGCGCGTCCTCGATGCTCAGCAGCGGAAGCCGCCACCGGCGGTCGGGCAGCGGGGCGCGCCGGAAGGCGTCCGGACCGAGGAGCTGGCGCAGCGTCTGGGCGCCCCAGAAGAGGCCGGCCGGGCCGCCGCCGGTGAGGCGCACGGCCTCCGGTGCGATGTCGAGGCGGTAGCCCTCGGCCTCCAGTTCCCCGTCGAGGGCGAGCCGGACGACGCCGCCGCGTCCCTCGCCGGGCGCCAGCGGGAGTCCGGTGGCGGCGCCCAGGGTGGCGCGGAGCCAGCGCTCGGTGTTCCCGGTGCCCTCGCCCGCGGCCATCCCGGTGTCCGGGCCGAGTTCGAAGAACGCGTCCGCGTGGGACGCCACTTGGCGCGGCCGGGGAATTACGTCGGTCACATCAATCACTTCCGTTTCCACCGTCACTTCGGTCACGTCGGTCACCTCAGTCCTTCACCGCTCCGCCGAGGCCGGAGACGAGTCGCCGTTGTACGAGTACGAAGAAGACCAGCACCGGAATCGTCATGACCGTGGACGCGGCCATCACACCGCCCCAGTCGGGATCGTCGGGCTTGTAGAAGACCAGCAGCGCCATCGGCAGCGTCGACTGGGAGGTGTCGCTGATGATGAACGACTTGGCGAACAGGAAGTCGTTCCAGGTGGAGATGAAGGAGAACACGCTGGTGGCCACCAACCCCGGGAAGACCAGCGGGAAGAGTATCTGCCACAGAAATCGCGACCGGCTCGCCCCGTCGATGTACGCGGCCTCCTCCAGGGCTTCCGGAACGGCTTTCACGAAGCCCCGCAGCATCCAGATCGCGAACGGCAGCGAGAAGGCGATGTGGGGCAGGATCAGCGAACCCAGCGTGTTCAACTGGCCGAAGTCCCGCATGAGGAAGAACAGCGGGATGGTGAGTGCCTCCACGGGCACCATCTGGGCCACCAGGAACATGATCAGCAGCGTGGTCCGGAAACGGAACCGGAAACGCGTCACCGCCGTCGCCGCGAGGAACGCGATCAGTGCCGAGGCGATCACGACACAACCCGCCACGAGCAGACTGTTGAGGAAGTAGCGGCCGAATTCCTGCTGCCCGAAGACCCGCCGGAAGGAATCCAGCGTGGGCGTCAGCGTCCACGGCCGCGGCTCGCTCGACTCGATCTCCCCGGCCGGTTTGAAGGCGCTCAGCACCATCCAGTACAGCGGGAAGGCGACCACGACGGCGATCAGCAGGGCGGACGCCTCGGCCGCGAGCCGCCACGGACGGCGCACCCGCGCGCGCGGAAGATTCACAGCTCCTCCCCCTGGCGGCGCAGCAGCCGCAGGTAGACCAGCGTCACGGCGAGCAGAATCAGCAGCATGACGACGCCGATCGCGGAGCCGAGGCTGTACTGCGAGGACGCGAAGGCCTTCTGGTAGGCGTACACGTTGAGGACGAGGTTCTGGCCGGCGATGCCGCCGCCGTTCGTCATGACGTAGATCTGGGTGAAGACCTTGAAGTCCCAGATGACCGACTGGATGGTGACGACGACGAGGATCGGCCGGAGCATCGGCGCGAGCACCGAACGCCAGATCCGCCACTGCGAGGCGCCGTCGAGCGCGGCGGCCTCCAGAACCTCGGCGGGCACCGCGCGGATCCCGGCGTAGACGGTCACCATGACGAACGGGAAGGAGCACCAGACCACTTCGAGCAGGACGAGCAGGAAGGCGCTGTAGCGCCCGTACGTCCAGGAGTGGTCGCCGAGACCCAGCATCCGGTTGACCGGCCCGAAGTCCGGGTCGAACAGCAGCAGCCACACCGTCGACCCGGTGACCGCGGGGGTCGCCCAGGCGCCGAGCCCGGCCAGCATCAGGGCGAGCCGCGGCACGGCGCGCACCCGCGTGAGCAGCACGGCGAGCGCGCACCCGACGGCCAGGGTGGACACGACACAGGCGGCGGCGAAGACGACGGTGGCGAGCAGCACCCGCCAGAACTCCCCGTCCCCGAACAGCTCGGCGTAGTTCCCGAACCCCTGGAAGGTCGTCGGCTCCCCGCCGGACACCTGGGCCTGCGTGTACTCCAGGAACGAGATCAGCCCGAGCTGGTAGACGGGGTAGACGAGCAGTCCGCCGAGGACGACGAGAGCGGGGGCGAGGTAGATCCAGGGTGTTCTGGAGGAGCCCCGGAAGGGGCGCGAGCCGCTGGGCGCAGCCGTCATCCGGCGGAGCCAAACGCCTCGTCCATCTTCTTCGCGGCGTCCCCGGCGGCGGCCGGCACGTCCTTCTTGCCGCTCACCACCTCCTGGAACATCGTCGGCAGCACCTGCGAGGAGTCGATCGTCGCCCACGCGGGAGAGGCCGGGACGAACTTCGTGCCCGCGGCGAGCGTGTCGACGAACGGCTTCACGAACGGCTCCTTGCCCGCCACCTCCTGGCGTACGTCCGTGAAGGTCGGCAGGAAGCCCATCGCGTCGAAGAGGTCGCCCTGCGCCTGCTTCGACGCGAGCCGCTTCATCAGGTCGACCGCGAGGGTGCGGTGCGAGGTGCTCTTCAGGACACCGATGTTGTTGCCGCCCGCGAAGGCCGGGGCGATGGAGCCGGGTTCGGCGCCCGGCAGCGGCACGACGGCGTACTTGCCCTCCACCGTGCCGGCCTCCACCGCCTGGTGGCTGAAGTCGCCGCCGATCGCCATGGCCGCCTTGCCGGAGGCGAACGCCGTGACGGTGTCGTTGCCGCCCATGCCGGCGCACTTGGCGGCCGGGCAGTTGTCGTCGCCGAAGAGGGAGGTGTACGCCTCGATGCCCTTGACGGCGGCGGCGCTGTCGATCGCCGAGGTGTACGAGCCGCCCTTGCCAGTGGCCAGTTCGCCGCCGTTCGCCCAGATGTACGGCATCGCGCCGTACGTGTAGGCGCCGCCGACGGCGATGCCGTACAGGTCGGGCTTCGCGGCCCGGACCTTCTTCGCCGTGGCCGCCAGTTCGTCCAGCGTCCCGGGGACCTGGAGATTCAGCTCGTCGAAGACGTCGGTGCGGTAGTAGAGGGCCCGTACGCCGACGAAGTACGGGGCGCCGTAGACCTTGCCGTCCACGGTGACCGACTGGCGGGCCGTGGCGTCGGCGTCCTCGGCCTCGTCCCAGCCGGCGAAGTCCTCGGTGACGTCGGCGAGTCCGCCGTCCTTCACGTAGCCGGCCGTGTCGGTGTTGCCGTACTCGATGACGTCGGGCGCGCTGCCGGGGTCGTTGAACGCCGCCTTGATGCGCTGCGCGCGGGTCTCGACGGGGATGTACTCGACGGTGACCTTCGTGTCGTCGTGCGCCTTCTCGAAGCCGGCGAGGACCGCGTCGACGGCCTTCTCCTTCGGCTTGTTGTTGACCTCCTGGAAGAGCCAGATGCGCAGGGTGCCGCTCTTCTCGTCCTTGCCGGAGGAGGAGTTGTCCGACGTCTGGGGGGCGCAGGCGGTCGCGGCGACGGCGGTGGCGGCCAGCAGGACGGCCAGGCGGGGGACGAGCTTCATGGAGTCTTCCTCCGGACGTGCGTTGCAACATATGCAATGGCGGTTTCGCTCTGCACAACATCCAGGAGGGTAAGGAGTACATGAACATGTCCACAAGAGGTCTGAACCAGTTCGTGACGCACGGAGGCCCCCGGAGCGCGCGCGGGCACGCTCCGGGGGCCTCCGGGAAGTTCTGAGAGGTCCGAGGGGGGCGGGGCTGCTACTTCTTGTCGCCGCCCTTGCCCTCGTCTCCGCCGCCGCTCATGGACTCGTAGATCTCCTTGCACATGGGGCAGACGGGATACTTCTTCGGGTCGCGGCCGGGCACCCAGACCTTGCCGCACAGTGCCACGACGGGAGTGCCGTCGAGGGCACTCGCCATGATCTTGTCCTTCTGGACGTAGTGGGCGAAGCGCTCGTGGTCGCCGTCGCCGTGGGACGTCTGCGGCGTCGGCTCAACGAGGGTTCCCGTACCAGTCCCGCGCTCGGGCTCGAGAGTGCTCATAACCGCCAAGGGTACTGAAGCTCACAGGCTTCGGTTGAGCGACGGGGCGTCCGGATACGTGCGCTTCGATTGAGCGACGGGTCGTCCAGACACGTGCGCTTCAGTTGAGCGACGGGTCGTCCGGATACGTGGCCACCATCGCCAGTTCGCCCCGTTGCCGGCGCAGTACCTCGCGCCACAGTCTCGCGGGGGCCGGCGAGGAGACGTCGCCGGGCTCGGACTCCACCACGTACCAGGCACCTTCGGTCAGCTCGTCCTCCAGCTGGCCCGGCCCCCAGCCGGCGTACCCGGCGAAGATCCGCAGCGCGCCGACGGCGGGCGCCACCAGCTCCGGCGGGGCCTCCAGATCGACCAGCCCGATCGCGCCGTGCACACGGCGCCACCCCAGCGGCGCCCGCTCGCCGGACGCCCCGCCGGGGACGACGGCGACGCCCAGGGCGGAGTCCAGCGAGACCGGGCCGCCCTGGAAGACGACGCCCGGATCGCCGGCCAGGTCCGCCCAGTCCTCCAGGATGTCGCCCACGTCGACCGGGGTGGGGCGGTTGAGGACCACACCGAGGGAGCCCTCCTCGTCGTGGTCGAGGAGGAGCACCACCGCGCGCTCGAAGTTCGGGTCCGCCAGGGCGGGTGTGGCCACGAGCAGCCGCCCCGTGAGCGAGGACACCTCGGTCATGCCTGACATGATCCCGCATGTTCCCCTCCCGTGGGGAGGCAATCGGGGGCACAGGGATGAACACGCACCCCGCGCACGCCTCGCGGCCGTGACCCCCCGTACGCGCCGGTGAACACCGCGTGTTGTGACAAATCCATGACGTTTCCCGACCGGGCGGAGGCGCACTGGAGGGGGGTACGGGACGATTACCCTTTCCCTGCTGGCCCCTGACCGAACCCACGGAACGCGAGATCCATGACCGCCAACGGCGCTGATGACGTACTGCTTGTCCACGGCGGAAACCCGCTGCAGGGCGAGATCCGGGTCCGCGGTGCGAAGAACCTCGTGCCGAAGGCCATGGTGGCCGCTCTGCTGGGCAGTGCGCCGAGCCGGCTGCGCAACGTGCCGGACATCCGCGACGTGCGGGTCGTACGCGGACTGCTGCAGCTGCACGGGGTGACGGTCCGTCCGGGTGAGGAGCCCGGCGAGCTGGTCATGGACCCGACTCATGTGGAGAGCGCGAACGTCGCCGACATCGACGCCCACGCGGGTTCGTCGCGCATCCCGATCCTCTTCTGCGGTCCGCTGCTGCACCGCCTCGGGCACGCCTTCATCCCGGGCCTGGGCGGCTGCGACATCGGCGGCCGGCCCATCGACTTCCACTTCGACGTGCTGCGGCAGTTCGGCGCGAAGATCGAGAAGCGGGCGGACGGCCAGTACCTGGAGGCTCCGCAGCGGCTGCGCGGCACGAAGATCACCCTGCCGTACCCGTCCGTCGGCGCGACCGAGCAGGTGCTGCTGACGGCGGTGCTGGCGGAGGGCGTCACGGAGCTGTCCAACGCGGCCGTGGAGCCGGAGATCGAGGACCTGATCTGCGTGCTGCAGAAAATGGGCGCGATCATCGCGATGGACACCGACCGCACCATCCGCGTCACCGGCGTGGACGAGCTGGGCGGCTACACCCACCGCGCCCTGTCGGACCGGCTGGAGGCCGCCTCCTGGGCGTCGGCGGCGCTGGCCACCGAGGGGGACGTCTACGTCCGCGGCGCGCAGCAGCGCTCGATGATGACGTTCCTCAACACCTTCCGGAAGGTGGGCGGCGCCTTCGAGATCGACGACGAGGGCATCCGCTTCTGGCACCCGGGCGGCCGGCTGAAGTCCATCGCCCTGGAGACGGACGTGCACCCCGGCTTCCAGACGGACTGGCAGCAGCCGCTCGTGGTGGCGCTGACGCAGGCCACGGGGCTGTCCATCGTCCACGAGACGGTCTACGAGTCCCGGCTGGGCTTCACCTCGGCGCTCAACCAGATGGGCGCCCACATCCAGCTCTACCGCGAGTGCCTCGGCGGCTCCGACTGCCGCTTCGGCCAGCGCAACTTCCTCCACTCGGCCGTGGTCTCGGGCCCGACCAAGCTGGAGGGCGCCGACCTGGTCATCCCCGACCTGCGCGGCGGCTTCTCGTACCTGATCGCCGCCCTCGCGGCCCAGGGCACGTCCCGCGTCCACGGCATCGACCTGATCAACCGCGGCTACGAGAACTTCATGGAGAAGCTCGTGGAGCTGGGGGCGAAGGTGGAGCTGCCGGGCAAGGCCCTGGGCTGAGCACCCCCAGCACCGGACAGCCCAGCACCGCCCCCGGCCGGGGGTCATCACCGCAACGCCTGTGGGGCGGTCACCGGAATTCCGGGTGACCGCCCCACAGGCGTGTGCTGAAGCGCCCCCAAGGGGCGCGGGGAACTGCGCGACCAGCCACGAACGGGCCGCAGCCGCGCACGGCCGCAGCCCGGACGAACGGCCCGCGCAGTCCCCGGCGCTACCAGCGGAGCGCTTACTTGCCCTTGGCGGCTTCCTTGAGCTTGGAGCCCGCGGAGACCTTGACGCTGTAGCCGGCCGGAATCTGGATCGGCTCGCCGGTCTGCGGGTTGCGGGCGGTGCGAGCGGCACGGTGGGTGCGCTCGAAGGTCAGGAAGCCGGGGATCGTGACTTTCTCGTCGCCCTTGGAGACGATGTCGCCGACCACCTCGGCGAACGCGGCCAGCACGGCGTCGGCGTCCTTGCGGGTCACCTCGGCGCGGTCGGCCAGCGCGGCCACCAGCTCACTGCGGTTCATGTTGTTACTCCCGTGTTCTTCTTGCCGTTGAGGCGTGCCACGCGGCGGAGCCGCATGATGGGCACAGCGATGCCGATGCTGCCAGGGACCTCTGACACTCCCCGGACCCGGGTCGGTCCTCAGACCCTCGCGCCCAGGGACGCATCCTGCCTCCACCTGCGGCGGTAAAGCCAATCCGGCACCCCCAGGGGTCGTGAGAACACCCTGGGGAGTCACACGCCGAGAGGGCCTGAGCCTTGCGCCACACTAGAGGGCGTTCCGAGGCCCGCCGTCCCGCGACGCGCCGGTGGAGCGGCCCGCCGTGGTGATCCTCACCACCACGCCACGGACCGCCTTCCCTCGTCCGGGGAACCTACGCCACCACTCCGGCGGCCTTCGCCGCATCCCGTACGGCGCCCGCGACGGCACCGGCGACCTTGTCGTTGAAGACGCTCGGAATGATGTAGTTCGGGTTGATCTCGTCCTCGGTCACCACGTCCGCGAGCGCGTGCGCGGCGGCCAGCATCATCTCGGTGTTGACGGTGCGGGACTGGGCGTCCAGCAGGCCGCGGAAGACGCCCGGGAAGACCAGCACGTTGTTGATCTGGTTGGGGAAGTCGCTGCGGCCGGTGGCGACGACCGCCGCCGTCTCGCGGGCCACGGCCGGGTCCACCTCGGGGTCCGGGTTCGCGAGCGCGAACACGATCGCACCGTCCGCCATGGCGGCCACGTCGTCGCCGTCCAGGACGTTCGGGGCGGACACGCCGATGAACACGTCCGCGCCGTGCACGGCCTCCTTGAGGGTGCCGGTGAGACCCTCGGGGTTGGTGTTGTCGGCGATCCAGCGCAGCGCGGAACCGGGCGCGGCGTCGACCAGGTCGGCGCGGCCGGCGTGCACGACGCCGTGGATGTCGGCGACGACGGCGTTCTTCACACCGGCGGCGAGCAGCAGCTTGAGGATGGCCGTACCGGCCGCGCCGGCGCCGGACATGACGACCCGTACGTTCTCGATGCCCTTGCCCACGACGCGCAGGGCGTTGGTGAGGGCGGCGAGGACGACGATCGCGGTGCCGTGCTGGTCGTCGTGGAAGACGGGGATGTCGAGGGCCTCGCGCAGCCGGGCCTCGATCTCGAAGCAGCGCGGCGCGGAGATGTCCTCCAGGTTGATGCCGGCGAAGCCCGGGGCGATGGCCTTGACGATCTCGACGATCGCGTCGGTGTCCTGGGTGTCCAGGCAGATCGGCCAGGCGTCGATGCCGGCGAACCGCTTGAACAGGGCCGCCTTGCCCTCCATCACCGGCAGCGCGGCCTTCGGGCCGATGTTGCCGAGGCCCAGCACCGCGGAACCGTCCGTCACGACCGCAACGGAGTTGCGCTTGATGGTCAGACGGCGGGCGTCCTCCGGGTTCTCGGCGATCGCCATGCAGACGCGGGCCACGCCGGGCGTGTAGACCATGGAGAGGTCGTCACGGTTGCGGATGGGGTGCTTGGACGCCATCTCGATCTTGCCGCCGAGGTGCATCAGGAAGGTACGGTCCGAGACCTTGCCCAGGCTGACGCCCTCGACGCCGCGCAGCTGCTCGACGATCTCGTCGGCGTGCGCGGTCGAGCCGGCCGCGATGGTGACGTCGATGCGGAGCTTGTCGTGGCCGGAGGCCGTGACGTCGAGGCCGGTGACCGAGCCTCCGGAGGACTCCACGGCCGTGGTGAGCTGCGATACGGCGGTTCCGCCCGCGGGCACCTCCAGCCTGACCGTCATCGAGTAGGAGACGCTGGGCGCCGTTGCCATGGCCGACTTCCTCTGCTTTCACCGTGTAACTGGGTTGTGCCGTCCGATCGTCGCACCTACCACTGAGTACGCGGTAGCCGCCCTGGATTGCGAACTTTATGTTCGCCACCGGTTTCGGAAAACGACTTCCACCATACGAGAAGTGGTACATCGAGGGAAGAGGGCGGGGGCGTCGCGGGGCGGTCCGGAAAGATACCCGCGGGACGGGAATTGCCTTGCGGGGATCGTTTGTTACCTTGGATGTGGCACCGGCTCGATCCAAGCCCCCGGGCCCAACCATCGTCGCTACGAGCGACCACTTGCCGCGAGGCGAGCATGGCGGGTCGGTGCCACTTGAGCGAGAGCGAAGGGCCCGCGCCGTACGACGGCGCGGGCCCTTCGTACGTCCGCGGGCGCCACGGGCCGAACACCCCCGTCACCGTTCTCAGTCCCGCAGCAGGTCCGGTACCCCCTCGGCGTCGGGCTCGTCCCGCTCGCCGGAGACGACGGTGAGCTGCTGCGTGGCCCGGGTCAGGGCGACGTACAGCACGCGCAGGCCCGCGGGCGACTCGTCGGCGATCTCGGCCGGGGAGACGACGACCGTGGCGTCGTACTCCAGGCCCTTGGCCTCCAGACTGCCCAGCGCCACCACCCGGTCGCCGAGTCCGGCGAGCCGGCGCCGGAACTCCTCGCGCCGGTTCATGGCGACGACCACGCCGACGGTGCCGTCGACCAGGCCGAGGAGCCGGGCGGCCTCCGCGCGGACGGTGCCGGGCAGGGAGTCGTCCCCCACGACGGCGAAGCGCGGCCGCACGCCGGTCGAGCGCACCGCGGACGGGGAGTGCGAACCGGGCATGGCGAGGGCGAGGACCTTCGACGCCAGCTCGGCGATCTCCGCGGGGTTGCGGTAGTTCACGGTCAGTTCGAAGCGGCGCCGCGGCCGGGTGCCCAGGGCCTCGTCGCGGGCCTGCGCCGCCTCGTCGGGGTCGGACCAGGAGGACTGCGCCGGGTCGCCGACGACGGTCCAGGTGGCGTGGCGGCCCCGGCGGCCGGCCATCCGCCACTGCATGGGCGTGAGGTCCTGGGCCTCGTCGACGATGACGTGCGCGTACTCGGTGCGCTCCTGGGCCAGGCGCTCGGCGCGCTCCCACTGGGTCTCCTCGCGCTGCGGCATCAGCTCCTCCAGGCCCGTGAGCTGGTCCAGCGGGTCCGCCTCGCGCCGCTTGCGGGGGCGGGCCGGGGTGCCGACGATCGCCTGGAGCTCGTCGAGCAGGGCGACGTCGTGCACGGAGTACCCCTCGCGCCGCAGTGAACGGGCCACCTTGCGGACCTCGCCCGGGTTCAGGACGCGCCGGGCCCAGCGGCCGAGGCGGCGTTCGTCCGCCATGGCCGCCAGAACGGCCTTCGGGGTCAGCTCCGGCCACCAGGCGTCCAGGAAGTCCGTGAAGGGGTCCTCGGCGCTGACGTCCTCGTCGAAGGAGGAGCGCAGCTCGGCGGCGAGTTCGGGGTCGGTGTGCCGGGCACCGGCACCGGACCTCTCCCACAGGGCGTCCAGGAGCAGCCGGCGGGCGCGGGGACGCAGCAGGTTGACGGGAGCCGTGCCGCCGAGGACGGTGCGGCGGATGCCGGCCAGTTCCTCGGCCTCCAGTTCGAGGCGGCGGCCGAAGGCGACGACCCTGAGCAGCGTCGGCGAGTCGGCCGGTTCCAGCGCGCCGCGCGCCGCCTTGCGCAGCACCCGCAGCATGCGGGCGGAGCCCTTGACGCGGGCGGCGGCCGGGGAGTCGTACAGCGTGGCCTCCGCTCCCTCGACCAGGGAGCCGATCGCGCGGATGGCGACCTGGCCCTCCTCGCCGAGGGAGGGCAGCACGCCCTCGGTGTACGCCACGAGCAGCGGGGTCGGCGAGACGATCAGAATGCCGCCCGCGTAGCGGCGCCGGTCCTGGTAGAGCAGGTAGGCCGCCCGGTGCAGGGCGACGGCGGTCTTGCCGGTGCCGGGGCCGCCCTCGACGTAGGTCACGGAGGCGGCGGGGGCGCGGATCACCCGGTCCTGCTCGGCCTGGATGGAGGCCACGATGTCCCGCATGGAGTGCGTACGGGCCTGGCCCAGGGCGGCCATCAGGGCGCCGTCGCCGACGACGGCCAGTTCCTCGCCGTCCAGGCGGGCCGTGATCTCGGGCCGCATCAGGTCGTCCTCGACGCCGAGAACGCGCCGGCCCTTGGAGCGGATCACCCGGCGGCGCACGACGCGGCCCGGGTCGACCGGCGTGGACCGGTAGAAGGGGGCCGCGGCGGGGGCCCGCCAGTCGATGACCAGCGGGGCGTAGTCCGCGTCGAGGACGCCGATGCGGCCGATGTGCAGGGTCTCGGCGATGTCGGCGGTGTTGTCGGGCCCGAGGGCCCCCTCGGCGGGCTCGACCGCGGTGTACGCGCCGTCGGGTCCCTTCTTGCCGTCCTTGCCGAGGAGCAGGTCGATACGGCCGAAGAGGAAGTCCTCGAACTCGTTGTTCAGGCGGTTGAGGTGGATGCCGGCCCGGAAGACCTGCGCGTCGCGCTCGGCCAGGGCGCCGGGGGTGCCGACGTGGCCGCGCTGGGCGGCGTCGTGCATGAGGAACTCGGCCTCGTGGATCTTCTCCTCGAGGCGGCGGTACACCCGGTCCAGGTGTGCCTGTTCCAGAACGATCTCCCGGTCCCGCACGGAATCCTCCCGTACGGGGTCCGGCCGTACGGGGTCCTCCTGCACGGGGTCCTGCCGTACGGAGTCCTCCCGTACGGGGTCCTGCCGTGCAGGGTCCTCCCGTACGGGGTCCGCGGAGTCGTGCACCGAGTCGACCGCTGAGTCATGTCGCGCCTGTGCGGCCACCTGGCCCCCTTCTGACGTGCTGGGCAGCCGTCAAAAATACGCGAAGGGGGCCCTGGAAGCCACGCCGCGACTACGCGTCCACCTCCACCAGCCGCTTGCCGTCGAAGGTCATGACCTCGAAGTGGGAGATCTGGTTGGGCTCGAAGGCGGCGCCGCCGTGCACGTAGAGCGGCTTCTTGGCCTTCTCCGTGGTGGCGTCCGGTATGCCGTACCCCCAGTCCGGGACCGTCCAGGAGCTGAGGGTCTCGCGCTCGCCGTTCTTGCCGACCGCGATCAGGGAGCACTTCTGCGGCCCCTTGACGTTCTTCAGCTCCAGGACCGCCTCCGTGCCCCAGGCCTTCTTCTCCAGGGCCACCGTCGCGCTGACGTCGGTGGCCGGGTCGGTCGCGGTGACCCGGTCGGGCATGGCGGCGAAGGCGGACTCGGCGGGAGTGCCGGTCTGCTGCTGCGAGGCCTCGGCCTTCTTGCCGCCGCCGTCGTCCCCGCCGCCGCCCGTGGTCGCCACGGCGGCGAAGGGACCGCCGATGATCAGCGCGGCCGCGGTGCCCACCAGGTAGAAGTTGCGCCGGCGCTTGCCCGCGCGGCGTTCGGCGACCTCGTCCACCAGCTTCTCGGACAGGCGCGGGCTGGGCCTGGTGGTGAGCGACTCGGCGATCGCGGGGGTGCCGGTGCCCGGCAGGTCCGCGAGGGCGGCCATCATCGGCTCCATGCCGGCCAGCTCGTCGAGCTGCTGGGCGCACCACTCGCAGGTGGCGAGGTGGGCCTCGAAGGCCGTCGCCTCCGCGTCGTCGAGGATCCCGAGGGCATAGGCGCCGACGGTCTCGTGCTCGTTCGGCGCCGGTGATCCCTGCATGGGGACAGAATTACCCGTATCCCCCGGACCGAATCCCTGAACTCCCCCGTAGCCGCTCATCACGCCGTCACCCCCCGCTCCTCCAGTGCCAGCTTCATCGAACGCAGGGCGTAGAACACCCGGGAGCGTACGGTGCCGCTGGGTATGCCCAGTGTCTGCGCCGCCTCATTGACGGTACGCCCTTTGAAGTACGTCTCGACGAGAACCTCCCGGTGGGCCGGGGTCAGGTCGTCGAGCGCGTCCGACAGCGTCATCAGCCACAGCGCCTTGTCGATCTCGTCCTCCGCGGGGATGACCTCCAGCGGCGACGGATCGACCTCCTGCGGCCGGGCCTGCCGGCTGCGGTGGCCGTCGATGACGATGCGCCGGGCGACCGTCACCAGCCAGGGGCGTACCGATCCGGTCGCACGGTTGAGCTGACCGGCGTTCTTCCAGGCACGGATGAGCGTCTCCTGGACGACGTCCTCGGCGCGCTGCCGGTCCCCCGCGACCAGCCGCAGCACATAGGCCAGCAAGGGGCCGGCGTGCTCGCGGTAGAGCGCGCGCATCAGCTCCTCGTCGGGTTCCGAGGACGATTGGGACATGCGATGTCGGGCCCTGGCACCACGTTCACTGGCCACGACGGAATCCTTGCGCACGCCCACCTCCGGTGTCCGGGGGATCCCCCAGTCGGTCGCTCGCCCATTCCGTACGGACGCGAAGTGCGGTGCGTTCAAAGTGAGATGACAGTTTTCTCGTGGACGGTGCATCGAGAGGGACATGGAGGCACATACCCGCCCCTACCTCTTCACGTTTTCACCACACGGGCGGGGTGCGGGAGGAAACCAGCAGGGGCTTCGCCGTACGCCGCCGCACTCCCGGACGTCCTTCGGGCCGTGCCGGTGTTCAGCGGGCGAGGGCCGCGCGGCGGCGGTGGCGGGCGACGCGCTCGCGGTTGCCGCAGATCTCACTGGAGCACCAGCGCCGGCGCCGGCCGCGGGAGGTGTCCACGTACACGATGGGGCAGTTGTCGCCGGCGCACTGCCGCAGGCTCGCCCGTGCGACCGGGTCGGTGAGCAGGTCCACGGCGTCCCGGGCGAGGGCGCCGAGCAGCGCCGCGCACGACGGCGGCCCGGTCAGCTCCCGCACCAGCGTGCCGTCCCGGCCGGGCACCGCGCGGGGAGCCGGGGGCGCGGCGCGGGCGAGGTCGTTGACGCGGGCGAGCGCGAGGTCGTACGGGGTGGTGCGCGGCGCCGGTCGGCTGCGTACCAACCGTGCGGTCTCGCCCCGCAGTTCGCGGAATTCGGCGAGCCAGGCCGCGTCGGCGTGGGCCAGGGGGGTGCCGGGCGGCACGAGTCCGGCGCCGGTGATCCAGGCGCGCAGCACCGGCACGGAGTCGAGGCGTTCGACGGGGTGGGTGGTGGCGACGAGGTCCAGACAGATCCGCCCGGTGTCGAACCGCAGCTCGTACGGGTCGGTGGCCGTGCCCGGCGCCATGTTCGCCATGTTCCTGTCACCGCCTAGGGCTCGCCCGCCGGGGTGGCGGGCCGGGTGCGGGCTGAGAGGAGGAGAGCGGGTGAACCGTTCCCTCTACAGTGCCTGCCCGCTTCCACGCCCGGAACCCCTCGTACCGCTCCCGCACGGGCGCTTCCCCACGCACCGGCGCACACGACGCGCTCCTGCCCCGCGCCTCCGTCCCACGCAGCCGCGTCCCGCGCGGACCTGTGCCCGGTGCCCCGCCGGTGCCCGGTACCTCGCCGGGGCCGACCCTGTGGTTCGGCGTTCTCGGCTTCTCGGCGTTCTCGGCTTCTCGGCGTTCTGGGCGTTCTCCGCGTGCCGGTCGGCTCCGTCAGCCTTCCGTGGCCTCGGAGTCCCCGTCCCGCGGGTCCGTGTCCCGCGGGTCCGTGTACTTGGCGTCCGTCGCCGGGTCCAGGGCGAGGCGGTAGCCGCGCTTGACCACCGTCTGGATCAGTTTCGGTGTGCCCAGGGACGTGCGCAGGCGGGCCATCGCCGTCTCCACGGCGTGTTCGTCGCAGCCCGTTCCCGGCAGGGCGCGCAGCAGCTCCGCGCGGGGCACGACCCAGCCCGGCCGCCTGGCCAGCGCCCGCAGCAGGGACATGCCGGCGGGCGGCACGGCCCGCAGCTCCCCGTCGACGAGCACCGCGTGCCCCCGGATCTCCATCCGGTGCCCGGCGACCGGCAGGGCACGGGCGCGGGCCGGGAGTTCCTGGCACAGCAACTGGACGAGGGGGCCGAGCCGGAAGCGTTCGGGCTGGACCGTGTCGACGCCGCGCGCCTGCAGCGGCACCGCGGTGACCGGTCCGACGCAGGCGGGCAGCACGTCGTGGCCGAACGCGGCGAGCAGCTCGGGCAGCATGCCGCGCTCCTCGGCGCGGCCCAGCAGGGACACCGCGGCGGGCGCGCTGGTGAACGTCAGTGCGTCGACGCCCCGCGACACGGCGGCGTCCAGGAGCCGGTCCACCGGGCCGATGTCCTCCGGTGGCAGCCACCGGTACACCGGCACGCCCACGACCTCGGCGCCACCCTGCCGCAGCGCCTCCACGAACCCCGGCAGCGGCTCTCCGTGCAGCTGTACGGCGATCCGGCGGCCCTCGACCCCCTGTTCGAGGAGTCGGTCGAGCACCTCGGCCATGGACTCCGACGACGGCGACCACCGCTCCGTCAGCCCGGCCGCCCGCACCGCGCCCTTGACCTTGGGCCCGCGTGCCAGCAGCTCCACCCCGCGCAGCCGTCCCAGGAGGTCGTCGCCGAGCCCCCAGCCCTCGGCCGCCTCGATCCAGCCCCGGAACCCGATGGCGGTGGTGGCGACGACCACGTCCGGGGCCTGTTCGACGATCCGCTTGGTCGCGGCCATCAGCTCGCTGTCGTCGGCGAGCGGCACGATCCGCAGCGCCGGGGCGTGCAGGACGACGGCACCGCGCCGCTGGAGCAGCGCACCGAGTTCGTCGGCCCGGCGGGCGGCGGTCACGCCCACCGTGAATCCGGCCAGGGGCCCGTGCTCGGGCCGTCGCCGCACGTCGGCCGCGCCGTCCGCGCCGTCCGCGCCGTTCGCACTGCCCGCGCCACCCGCTTCGCCCGTGCCACCCGCTTCGTCCGCGAAGTTCACGTCGTCCATCGCTCGCCGCGCTCCGATCCGTTCACACACCCACGCGCACCGTCCCGTGCACCGTCACGTGCCGACCGAGCCTGTCAACGGTGCGTCACAGGCTCGGTTCCGCATCATGTCACCCGTGTTACGTCACACCTCGGCATGGCTGAGCTGCGCCTTCGGCTCGGCCCCCGCCACCGGGCCGTCCGCCGGACGGGTGGCCGGGCGGCGAAGGTATACCGCCCACGTCACCGCGAAACACACGGCGTAGAAGGCGAGGAAGGCGACGAAGGCGCCGGTTCCCGAGCCGAGGGAGAGAAAGGACTGCCGGAAGGCGAGGTTGATGGCGACGCCGCCGAGCGCGCCCACCGCGCCGATCAGCCCCATGGAGGCCCCGGAGAGCCGCCGCCCGTAGGCCACGGCCGCCTCCCCGGTCAGACCCTTGCCGAGCGCCTTGTTCTGGAAGATCCCCGGGATCATCTTGAACGTCGACCCGTTGCCGAGCCCGGTGAGCACGAACAGCACCACGAACGCCACGACGAACAGCGCGAGTGACTCCGCCATGCTCGCCGCGACGAGGACGGCGGTGGCCGCGGCCATGGCGACGAAGTTCCACAGGGTGATCCGCGCACCGCCGTACCGGTCGGCGAGCCTGCCGCCCAGCGGCCGGATCAGTGAGCCGAGCAGCGGGCCGACGAAGGTCAGGTAGGCCGCCTGGAGGGGGGTCCGCCCGAACTGGGTGGTCAGCACCTGCCCGAAGGCGAAGCTGTACCCGATGAACGAGCCGAAGGTCCCGATGTACAGCACGGACATGATCCAGGTGTGGGCGTCACGGGCGGCGTCCTTGGCGGCGCCGGTGTCGTTCTTCACGGAGGCGAGGTTGTCCATG
The DNA here is from genome assembly GCF_018982965.1 of Streptomyces mayonensis. Classification (GTDB taxonomy): domain Bacteria; phylum Actinomycetota; class Actinomycetes; order Streptomycetales; family Streptomycetaceae; genus Streptomyces; species Streptomyces mayonensis. Next base: position 57,912 of record NZ_JACBYP010000026.1, on the reverse strand, counting down.
AAGCGGGCGGCGAGGACGGCGGCCACCAGGATCAGCGGGATGTAGATGCCGAGCAGCACCCGCGGCCCGCCGTTCGCCCCGATGATCGCGAGCGCGGCCAGCTGGATGACCGGCACGCCGACGTTGCCGCCCCCGGCGTTCAGACCGAGCGCCCAGCCCTTCTTCCTGAGCGGGAAGAAGGCGTTGATGTTGGTCATGGAGGAGGCGAAGTTGCCGCCGCCGATGCCGGCCAGCAGCCCGACGAGGAGGAAGGTCGAGAACGACGTCCCCGGCTCCATCACGGCGAAGGCCGCGACGGTCGGCACGAGCAGCAGCCCGGCGGAGACGATCGTCCAGTTCCGGCCGCCGAAGACGGCCACGGCGAAGGTGTACGGCACCCGCACGACCGCGCCGACGAGCGTCACCAGCGAGGTCAGCAGGAACTTGTCGGCCGGAGTCAGCCCGTACTCGGGCCCCATGAACAGCACCAGCACGGACCACAGGGTCCAGATCGAGAACCCGATGTGCTCGGAGAGCACGGAGAAGTACAGGTTCCGCCGGGCGGTGCGCTCCCCCGTCTCCTTCCAGAAGGTCTCGTCCTCCGGGTCCCAGTGCTCGATCCAGCGGCCGCCAGGGAAAGTCATGACGCCTCCACGGTGCTCCACCACAGCTCGGTCGGTCCCCGAGGTCGTCCCGAGGGTCGTTCCCGAAGGTAGGGAGGACGCGTTTCGGGCCGGTGGGGCTGTGGGTGACCACGAGGGAACGTTGCTCTCACCCGGCGCCGGCACGGGATGAGAGGTCGCGCCGGGTCAGCCCTGCGGGTACGGGGGCTGCTGGGGCTGCGGCGGCGCGTACGGCTGCTGGGGCTGGGGCGGGTACGGCGACTGCGCCTGGGGCGGCGCGTATGCCTGCTGCGGCTGGGGGGCGTACGGCTGCGGCTGCTGGGCGTACGGCTGTTGCGACTGGGCGTACGGCTGTTGCGGCTGTTGCGGCTGTTGCGGCTGTTGCGGCTGTTGCGGCTGAGGGGCGTACGTCCCCTGCGGCTGGGGAGCGTACGTGCCGGGCGCCGGCGGCTGGGCGTACCCGGCGGGTGGCGCATAGCCGCCGCCCGGCGCCCCGGCGCCGAACGGATTGCCGTGGCCCGGGAACTGCCCCCCGGGCGGCAGGTACCGCACCCGCCCCGTCTCGTCGGCCACCGGCACGAACCCGGCCGCCTGCAGACGGGCGGCGAACTTGGTGTTGCGCGCCCGCGTGACGAGGAGGCCGATGCCCAGGGCCACCATGACGACGAGCCAGAAGATCCCGGCCATGACGAAGTCCCCGGACTCGCCTCCCGCGCGGACGCCGAGGACCGCGCAGCCGACGGTGGCGCCGAGCACGGCGAACCCCATCCGCTTCTGGGCGTTCTTGCCGGTGAGGTCGAAGTTGATCCGCGCCTTGAGCAGTTCGAAGGCGTCCGGCACGAGCGGCGGCAGCGAGACCCCGTCGCCCGCGTTCGGGTACTGCGCCCAGTTCTGCGCGGCCCGGCTCCGGGCCTGCGGGCTCGGGTCGGGGACCAGCAGCATGGTGAGCGAGCCGTTGGTCCCGCCGCCCTGCCGCGCGTCGGCGTACTCGTAGCCGAACTGCTGGGCGGTGAAGGCGAGTTTGGCGAGCTTCTTCACGGACGCCATCGGGCTGGTGAGCTGGACCGGCTCGCCGCTCGCCATCAGCCCCAGCATCTTCTGCGTCTGCCGCCTGCTCATCCCGCTGCTCCCCCCGACCGGCTCACGCCGCCCTGTTACGTGCGCCGTTCACGTGCGCAACCGGGGCAGTCTCGCACGGTGCGGCGCCGGCCGTCAGCCCCGGTGCGCGGCACTGCCCGCGGACCGTCCCCGCGCGGGTCGCTTCGCCCCGTTCGGCCACAGCCGCGGGCTGCGCTTCGCCGCGAGGTCCTCGATCCAGCCGACGGCGAGCACCGCCAGCGCGATGAGGGGCCAGACCAGCGTGAACATCCAGAGCGTGTACGTGCTGTCGATGGCGTGCATCCCCCGCTCGCTCTGCATGAACGGGACCCGGTACAGCAGGTCGACGAGCGGGACGGTCGCCATGATCAGCAGGTTGTGCCACAGGTAGATGGTGACCGCGCGGTTGTTGGACAGCGTCACCAGCCTGTCCCACCTCGCCAGCCGGCCCGGCAGTTCCCGCCAGGACGGGGAGTACTGGAGCAGGATCACCACGAAACCGAACGACCAGGCGGCCTGGGCGAGCGGGATGTCGTTCAGGTCCCAGCCCTCGGAGCCCAGGTGGCCCGAGGCCCACCAGAGGCCGAAGGCCATCACGAGTGCGGCGCAGGAGACGGAGACGTACCGCGGGACCTGCTTGAGCATGCCGTCGTGGTGGGCGAAGCCCAGGACCCAGCAGCTGCCGTAGACCGCGAAGTCGCTGATCGCGTGGCCGGTCTCGCCGGGGATCGTCACCAGGCCCGTGCCGACGACCGCCGTCAGGCCGAGCGGGGCGAGCAGCGTCGGCCAGGGCGCGCGGCGGAACGCCCACAGCAGCAGCGGTGAGGCGATGACGAACCACAGGTAGGCGCGCAGGTACCACAGCGGCCCCACCGCCTGGTCGGCCCAGGAGCCCTCCAGCCAGTCCAGCGGGGCACCGGCCTCCCAGGGGTAGGGCGGTGCGCCGATCGGCACGAGGTAGTTGAAGAGCTTGACCAGGCCCCAGGCGCCGCCGCCCTGGTCCGGGTCGTCGCCCGGACTCCAGCCGCCCGCGAACAGCAGCGTCAGCGCGAGCGCCGAGAACGCCCACACGGGCGGCAGCAGACGCCGGACCCGGCCGCGGATGACGCTCCACGCGGGACGCTTCAGCGACCGCGCCATCAGCGAGCCCGCCAGCGCGAACATCACGCCCATCGACGGGAACAGGATCGAGAGCCAGGCCCAGCCGAAGAGGTGGTACACCACGACGCGGACCAGCGCGACCGACCGCAGCAGGTCCAGGTACCGATCACGGCCCGGCTTCCCGGCGGCCGGTGCGGAGGCCGGTGCGGGGTCGGCCGTGGAGCCCGCTGGGGGACCGGCTTCCGGCGCGGGCTCCGGCGCCGTGCGCTGCTGCGGGATGTCGTACGGCGTCCCCGCGGCCGCCGTCCCCTGCGGGCCGGGCGGGTGAGGGGCGGCGTACGGACCGGGCGGGTGAGGAGTGCCGTACGGGCCGGCCGGCTCCGGGGCGGCACCCGGTCCGGTCGTGTAACCGTGGGTCATGCCACGGGCCTCCGATCGTCGCTGCTCCGTGAACGCCGGTGCGGCACCGCGCCGCCGGGCGCCTCGACGACACCGGTGCGCCGCAGCTTCTGCCAGCGCAGCCGGCCGCCGGTGAGCGCGGTGATCCAGGACTGGAGCAGCACCACGTACATGAGCTGGCGGTAGAGGATCTGCTGCAGGGGCAGCGAGATCAGGTGGGTCATGCGTTCACGGTCGAGCCGGAAGGCGTACGCCGCGCAGACGGCCTGGACGGCGAGGACGCCCAGCCACGCCACGATCGTCTTCTGGGTCGGTCCGAAGACGATGCCGTAGAGCAGGAAGACGTCGATCAGCGGGGCGAGGAGCGGGGCCAGGACCATGAACAGGGAGACGAAGGGCAGGCCCACGCGGCCGAAACGCCCCGAGGGGCCCTTCTCGATCACCGCGCGGCGGTGCTTCCAGATGGCCTGCATGGTGCCGTACGACCAGCGGTAGCGCTGGGACCACAGCTGCTGGACGGTCTCGGGCGCCTCGGTCCACGCGCGGGCGTTCTCGGCGTAGACCACGCGCCAGCCGGCCCGGTGCAGCGCCATGGTCACGTCGGTGTCCTCGGCGAGCGTGTCGTCGCTCATGCCGCCGATGGGTGCCAGGGCGGAGCGGCGGAAGGCGCCGACGGCGCCGGGGATGGTCGGCATGCAGCCGAGGACGTCGTACATCCGGCGGTCCAGGTTGAAGCCCATCACGTACTCGATGTGCTGCCAGGCGCCGATGAGGCTGTCCCGGTTGCCGACCTTCGCGTTGCCCGCCACGGCGCCGACCTTCGGGTCGCCGAAGGGCTGGACGAGTTCGCGGACGGTGGCCGGTTCGAAGACGGTGTCGCCGTCCATCATCACGACGATGTCGTAACGCGCGTTCGCCAGGCCGCGGTTGAGGGCGGCCGGCTTGCCCGCGTTGAGCTGGCGGATCACCCGGACGCCCGGCAGGCCAAGGCCCTCCACGATCCGGGCGGTGCCGTCGGTGGAACCGTCGTCGACGACGATGACCTCCACCGGGTGATCGCTCGCCACCAGCGAACGCACCGTGTTCTCGATGCACTTGGCCTCGTTGTACGCCGGGACCAGCACCGTCACCGGTTCGGTGACCGGCGGCCCCCAGCCGAAGCTCCTGCGGCGGACCTTGCGGGCGTGGACGGCGGAGAGGAGCAGCATCAGGCCGAAGCGGCCGATGACCAGGGTGCCGATGACCGCGAGGCCCACCACCAGGGCGTCGGTGATCTTCTCCGAGGCCTGGACCAGGAAGACCCACGCCTTGCCCTTCCACAGTTCGGCACCCGTCACCGGGGTCATGGCGCTGGGCACGTCCAGGGCCTCGGTGAGGTTGGCGAACTCGTAGCCCCTCTCCTTCAGGTCGGGCAGGAACTTGTCCAGGGCCCGCACCGTCTGGTGGCGGTCGCCGCCGGAGTCGTGCATCAGGACGATGGCGCCCTTGCCGCCGTGCGGGGTGGCGCGGCGGATGATCTCGTGGACGCCGGGCTTCTTCCAGTCCTCGCTGTCGGTGTTGTTGACGACGGTGATGTAACCGCGGCTGCCTATGTACTCGGTGACCGGCCAGGACTTGTTGTCCATGGCGTCGGCGAAGGAGGAGTACGGCGGCCGGAACAGCGAGGTCCGGACGCCGGCCGCGCCGGTGATCGCCAACTGGTTCTGCGACAGCTCCCAGTCGATGCGCTTCTTGGACTGGTAGGAGAGGTCGGGGTGGTTGAAGGTGTGCAGGCCCACCTCGTGCCCCTCGTCGACCATGCGCTTGACGAGGTCCGGGTAGCGGGAGGCCATGGTGCCGGTGACGAAGAAGACCGCGTGCGCGTCGTGCTTCTTCAGCACGTCCAGGACGCGCGGCGTCCAGGTCGGGTCCGGGCCGTCGTCGAAGGTGAGGACGAGCCGGTGGTCGGGGACGCTCAGGCCTTCGGTGCGGCCGCCGCGGACGTCGATGACCGGGCCGCCCTCGAGGATCTTCTGTGGCACCTTGTCGGTGGCGGCGGGCGGCTGGACGCGGTGGTCGGCGAGGATCTCGCTGTGCACGTATCCGCGCAGCATGAGCATCGCCACCAGGGCGACCAGGACGAGCAGCGGAAGCAGCAGGCGCAACGGCAGGCGTCGGCGGGAGCCCCCACGGGCGCTGCGCGCGGCCCCGTGACGGCGGGTGCGGGATGCCATCAGAGGGTGTTCTCCGGGGACAGGGAAAGGGACGTGGAGGGGTCGCTCTGTTCGGCGACGGTGACGGGTCCGCCGGCGGATCCGGCGACGGGTGAGTCGTCGCTGACGCCGTTGGCGTTGGTGCCGCCCGCGCCGGGGTCGGTGCCCGTGGGGTCGCCGGTGGGCGCGGTCGGGTCGGTCGTGGCGTCTCCGCCGCCCGTCGGGGCGGACGGGTCGGTGGACCCCGGCGCCTGCGGCGACGACTGCCCCGGGTCGGGGGCGTTCTCGCCGGTGCCGCCGGTCTCGCCGGGGTTCGGGTCGGTGCCGCCCGCCGGGGACTCGGGGCCGGTGCTGGTGCCGGGCTGCCCCGTGGTGGTGCCGGTCGCGCCGGACGTACCGGCTGCGGGGGCGTCGGAGCCCGGCGCGGTCGTCACGCCGGTGCCCGCGGAGGGGTCGGCCGGTGCGGTGGCGGTGCCGGTGGCGGAGGGCTGCGCCGGCTCCGAGGGCAGCGGGGTCGTGTCGACCTGGCCGGCCGGCTTGCCCTCCTCCTGGCCGGGGACGGGCAGCCAGGGCGCGTCGGAGTTGCCGGAGAGCAGTGTGGAGACGATGACGACGGCGTAGACCGCGCAGGCGATGCCGACGAGGATGCCGAGGCGGCGGTAGAGGCGGGTGCGGCGGCCCGAGGAGTCGACGAAGACCGGTCCGTCGGAGGCTTCGGCGCGGGTCTTGCCCTTGCGGTGGCCGCCGCTGTCGGCCCGGCGGATCACACCGTCGCCCAGTTGGACGGCGTCGAGTTGGACCGTCACCTCGTGCGGGTCGTGGGTGTGGTCACCGGCGTCGGCGTCGGCGTCCCCGTCGGCGCCGGGGTCCTCCTGCCAGGGGTCGCGCAGGGGTGCGGTGGCGGGGCCGGCCGTGGGGATGACACGTGTGGGCGACGCCGTGACGTCCGGGGGGACGGAGGGGAGGACGTCGGTACGGCCGGTGTCCGGGGTGGCCGGGGTGGCCGGGGTGGCCGGCGGGAGCAGGTCCGTACGGTCGGTGTCTCCCCGGGCGGCCGACGGCAGCACGTCCGTACGGTCCGCATCGCGGGCGACCGACGGCAGCACGTCCGTACGGTCGGTGTCCCGGGCGACCGACGGCAGCACGTCCGTACGGTCCGCATCCCGGGCGCCGTACGGCAGCACGTCCGTACGATCCGCATCCCGGGCGCCGTTGCCCCCGGTGGCGGCGGGCGCGATGGGCGCGGTGGGCGGGGCGACAGGGCCGGGCCGGGTCGGGAGGATCTCGGTGCGGCCGATACCGGCGGGGTCGCTGTCCGGGGCGAGGCCGTCCCGGTCCGGACCCGGCCGGGCCGAGGCGGACGGGCCCGGGGCGGACGGGCCCGGGGTGGACCAACTCGGCGTGGACGGGCCCGGGACGGACGGCTCCGGGGCGGACGGGCGGGGGGTCGCCGTCCGGTTCGGGCCGGGTTGCTGCGGGACGCCCCGGTGCGGAGCACTCTGCTCCGGCTGCCTTGGCGCGAACTGGTCCGTGGCGGCGCCCGGTCGGCCGGGGTGGCCTGCCTCCGCGCCGGTCCGGTCGGCCTGACCCCACGTGATCCGGCCCCGGGTCATCGGGTCGGAGGCCGCGTGGCGGGGACGGGCCGGACCGGCCGCGGCCGTGGAGGGCGCGACGCCGGCAGGCCCGTCGGTGCGGACGGTTCCGTCGGGGGCGGCGCGGTGGTCACCGTCGGCGCGACGGTCGCGGTCCTGGCCTATTCGGGCCCCGAGGGCCTCCGTCTCCCCGGCGTCCGGAGCCGCATGACGGCGCGTGGTACGACCGGAACTCCCGAACCACCCCGCGTCCGCCCCGGACTCGGCTTCGGCCCCGGGGCGGGATCCGGACCCGGATCCGGATCCGGCGCCGCCGGAGGCCGCCGCGCTCATCGGGGACTCCCCTGCGGGCGGGAAGGGGCGGGTCGCCGGAAACACCTCGGTGGCGTCGGCATCCTGTCTTGCCTCCGGGAGATCACGAGCCCCGGACTCGGCTTCGGGCCACTCCGGTTGGGCGTCTTTTTGCCATTTCTTCACGCGCGCGCACTTCCCCCCACGGAACATTTCCGGGTGCGCATACGACTCCGAGCACTCGTCGGCCGAACCGGCCCCCACCAGGTTCGAGCGCCCCCTGTATCACACCGTGCTCAGGGAAAGAATGTAGCGCACGCGGAGGATGTGTGGTTGCCCCGTGTCAATTGCGGACGGACATCACACCCGCGTCGATGGCCGGAATCCACCCCTCTGCGGGGAACCGCAGCCAGCCCTTTTCGGCCGCGACCTGGGCAGTCGCCCGGCGCAGCGCGTCCAGGGCGGGGTGCACCAGCCCCTTTCGCCAGACGAGCGAGACCGGCGACAGCGGCACGGGGTCGACGAGTGGCCGCACCACGGTGGAGGCCATGGCCGGAAAGCTCACCACGGCCAGGATCGGGTGGCGCGTCTTGTCCATGATCCGCTGGAACTCCTCCTCCCCGACCGCCAGCGGAACGGGTGGCGCCACGTCGATGCCCCGTCCCTCGAACAGGCGATGCGCGAGGTCGGTCCACTCCGGCGTGCGCGGGTTGCCCGCCCCGGCGTACACGGTCTCACCGGCGAGCGCGGAGAGCGGGACCTCGGCGAGCCGGGCCAGCGGGTGGTCCTCGGGCAGGACGAGGGCCATGGGCTCGTAGCGCACCGGCTGGTGGTCGAGACCGGACCGCAGTGTCGGGGCGAGCCCGGCGAACCGGCCGAGGGAGGCGTCGAGGCGGCCCGCGAGGAGTTCGGCGGCGGCATGGGTCAGCCCGCTCTCGTAGCGCGCCATCAGCTCCAGTCCGGGCGCGAGTTCGCGGGCCCGTTCCAGCACCAGGCGGCCGGTGACCAGCCCCGGGGAGTTGAGGTCGACCAGCAGGGGGCGTGCCTGCCCGAAGGCGGCCAGCAGGTCGTCCTGGGCCTGCAGGACACTGCGGGCGTACGGCAGCAGCCGCTCGCCGTCGGCGGTGAGCGTCACCTGCCGGGTGGTCCTGAGGAACAACTCCGCGCCCAGTTCCCGCTCCAGGCGCCGCACGTCCCGGCTGAGCGCCTGCTGGGCGACGTACAGCCTGGCGGCGGCGCGGGTGAAGTGCAGCTCCTCGGCGACGGTGACGAAGGCGCGCAGGAGGCGGGGATCGAGGTGGGCGGGTGCGGGCATCCGGCGAATCTACAACGGGGGTGCGTCAATGACGAGGGAGCAGGTGTTGGACCCCCCGGCCGCTCCGGAACGACGGTGAGTGCATGCCGCAACCGACTCCCTCGCACTCCCCTCACCCTTCCCGCCCCTCCGTCACCTCTGGTACCTCTGTCCCCTCTCACCCCTCTGTCCCCTCTCACCCCTCTGCCCGCTCTCGTACCTACGTCTCCTCTCCTCGCTTTCATCCCTCCCGCCCCTCTGGTCTCGACGCGGCGGCGTCCGCCCGGCCGCACACCCCGGTCCTCACCGTCACCGCCGACACCCTGGTCGTCGCCGACTTCCGGCCCCGAAGCCGGCGGCCGGGGCCACGGCGCCGGCCGCCGGGCCCGTACCGGCGACTGCTCGCGACGCCCGGCGCGCGGGCGTTCACGGCCGGGAACCTCATGGCCCGGCTTCCGGCGGGCATGTTCAGCGTCAGCGCGGTCGTGATGATCGCCGGCACCCGTGGCTCGTACGCCCTGGCGGGCGCCGTCACCGCCACGGGGCTGGCGGCGACGGCGCTGGTCGCTCCGTGGACGGCGCGGCTCGTGGACCGGTACGGCCAGGCCCGGGCGGCGCTGCCCGCCACCCTGGTCGCCGCCCTCGGTTCGCTCGCGCTGCTGCTGTGCGTGCGCTCGGGTGCGCCCGCCTGGACCCTCTTCGCCGCCTACGCCGCCACCGCGACGACGCCCAACACCGGCGGCATGGCCCGCGCCCGCTGGGCCCACCTGCTGAAGGGCGACGAGGACGCGCTGCACACCGCGAACTCCTTCGAACAGGCCATGGACGAGCTCTGTTTCATGCTCGGGCCGGTCCTGGCGGCGTTCCTGTGCACGGCACTGTTCCCGGAGGCGGGCACGCTCGTCGCCGTGGTGCTGCTGGTGACCGGCATGCTGCTGTTCACGGCGCAGCGCTCGACCGAGCCGCCGGCCCGGCCTCGGCCGACCTCGAAGGCCCCGTTGCGGGTTGCGGGCATTCCGCCGCTGCTGGCGGTGTGCCTGGCGACGGGCGGCGTGTTCGGCGCCATGGAGGTCGTCACGATCGCGTTCGCGGACGCACAGGGGCACCGCGCGGCGGCCGGTGTGGTCCTCGCCCTCCAGGCGGCGGGTTCGTGTGCGGCGGGACTGCTGTACGGCGCACTGAAACCGGCCGGACCCGCCGCTCGGCGGCTGCCGTGGTGTGTCGCGGCGATGACGGCCCTGCTCACGCTGCCCCTGCTCGCGGCGTCCCTCAGCGGCTCGCTGCCGCTGCTGGCGCTCACGCTGCTGGTCGCCGGGATGGCGACGGCCCCCACGATGGTGACCACGATGACACTGGTCCAGCGGCGCACCCCGCACGGGCGCCTGAACGAGGGGATGACCCTCGCGGTGACCGGCCTGCTCGGCGGCATCGCCTGCGGCAGCGCGGCGGGCGGCTGGACGGTGGAGCACGTCTCCCCCGCCGCGGCCTACGCCATCCCGCTCACAGCGGCCGCCACCGCCCTCCTCCTCACCCTGCTGCCACCGCGGCGGGCACCTCGGCAGGAGGTGGGACGGGAACACTGACCGCCCGGAAGGCACCGGGGCACAGACGAAGACCCCCCTGGCGCGATGGGCCAGAGGGGTCTCTGCGTCTCAGGGCGCGGGAGGGGGAAGACGAAAGCCCTCGCGTCCGCGCGTCCGTGCGAACGCGCACAAAAGCGTCGAGGGCGATGCGGCTCGCGCTGAACGCAAGCAGGCATCGCCCTCGACCTCGTGGAGATGGCGGGAATCGAACCCGCGTCCAACGGTGCGGAACCAGGGCTTCTCCGTGTGCAGTCCGCTTCGATTTTCTCGGCCCCGGAGATCACGCGGACAAGTCTCCGACGGGCTCAGTCACTGTTTGGTTTCCCTCTTCACCCCGTGACCGGGATCAAGGTTTAGTCCCCTAGCTGATGCCAGGATCCGGGTCGGGAACAGCCCCGGGCTGACACTCCCGTAGTAGGAGGCTCGCTCTGCTACCTGAGATCAGGCAGCGAGGGCGAAGGCCTGCTGGGAGGAATCGCGCTTGGTGTTGGCGATTATTTTTTTCGGCCTGTGGTTTACGAGATCATGGCCGCTTCCTCGACACGCTTCCCCTGCTTCGACAGCCGCTGTCGAAACCGATCATCCCCATGTTGATTTTTCAACGCTCCCAGGACGCCCTCCGAAGAGGCCCTCCGAGGAGGCAGTGCACCCGCTGTGAGGTGCGGATGCCATCGTACGTGACCAACGCACGGACGTGCCAGCCTATTCCTCCGGCTCAGGCCCGCTGCTTGCGGCGGATCGCGGAGATCGTCCGCTCCGCCTCGCGGCGGTCCTGCTTCTCCCGCAGCGCCTGGCGCTTGTCGTACTCCTTCTTGCCGCGTGCCAGCGCGATCTCGATCTTGGCGCGGCCGTCCTTGAAGTACAGGGCCAGCGGCACGATCGTGTGACCGGTCTCCTGGGACTTCGCCTCCAGCTTGTCGATCTCCACGCGGTGCAGCAGCAGCTTCCGCTTGCGCCGGGCGCTGTGGTTGGTCCAGGTCCCCTGGCTGTACTCCGGGACGTGCACGTTGTGCAGCCACGCCTCGTGCCCGTCCAGCTGCACGAAGCCGTCGGCCAGCGAGGCCCTCCCCTGGCGCAGGGACTTCACCTCGGTCCCGGACAGGACGAGACCTGCCTCGTAGGTGTCGAGGATCTGGTAGTCGTGCCGCGCCTTCTTGTTCTGCGCGATCAGCTTGCGCCCTTTTTCCTTAGCCATAGTGCGGTCCATTTTGGCACTACGGAGGGGTCCCGCGGAAAGCCGATTACGCGCACCGCGCACCGGCTGCCCGAGGTCCCGGCCGACCAGCCGGCCGACCGGCCCCGGGTCCTAGCCCTGGCGTCCCAGTCCGCTCAGGACCGTCCGCGCCCGTTCCAGGGCGGCCGGGGTGTCCGCCGGGTCGACCTCCACGTCCGGTGTGATGCCCCTGCCGTCGACGCCGCGGCCGGAGGGCGTGCGGTAGTGGCCGACGGTCAGCTCGGCCACCGAGCCGCCGGGCAGGGTGCTCGGCATCTGCACCGAGCCCTTGCCGAAGGTGCGGGAGCCGAGGACGACCGCCCGGCCGCGGTCCTGGAGGGCTCCGGTGAGGAGTTCGGCCGCGCTCATCGTGCCGCCGTCGACGAGCGCGACCAGGGGTCTGGCGGTGTCGCCGCCGGGTTCGGCGTGCAGGGCCCGCTGTGCGCCGTCCACGTCGTACGTGGCGACCAGGCCGCCGTCGAGGAAGGCGGAGGCCGCGGTGACGGCCTCGGTGACCAGGCCGCCGGAGTTGCCGCGCAGGTCGAGGACGACGCCGGTGCCGGACGGCACTCGCGCGGCGGCCTCGCGCACCTGCTCGCCGACGCCCTTGGTGAAGGAGGTGACCTCGACGACGGTGACGCCGTCGGCGAGCGTGCGCACGGTCACGGAGTCCGTGGAGAGCCGGGCCCGGTGCACCGTCTCGGTCCACGCGCGCGTGCCCCGCTCCAGGCCGAGCCGGACGGCGGTGCCGGCGGGCTCGGTCTCGGCGTCCCCGCGCAGTATGGAGACGACCTCGGTGACGGGCCGCCCGTCGACCTCCTCGCCGTCGACGCTGCGCAGCCGGTCGCCCTCGCGGATCCCGGCTTCGGCGGCCGGTGAGCCGGAGCGCACCCCGGTCACCTCGATCCCGCCGTCGCGCTCGCGCCGGGCGGAGACCCCGACGCCGGTGTAGCGGCCGTCGAGGGCGTCCGCCAACTCCTCGTACTCGCCCCTGGAGTAGACGGCGCCCCAGCGGTCGCCGCTGCGGCTGACGGCGCGTTCGGCGGCCTCCACGGGGGACTTGCCGTCGGCCATCGCCCGGGCGGCCGCGCGGGCCACGTCCTCGTGCCGGCCCGGTTCACCGGCCGGAGCGGCCGAACGCACCGGCTCCGGCTCGGGCTTCCGGTCGGCCGCGGAGAACGAACCCGTGGCCGCGCCCGTGGCAAGCACGCTCGCGAACACCAAGGTCAGGGCGGCCCCGTGGCGTACGCGACGGGGCTGACAGAACAGGTCACGGCCTGACATGCCGGTGAGTCTAGGACAACGCAAGAGGGCCGGACGGTCGCTTGACCGTTCGGCCCTCTTGGGATGCGTCACACCTTCAGGTACTTGCGCAGCGCGAAGAACGCGGCCAACGCGGGCATCAGCAGACTCGTGGCCAGAATGAGCGGCAGCTTCGTCAACACGGCGTCCCAGCCGATGAAGTTGATCAGGTTCAGCTTCTCGGACAGGGCGAGCCCGTGGTCGATGATGAAGTATCTGGCGACCACCAGGAAGCCGCAGGCGACACCACCGCCGATGAGCCCGGCGACCGCCGCCTCCATGATGAACGGTGCCTGGATGTAGAAGCCGGAGGCGCCGACCAGGCGCATGATGCCGGTCTCGCGCCGCCGGCTGAACGCCGAGACGCGCACCGTGTTGACGATCAGCATCAGGGCGACGACGAGCATCAGCGCCATCACCGCGCGGGCGGCCCAGTTCATGCCGTTGAGGAGCCCGAAGAGGTTGTCCAGGATGCCCTTCTGGTCCTGCACGGACTGCACGCCCTCGCGGCCGTCGAAGGCGGTCGCGATGACCTGGTACTTCTCCGGGTCCGTCAGCTTGATCCGGTACGACTCCTGCATCTGGTCCGGCGTGAGGGAGCTGGCCAGCGGCGAGTCGCCGAACTGCTCCTTGTAGTGCTTGTACGCCTCGTCCTGCGACTCGTACGTCACCTTGTCGACGACGGCCATCTCGTCGAGGTCGGACTGGATCTGCTTCTTCTGGTCTCCGGTCACCGCGCCCTTGGCGCAGTTGGGGTCGGACTCGGCGTCGCTCTTGTTGCAGAGGAAGACCGAGACGTTGACCTTGTCGTACCAGTAGCCCTTCATGGTGTTGACCTGGTCGCTCATCAGCAGCGAACCGCCGAACAGGGCCAGGGACAGGGCGACCGAGACGATGACCGCGAAGGTCATCGTCAGATTGCGGCGAAGACCGACACCGATCTCCGAGACTACGAACTGGGCGCGCATGGCGTCTCGTTAAGCCTTTCGTTCCTCGTCGTCAGTGCTCGTCAGTGCTGGTAGCCGTAGACACCGCGTGCCTGGTCGCGGACGAGGCGGCCCTTCTCCAGCTCGATGACGCGCTTGCGCATCTGGTCCACGATGTTCTGGTCGTGCGTGGCCATCACCACGGTGGTGCCGGTGCGGTTGATCCGGTCGAGCAGCTTCATGATGCCGACGGAGGTCTGCGGGTCGAGGTTGCCCGTGGGTTCGTCGGCGATCAGCAGCTTGGGCCGGTTGACGAAGGCGCGCGCGATGGCGACGCGCTGCTGCTCACCGCCGGACAGCTCACCGGGCCTGCGGTCGTCCTTGCCGCCGAGCCCGACGAGGTCGAGCACCTGGGGCACGGACTTGCGGATCTCACCGCGGGACTTGCCGATGACCTCCTGGGCGAAGGCGACGTTCTCGCCGACCGTCTTGTTCGGCAGCAGGCGGAAGTCCTGGAACACCGTCCCCAGCTGGCGCCGCATCTGCGGCACCTTCCAGTTGGACAGGCGGGCGAGGTCCTTGCCCAGGACGTGCACCTGGCCGTGGCTGCACCGCTCCTCGCGGAGGATCAACCGCAGGAAGGTGGACTTCCCGGAGCCGGAGGATCCCACGAGGAAGACGAATTCGCCCTTCTCGACCTCCAGGGAGACGTCCCTGAGGGCTGGGTGGCTCTGTTTGGGGTAGACCTTGGAGACGTTGTCGAATCGGATCACGGATGCACCACGGGTCGCCGGGGGTAGATGTGCGTGACCATACGCGAACCGGGGAGCGGACCGCAGTCACCGGTCGGGGTTGCGTAGCAGTTGCGCGTTTTGTCCCCGGCCGGAGGGCGAGCGGGGCCTCACGGAACCTGGCACAGTGGAAGGGGAACGTTCGCGCCGCCGCGGGCGTTGTTTGAGACGGAGCCGGTTGCAAGGAGGGCGAGCGCATGACGTACGACCGGTTGGTGTGCGCGAACTGTGCGGCGCCCGTCAGCGAGGGCCGGTGCCCGGTGTGCCGGGCGAACCGCGAGCGGATGCAGCAGGAGAGCTTCTTCGCCGGGCTGAATCCCGTGACGCTGATCGCCCTGCTGGCGGTGCTGGTCGCCGCGGTGGCCCTGCTGGCCCACCAGACCGCCTGAGAGGGCCCGCGACCGCCCGGGAGGCGGAGCGGAGCACCACGAGAGCACGAGGACACGGGAGAGGACCCGGAGCGGTGATGCTCCGGGCCCTCTCGTCCGTCGCGTGCGCCGGGCGTACGCGGACGGCTACCGTCAGGCAGCAGCGCCGCCGCGGCCGTTCATCATGCGCGGCAGCAGGCGGAAGCCGATGCCACCGGCGATCATCGTGGCGGCGCCGACCAGCAGGAACGTGGTCTCCGCGGCGCCGGTCTCGGCCAGCTCGTCACCGCTGCCCTGGGCGGCGGTGTCGGAGGCCTGGGCCTCTTCGCCGGTGTCGGTCAGGGCCGAGGAGCCCTCGTCCTGGGTGACGTTGTCGTTGCTGCCACCGTCGGGGGTGGTGCCGTCGCCGCCGCCGACGTTGCCGCCGCCGTTGCCACCGGCGTTGCCGTTGCCGCCGTCGTCGCCGGAGCCACCGTCGCCGTTGCCACCGTTGTCGCCGGAACCGCCGGCGTCGCCGGAACCGCCGTTGTCGCCGGAGCCACCGTCGCCGTTGCCGCCGTTGTCGCCGGAACCGCCGTTGTCACCGTTGCCGCCGGCGTCGCCGGAACCGCCGTTGTCGCCGGAGCCGCCGTTGTCGCCGCCCTCGGACGTGCCCTCGGAGGCGCCGACCGACGTGCCCTCGGACGTGCCTTCGGAGGTGCCCTCGGACGTGCCCTCAGAAGTGCCCTCGGACGTGCCTTCCGAAGTGCCTTCGGAGGTGCCCTCGATGACGCCGGCGATGGCGCCGCCCTCAGTCGTGCCCTCGATCACGCCGGCGATGGAGCCTTCGGTCGTGCCCTCGGCGTCGTTGGCGGTACCGCTCTTGGCGGTTGCGCTGACGCCGTCGTTGTCGGCGCTGATGCCGATCTCGAGCGCCGAAGCGGCGCCCGCCGCGGTCAGGGAGGCGCCGGCGGCGATCACGGCGCCGGCCGCTATGCGCGCGACACGGATGCGCGTCTTCTTCGTCATGTAGTTGCTACCCCCAGTAGCCGATTGGTCGGTGAGGCCGCACTCGGGGGCCGTGATCGACGGGGGTGGCTGCAGATTGCTCAAGTCCCCCGGTTCACATGCGCCCCAGAAATACGCATGCCGCGCCTCACCCTTGCGAAAGTTCAAAGCAACGTCAAGGCCATTGCGTACGCGATGTCCAGGTACGGGACGTATGCCGGACACAAAGGGTGTGAGTGTGATGTAAAACCCAGACATCACCGGCGGGGCGCGGGCAGAAGAAAGGCAACCGCCGCCGGATGAGCGGCAGTTGCCTTGTCGACAAAGCGGCGTCGCCGCCGCGCGCTACTTCTCGCGCTGCTTGCGCCAGCGAATCCCGGCCTCCAGGAAACCGTCGATCTCGCCGTTGAACACGGATTCGGGGTTGCCCACTTCGTGCTCCGTGCGCAGGTCCTTGACCATCTGGTACGGGTGCAGCACGTAGGAACGCATCTGGTTGCCCCAGGAGTTGCCCCCGTCGCCCTTGAGGGCGTCCATCTTGGCCTGCTCCTCCTGGCGGCGCCGCTCCAGGAGCTTGGCCTGGAGGACGTTCATGGCGGTGGCCTTGTTCTGGATCTGCGAGCGCTCGTTCTGGCAGGAGACGACGATGCCGGTGGGGATGTGGGTGAGGCGCACCGCCGAGTCGGTGGTGTTGACGCCCTGGCCGCCGGGGCCGGAGGACCGGTACACGTCCACGCGCAGCTCGGACTCGTCGATCTCGATGTGGTCGGTCTGCTCGACCACGGGGAGGACCTCGACACCCGCGAAGGAGGTCTGGCGGCGCCCCTGGTTGTCGAAGGGCGAGATGCGCACGAGGCGGTGCGTGCCCTGCTCGACGGAGAGGGTGCCGTAGGCGTACGGCGACTGCACGGCGAAGGTGGTCGACTTGATGCCGGCCTCCTCCGCGTACGACGTCTCGTAGACCTCGGTCTTGTAGCCGTGCTGCTCGGCCCAGCGCAGGTACATGCGCTGCAGCTTCTCGGCGAAGTCCGCGGCGTCCACGCCACCCGCCTCGGCGCGGATGTTGACGAGCGCCTCACGCGCGTCGTACTCGCCCGAGAGCAGGGTGCGGACCTCCATCTCGTCCAGCGCCTTGCGTACGGCCGTGAGCTCGGACTCGGCCTCCGCGCGGGTGTCCGGGTCGTCCTCCTCCTCGGCCATCTCGAAGAGCACGCCGAGATCGTCGAGCCGGCCGCGCAGCGCCTCGGCCTTCCTGACCTCGGCCTGGAGGTGCGAGAGCTTGCTGGTGATCTTCTGCGCCGCCTCCGGGTCGTCCCACAGGGAGGGCGCGGCCGCCTGCTCCTCGAGCACGGCGATGTCTGCCCTCATCCTCTCGAGGTCCAGGACGGCCTCGATCGACTCCATGGTCGAGGAGAGGGACTTCAGCTCTTCGGATACATCGACGACTGCCACGCATCCAGCGTAACGGCTCCGTCCGCCGGTCTTCGTCCCCCCGTCGGCCGCGCTTCGGCCGCCGGGCCGCCGGACCCGGTGTCCGGCAGGCCGGGGCCCGGTGTCCGGCGGCGCGGGGGAGGGTGTCCGGCAGGCCGGGGCCCGCGGTCAGGGGGACGCCGGTGCCGAGTTCCGCGTGTCCTGGGGGCCGGTGCCGTCCTCGTCGCCGCTCGTGGCCAGCCACGTGCCGACGCCGACCGCCGCCACCAGGGCCGCCGCGCCCGCGCCCAGGGCGAGCCGGCGGCGCCGCGCGGCGGCCCGGTTGCGGGCGGAGCCGGGACGCGGCGCGCCGGACGCACGCGGGGCGCGGGCCGTACCGCGGGCGCCGCCGGCCAGCTCGTCCGGGGCCGGGACCCGCATCGACGTGTGCGTGTCGCGGTTGGAGTCGGCCGGCTTGGCGCCCGGCACCAGGGGCACCGCACCCCGGCGCCGTACCGGCTCCCGCGCGGGCTCGGCGGACTCCGGGGAGTCCTCGGGCGCGTCGTCCTCCTGCTCGGCGTCGGGCTCGTCCACCTCCAGCGGGCCCATGCCGGCCAGCATCGGCAGCAGCTCGCGCAGCCGGGCGCTCAGCTCGGAGGCGCGCAGCCGGGAGGCGGGGGCCTTGGCGAGGCACTGCACGAGCAGCTGCCACAGCTCGTCCGGGATGCCGGGCAGCGGGACGACCCGCTCGGTCACGTGGCGGCGCAGGACCGCGCCCGGGTGGCCGCCGCCGAAGGGCGTGAAGCCGGCCAGCAGCTCGTAGAGCACCGTGGCCAGCGCGTAGATGTCGACCGCCGCGCGCGGGGGCAGTCCCTCGACGATCTCGGGCGCCAGGTAGTCCGGCGTGCCGATGATCTTGGTGGCGCGGGTGCGGCGCGGGGTGTCGATGAGCTTGGCCACCCCGAAGTCCGTCAGCAGGGCCGGGTGGGAGCCGCCGGGGCCGAGCGGGCCCTGCATGTCGAGCAGCACGTTCTCGGGCTTGACGTCGCGGTGCACGATCCCGGCGGCGTGCGCGGCGGCCAGGCCGTCGGCGACGTCGGCGGCGACGGCCACCGCGGCCTCGGGCGCCAGGCGCCGCTCCCGGTCGAGGCGGGTGCGCAGGTCGGTGCCGCGGACCAGGTCCATGACCAGCGCGAGGTCGTTGCCGTCGACCACCAGGTCGCGGACGGAGACGACGTGCGGGTTCTCCAGGCCGAGCAGGGCGGTGCGCTCCTGCACGAAGCGCGAGACGAGCTCCTGGTCGGACGCCAGGTCCTCGCGCAGCAGCTTGATCGCGACCGGCCCCTCGGGCCCCTCGCCCAGCCACACCGTGCCGGCGCTGCCCCGTCCGAGGATCTGGTGGGCGGTGTACCGGCTGCCGATCTTCCGTGCCAAGACTGCTCCTACCGACGCGTGTTGCGCCTTAAAGTACGCGCCCGAGGAGCCGGCCTTCACCGCGGAGGCATAAATCACCCTCCGGATGTCGACAAGTCGCCGGACTCGGCCTCAGACGGAGCCGCCCAGATCCCCCATCCAGCCCGTCACGGTGTCGAACCAGTCGGTCAGCTGGGCCCAGTAGCCCTTGCCGGTGCCGATCCAGTCCTGGAGCGGGCTCAGCTCCCAGATCAGCCAGCCGGCCACGAACAGGATGACGAGGGTGACCAGGCAGCCCTTGAGGCAGCCGAGGCCCGGGATGCGCATGGGGTTGGCGCTGCGCTGCCGCGGCGGCCTGGGCTCGCGCCGGGGCGGCTGCGGCTCGGGCGCGGGCGGCGGCGCGTACCGCTGCGGCTGCTGGGGCTGCGGGGTGGCGTAGCGCTGGGGCTGCTGCTGCGGGTAGCCGTAGCCGGGCGGCGGGGCCTGTTTGGGCGGCTGCTGGGGCGGCTGCTGGGGGCGGGACACCTGCCGCTGGGGGCGGCGGCGCAGCGGGTCCTGGTTCGGGTCGAGGTACTGGACCTGCGTCTGTTCGTTGCGGTCGCGGGCGGCGCGCAGCTGGTTCTGCCAGGGGTGCGGGTCGTCGGGCCCGCCCTGCTGTCCGTCCTGTCCCGGCGCGCCCGGCCCGCCCGGCTGTCCCGGCGGCACCGGCGGCATGACGGCGGTCGGGTCGGGGGCGCCGCGGTTCGGCAGTACGGCGGTGGGGTCGGCGGCGCCCGACGGGTTGCCGGTCTGCGGCAGGACGCTGGTCGCGCCGTTGGGGTCGTAGGCGCCGTTCGGGTTCTGCGCGTTGTGCGGGAGCACCTGGGTCGGGTCGGCGGCGCCGGGCTCGCCGGGGACCTGCGCGGGCGCCGGGTCGGGGGCGAGCAGCGCGCCCACGCCCTCGGCGGCGGCGATCTGCGCGCTGTTCGCGTGGATGCCGATGCCCTCGGCGACGACGCGCAGGCCGCGGGCGAGGTTCTCGGCGCTGGGGCGGTCGTCCGGGTTCTTGCGCAGGCAGCGCTCGATGACCGTCCACAGCGGGTCGGGGACGGTGGAGGGGCGGCGCGGTTCGGCGCTCAGGTGCTGGTGCAGCACTTCCAGGGCCGAGCCGCCGCCGAACGGGGGACGGCCGGTGACCAGCTCGTACATCAGGATGCCGGCGCCGTACACGTCGACCGCGGAGGTCTGCGGGCGGCCCTCGGCGGACTCCGGCGCGATGTACGCGGGCGTGCCGACGAACTCGTGGGTGCGGGTCAGACCGGGCGAGTCGGCGAGGCGGGCGATGCCGAAGTCGGTGAGCATCGGGTGCATCTCGCCGCCGGTCTGCTTCAGCAGGACGTTGGCGGGCTTCAGGTCGCGGTGGACTACGCCGTCGGTGTGGCTGGCGGCGAGGGCGTCGGCGATCTGCGCGGTGAGCAGGGCCGCGGCAACCGGGGTGAGCGGCCCGTTTTCGCGCAGGTAGCGGTGGAGGTCGGGGCCGTCGACGAGGTCCATGACGAGGGCCAGCAGCTCGCCCTCGACGACCAGGTCGCGGACCCGGACGATGTTGGGGTGGGTGAGCCGGAGCAGGACGGAGCGCTCCCGCAGGAAGCGCATCACGATGTCGGGGTCGCTCGCGAGCTCTTCCTTGAGGACCTTGATCGCGACGGTCTCGCCGGGCTGCCCGGCCACGGCCGCCTCGGCGCCCGCGGTCTCCCGCTGGCGGGCGCGCCAGACGGTGCCCGTGGCGCCGCGGCCGAGGGGCTCCTCGAGGAGGTACTTGCTGCCTACCGGCCGCACGTCATGCGCTCCTAGTTGCTTGCTGGCTGTTCGGACACACTGTAGTGCCGCGGTCCCGGCACCGGGCTGTCGTCTTCCGGTGGCGGTCCCGTGGCCGTCCCGTGCCGCCCGCGGGACCACCGCAGGCCGACCACGGACGGCCACGGACGGCCACGGGGAGCACAGATGCCTCTTGCGTTCCGCCCCCAGGGCGGTGCCTGGAGCATGTTCGAAGGAAAGACGCTCGTCCCGGTCCCTTGGTTGCCGCTGCCCGTACGTGACCGATCTCAAGCGGACGACATTCGGTCATCCATGGGCCACCCGTCAGGCATTTTTGGGGGCAGAGCCGACCAATCAAGATCATTTGGCGGCGGACCGCGGGCACGCTGTCAGTGGCAGGTGCGAGGATGCGTGCAGTACTGGCCGACGTGCTCGTGTGGCGGTGGGGGAAGTCCGCGGTGGGGGACCGTGGTGACGGCTTCTTGATCCCGGCGTGCGGGCGCCCGCGCGAAGGGACCGCTGACGGCGATGCAGATCCGGCTGACCGTCGTAGACCCGCTGGGCCCGCATGCCGCGGCGGGGGGCCGCGCCGCGAGCTGCGACGTACTGGTCACCGCGCCGGCCGGCACCGCCCTGGCCGCGGTCGCCTCCGCCCTGGCCGCGGCGCTCCCCGGCGGCGAGGTCCAGGGCTCCGGCCAGGTGGTGCTGTACGCGGGGGCGCAGCGGCTGGACGCCCAGCGCAGCACCCTGGGCGAGCCACCGCTGATCGACGGCGCCGTGCTCTGCCTCGGCGCCCCCGGCGAGCCCGACGCGCACACCGAGCCGAGCGACGTCCCCACCCAGCTGCACGTGGTCGCCGGTCCCGACGCGGGCGGCGTCCACCTGCTGCACGGCGGCCAGATCCGCCTCGGCCGCTCCGCCGACGCCGACGTGGCGCTCGACGACCCGGACGTCTCCCGGATGCACTGCGCCGTGACCGTCGCCCCCGACGCCCGCGTCTCGGTCGCCGACCTCGGCTCCACCAACGGCACCACCCTGGACGGCACCCGCGTGGGCGACCGTCCCGTCCGCTTCGCGCCGGGTGCGCTGCTGCGGATCGGCGAGTCGGCCCTGCGCCTCGTCCCGGTGCCCCCGGCGGCGGAGGTGCGGGTGCCGACGGCGTCGGACGGGGAGGGGCACGTGCGGCTGTCGGGTGCGCAGGCCCCCCGGCCGGGCGGCGGGGACGGCGACACGGTGGCCCACGCGCGCGCGGCCGACGGGGCGGAGGGGCACCCGCGCGACGCGTCCGCCGCCTCCCGTCCGGACCGTGACACATCCGCACGCGCCACCCCGGCCGGCCGCGGGGGCGATGGCGTCCGCGGAAGCGGTGGCGGTGGCGGTGGCGAGGGGACGACGGCCGGGCCCGGCGGCCGGACACACCACGCGTACGGCACCTCGGGGTACGGCACCTCGGAGTACGGCGCGGGCGCGGCACCCGCAGGACCGCCCCAGGTCCCCGGCCAGGCCGGCGCACCCCGCATCGAGAGCCACGGCACGGGCCCCACGGCGGGCCGCCCCCGCCGGGCCCCGGCCGCGGGCGAGACGCACGGCGGGGGATACGACACCAGCGGCCGCGGCGCCGGAGGACACGGCACGGACGGGCACGCCGGCCGGCCCCACGGCGACGACGGCACGGGCGCGTACGGCGCGTACGGTCCGGGATCCGCCGTACGGCCGGGCAGCGCGGACGCCGGTGGGTACGGCGCGGGCCCGTCCGGCACACGCGGGCCCCGAGCAGGGACGCCCACCGGGTCAGCTCACGGCGGGACCCGGTACGACCGGGCCGCGTACGACCAGACCGCGTACGGCCAGACCCCGTACGACCAGACCGCGTACGACGGGACCCCGTCCGATCCGTCCGACCCGTCCGACCCGTCCGCGGACGGCGGGGCCGCGTACGGCGGGGCCGCGGACGGCGGGGCGTCCCGTGCGGACGGCACCGGGCGCAAAGGGACACCGCTGCGCGGGACCGACGTGCCGCCGGGTGTCCGACGGCGGGGCGGGATAGGTGCCTGGGCACGGCGGCTGGCCGGTGGCCGCCCGGGCGGGCAGGACGCCGCCCCGGCCGGTGCGCACCCCTGCGACCACGACGAGGTGCCGCCGGGCCCGGCACCGACCGGCACCGCCGGCGCCGCGACCGCTCCCGACACCTGGCCGGATCCGGCGACCCTTCTGCTGGCGGCCCTGGGGCCGGGGCCCCGGCTCTGGGAGCGCGGCCCCGGCCACCCGGAGGCGCTCACCGTGCGGCTCGGCACGGCCGACCGGGTGGCGCCCGGCGGCGACGCCCCGCTGCCCGCGGTCCCGGTGACCGCCGGGCTGCGCGAGGTCGGCGCGCTCGGACTCGCCGGTCCGCGCGCGCGGCTCGCCGGGCTGGCCCGCTCGGTGCTGTCCCAGCTCGCCGCGCTGCACTCGGCCGACGTCCTGGAGATCGTCCTGATCAGCGCGGACCGTTCCCGTCCGCTCGCCGAGCGGTCCGCCGAGTGGGCCTGGCTGGGCTGGCTGCCGCAGGTGCGCCCGGGCCACGGCCAGGACTGCCGCCTGCTGCTCGCCCACGACCGCGAGCAGGCCGCGGCCCGCGCCCACGAGTTGCTGCGCCGTCTGGAGGACCACCTGTCCGACGACGCCCGGACCGGCGGCGCGCAGCCGACGGCCCCGGCGGCAGCCGCCCCGCACCGGGCGACCGCGTCGGAGTACGCGGCGGAGTACGCAGCGGGCGGGGCCGGTCCGGTGCCGGACGCGCGCACGGCCACCATGGGCACGGGGGCCACCACCCGGCGCGCCGCCGGGCCGCACCCGGACGCGGGCGCCGACCCGGCCGGCGGTTTCCCGGGGCCGTACACCGTGGTCGTCGTGGACGGCGACCCCGGCGGCGCCGACGTGCGGGAGGCGGTGGCGCGGCTGGCGCTGGAGGGCCCGCGGGCCGGCATCCACGTCGTGTGCCTCGCGGAGACGGCCGCCGCCTCCCCCACCTCCCCGGTGTCGCGGACGTACGAGGCGGCCTGCGCCGTGTCGCCGGTGTTCCGGGAGTGCGGTGCCGTGGCCCTGCTCAGCGGCGACGTGGCGACGACCCTGCGCCTGCTGCGCGTCGCGCGCACGGGCGGCTCCCCGGGCTCCCCCGGTGTCCCGGGCGCCCCCGGCGCCCCGGCCACCGCCACCGCCGGTCCGGTCGGGAACGGCACCCTCGGCACGGTCGACGCCGTCTCGCCCGCCTGGGCCGAGCGGTTCGCCCGCGCGCTGGCCCCGCTGCGCACCGACACCGCCACCGGCGGCGCGCACCACGCGCGCGTGTCCGCCCCGCTGCCCCAGGCGGCCCGCCTCCTCGACGAGCTGGGCCTCGCCCGGGCCACTCCCGCCTCGCTGATGGCCCGCTGGGCGGACGCGGGCGACGACCCGCAGTCCCTCGGCGGCCGCGCGCAGGCCGTCCTGGGCGCCGGAGCGCGCGGACCCGTCGTGGCCGACCTCGCCACCGAGGGACCGCACCTGCTGATCGAGGGCCCGCCGGGCAGCGGCCGAACCGAGCTGCTCCGGGCAGTCGTCGCCTCGCTCGCCTCCGCCGAACGCCCCGACCGGCTCGGCATCGTCCTGATGGACGGCCGCGACAGCGTGAGTCCGGGCGCGAGCCACGGGGAAGGGCTGCGCGTCTGTACGGACGTACCGCACGTCACCACCCACCTCACCGCCAACGACCCGGTGCGCATGCGGGAGTTCGCCCAGTCGCTGAGCGCCGAGCTGAAGCGGCGCGCCGAGCTGCTCGGCCGGTCGGACTTCGCCGAGTGGCACACCGGGCGCCGGCTGTCCGGCCGGCTGGTTGCCCAGCGCACCCCGCCGGCCGGCCCGTCCCGCCCGGCGGGCACACCGGGCGGGACGGGCTCGCTCGGATCAGCGGGCACACTCGGCCCAGCGGGAGGCCCCGGTCCCGTGGGGACGCCCGGTCCCGGGGGGACACCGGGCCCGGCGGGGACACCGGGCCCGGCGGGGACGCCGGACAACGGGGACCTCGACTCCCCGCCGAGCGCCACCATGCGCCTGCACCCCGGCGCGGCGCGGCGGCGGGCGGCAGCCGGGCCGCCGCTCCCCCGCCTCGTCGTGGTCGTCGACGACCTGGACGCCCTGGTGACGCCTCCGCTCGGCTCCCCCGGGCGCCCGGCGGCGGGGTCGGTGATGCGTGCCCTGGAGGCGGTCGCGCGGGAGGGCGAACGGCTCGGCGTCCACCTGGTCGCCGCCACCGCGCCCGGCGGCCGCACGGACCGGACGGAACCCGTCCTGCGCGCGACCCTGCGCGTGAGCCTCGACACCCCGGTGCCGGGCCCCGACGAACCGGCGCCCGGACGCGGCCGGTTGGCCCGCGCGGACGGACACGCCGTCGCCTTCCAGGGCGGCCGGGTCACGGGCCGCATCCCGCGCACGGCGACCCTGCGCCCCACGGTGGTCCCCCTGGAGTGGCACCGCATGGGCGACCCGCCGACCCGGCGCCCGGTGCGTGAACTGGGCAACGGCCCGACGGACCTGGCGCTGCTGGCCAGCGCGCTGGAGCGGGCGGCGCGGGAGGTGTCGGCCGCGGAGGTGCCGTCCCTTCTGTAGGCGCCGGACGCGCGCCGGCTGCCCCGACCGGCGCCTCACGACGAGGCAGCCGCGGCGAACCGGCGCCGCGGGACAGGACGGGACGGAACGGGACGGCAGCCCCCGAGGCCGTCCCCGCCGCGCCGGTGGCCTGATCACGGTCACGACACCGTCACGATCCCCCCGTTGGCGGCGAACGCGCCCTTGCCGCCCTCACCCCCCTGGCGTACACCAGAGCGCACGGAAGAGCGCCGGACGTTCGACGACGAACGAAGAACGGGGCAGTGATGCGCACGAGCAGCACCAAGGGGACACGCAGCACACTCGGCAGAACCACCCGGACCACCCGTGCCGCCGGGATCACCGGGATCACCGGAACCACCCGGGCCGCCGCCGCCCTCGCCGCGGGAGTGCTCGCGCTCTCGCTCACCGCCTGCGGCGGCGGGGACGACGGCAAGGGCGACGACGGCAAGGGCGACGGCAAGCAGGCCGACTCCGTCACCCTCCCGAAGCTGGACGGCGAGAGCCTGGAGGTCGCCGCCGTCTGGACCGGCACCGAACAGGAGAACTTCAAGAAGGTCCTCGCCGAGTTCGAGAAGCGCACCGGCGCCAAGGTGACCTTCGTGCCCGCCCAGGACCCCATCATCAACTTCCTCGGCTCGAAGGTCGCGGGCGGCGCCCCGCCGGACGTGGCGCTGCTCCCGCAGCCCGGAGCCATCAAGCAGGCCGTCGACAAGGGCTGGGCGAAGCCGCTGGGCGCCGAGGCTGCCAAGGAGCTCAGCGAGAACTACTCGCAGGGCTGGCAGGACATCGGATCGGTCGACGGCAAGCCGTACGGGGTCTACTACAAGGCCGCCAACAAGTCGCTGATCTGGTACAACGCGCAGGTGTTCGCCAACGCGGGCGCCGAAGAGCCGAAGACCTGGGACGAGTTGCTCACCACCGCCCAGACCGTCTACGACTCCGGGGTCACGCCCTTCTCGGTCGGCGGCGCGGAGGGCTGGACCCTCACCGACTGGTTCGAGAACGTCTACCTCTCGCAGGCGGGCCCGGAGAAGTACGACCAGCTGGCCAAGCACGAGATCAAGTGGACGGACCCGTCCGTCAAGGACGCGCTCACCACGCTCGCCGGGATCTGGGGCAAGAAGGACTACGTCGCGGGCGGCCCGGCCGGCGCCCTCCAGACCGACTTCCCGACCTCGGTGACGCAGGCCTTCACCGGCGGCGACCAGCCCAAGGCGGGCATGGTCTTCGAGGGGGACTTCGCCCAGGTCAACATCGGTGAGACCGAGGCGGAGGTCGGCACGGACGCGAAGGTGTTCCCCTTCCCGGCCGTCGGCGACACGGCGCCGGTGGTGTCCGGCGGCGACGCGGCCGTGATCCTGGAGGACTCGAAGGCGGCGCAGGCGCTGGCCACCTGGCTGGCCTCGCCGGACGCGGCGTCGATCCAGGCGGAGCTGGGCGGTTTCCTCTCCCCCAACAGCGGCGTCGACTCGTCGGTGTATCCGAACGCGGTGCAGAAGAAGATCGCCGAGGCACTGGTCTCGGCGGGCGACGACTTCCGCTTCGACATGTCGGACCAGGCCCCGCAGGCCTTCGGCGGCACCCCCGGCAAGGGCGAGTGGAAGACGCTGCAGGACTTCCTGAAGAACCCGGAGGACGTCGCCGGCGCCCAGGAGAAGCTGGAGGCGGACGCGGCTGCCGCCTACGGAGGCTGACGCGGTGGCGTCGGCCACGGCGGCGGGAACCGGACCGTCCCCCGAGGGCCCACCGGTTCCCGTCGCCCCCAAGTCGCGCAGGAGCGTGACCGGCACCCGCAGGACCGTGGCGGCGCTGTTCCTGCTGCCCGCCCTGGTGCTGCTCGGCGCGCTCGTGGTCTACCCGATCGGGTACTCGCTGATCCGCAGCTTCTACGACCAGTCCGGCGACGCCTTCGCCGGATTCGACAACTACGAGGCGCTGTTCACGGACGACGGCATCCGCACCGCCCTGAAGAACAACGTCGTCTGGGTGGTGTTCGCGCCGACGGTCGCCACCGCGCTCGGTCTGATCTTCGCGGTGCTGACCGAACGGGTGCGCTGGGGCACGGCGTTCAAGCTGGTCGTCTTCATGCCGATGGCGATCTCGATGCTGGCGGCCGGCATCATCTTCCGCCTGGTGTACGACCAGGACCCGGACAAGGGCGTCGCCAACGCGGTGTGGGTCGGGGTGCACGACACGTTCGCCGAGTCGTCCGCGTTCCCGAAGGCGCACCCGGGCCGCCAGTCGCCGCTGGAGCCGGCCGGCGGGGGCGCGTTCGTCACCAAGCAGCCGGTCGCCCTCGGCGAGACGGTCGTGCTGCCCCTCGTGGGCGTCGCCCCCGACCGGATGCCCGACGGCGCCAAGCAGGCGGCGCCCGCCGAGCCCGAGGACGGCAGGATCACCGGCACCACCTGGCAGGACTTCACCCGCGGCAAGGGCTCCGGGACGCCGGGCGGCGTCGACTCGACCGAGCTGGGCTACCCCGGGATGCGGATCGAGGCCGTCAAGGACGGCGAGGTCGTCGCGTCGGCCACGGCGGCCGGCGACGGCACGTTCACGCTGCCCGCCGAGGCCGACGGGGCGCTGCTCAGACTGCCCGCCGACAACTTCAAGGAGCCGTACAACGGCCTGGACTGGCTCGGCCCCTCCCTCGTCACCCCGGCGGTCATCGGGTCGTACGTGTGGATGTGGGCGGGCTTCGCGATGGTGCTGATCGCGGCCGGTCTGGCGGGTGTGCCCCGGGAACTGCTGGAGGCCGCGCGGGTCGACGGCGCGAGCGAGTGGCAGGTCTTCAGACGGGTCACGGTGCCGTTGCTCGCCCCGGTCCTCGCGGTGGTGGTCGTCACCCTGATGATCAACGTGCTGAAGGTATTCGACCTGGTCTTCATCATCGCTCCGGGTTCCTCCCAGGACGACGCGAACGTGCTCGCCCTGGAGCTGTACCGCAAGGGCTTCGCCTCCGACCAGCCGGGCATCGCCAGCGCCATCGCGGTGTTCCTGCTGCTCCTGGTCATCCCGGTGATGTGGTTCAACGTACGGCGACTGCGGCGGGAGGTCAGGCGATGACGACTGACGCGGAGCCCCTGGCCACCACCGCCCCGCCCGCGCCCGAACGGACCGCCCGGGCGAAGCAGTCGCTCGGATCCCGTCTCGCCGAGGCCGCGAGCGGCGGACTGGTCCGCGTGTTCCTCATGGTCGTGGGCCTGTTCTGGCTGGTCCCCACGATCGGGCTGCTCCTGTCCTCGCTGCGCCCGTCCCAGGACGTGGCGGCGAGCGGCTGGTGGGAGGTCTTCACCAAGCCGTCCCAGCTGACCTTCGAGAGCTACGGGGAACTGCTGAAGAACGGCGACATCACCTCGTCCCTCCTCAACACCGTGGCGATCACGGTCCCGGCGACCGTCCTGGTCGTGGTCGTGGGGGCGCTGGCCGGGTACGCCTTCGCGTGGATGGACTTCCCGGGCCGCGACTGGTGGTTCCTGGCGGTGGTCGGGCTGCTCGTCGTGCCGGTGCAGGTCGCCCTGATCCCGGTCGCCGAACTCTTCGGCAAGATCGGCCTGTTCGGCTCGGTCGTCGGCGTGATCCTCTTCCACGTCGGCTTCGGCCTGCCGTTCGCGGTGTTCCTGCTGCGGAACTTCTTCGCGGAGATCCCGCGCGAGCTGCTGGAGGCGGCCCGGCTGGACGGTGCGGGTGAA
The DNA here is from genome assembly GCF_018982965.1 of Streptomyces mayonensis. GTDB lineage: Bacteria > Actinomycetota > Actinomycetes > Streptomycetales > Streptomycetaceae > Streptomyces > Streptomyces mayonensis. The sequence goes on along the minus strand of NZ_JACBYP010000026.1, from coordinate 29,241 downwards.
CTGCGGCTGTTCGCGCGGGTGGTGATGCCGCTGGGCGGGCCCGCGATCGCGAGCCTGGGCATCTTCCAGTTCCTGTGGGTGTGGAACGACATGCTGGTCGCGCTGATCTTCTCGGACTCCGGGAGCCAGCCGATCACGGTCGCGCTGCAGACGCAGATGCGCCAGTTCGGCAACAACATCGACGTACTGGCCCCGGGAGCCTTCATCTCGATGGTGATCCCCCTGGCCGTGTTCTTCGCGTTCCAGCGGCAGTTCGTCTCGGGCGTGATGGCGGGCGCCGTCAAGTAGCCGCCAGCAAACCACCCTTGGGGGGCGGGCCGGTCACCGGTCCGCCCCCTCCTCCGTACGTGCACGAAATCCCCCCGAACGCCGCGCGGAACGTAACCGAATCACTCCATTGGCCGTTGCCGGGCAGAACGCCCGCGCCGACCGACCCATGGATGTCCCGTGCCCAGGTTCAGTGTCATCGTCCCCGCGTACCAGGTTCAGGCGTATCTGCACGCGTGTCTGGAGTCGGTGCTGTCCCAGTCCTGTCCGGACCTCGAGCTGATCGTGGTCGACGACCGTTCGCCGGACGCCTGCGGCGCGATCGCCGACGAGTTCGCGGCCCTCGACCCGCGCGTCCGCGTCGTGCACCTGGCGCAGAACCGGGGCCTCGGGCCCGCCCGCAACGCCGGCCTGGAGCGGGCACGCGGCGACTACCTGGTCTTTCTGGACGGCGACGACACCCTCGCGCCGCACGCGCTGCGCGCCGTCGCCGACCGGCTCAAGGAGACCGGCGAGCCGGACGTCCTGGTCTACGACTACGCCCGCGCCTACTGGACCGGCGAGACGGTCCGCAACCGGGCCGCGGCACACCTGGCCGAGCAGGGCCCGGCGCCGTTCCGGCTCGCCGACCGGCCGGGGCTGCTGAACCTGCTGATGGTGGCGTGGAACAAGACGGTGCGGCGGGAGTTCGCCGAGCGCGCGGGCCTCGCCTTCCCGCCCGGCTACTACGAGGACACGCCGTGGACGTACCCGGTCCTGCTGTCCGCGCAGTCCGTCGCCACCCTGGACCGGGTCTGCGTCCACTACCGGCAGCGCCGCACGGGCAGCATCCTGGGCACCCCGAGCGAGCGGCACCTGGACGTCTTCGCGCAGTACGACCGGGTCTTCGCGTTCCTCGACGCGCACCCGGAGCACGACCGCTGGCGGCCGGTGCTGTACCGGCGGATGGCCGACCACCTGGCGACGGTGTTCACCCGCCCCGACCGCCTCCCGCGCCCGCTGCGCGCGGAGTTCCTGCGCCGGGCCCGCGCCCACTGCCGCCGCTACCGGGTGCCCGGCGCCCCGGCCCGGCTGTCCGTCCGGCTGCGCCACGCCCTGCTCCGGCTGGGCCTGCGCCGCACCTGGGCGGCCCTGAGGCTGGCGTCGGCGCTGCGCCGCCGGTCGGCCCGGGGCGCGGCACTCCCGCTGCGGGCCGTGCACCGGGCGGCGCTGCGCCTGCACTACCGCGTCCAGCGCCTGCTGCCGCTGCGCCCGGACCGCGCCGTCTTCGCGGTGGAGGGCGGCGGAGGGTACGGCTGCAATCCGGGGGCGCTGGAGGAGGCGTTCCGGCGCCTGGCGCCGCACGTGCGCACGGCGTGGGCCGCCGACCGGGTCCACCACCACACCGTTCCGCCCGCGACCCGCCGGCTGACCCCCGGCACGGCGGCCTACTGGACGGCCCTGGCCCGCTCCACGTACCTGGTGCACAATGCCGCCTTCGACGCGGGGCTGGTCAGGCGCCGGGGCCAGGTCCTGGTCCAGACGCGGGCCGGGACGCCCCTGGGCCACGAGGGCCTGGACCTCCAGGAGCGGCCGGCCGCCGCGGCCGGCACCGACTTCGGGGCGCTGCTGCGCGAGGCCGGATCCTGGGACTACGTGGTCTGCGCCAACCGCCACTCCGCCCTCACCTGGGAACGCGTCCACCCCGGCGGCTGGACCGCCCTGGAGTACGGGCAGCCCCGCACCGACGTCTTCCAGCGGGCCAGGCCCGAGGACGTGGCCCGGCTGCGCGAGACCCTCGGCGTCCCCAGGGGCACCGTCGCCGTCCTCTACGCGCCCGCCCACCGTGACTACCGGCGCACCCAGCGTGCCCTCCTGGACCTGGAGCGGGTCGTGCGCCGCCTCGGCCCGCGCTTCACGGTGCTGGCCCTGGGCCTGCCGGACGACGCCGTTCCGCTCTCCGCGTGCGAGGGCCGGGTCGTCGACGTCGGCGGCCATCCGCACGTCGAGTCGCTGTGCCTGGCCGCCGACGCCCTCGTCACCGACTACTCCCCGCTGATGTTCGACTACGCGGGCCTGGACCGGCCGATCGTGCTCCACGCCGCCGAGCCGGAGGCGTACGAGGAGGCCCGCGGCACCTACTTCGACCTGCGCTCCTTCCCGCCGGGTCCGGTCGCCCGGGACGAGGACGAGCTGGTCGGCGTCTTCGCCGGCGGCGACTGGCAGGGCGCCCGGTCCGCCCGGCTGCGGGCCGGCTTCCGGGAGCGCTTCTGCCCGTACGACGACGGACGTGCCGCCGAGCGCGTCGTACGCCGCGTGGTGCTCGGCCAGACCCGGCTGCCGCCGGTCGTACCGCTCGCCGAGCGCCGTCCGCCCGCCGCGGCCGTGGCCCGCACACCGCTCACGACGGTGCCGCGGTCCGGTGGCCCCCGTTCCGTCACCGACAGCCTCTGACCGTTGTCCGTCCACCGGGAGTTAGCATGCCTGACAACTCAACGCGGCCCACTCCGGCCCGGCCGTCCACCTGTCGGCCGGCGGGGCGTCCGGGCCGCCAGGGCCCGGTGGGGGCTCCCCCAGGGCACAGGACAACGAGAGAAAGAGCAGTATGCCCCGCTTCAGTGTCATCGTCCCGTCCCATGGGGTCGCGGGGCGGCTCTCCCGGGCGCTGGACTCGATCCTCGCCCAGTCCTTCGGCGACTTCGAGCTGATCCCGGTCTGCGACGCCCCGGACTCCACCGCGGCGGACGTCGCCCGGGAACGCGCCGAGCGGGACCCGAGGGTGTCGCCCGTGTACTCGCCGCCGTCGGCCGGGCTGGCCGGGGCGCGCAACGCGGGGACGGCGGCGGCGACCGGCGCCTACCTGCTGTTCCTGGACGGTGACGACGTGCTCGTGCCCGGCGCGCTCACGGCGCTGGACGCTCGGCTGACGGACACCGGCGGCGTCGACGTCCTGTACTTCGAGTACGAGCGGGTGCCCTGGTGGGAGGGGGAGGCGACCAACCCGGCCGCCCCGCTGCTGGCCAAGGCCCCGAAGGACGCCTTCGCCCCCGGCCGCGCCCCCCAGCTGACCGGCGTGCAGCTGCCCGCGTGGAGCGCGGTCCACCGCCGTGCCTTCCTCGCCGAGCGGGAGGTGGCCTTCCCGGACGGCCACTTCACGGACATCGGCTTCGGCGCCCGGGTCGCGTCCCGCGCGGAGCGCGTCGCGGTGCTGCGCTCCGTCGTCGTGCGGCACATGGCGCGGCGGCAGGGCAACCGGCTGAACCTGCCCGGCGCGCACCACGCGGAACTGCTCGACCAGGCCGAGCTGGCGCTCACGGACGCCGACGGGCTGGGTCTCCCGGCCGAGCGCCGCACCCCGCTGTTCGAGCAGCTGTTCGCCGCGATCCTGAAGACGGCCACCGATCCCCGACGGCTCACCCGCGGGCAGCGCCGCGCCTTCTTCCGCCGGGCGAGCCGCCTCTACCGGCGCCACCGCCCCGCCGGTTTCCGGCCGCCGGGCGGACGCCTCGGCGTGCAGTACCGGCTGCTGGCGTCCGGCTCCTACGCCGGTTTCCGGGGGCTGCGTGCCGCCAACCGGGCCGCGGGCGCCGCCGTGGCCCGCGTGCCGCGCCCGCAGGGCCTGCGCACCCGCCTGCAGTACCGCCGCGAGCTGCGCCGCCCGCTGGACCCGAACCTCGTCGTGTACTGCGCGTACTGGGGCCGCGGGTACGCCTGCAACCCGGCCGCCATCCACGCCAAGGCCCGCGAGCTCGCCCCGCACCTGAAGTCGGTGTTCCTGGTCGAGCGGGACCAGGCGCACACCGTGCCCAAGGACGTCGACCACGCCGTCATCGGCAGCCGGCGCTACTGGGAGGTGCTGGCCCGCGCCTCCTACCTGGTGAACAACGCCAACTTCGCGGAGGGCGTCGTCAAGCGCCCCGGCAGCGTGCACCTGCAGACGCAGCACGGCACGCCGCTGAAGACGATGGGCGTCGACCAGTCCACGTACCCGGTGGTGGCGGCGGCCAGCGGCAGCTTCACCAAGCTGCTGGGCCGCGTCGACCGCTGGGACTACAACCTCTCCTCCAACCGCCACTCCACCCGCAGCTGGGAGCGCGCCTACCCGGGTTCGTACGAGCACCTGGAGTACGGCTATCCGCGCAACGACGTCTACCACACGGCCACGGCCGAGGACGTCGCCCGGGTCCGGCGCGAGCTGGGCGTCCCGGAGGGCAAGACGGCGGTACTGTACGCGCCCACGCACCGGGACTACGAGAGCGGCTTCGGCGCGGGCGCCCTGGACCTGGAGGCGTTCTGCGAGGCGGCGGGCGAGGACGTGGTGGTGCTGCTGCGCGCCCACTACTTCTACGACCGGGGCGGCAGGCGGAAGGCCACCGGCCGGATCATCGACGTGACCGCGCACCGCTCCTCGGAGGACGTGTGCCTGGCCGCCGACGCGCTGATCACGGACTACTCGTCGATCATGTTCGACTACGCCAACCTGGACCGGCCCATCGTCGTCTACGCCGACGACTGGGACGTCTACCGGGAGACCCGCGGCGTCTACTTCGACCTGATGGCGGCGCCGCCGGGACCGGTGGCGCGCAACCCGGAGGAACTGACCCGCGTCTTCGCCGACGGCACGTACGCGGACGCGGAGTCGACCGCGCTGCGGGCGGCCTTCCGGGAACGTTTCTGCGAGTTCGACGACGGCCGGGCCGCCGAGCGCGTCGTGCGCCGGGTGCTGCTCGGCGAGCCGCCCGAGTCGCTGCCGCCCCTGATCCCGCTCGCGGAGCGCGTCCCGGCCCCCGCCGCCACCCTCGTTAGGAGCTGACCCCGCCGTGCCCCGCTTCAGCATCATCCTTCCCTGCTTCAAGGTGCAGGGCTTCCTCGGCGAGTGCCTGGACTCGGTCCTCGGCCAGTCCTTCCGGGACATCGAGGTCATCGCCGTGGACGACTGCTCGCCGGACGGATCCGGCGCGATCCTCGACGAGTACGCCGCCCGCGACGAGCGGGTGCGCGTGCTGCACCTGGAGGAGAACGCCGGTCTCGGCCGGGCCCGCAACGCGGGCATGCCGCACGCCACCGGCGACTACCTCTTCTTCCTCGACAGCGACGACACCCTCACCCCGGGCGCGCTCGCCGCGATGGCCGACCGGCTCGCGGAGGCCGAGGACCCTGACGTCCTGGTCTTCGACTACGCGCGCACCTACTGGTGGGGCGGCACCCGGCGCAACGCCCTGGCGCGGGTGCTGGCCGAGGCGGGCGACGGCACGTTCACGTCCGCCGAGTACCCGGAGATCCTCGACCTGCTGATGGTGGTGTGGAACAAGGTCTACCGGCGCGACTTCGTCGAGCGGGAGGGCTTCACCTTCCCGCCGGGCTACTACGAGGACACGCCCTGGACCTTCCCGGTCATGTTCAGCGCGGAGCGCATCGCGACGCTGGCGCGGATCTGCCTGAACTACCGGCAGCGCCGCCAGGGCAACATCCTCTCCACCACCAGCCGCAAGCACTTCGACGTCCACGAGCAGTACGAGCGGGTCTTCGCGTTCCTCGACTCCCACCCGGACCTGGCCCGCTGGCGGCCCTTCCTGCACGCCAAGATGGGCGAGCACTGCCTGGACATCCTCTCCAAGCCGGACCGGCTGCCGCCGTCCGACAAGGGCGAGTTCTTCCGCCGTACCGCCGAGATGTTCCGCGCCTACCGGCCCGAGGGCGCCGAGATCCCGGCCGAGCTGCGCGTCCTGGAGCAGGGCTACGGCGCCTACCGGGTGCGGCGGCGCTCGGGCCAGGCGTCCCGGGTGCTGCAGCGCCGCGGGAAGCAGGTGCGCGGGTCGGCCGACAAGCGGCTGCGCCGGCTGCGGACCGCGGTGAACACGCGCCGCCCGCTGGACCCGGACCTCGCGGTGTACTCGGCGTTCTCGCACCGGGGCGTGCTGGGCGACCCGGCCGCGATCCACCGCAAGGCCGCCGAGATCGCCCCGGGGCTGCGCGGCGTGTGGGTGGTGCGCGACGAGGAGACCGCGGCGCTGCTGCCGCCGGGCACGGAGCACGTGCTCCTGAACAGCCCGGAGTACCGCCGGGTGACGGAGCGGGCCACGTACTTCGTCAACAACGTCAACTGGCCCGGCGCCGTGGCCAAGCGCGAGGGCAGCGTCCACATCCACACCCACCAGGGCACCCCGCTCAAGTACATGGGTGCCGACCTGCTCGACCGCCGCGGTGCCCGGCAGAACCTGGACGTGCCGGGCATGCTGCGCCGCGCCGACCGCTGGGACCACAGCCTGGTCGCGGGCCGGTACGCGGAGCGGGTGTGGGAGCGGGCGTACCCGTGCCACTTCGCGTCCGCGCGGACCGGCAGCCCGCGCAACGACGTGCTGGTGAACGCGGGCCCCGACGACGGCCGCCCGGTCCGCGAGCGCCTGGGGATCCCCGACGGCAACACCGTCGTGCTCTACGCGCCGACCCGCCGCGACTACCGCAGGGACGGGCTCGTCGAGCGGGTCGACCTGGCGCGGCTCGCCGCCGACCTGGGCGAGGACCACACGCTGGTGGTCCGCATGCACCCGTCCCTCGCCGGCGGCCCGGCCCGGGGGCTGGGCCTGTCGGAGCTGCACCGGCGGGGCGTGGTGATCGACGCGACGGAGGAGCCGCGCGTGGAGGACCTGATGCTCGCCTCCGACGTGCTGCTCACCGACTACTCGGCCCTGATGTTCGACTACGTCCTCCTGGACCGGCCGGTCGTCCTGCACGCCGACGACTGGGACACGTACACGGCGAGCCGCGGCGCCTACTTCGACGTCACCGAGCAGGCACCCGGCCACGTCTCGCGCACCCACGGGGAACTGGCGTCGCTGCTGGCCTCGGGCGCGTACCGGGACGAGGAGGGGGCGCGGCTGCGGTCGTCGTTCCGGGCCGCGTTCTGCGAGTACGAGGACGGGCGGGCCGCCGAGCGGGTCGTACGGACCCTGATGCTGGGCGAGGAGATGCCCGAGCCGGAGCCCTCCGGGGTCCCCGGGGCGCGCGCCGTCCCGTCCGGACACGACTTGCTCTCCCCCACGTGAGACCGCTGCGCGCGGGGTCTCGCGCGTAGACTCCGCCGCGTGCGGCCACGGCTTTGGGTGCTGCTCCTGGCCGGTGTGTTCGCCGTGCTCCAACTGGCGAACGTCACCGGCCGGGACACCCCGGACACCAAGAACTACCTGTCGTACGCGCTGAGCCTCACCGGCGAGGGCAAGCGCGAGACGGCGGCGGCCACCATCGACTACGTGTGCGCGAGCCGCGCGGAACGCGCCCGGCGGGACCAGAGTGTGCACGTGGTCCGCTTCCACCGCCCCGACCCCGCCCCCGAGGTGGTGGCCGAGTGCCGCGAGCAGCAGTGGGGCGCGGTTCGGCCGCGGCTGGCGGCCGGGCAGACCGCCGGGCACACGGTGCCGTACATGCCGGAGCGCTTCATGCGGATCTTCGAGGTGCGGCCCGGCTACCCGGTGTTCCTGGTGCCGTTCGTGGCGGTCCTCGGGGTGACCTGGGGCCTGTGGGCGGCCGGTGTCGTCCTGGCATGCGCGGGCGGTGTCCTGGTCTTCCTGATCCTGCGCACGCTCGCGGTCCCGGCGGCGCTCGCGCTCACCGGCCAGGCGCTGTACTACGTGCTGCCGTGCGGGACGACCGCGGTGCGTCCGATGGCCGAGGGGCTGCTCCTTGCGCTGACCCTGACGGCGGTGTGGGGCTGCGCGCTGGTACTGCGGACGGGCGGGGCCCCGGATCGGGCGGGTACGGCCCCGGGCCCGGCAGGCTCGGACCCGGCGGGCACAGCCCCCGACCCGGCAGGCTCGGACCCGACGGGCCGGATGCGGGTGCGCCGGGTCCGGGCGGCCGGCCTGGGGCTGGTCGCCGCCTCGCTGCTCGCCCTGTTCACGGTCAAGCACTCCCAGGCCCTGTTCCTCGGGCTGTGCCTGGCGGCGGCGGGCGCGCTGATCGCCGTACGGCGCCACCGGCGGCGGACCGGTCCGGCGCCCCGGGACGTGCTGGCACTCGCGGCGGTGGGCCTGGCGGGCGCCGCCGGCACCCTCGTACTGGCGCGGCTGCTGCACTACCCGTCCGCGGCGGACAGCCTCCAGGACCTGCTGACCGACCACTTCGCGCGGCCCGACCGGGCGCACCCGTGGCCGGAGTTCTGGCAGTTGCAGGGCAACTTCTGGGTGGAGTGGCTGCGCCGGCAGGCGTGGCAGCCGCTGTTCGCCGCGGCACTGGCCGCCGGGGCGTGGGGCGCGCTGCGGCGCGGCGGCGCGACCGGCGCCTTCCTCGTCGCGGCGGCGTTCACCGGGCTCCTCACACAGGCCGCGCATCCGGACATCAACATCTGGGGCGAGCGGCTGATCGTGCTCGCGTGGCTGCTCCCGGCGGTGGGGGTGCCGCTGCTGCTCGGCCCGGTGGTGCGGGGCGGCCCGGCCGGGTCGGCGGTACGGGACGGGGAACGGGCCGAGCGGGCCGTGCGGGCCGGGGCGGACCGGGCGGGGGCGACGGGCTGAGCGGCGGCCTGCGGCCCGGGCGTCCGTAGTCGTCCGGGGACACCGCACCGGCCTGAGCGTGGGCCGCCCGGGTGACATGGGTTGATGGGCACGACCCGGCCGGGAACATACGCCAAATGTCCAGAATGCCCCACCCTTCCTCTCCCGCGTCGTGAGCACCGACGTCCTCGTCCGCCGCCCGGTGCGCGGCGCGACGGCGCTGCGCGGCGGACGCTCCTGGCGCCCCACCCCCTACCAGGCCGCGGGCTTCGCCTTCCTCCTGGTGATGACGCTGGCGTACTGGGCGGTGCCGCTGTGCTGCGACGCCGGCCAGCACGCGGCGGTCGTGGAGCGGCTGAAGGCCGACCTCCTGCATCCGCGGCACCCGATGGCCGACCTGCCGGGCGCGGGCAGCGCGTACTACTCGCCGTACGCCCTGGCGCAGGGTGTCTTCGCACGGCTGACGGGGCTGGGCGGCTGGGAGGTGGTGCGGCTCGCCGGGCCGCTGAACCTGCTGGTGCTGCTGACCGGCCTCGGCCGCTTCGTGCGGGTGCTGAGCGCGCGGCCGTGGGCGCCGGTGCTGGCACTGGGCGCGATGACGCTGCTGTGGGGGACGGAACGGGCCTGGTGGAGCGGCTACCTCGGGCTGATGTCGATGACGGGCAACCTGGGCTACCCGTCGACGTTCGCCATCGGGCTCACCTTCTGGGCCTGGGCGCTCACCGGTTCCCGGGCGCGGGACGCGCGCCGGGTGCGGTACGTGGGCCCGAGCGGCCTGCGCGGCCTGCCCGGCTACGCGGGGCTGGGCGCGCTCTACGGCATGGTCCTCCTCGTCCACCCGATCACCGCGGCGGCGGCGGCGCTGGGCGCGCTGGCCCTGGTGGCGGGCCGGCAGCGCGACTGGCGCGGCGCGGTCCTCGCGCGGTGGGCGCTGACGGCCGCGGCGGCGGTGGCGACGGGGGCGGCGTGGCCGTACTTCGACGTGTTCGCGCTGGCCGGCGACGGCAGCGTGGACGCGATGCACCGGGTGCTGTACCTGCACCTGCCCGGGGAGTTCTGGCTCGGCCTGCTCGGCCTGCCTGCCCTGTGGGCGCGCGCCCGCCGCTCGCCGCGCGACCCACTGGTGCTGATGTTCGCACTGGACTGCGCGGTGGTGGCGTACGGCTGGTTCAGCGGCCACTACACCTACGGCCGGATCCTCGGACTCACCCTGGTGCCGCTGCAGTTCGCCCTGGCGGTGGAACTGGCGGCGCCCCGGCCGTGGGGGCGGTGGCGGAGGACGCTGGGCGGGCTGGCGGCCGCGGGCGCCCTGCTGGGCTTCCTCACGGTGCACGCCGGGGCGGTGGTGCCGCGGGCGCTGGACCCGGTCGGCTTCGAGCAGCCGCCCGACTGGCCGTCCTACGCGTGGGCGGCCCGGCACATCGGCCCCGGCGAGGTCGTGCTCACCGACGGCTACTACGCCGGGCACACCATCGCCGGGTACGGGCCGAACCTGGCGGCGCCGGCCTGGCCCGACCCGGCGCTGGACGAGCGAGAGCGCGGGCGGCGCGTGGCCGACGTCCGGTCCTACCTGGCACCGGACTCGACCCGCGCCGAGCGCACCGCGGTCGTCCGCCGCTACCACGTCCGCTGGCTGCTGCTGACGCGCCTGCAGCGGGTGCCCGAGGAGGCGGTGGTGGTGGCGTGGAGCGACCGGACGGGCGAGGTGCTGGCGCGGGTCGGGGCGGGCTAGGACCGTTGTCCGGCACCGCTGCTCGATTACTCGATGACGAGGTCGACCGGGATGTTGCCGCGGGTGGCGTTGGAGTAGGGGCAGACCTGGTGGGCCTGCTCGACGAGCTTCCGGCCGGTCTCCTTGTCGACGCCCTCGGGCAGCTCGACCCGGAGGGTGACGGCCAGCGCGAAGCCCTCGCCCTGCTTGCCGATGCCGACCTCGGCGGTCACGGCCGCGTCGCTGACGTCGACCTTCGCCTGGCGCCCGACGGCACCGAGGGCGCTGCCGAAGCAGGCGGCGTACCCGGCGGCGAACAGCTGCTCGGGGTTGGTGCCCTCGCCGTTGCCGCCCATCTCGACGGGGAAACCGAGCGGGAGGTCGAGCTTGCCGTCGGAGGTGACGGTGCGGCCGTCGCGGCCGTGGGTCGCGGTGGCGGCGGCGGTGTAGAGCGCTTCCATGGGAACCGTCCCTTTCGGAGAAGGCGTGGTGCCTGACGACGTCAAGTAGAGCACACAATCAAATGCCCCACAACACAACCATCCTCAATGCAATGAGACGCAACTGTATGACGCGCAACTCAATGACGGACAAGACCCTTCGGGTTACGCTGGGAGGCATGACGACGCCCGCGACGGACTGGCTCCGCCTGGACCAGCAGATCTGCTTCTCCCTGAACGCGGCCTCGCGCGCCTTCGGCGGCGTCTACCGCGTGGTCCTCAAGGACCTCGGGCTCACCTACCCCCAGTACCTGGTGATGCTGGTGCTGTGGGAGCACGGGGAACTGCCCGTGAAGAAGCTCGGCGAGCACCTTCGCCTGGACTCCGGCACACTGTCGCCGCTGCTCAAGCGGCTGGAGGCGGCCGGCCTGGTCCGGCGGGAGCGCAGCGCGCGCGACGAGCGGTCGGTGGAGGTGCGGCCGACCCCGCAGGGGCTGGCGCTGCGCGAGCGGGCCGAGGAGGTGCCGCGCCGGATCTCCGCGGCGACCGGGCTGGACTTCGCGGAGGTCCAGGACCTGCGCACCCGCCTCGACCGCCTCACCGCGGCACTGGACGCCTACGACGGCGAGGCGGCCTCCGCGCCGTCCTGACAGATGTGGCGCCCCAGGGGTGCCGAGGTGAAGGATCATGTCCACCCAGGACCACTGACGAGGGGACGGCCACCATGACCTGGCTGATTACCGGCGGCGCCGGATACATCGGGGCGCACGTCGTACGGGCGATGACCGGGGCGGGCGAGCAGGCGGTGGTCTACGACGACCTGGCCACCGGCATCGCCGACCGCGTGCCCGACGGCGTCCCGCTGGTGGTCGGCTCGGTCCTGGACGGCGAACGGGTCGCCCGCGCCCTCAGCGACCACTCCGTCACCGGTGTCGTGCACCTCGCGGCGAAGAAGCAGGTCGGCGAGTCCGTGGACCTGCCGCTGCACTACTACCGGGAGAACGTCGAGGGCCTGCGCGTCCTGCTGGACGCCGTCACCAAGGCCGAGGTCCCGTCCTTCGTCTTCTCCTCGTCCGCCGCCGTGTACGGCATGCCCGACGTCGACCTCGTGACGGAGGAGACGCCGTGCGTGCCCATGTCGCCGTACGGCGAGACCAAGCTGGCCGGCGAGTGGCTGGTCCGGGCCACCGGCCGCGCGACGGGCCTGTCCACGGCCTCCCTGCGTTACTTCAACGTGGCGGGCGCCGCGAGCCCGGACCTCGCGGACACCGGAGTCCACAACCTCGTCCCGATGGTCTTCGAGAAGCTGACGGAGTCCGCGGCCCCGCGCATCTTCGGCGACGACTACGCGACGCCGGACGGCACCTGTGTCCGCGACTACATCCACGTCGTCGACCTGGCCGAGGCGCACGTCACCGCGGCCCGCGCCCTCCAGTCCTCCCCGGGGCGCTCCCTCACCCTCAACATCGGCCGGGGCGAGGGCGTCTCCGTCCGGGAGATGATCGACCGCATCAACGCCGTCACCGGCTACGACCGCCCCCCGACGGTCACCCCCCGCCGCCCCGGCGACCCGGCCCGCGTCGTCGCCTCGGCCGACCGCGCCGCCGTCGAGCTGGGCTGGAAGGCCAAGTACGGCGTGGAGGACATGATCACCTCGGCCTGGGCGGGCTGGGTACGCCTCCACCCGGAAGCAGCGCGGGACTGACCCCGGTCGCTCGGTCACTCGGCCGAGGAGACCTGTTCGCGCACCCACGCCGGGGCGGGGTTGGTGTACGCCCGCCCCGCCACCAGCACGGTGGGCACGGTCTCGTTGCCGTCGTTGACGGCCCGCACCAGCGCCGCGCCCTCCGCGTCACGCCAGATGTCGACCCAGTACATCCGCCGCGCCGTACGTCCCAACCGCATCCGCAACCGCATGCAGAAGGTGCACCCCGGCCGCCAGAACACGACCGGCCGCCCGTCGACCGCACTGCGCCGCTGCGCCTCCACCGCACCGACCGACTTCGGGAAGGCCAGCGGCGACATCGTCCCGGCCAGCGCCAGGAACACCACCAGCACCACCACGGTCGTACCGACTCTGCCCTGCACGAACGTCGCGGTCGCCACACCGAGTCCGCAGACCACCATCGACAGCGGCCCCGCCCACACACGTCTCACGACGCCCCTGCCTCCCTTCGGCCGGCTTCCCGGGCCGCCTGCTCCAGCCGCTCCCGGTGGTCCTTCCAGCGCGCCGGGCCGCCCGGCGCGAGGGCGGTGTTGCCCTCGTCCATCCCCACGGCGCCGTCCATGAGCTCCCGGACGATGTCGGCATGACCCGCGTGCCGTTGGGTGTCGGCGATCACGCGTGTCACGACGTGGTGCAGCGTCACCTCGTCCCTGCCGTCGGGCCACCACGGCACCCTGCCGACCGTGTCCAGCGCCAGTGCGTCGATCGTGGCGTCCGCGTGGGCCCACGCCCGGCGGTAGAGCGTCACGATGTACTCGCGTGACTCGTCGGCGGTCGCCCACATGTCGGCGTTGGCGTCGTCGTCGTCGAGCCAGGGCAGCGGTTCGCCGGACGGGCGCCCGAAGGTGTCGCCCAGGTAGCCCAGTTCCAGCGTCGCGACGTGCTTCACCAGGCCCAGCAGGTTCGTGCCGGTCGGGGTCGCCGGGCGGCGGATGTCGTATTCCGAGAGTCCTTCGAGCTTCCAGAGCAGCGCGTCGCGTGCGGACTGCAGGTAGGTGTGGAGGTCGGTCTTCGGGTCCGATGCGGTCATGGCACAAGTGTGCGGCCAAGAGGGCACGGGCGGCCCGGGTTCCGGCAGGTGTGCTCAACGGTTCCGGGCAGGTGTCCTGATGGGTCCCCGGGTGCGAGGCGCCCCGCCCGGTGGGTAGGGGTGTCCGCGACGGACGGACATCGAACCGACGTCGAACAGACGTCGACGGACATCGAGACGGGGAGGGATCATGGCGGTGCTCACGGGCAAGGCGGCCGTCGTCACCGGGGGCTCTCGGGGGATCGGCAGAGCCGTCGTGCTGCGGCTCGCGCGGGACGGGGCGGACGTCGTCTTCAACTACGCACGCAGCGCCGAGGCGGCCGACGAGGTCGTCCGGGAGGCGGGGAAGGCGGGCGGGAACGTCACCGCCGTGCAGTCCGACCTCGCCGGGCCCGGCGCTGCCGAGGAGTTGCTGGCCACGGCCGAACACCGGCTCGGCGGCCTGGACATCCTGGTCAACAACGCGGCCACGCACACCGACGTCGTCCCCCTCGCCCAGACGACCGAGGCCGACTTCGACCGGGTCATGGCCGTGAACGCCAAGTCGGTCTTCCTCGCGGTGCGGTACGCGGCCCGGCACATGCGCGACGGCGGACGGATCGTCAACATCTCCACCCTCAACACCGTCTTCCCCGCCCCCGGCAACGCCCCGTACGCGGCCAGCAAAGGCGCCCTCGAACAGCTGACCCTGGTGGCCTCGCGCGAGCTGGGCGCACGGGGCATCACCGTCAACGCCGTGTCGCCCGGCGCCACGGACACCGACCTGCTGAACGCGAACAACGAGCCCGAGAAGGTGGCCATGGCCGTCGCGATGACCTCGCTGGGGCGGCTCGGCCGGCCCGAGGACGTGGCGGACGTCGTCGCCTTCCTCGCCGGGCCGGACGGCCGCTGGCTGACGGGGCAGAACATCCGCGCCAACGGGGGCGTCCTCTAGGGGTGTCGGAGGGCGGGGGATGCTGGAGGGCGGTGAGTCCGGCGCCGTGTCGAACGGTGCCGAAACTCACGAGGAGTCACATATCCGTGCGAGCGGCCTCGGTCGCACCGCACACTGCGGACATGGACCAGGAACCCAGCACATACGACCTGTTACTCATCGGCGGTGGCTCCGGCGTCGGGAAGTCCACCGTCGGCCATGAGGTGTCCGCGATGCTGCGGGACGCCGGGACCGCGCACTGCCTGATCGAGGGGGACGGCATGGACCACATCCATCCCGCCCCCGGCGGCGACCCGCACCGTACGGCGGTCACGGAGCGGAACATCGCGGCGGTGTGGGCCAACTACGCGGCGCTCGGGCAGCGCCGGCTGATCTACACCAACACCGTCAGCATCCTGGAGTCGCAGATGATCGGGCGGGCCATGGGCGGGGACGAGGTCAGGGTCACGTGCGTGCTGCTGACCGCCGAGGAGGCCACGGTGCGGCAGCGGCTCGCCGGGCGGGAGACCGGGTCACAGCTCGGCGTCCACATCGAGCGGAGCCTGCGCATGGGGCGCCGGCTGGCCGAGGAGGCCCCGGTCGGCACCGTACGGGTCCCGACGGACGGCCGGGCGGTGCAGGACATCGCGGCGCAGGTGGTCCGGCTCACGGCGTGGTGAGTGCCGTCGGCACTGCGGCCCCGTCCCGGCGCCGGGCGACCGGTGCCTAACGCGCGACGTCGAGGACCAGGACCCCGGCGGCCAGTGCCAAGTACCCGCCGGGAAAGGCGAAGTTGTAGTAGACGCGAGCCCGGACGTGCGCGGCGACGGCGCCGACGAAGAACAGCACGAGGCCCATCGCGGCGGCGACGCCGATGCCGGGAACACCCAGGAGCCCGAGCAGGAGACCGGCGGCTCCCGCGGCCTTGAGCGCGCCGAGCCAGGGCAGCCAGGTCTGCGGGACACCCACTTCGGTCGAGTTGGCGACGACGAACCCGGCCCGTGAGAAGTCCGCGACGGCGATCCCGGCGTTGGCCACGATCGCGAGGCCGGTGACCATCGCGTAGGCGGTGAACATTGGTCTCCCCTTTCCTTTCCGGTGCGCGGGTACGCCCCGTACGCCCGGTGGCGCTCCTCTCGCCGAGCCTCCCCGAGCCCTCGACGTGCGTCCAATACCTGCTTCCATAACCTGTGGGCATGGATGTGGACACCCGGCTCCTGCGCTACTTCCTCGCCGTGGCCGAGGAGGGGACCCTCACCCGCGCCGCGGAGCGGCTGTTCGTGTCCCAGCCGACGCTCACGAAACAGATCAGGCAGTTGGAGACCCTGCTCGGAGCCCGGCTGTTCACCCGCTCCCGGGCCGGCATGGCCCTCACGGAACCGGGCCGGGCACTGGCGGCGCGACTGCCCGCCCTGCTGACCGCATGGGACCAGGTACTGCGGGAGACCAGGCGTGCCGCCGGCCGGGCGGCCCGCTCGCTGCGAGTCGGTTTCATGGCCAGTGCCGCCAACGAGGCGACCCCGCGCATCATCACGGAGTTCGCCCGGCGCCGGCCGGGCTGGCGTGTGGAGATGCGCCAGGCCGGCTGGTCGGACCCGAGCGCCGGGCTGGCCGACGGAGACGTGGACGTGGCCTTGCTGCGGCTGCCCTTCCCCGGCCAGGACGCCCTGCGGACGGCGGTGCTGTTCAGCGAGCCCCGCTGGGTCGCCCTGCCCGAGGACCATCCGCTCGCCGTGCGGGACGTGCTCCCGTTCCGAGACCTGTGGGACGAGCCGTTCGTGGCCGCTCCTCCCGAGACCGGCCGGTGGCGGGACCACTGGCTGGCCGCCGGCGAACGCGACGGCCGCCCGGTCCGCATCGGCGCCGTCACCGACCAGCCGGACGACTGGCTGAGCGCCATCGCCAACGGCTACGGCATCGCCCTCGCCCCGGCGTCCGCCGCCCGCTTCTACGCCCGTCCCGGCGTGACCTACCGCCCGGTCAGCGGCGTCAGCTCCAGCCGGGTCGGCGTCGCGTGGGCCGTCGCCGACGACACCGACCCCGTCGTCCAGGACTTCGTCCACGCCTGCCTGGAGAGCGCCCGGCCGCCCCAGACCGAGGCGGGGACCGGGACCGCGGGCTGACCAGTCATCGCCGAAGCCCATCCGGCGGATCCCGTACGGGTCAGAGCGCCTTGAGCGCTTCCGCCGTCGCCCGGGCCAGCGCGCCCAGGTACCCCTTGGGCGGCTTCGGGCCGCGGACGACCACCGAGCGCCAGTACAGCGGCCCCGAGATCAGGTCGAGGGCCAGGTCGGAGTCCAGCGAGGGGCTCAGTTCGCCGCGTTCCTTCGCCGCCGCGAGGATGCTGCTGGCCACGCCGTCCTGGCCCTCCCGCAGGGTCTTCTGCAGCGCCTCGGCGATGTCGGGGTTGCGGGCCGCCTCCGCCTGGAGGTCGGGGATGATCTGCGAGGCCACGGGATGCCGCAGGGCGCGGGACGTCACCTCGTACAGCAGCCGCAGGTCGCCCTCCAGGGAGCCCGTGTCGGGTGCGGGCAGACCCTGGACCGCGAGGGCCGAGACGATGTCGAGGACCAGGTGCAGCTTGGAGCGCCAGCGCCGGTAGACGGCGGTCTTGCCGACCCCCGCGCGGCGCGCGATGCCCTCGATCGACATCCGCGCGTAACCGACCGCGGCCAGTTCCCCGAAGACCGCCGCCCGGATGGCCTCCGTCACGTCCTCGCGCAGTACCGCCGCCCCGGCGGGCGGCCTGCGGCGGCGCGGGCGCGGCTGCGGCTCGTCGGCGGCGGCGTTGGTCGTCATGCGAGCCAAGCATAGGGCGTTGCGACGAAACGGTTGCGTTCCGGCGTCGTCCCGGCCTACGCTCACGTCACGACGATACGGTCCCGTCCCGACGTAAGTGAACACACGCGGTCGCCCAGGTGAACGACGGGCGTCGCACCTCGACCGCCTCCCCGACACCTCTGTCCCGACACCTCTTCCGACACCTCTCCCGAGCGAAAGCAGCGGATGTGAGTCAGGTCCTCCACACACCGCCCCCGACACCCAAGGCCCCGGCCACCGCCACGGCCGGCACCTCCCCCGCCGGCCACGACCTCGCGGCCCTCGCCGCCCGCCACGGCCTGTCGGTCAGCGGTGCCCGCCCCTCCCTGCCCGAGTACGTCCGTCAGCTCTGGGCGCGCAGGCACTTCATCGGCGCCTTCTCCACCGCCAAACTCACCGCCCAGTACAGCCAGGCCAAGCTGGGCCAGGTCTGGCAGGTGATGACGCCCCTGCTCAACGCGGCGGTGTACTACTTCATCTTCGGCGTGCTCATGAACACCAGGCGCGGCGTGGAGGACTACGTCCCGTTCCTGGTCACCGGCGTGTTCGTGTGGACGTTCACCCAGAGCTCGATCATGGCGGGCACCCGGGCCATATCCGGCAACCTCGGCCTCGTCCGCGCCCTGCACTTCCCGCGCGCCGCGCTGCCGGTCTCCTTCTGCCTGCAGCAGCTCCAGCAGCTGCTGTTCTCGATGGCCGCCCTGGCCGTGATCCTGCTGGCGTTCGGCGTGCCGCCCGCCGTGTCCTGGGTGCTCGCCGTCCCGGCACTGGTGCTGCAGTTCCTGTTCAACGCCGGCGTGGCGATGGTCATGGCGCGGGTCGGGTCCAGGATCCCCGACATGGCCCAGCTGATGCCGTTCCTGCTGCGCACCTGGATGTACGGCTCGGGCGTCATGTTCAGCATCCACCACATGACCGGACCGGACAGCAACGTGCCGTCCTGGGTCGGCACGCTGCTCCAGGCCAACCCCGCCGCCGTCTACATCGACCTGATGCGGTTCGCGCTGATCGACAGCTTCGACGGCAGCATGCTCCCGGACCACGTCTGGGCGCTGGCCCTGGGCTGGGCACTGGTCGCCGGGATCGGCGGTTTCATCTACTTCTGGAAGGCCGAGGAGACGTACGGTCGTGGCTGACACCCCCGCTGACAAGACTCCCGCTGACAACACCTCCGCGGCCGGCACCACCCCCGCCGAGCGCATCCCCACCGTCGTCGTCGACGGCGTCGACATCGTCTACCGCGTCAACGGCACCGGCGCCGGCCGCGGCTCCGCGACCGCCGCCCTCAACCGCATCCTGCGCCGCAGGAAGAGCGAGAAGGCGGCCGGCGTACGCCGGGTGCACGCCGTGAAGAACGTGTCCTTCGTGGCGTACCGCGGCGAGGCGATCGGCCTGATCGGCACCAACGGCTCCGGCAAGTCCACGCTGCTCAAGGCGGTCGCCGGTCTCCTCCCCGTGGAGAACGGCCGCATCCACACCGACGGCCAGCCCTCCCTGCTCGGCGTCAACGCCGCCCTGATGAACGACCTCACCGGCGAGCGCAACGTGTACCTGGGCGGCCTCGCGATGGGCATGTCGCGGGCGCAGATCAAGGAGCGGTACCAGGAGATCGTCGACTTCTCCGGGATCAACGACAAGGGCGACTTCATCACCCTGCCGATGCGTACGTACTCCTCCGGCATGGCGGCCCGGCTGCGGTTCTCCATCGCCGCCGCCAAGGACCACGACGTCCTCCTCGTCGACGAGGCCCTGGCCACCGGCGACCGCTCCTTCCAGAAGCGGTCCGAGGAACGCATCCGGGAGCTGCGCAAGCACGCCGGCACGGTCTTCCTGGTCAGCCACAGCAACAAGTCGATCCGCGACACCTGCGACCGGGTGCTGTGGCTGGAGCGCGGCGAGCTGCGGATGGACGGGCCCACGGAGGACGTCCTGAAGGAGTACGAGAAGTTCACGGGCGGCCCGGACAAGAAGGCGAAGGCCAAGCCGGCAACACCCAAACCCGCGCCCAAGGCGGGGGCGGCCGCATGAGGCCCCCTGTCCCTCGGCCCTCGGATCCATCCCTCGGAAGGCGCATTCTCGATTCACCCTTTTGCCCGATTGATGACACGATGACCGAATAGAAACCGGCCCCTAGGAGTGCTCCGGGAGCGACGAAGGCGACGGCCGAGGCCAAGACGAGGGCCAAGACGAGGGCCGAGACGAAGGCGAAGGCCGAGTCAGAGGCCGAGGCAGGCGCCGAGGCAAAGGAGTCCCCCCGATGTCCGAGACGGTCCCCGACCTCAGCGTCGTCGTGCACGGTCCCAACGTCCAGGACCATCTGCCCGCCCTCCTCGACTCCCTGGACGACCACCCCCTCACCGGCGTCGAAGTGGTCGTCGCCGCGGTCGGGGACTGGGCGCGGGAGGCGGCAGAGCGGCACACCCCGGCCTTCACCGTGCTGCCCCTCCCGGACGGGGCGGGCGACGCCGCGGCCCGCTCGGCGGGGGCGGCGCGGGCGCGGGGCCGGTGGCTGCAGTTCGTCCACGCCAAGGACGGGGTGCCCGTCGGTGCCCCGACCGCCGTCGCCCGGCACACCGAGGGCCTTCCCGACGCGGTGGACGTCCTGCTCCTCGACCACGTCCGCAGCACCTGGCGCACCCTCGGTCTGCCCTCCCCCGACGGCCCCCGCCTCGCCCGGGCCGGCCGCGCCGGCCTGGCCCTGGACGACCGGGCGGCCCTGCTCCGCGTGGCCCCGCTGCTCGGCAACCGCGTCGTACGCGCCGGCTTCTGGAAGGCGCACGAACGGCTCCTGACCACCGAGGACGAGCCGTTCGCCGCGTACGCCGCCCTGCTGCTCGCCGACCGCCTCGCCTGCCTGCCCCAGCCGGGGTACGACGACCGCAGGCTGCGCCCCGAGAGCCTCCCGCCCGTCACGCCGGAGCAGCGCTACGCCCTGGTCGACCGCTACGAGACCCTCCTCGCCCTCACCGCCGACCGGCCGGCCGTGCACGGCGTCCTGTACGACCTGATGGTCCGCGACTGCCTGCGCACCTTCGCCCGCGACCGGATGCCGGACGCCGTCGGGCGGGAGTTCTTCCGCCGGGCGTCGGCGGCCGCCCGGCGCCACCGCCCCGACGGCCACCGGCGCCCGTCCGGCCTGGAAGGCGTACGCCGTTCCCTGCTGGAGGAGGGCGCCTACTCGAAGTACCGGGCCCTCCAGGGCGCCAGCCACGCCCGCCGCGGCGTACGGTCGGCGGCCCGGACCGGGCGGCGCCGGGCCGGGACGCGGCTGGCCGCCCTGCGCTACCGCCGCGCCCTGACCCGGCCGGTCGACCCGCACCTCGCCGTCTTCTCGGCGTACTGGGCCCGCGGTGTGGCCTGCAACCCGGCCGCGATCGCCGCCAAGCTCACCGAACTCGCCCCGAGCGTCCACCCGGTGTGGGTGGTCACCGCGGGCAACGCGGCCCTGCTGCCGCCCGGCACCGACCACGTCGTCCCCGGCACCACGCGCTACTGGGAGGTACTGGCCCGCGCCAAGTACCTCGTCAACAACGTCAACTTCCCGGACGCCGTGGTCAAACGCCCGGGCACGGTCCACCTCCAGACCCACCACGGCACCCCGCTCAAACGCATGGGCCTGGACCAGCTCCCGTACCCCGCCGCGGCCCACGGCCTGGACTTCCGGGCGCTGCTCGCACGCGTCGACAAGTGGGACTTCAGCGTGTCCGCGAACAGCCACACCACCCGCATGTGGCAGCGCGCCTACCCCTCCCGGCACCGCTCCCTGGACCACGGCTATCCGCGCAACGACGTCTACTACACCGCCGGCGCCGCCGCGGTCCGCGCGGTCCGCGAACGCCTCGGCATCGCCCCGGGCCGCCGCGCGATCCTCTACGCGCCCACCCACCGCGACTACGAGGCCGGCTGGACCCCGCGCCTGGACCTCGCCGCCCTGGCCGGCCGACTCGGCGAGGACACGGTCCTGCTGATACGCGCCCACTACTTCTACGGCAGCGCCTCCGCCCGGCCCGCGGCGCTGCGCCGCACCGGCCGCCTCGTCGACGTCTCCTCCTACGAACCCGTCGAGGACCTGTGCCTGGCCGCCGACGCGCTGGTCACCGACTACTCGTCGATCATGTTCGACTACGCCAACCTCGACCGCCCGATCGTCATCCACGCCGACGACTGGGAGACGTACCGCACCACCCGCGGCGTCTACTTCGACCTGATGGCCGAGGCACCGGGACCGGTCGCCCGCACCCAGGCGGAACTGACCGAGATCCTCACCACGGACGCCTGGCGCGACGAACGCGCGACCAAGGCACGAGCCGCCTTCCGGCGCCGTTTCTGCGAGTACGACGACGGCCGCGCCGCCGAACGCGTCGTCCGGCGCGTCTTCCTCGGCGAGGACGAACGGCTGCTCCCCCGCATCCTGCCGCTCGAGGAACGCACCCCGGCCCCGACGCCCGAGGAGGCCACCGCGTCATGAACACCGTCACCGGCCCGGCCGCCCGCACCCCGACGAGCACACCGCCCCCGGACAGGCCCGACGCCCCGGACGTCACGGTCACGGTCATCGTCTACAACGACGCCGGACGCCTCCCCCGCGCGGTCGCCTCCGTGCTGCGCCAGACCCACGCCAACATCGAGGTCGTCATCAGCGACGACCACTCCACGGACGCGACCGAGGACGTGGCCCGCGAACTGGCCGCCCACGACCCCCGCGTGGTGTACCTGCGGCTGCCCGAGAACAGCGGCGGGTGCAGCGCCCCGCGCAACCGCGCCCTGGAGATCGCGCGGGCGCCATACCTGATGTTCCTCGACAGCGACGACGAACTCCCCGAGCGCGCCGTCGAGATCCTGCTCGCCGCCCACCGCGAACGCGACCTGGACTTCGCGATGGGCGCCGTGCACCGCATCCGCGTCGACGGCGGACGGCGCACCACCTGGATGCCGCACCTGGTGGCCGAACGCCGCACTCTCGACGGCATCGAGGCCGACCCGCGGCTCCTCTTCGAGCACCTGTCGACCAGCAAGATGTACGCCCGCCGCTTCCTGGACCGGCACGGCCTGCGCTTCCCCGAGGGCATCCACTACGAGGACCAGCTCTTCTCGGCCCGGGCGTACTGCCTCGCCCAGACGTTCACCGTCGTCCCCGAGCCGGTCTACCGCTGGTACATCGCCCCGTACGCCGCCTCCGGCGCCGCCTCCATCTCCAACCAGCGGCACAAGCTGACCAACGTCCGCGACCGCGTCCGCGTCCAGCGCCTCATCGACGCCTTCCTGTCCGAGAGCGGGCACGAAGCGCTGCGCGAGGACAAGGACTTCAAGTTCCTCAAGCACGACTTCCGGATGTACGCCGGTGACCTGCCCTACCGCGACGACGCCTGGCTCGCCTCCTTCGCGGACATCGTCGTGCCGTACCTCGACACCCTCGCCGAGGGCGCGTACGCCCGGCTGCCCCGCGCCGAGCGGGTCGTACTCCAGCTGCTGCGCGAGGGGCGGCTGTCCGACGTGCGCACCGCTGCCCGCGGCCTCGGCCACGCGGTGGCCCCGCGCCGGGTGACGCCGGACGAGGAGAACGGGCGCCTCTACTGGGGCGGGGAGATCCCGGCGACCGCCGAGGCCCGCCGCGAACTGGACCTCTCGGAACTGGAGCTGGACACCCGCCCGTTCTTCACCGCCCTGCTCCGGCACGAGATCACCGACGTCGCGCGCGGCCCCGGCGCCTCGATCGACCTCACCGTGCGCACCTACGACCCGGCCCTGCGCCTCCCGGTCGGCCCGCAGCGAGCCGTGCTCCACGTCTCCCCCGGCCGCCGTCGCCTCGCGGTGCCCTTCCGCCTCTCGCCCCTCGGCCCCGGCCTCTTCGAGGGCCGCGTCCGCCTCGACCTGGGGGCGGCCCGCCTCCCCCTCCAGGGCTTCGAGGGCGTACGCCATCCCGTCCTCCGGCTGCGCCACGAGGGCCACACCCACACCGGCATCCTCCTGGCGCCCCTGGCCTTCCCACCCCTCACGGCCCGCATCCCCTACCGCGCCGGTACGACGCCCCACCGGGTCACGGTGGCTCCGGAGGGCCACAACCCGGGCCGCCTCCACCTCACCTGGCACCCCACGGGCCCGACGGCCACCCTGATCCGCCCGGCCCTGCACCGCCTGTCGACCCCCCGCACCCGCAGAGCAGCCCACCTGGCAGCAAACATCCTCCACTGACCCCCGGCCCCCCAACTGCGGGCAGTCGTGCCGCTGGGGCGGCACGGGTGGGCGCTGGGGGTACCCCCTCTGGGGGAGGCACCCCGCCAACGCGGGCGAGTGTCACCCACCCCGACGCCCACCCACACGCCGGGCGCCGGGCAGAGGTGCCCCGGACCACCCGGCCCGGGGCACCTCACGCAACCTCACACGACCTCACCCGGCGAAGCCGTCACCCATGCGTCCGCAACAACGTCCGCATCGTCCGCATCGCCACAGACAGGTTGGACAGATCGAACGCCTCCGACCCCCGGATCTCCTCCAGCGTCGTCCGCGCCCGCCCGAGAATCGCCGCGTTCCGCTCCTCCCACGCCTTGAACCGCTGCTCCGGCGTCGCCGTGCCGTTGCCCACCGCCAGCACGTCGGCGGTCAGCGACGCGTGCGCCGCGTACAGGTCCTCGCGGATGGCCGCCCGCGCCATGGACTGCCAGCGGTCGGCGCGCGGCAGGTCGCTGATCCGGTCCATGAGCTGGGTGACGCCGAGCCGGTCGGCGAGGTCGTAGTACACCTCGGCGACGTCCAGCGGTTCCTTTCCCATGCGGTCGGCCACCGACACGATGTCCAGCGTCGCGAAGGCGGAGGAGAACCCGGCCACCCGGGTGGCCGGCTCGTCCGGGACACCGGCGCCGGTCAGCTCGTCGTAGATGTGCTGGTACCACTCCGCGTCCGCGCCGCGCAGCAGCTTCGGCAGCTGCGACCAGACCTGCTCGACCCGCTCGGCGAAGAAACCGACCGTCTCGGCCAGCTCCAGCGGCTGCGGCCGGTTGTTGAGCAGCCAGCGCGTGCCACGCTCGACGAGGCGGCGCGAGTGCAGCCGGATCCGGGTCTGGACGGCCGCGTCGACCCTGGTGTCGAGGGACTCCACCGCGTCCCACACCGGGGAGGAGCGGAAGATCGCCCGGGCCACGGTCTGCGCCCGCACGATCTCCTCGAGCGACGCGCCGGTCTCCTCGCGCATCCGGTGCAGATACGTCGTACCGCCCGTGTTGACCGTGTCGTTGACCAGGACCGTCGTCGTGATCTCGCGGCGCAGCGGGTGGCTGTCGACCTGCTCCAGGTACTGCTCGCGCAGCGCCTTCGGGAAGTAGGCGTGCAGCAGGCCCTTGAGGTACGGGTCGTCCGGCAGCGAGGTGTGCAGCAGCTCCTCGGCAACCGTGATCTTCGTGTACGCCAGCAGCACGGCCGTCTCCGGGCCGGTCAGGCCGTGCCCGGTGCTGAGCCGCTCGCGGATCTGGCGGTCCGTGGGCAGGAACTCCAGGGCCCGGTTGAGGTGGCCCTCCCTGACCAGATGGCGCATGAACCGCTGCTGGGCGTGGAGCATGTCCTTGGACTGGGCGAGCGCGTTGGCGATCGCGGTGTTCTGCGCGTAGTTGTTGCGCAGGACGAGCGCGCCCACCTCGTCGGTCATCCCGGCGAGCAGCTTGTTGCGCTGCTTGACGGTCATGTCGCCGTCCTTGACGAGACCGTTGAGCAGGATCTTGATGTTCACCTCGTGGTCGGAGGTGTCCACGCCCGCGCTGTTGTCGATGGCGTCGGTGTTGATCCGGCCGCCCCGCAGCGCGAACTCGATCCGGCCGAGCTGGGTCAGGCCCAGGTTGCCGCCCTCGCCGACGACCTGGACACGCAGGTCCTTGCCGTCCACCCGGATGGCGTCGTTGCCCTTGTCGCCGACGTCGGCGCTGGACTCGGTGGAGGCCTTGACGTACGTGCCGATGCCGCCGTTCCACAGCAGGTCCACCGGCGAGCTGAGGACCGCCTTCATCAGCTCGGCCGGGGTCATCTTGGTGACGCCGGACTCGATGCCGAGGGCCTCGCGGATGTGCGCGTTGACCGGGACGGACTTGGCCGTGCGCGGGAAGACGCCGCCGCCGGCCGAGAGCAGTTCGGTGTTGTAGTCCGCCCACGACGAGCGCGGCAGCTCGAACAGCCGGCGCCGTTCGGCGTACGAGCTGGCCGCGTCCGGCACCGGGTCGATGAAGATGTGCCGGTGGTCGAAGGCGGCGACGAGGCGGATGTGCTCACTCAGCAGCATGCCGTTGCCGAAGACGTCGCCGGACATGTCACCGACGCCGACGACGGTGAAGTCCTGGCTCTGGGTGTCCACGCCCAGCTCCCGGAAGTGCCGCTTGACGGACTCCCAGGCGCCGCGGGCGGTGATGCCCATGCCCTTGTGGTCGTAGCCCGCGCTGCCGCCGGAGGCGAAGGCGTCGCCGAGCCAGAAGTTGTAGGACTCGGCGACCTCGTTGGCGATGTCGGAGAACTTCGCGGTGCCCTTGTCGGCTGCTACGACGAGGTAGGTGTCGTCCTCGTCGTGCCGGACGACGTCCGCGGGGTGCACGACCTCGCCGGCCACCATGTTGTCGGTGATGTCGAGCAGCGCCGAGATGAACGTCCGGTAGCTGGCGACGCCCTCGGCCATCCAGGCGTCGCGGTCGACGCCCGGGTCGGGAAGCTGCTTGGCGACGAAGCCGCCCTTGGCGCCGACCGGCACGATGACGGTGTTCTTCACCATCTGCGCCTTGACCAGGCCGAGGATCTCGGTGCGGAAGTCCTCCCGGCGGTCCGACCAGCGCAGACCACCGCGCGCGACCTTGCCGAAGCGCAGGTGCACGCCCTCGACGCGCGGCGAGTACACCCAGATCTCGAACGCGGGACGCGGCGCGGGCAGGTCGGGGATGGCCTGCGGGTCGAACTTCATGGAGACGTAGTCGTGCGGCTCGCCGCCGCTCGCCTCCTGGAAGAAGTTGGTCCGCAGCGTCGCCTTGATGACGGTGAGGAAGGACCGCAGGATCCGGTCCTCGTCGAGGCTCGCGACCTGGTCGAGGGCGGCGTCGACCTCTTCGAGCAGCGCGTCGACGAGCTCGTGCCCGGCCCGCTGGCGCTCGGGCGCCATCCGGGCCTCGAACAGGTTGATGAGCAGGCGCGTGGTGTGGACGTTGTTGCGGAGGGTGTCCTCCATGTAGTCCTGGCTGAACGTGGAGCCCGCCTGCCGCAGGTACTTGGCGTAGGCGCGCAGCACCATGGCCTCGCGCCAGGTCAGCCCGGCGCTGAGCACGAGGGCGTTGAAGCCGTCGTTCTCCGCCTTGCCGGTCCAGGTCGCGGCGAAGGCCTCCTGGACGCGCTCGCGGGCGTCGTCGCCGAGGTAGTCGGCGCCGCCGGCCGGTGCCTTGGGCATGCGCAGGCCGAAGTCGTAGATCCAGGCCGTGGTGCGGTCCGCGCAGCGCAGCTCGTAGGGCCGCTCGTCGGTGACCTCGACGCCGAGCCGGCTGAGCACCGGCAGCACGGCCGACAGGGAGACCTGGCCGCCCTTCTGGTAGATCTTGAAACGCCGTTCCTCGGGTGCGGCGCCGACCGGTTCGTACAGGCTGAGCGCGAAGGTCTGCTTCTCGTCGAGCCGCTCCAGGTGGCCGAGGTCGGCGACCGCGGAGCGCGGGCCGTGGTCGGCCTTGTAGCCCTCGGGGAAGGCGCCGCTGTAGTGGCGCAGCAGTTCCGCGGCGCGCTCCTCGCCCACCTCGGCGGTCAGCGCCTCGGCGAAACCGTCGGCCCAGGAACGGGCGGCCTCGACGAGGCGGGCCTCGATGCGGTCCTTGTCGGCGTCGGACAGCTCCGGCAGCTCGGTGCCCTGCGGGACGCGGACGACGAAGTGCAGCCGGGACAGGATCGACTCGGTGTTCCAGGCGGTGAAGTCGACGTTGGTGCCGCCGAGTTCCTCCTTGAGGATGTCCACGATCCGCAGCCGGACACCGGTGGTGTAGCGGTCGCGGGGGAGGTAGACGAGGGCCGAGTAGTAGCGCCCGTACTCGTCCTGACGCAGGTAGAGCCGCAGGCGGCGGCGCTCCTGGAGGTAGAGGACGGAGGTCACGATCGGTTCGAGTTCCCCGACCGAGGTCTGGAACATGTCGTCGCGCGGGTACGTCTCCAGGATCTGGAGCAGGTCGCGGCCGTCGTGGCTGTTGGGCGAGAACCCCGCCCGTTCCAGGACCTCCTCCACCTTGCGCCGGATCACCGGCACCCGGCGGACGGACTCGGTGTAGGCGGCGGACGAGAACAGGCCGAGGAAGCGCCGCTCGCCGACGACGCTGCCGTTCTCGTCGAACTTCTTGACGCCGACGTAGTCCAGGTACGACGGCCGGTGCACGGTGGCCCGGCTGTTCGCCTTGGTCAGCACGAGGAGCCGGTGCTCGCGGGCCTTGGCCCGGGCGTCGGCCGGCAGCCGCTCGAAGGACGGGCTGACGGGGTGGCTCTCGTCGGCCGCGTGGTGCGGGTCGGAGCGCAGGATGCCGAGACCGGTGCCCGCGACGGCGGCGAGGGAGTCGTCCTCGCGCAGTTGGTACTCGCGGTAACCGAGGAAGGTGAAGTGGTCGTCGGCCAGCCAGCGCAGCAGCTCGCGGGCCTCCTCCAGCTCACGTGCGGGGAGGTCGTCCGGGGTGGCCTCGGACCCCAGCTGCTCGGCGATGCGGACGGCCGCGTCCCGCATCTTGCCCCAGTCCTCGACGGCCTCGCGGACGTCGTTCAGGACGCGGAGCAGGTCGGCGGTGATCTGCTTCAGGTCGCCGCGGTCGGTCTCGCGGTCGATCTCGACGTGGATCCACGACTCGACGTGCGCGTCGTGCGGCAGGTCGGCGGTGGGCCGGCCGGCGAGCACCTCGGCCAGCCGGCCGGTGACGTCGCGCCGCACCACGATCTGCGGGTGGACGACGACGTGGATGCCGCGGCCCTGGCGGGTCAGCTCGTTGGTCACGGAGTCGACGAGGAAGGGCATGTCGTCGGTGACCACCTCGACGACGGAGTGGCTGCAGGTCCAGCCGTTCTCCTCGACCGTCGGGGTGTGCACACGGACGTTGGCCGTGCCCTGCGGGCGGTTCTCGGCCAGCCGGTAGTGCGAGACGGCGGCGCCGAAGACGTCGACCGGGTCGCGGTCGGCCAGGTCCTCCGGTGCGGTGTGCCGGTAGTAGCGCTGGAGGAACGCGAACACGGATGCGTAGTCCGGGGCGCCGTCCGGGCCGTCCGGGGTGCCCGGAGAGCCCTCGCCCGTCGTCCCGGTCGGTAGGCGCCCCCCGACCGGGCTGTTCTCAGCTACCCGGGCGGCCCTTTCGAGCAGCTCGGCCTTGCCTTCGTCCAGCTTGGTCTGCATTGTCCTCTGACTCCTGTCGCGCGCCGTTGCGTGACGTAGAAGGAAGTACGGTCTCCTGCCTTCCGGCATGACGTCGGGACACGGGGTGTCCGGTCTCCTCCGACGCTATGCCGCAAGACGAGAGGAGCGGGGGCATATCAGCCAATGTCGCCGCACCGACCGGGTGTGACTTCGCTCTCGCCGTCACCGTCCGCAGGGTGCGAGGCGCCGTACCGGGGGACTCTTTCGCCCCGTCCCGCCCGCGAAGACCAGCGACCGCCACCCGGGCACGGATGTCGTCCGTGCACACCGGGCGCAGGGCGGGGGCACCAGTGCCCCCGCGAGCTATCGCGCTGATCACGCGCCAAGGCTATCCCCCTTCCCGGTCCCCCCGTCACGGGCCGCATCTGTACAAAACCCGCCCTCCGACTTGGCCGTTCCGCACAGCTGCGCGCAACCGTGCCGCCCCGCCACCGCCCGGCCCCCTCACAGCGACACCCCCCGTCCAGAACCGCTCACACC
>NZ_JACBYP010000269.1 GCF_018982965.1 Streptomyces mayonensis | reverse complement strand
TCGGCGTACTTCTCCAGGTACCGCACCACGTCGGCCAGGGCCACCCACCGCCCCCCGGCGTACTCGTGCGCGAACTCGTGGCACGCCACCTGTACCGCCCGCTGCGCGTCCAGCGACACCGCCAGGTGCGCCAGCGGATCCTCGAAGTGCGTGTCGGCCCCGTGCTGCGTCACCAGGACCTGCGGCCGGAAGTCCGCCAGGACCTCCGGCACCACCGCGTGGAACGCCCGCACCCACCCCGCGTCCCCGGTCCCCGCCGGCAGGGCGACGTTCACCGCCGTGCCCTCCGCACCGTCCGCGCCCGTCTCCTCCGGCCACCCGGTCTGCGGGAACAGCGTCGACGGATGCTCGTGCAACGACACCGTCAGAACCCGCGGGTCCTCCCAGAACGCCGCCTGCACCCCGTCCCCGTGGTGCACGTCCACATCCACGTACGCGACCCGTTCGGCACCCAGCTCCAGCAGCCGCGCGATCGCCAGCGCCGCGTCGTTGTAGACGCAGAACCCGGACGCCGCACCCGGCATCGCGTGGTGCAGCCCACCCGTGAAGTTCACCGCGTGCAGCGCGTTCCCGCGCCACACCGCCTCCGCCGCCCCCACCGACTGCCCGGCGATCAGCGCGGACGCCTCGTGCATCCCCGCGAACGCCGGATCGTCGACCGTCCCCAGCCCGTACGACGCGTCCGCCGCCCCCGGCTCCGCCGACGCGGCCTTCACCGCGTCGACGTAGTCCTGCCGGTGCACGAGCCGCAGCGTCGACTCCCCCGCCGACCGCGCCGCGACGACCTCCACCTCCCGGTCGAGCCCCAGAGCACCGACCAGACTTCGCGTCAGGGCCAGCCGGACCGGGTCCATCGGATGCTCGGGACCGAAGTCATAGCCCGTTACTGCCTCGTCCCACATCAGCTGTGCGCGGCCGCTCATGCCCGCCACCGTATCGGTCCGGCGGATCCCCGAACGACCTGGCGTACACGACCGTCACCAGCACCAACACCATCGGCACGAGCATCGCCCCGCGATAAGTCCAGGCGTCCCCCAGCGCCCCCACCAACGGTGAACCGATCAGAAAGCCGACGTAGTTGAACACGTTGAGCCGCGCCACCGCCGCATCCGACGCCCCCGGAGCACCGTCCCGCTCCGCCGCCAGCCGCCCCGCCGCCGCGAACGTCTGCGGCACCAGCACACAGAGTCCCAGCCCCAGCAGCGTGAACCCGAGCATCCCCACCCAGGCCCCCGGCGCCGCCGCCACCACCGCGAATCCGAC
>NZ_JACBYP010000268.1 GCF_018982965.1 Streptomyces mayonensis | reverse complement strand
TGCGGACGGTCTTCCCCGACCTCGACGGCGAGCCCTACCAGCACATCCTCACCCCCACCGAAACCCACCTCACCCTCCCGGTCGAACCGGTGACGGAGGACGCGGTGGCTTCCCGGCTGGCGGCGTGTGTTCGGCACGGATTCGAGCTGGACAGCGAAATCCCGCTGACGGCGAGGCTGTTGAGCTTGAAGCCGAGGGAAGCCGTCCTGGTGCTCGTGATGCACCACATAGCCGCCGACGGCTGGTCGATGACTCCTCTCGCGGCCGATCTCGCCACCGCGTACGCGGCCCGGCGCGGAGGTGAGGGCCCGGATTGGTCCCCGCTCCCGGTGCAGTACGCCGACTACAGCGTCTGGCAGCACGAACTGCTCGGCGAGGACACCGACCCCGACAGCCTGCAGCGCCGCCAAGCCGCGTACTGGACGGATCACTTGAGTGGTCTGCCCGACGTCGTCTCCCTGCCCACCGACCGGCCGCGATCCGCGAACCCTTCCTATCGCAGCGACACCGTGAGCTTCGCACTCGACGCCTCGATGCATGCCGCGTTGCGCGAGCTTGCCCGTGCGGCGGACACGACGCTGTTCATGGTCCTGCACGCGGGCCTGGCGGCGCTGCTCTCGCGGCTGGGCGCGGGACGGGACATCGCGGTGGGCTCACCCATCGCCGGACGCATCGACGAGGGTCTGGATGACCTGGTCGGCTTCTTCGTCAACACCCTGGTCATACGCGCCGACGTGACGTCGGATCCCACGTTCGGCGAACTCCTGACACAGATCCGTGAGACGAGTCTCGCCGCGTACAGCCACCAGGACATCCCCTTCGAATACCTGGTGGAACGGCTCAACCCGCAGCGCTCGCCCGGCCACCACCCGCTCGTCCAGATCATGCTGGCGCTCCAGAACAGCACTGACCTGGCATTTGAACTCCCTGGTATACGAGCCGAGTTCGAGAACCCGGGTGTGTCCGGTTCACAGTTCGACCTCACCGTCAACATGGGTGAGACGTTCGACGAGGACGGCAACCCTGCCGGCATGTCCGGGCTGATCGAGTATGCGACGGATTTGTATGACGTGGGCACGGTGGAGTTGTTCGGGGCGCGGTTGGTGCGGATGTTCGGCGAGGTGATCGCCAGGCCCGAGGTGCGGGTGGGTGGGCTTGATGTGCTGAGCGGGGGTGAGCGGGAGCGGTTGTTGGGGTGGTCGGCGGCTGATGGCGTGCCTGTGCCTGTGCCTGTGCCGGTGACGTTGGCGGGGTTGTTTGCGGGGCGGGTGCGGGAGTGCCCGGATGCGGTGGCGGTGGTGTGTG
>NZ_JACBYP010000267.1 GCF_018982965.1 Streptomyces mayonensis | reverse complement strand
CCACCCTTAAGGAGGGACCCCCGGCGCGTATGCCACCCTCCCCGCGACCCCCCGGAGGGCGTCGGCTAGGGTTTGGTCCGCATAAACATCAAACCCTGCCCGACGCAGGGCGGCGACCGACCAGCGAGAAGTCAGGCCGCAGCCAACCGCGCGGGCGAGACTCTCGGGAAGGCGCTACGTGAGTCCCAACGGCTCCGACCTCCCCCACGCCGCGGGCGGCGCGGGCGGTACCCCCACGCCGCGGCGCCCGATGCGGCGGAAGCTGCTGCAGGCACTGACCGCGGGCCTGGTCCTGGCGACCGCTACCGGTTGCACCTACGAGGACTTCCCCCGCCTCGGCATGCCCACCCCCACCACGGAAGAGGCTCCGCGGATCCTCTCCCTGTGGCAGGGCTCGTGGGCTGCCGCGCTGGCCACCGGCGTGCTGGTGTGGGGGCTGATCCTGTGGAGTGTCTTCTTCCACCGGCGCAGCCGCACCAAGGTCGAGGTCCCTCCGCAGACCAGGTACAACCTGCCCATCGAGGCTCTGTACACCATGGTTCCGCTCGTCATCGTCTCGGTGCTGTTCTACTTCACCGCGCGCGACGAGTCCGAGCTCATGAGCCTCAAGAAGGAGCCCGACGTCACGGTCAACGTGGTCGGTTTCCAGTGGAGCTGGTGCTTCAACCACATCGAGGACGTTCCCGGTTCCTCCGGTGACGCCAAGACGTCCAAGGAACTGTCCAACATCCCGGACCGGTACACGAAGGACTTCCCGGCGAACGCCGGCGGTGTCTACGACTGCGGTGTCCCCGGCACGGAGAACCCGCAGACCGGCAACCCCGGCCCGACCCTCTGGCTCCCCAAGGGCAAGACGGTCCGCTTCGTCCTGACCTCGCGTGACGTCATCCACTCCTTCTGGGTGGTGCCGTTCCTCATGAAGCAGGACGTCATCCCGGGCCACACCAACGCCTTCGAGGTGACCCCCAACAAGGAGGGCACCTTCCTCGGCAAGTGCGCCGAGCTGTGCGGCGTGGACCACTCCCGGATGCTGTTCAACGTGAAGGTCGTCTCCCCGGAGCGCTACGAGCAGCACCTCCAGGACCTCGTGAAGAAGGGGCAGACCGGTTACGTTCCCGCCGGCATCGCGCAGACGAGCCACGAGAAGAACCGGGAGACGAACAACCTGTGAGCATCCTCAACGAACCCCAGGGTGCCTCGGCAGCGGAGGACTCGTACGAGAACGAGCTGCCGGCACGGCGCAAGCAACCCGGCAACGTCGTGGTCAAGTGGCTGACGACGACGGACCACAAGACGATCGGCACGCTGTATCTGGTGACGTCGTTCGTGTTCTTCGTGATC
>NZ_JACBYP010000266.1 GCF_018982965.1 Streptomyces mayonensis | reverse complement strand
CCACGCCTTCGTCCTTCAGGGTCTGGACGGCGTCGTGGAAGCGGACGGTGCCACGCAACTGACCCACCCAGTACTCGGGATCCGTCAGCCGACCCGGAACAACCAGCCCACCCGACACCGTGGACACCAACGGAACCACCGGATCACTCAGCTCAAGACCCGCCACCGTCCCACGGAACTCCTCCAGCACACCATCCATGTGCGACGAATGAAACGCATGACTCACCCGCAACCGCGACGTACGCCACCCCCGCCCACGCCACCGCTCCACCAACCCCTCCAGCACACCCGCATCACCCGACACCACAACAGACTCCGGCCCATTGACCGCAGCCACATCAACCCCACCCACACCCACCAGATCCTCCACCACATCCCGCTCCGCAGCACCCACCGCAACCATCGCCCCATCACCACGCGCCGCACCCATCAACCGACCCCGCGCCACCACCAACCGCACCGCATCCCCCAACGACATCACACCCGCAACATGCGCAGCCGCAATCTCACCGATCGAATGCCCCGCCACATAATCCGGCCGCACACCCCACCCCTGCAACACCCGGAACAACGCCACCTCCACCGCGAACAACGCCGGCTGCGTGTACTCCGTCCGATCCAGCAGACCCGCATCCACCTCACCCTCGACAGCAAACATCACCCCCCGCAACGGACGCTCCAACAACCCGTCGAAGTACGCGCACACCTCATCCAACGCCGCAGCAAACTCCGGAACACCCGCCGCCAACCCACGACCCATCCCCCACCACTGCGCACCCTGACCCGAGAAGACAAAGCCCAGTCGTCCGGTGCGGGTGCGGGTCTGTGTCACCACGCCCGGATGGGGCGCGTCGGTGGCCAGCGCCCGCAGGGCTGCGAGCTGTTCGTCCCGGTCGCGGCCGGCGACGACGGCTCCCGCCTCCAGCAGTGCCCTGCTGGACACCAGCGACCAGGCGACATCCGTCCTGTCCGCCGTGTTCAGCAGACCACGACGCTCGATGTGTTCGGCCAGGCGAACCGCCTGGGCACGCACCGCTTCCGTCGTACGCCCCGACAGGATCCACGGCGCCACCGCGCCAGTGCCCTTGTCCGGCCCGGCCTGCTCCGCCCCTTCCGCGGATTCCGCGGGCGCTGCCTCCAGGATCACGTGTGCGTTGGTCCCGCCCAGGCCGAAGGAGGAGACGGCGGCGCGCAGGGGCCGGTCACCGGCGGACGCCCACGGACGCTCCTCGACGAGCAGCTCCATACCCGCCCGCTCCCAGTCCACATGCGGAGTCGGCTCGTCGACGTGCAACGTACGCGGCATGACACCGTGCCGCATCGCCTGCACCATCTTGATCAC
>NZ_JACBYP010000265.1 GCF_018982965.1 Streptomyces mayonensis | reverse complement strand
CAGACACACCACCAGACACAAACACCAACTCCTCAGACACCCCACCCCCCACCACACCCAACTCAACCGACTCCCACTCCACGGCGTGCAGGGCGGAGTCCTCCGCGGCGAACTGTGCGGTGAACCGTTCCCGGGGCATCCGGCGCAGCGTCAGTGTCCGTGCCTCGGCCACCGGCGAGCCGTGCTGGTCGGCGACCGCGACGGAGACGTCGTCGCCGCCCGCGAGAGTGAGCCGTACGCGCAGTGCGGTGAGACCGTCACGGTTCCAGAAGGTGGCACCGTGCCAGTCGAACGGCAGCCACAGCAGGT
This sequence comes from Streptomyces mayonensis, assembly GCF_018982965.1. GTDB lineage: Bacteria > Actinomycetota > Actinomycetes > Streptomycetales > Streptomycetaceae > Streptomyces > Streptomyces mayonensis. The sequence goes on along the minus strand of NZ_JACBYP010000265.1, from coordinate 1,034 downwards.
CTCCGGACTCGAGTGTCTCGGCCGCCGCGACGGCCAGGGGCTGGAGCGCGGCGTCGAGCAATACCGGATGGACCGCGAACTGCTGTGCCTCGCCGTGGAGTTCCGAAGACAGCTGGACCTCCGCGTACAGTTCCTCTCCGCTCCGCCAGAGGCCCCGGAGCCCCCGGAACGGTGAACCGTACTTGTAGCCGAGCCCGGCCAGGCGGTCGTAGACGCCCTCCAGCGGGATCTCGGTGGCGTGCTGCGGCGGCCAGGTGCGCAGGGGCTCGAAGGTGTCCGGCTCCGGCCTGGTGCCCGTGGGGGCGAGGCTGCCGCTCGCGCAGCGGATCCACGCGGTGTCCCCGGTGTCCCGGTCGGCCGGTCCCGCGTGGACGGAGAAGGCCCTGGTGCCGTCCTGGTCGGCCGCCTGGACGATGATCTGCAGCCGGACCGTCTGGTGCGCGGGCAGGGGCAGCGGCGACTCGAGCGTGAGCTGTTCCACGCGGCCCGCGCCGGTGCGGGCGGCCGCTGCGGCCCCGAGTTCGAGGAACACGGCCGCCGGCAGGATCACGGTGCCGTCGATCGTGTGGTCGGTGAGCCACGGGTGGTCCTCGGCGCTGATCCGGCCGCTGAGCACCGTCTCCCCGCGGCCGGCGAGCTCGACGACCGTGTCGAGGAGGGGGTGCCGGGCCGCGTCGGGCCCCGCGGCGCGGCCGTCCGCCCGCCGCCCGGAGGTCAGCCAGTAGCGCCTGTGCCGGAAGGCGTACGTGGGCAGGTCGGTCGGGGCCGCTCCGGGGTAGAACGCGGTCAGGTCGACGTGCGCGCCGTGGACGTGGGCCTGGGCCAGTCCCGCGCCGAGCACGGCGGTCTCGGCGTGCCGTGCGCGCAGCAGGGGCACGGCGGTCATGGCGCCGTCGTCCTGTCCGTCGCGGATCATCCCGGTGAGTACGGCGTCGGGGCCGACCTCGAGGCACAGGCCCACGCCTTCGTCCTTCAGGGTCTGGACGGCGTCGTGGAAGCGGACGGTGCCACGCAACTGACCCACCCAGTACTCG
>NZ_JACBYP010000264.1 GCF_018982965.1 Streptomyces mayonensis | reverse complement strand
CGCAGTTCGGGCAGCTTGGCGCCGGGCACGCCGCGCTTGATGCCGATCAGGGCGTCCATCAGGCGCAGGCCCTCGAAGGCGTCGCGGGCGTAGCGGACCTCGCCGTCGTAGATCTCGTGCAGGTCCTGTTCGACGTAGGCGCGGGTGAGGGCGGCGCCGCCCAGGATGACGGGGTAGCCGGCGGCCAGCCCCCGCTGGTTGAGCTCCTCCAGGTTCTCCTTCATGATCACCGTGGACTTGACCAGGAGCCCGGACATGCCGATGACGTCGGCCCGGTGTTCGCCGGCGGCTTCCAGGATCGCGGAGACCGGCTGCTTGATACCGAGGTTGACCACCGTGTAGCCGTTGTTGGAGAGGATGATGTCGACGAGGTTCTTGCCGATGTCGTGGACGTCGCCGCGGACGGTGGCCAGCACGATGGTGCCCTTGCCGTCGTCGTCGGTCTTGTCCATGTGCGGTTCCAGATGGGCGACCGCGCTCTTCATGACCTCGGCGGACTGCAGCACGAACGGCAGCTGCATCTGACCGGAGCCGAACAGCTCACCGACGACCTTCATCCCGTCCAGCAGCGTCTCGTTGACGATCTCCAGGGCGGGGCGCTCCCGGAGGGCGTCGTCGAGGTCCTGTTCCAGGCCGTTCTTCTCACCGTCGATGATGCGGCGCTTGAGCCGCTCGTCCAGCGGGAGGGACGCCAGTTCCTCGGCCTTGCCCGCCTTCAGGGACTTGGCGGTGGCGCCCTCGAACAGCTGCATGAGCTTCTGCAGCGGGTCGTAGCCCTCGCGACGGCGGTCGTGGATCAGGTCCAGAGCCGTCTGGACCTCTTCCTCGCTGAACCGCGCGATCGGCAGGATCTTGCTGGCGTGCACGATCGCCGAGTCCAGGCCGGCCCTGACACACTCGTCCAGGAAGACGGAGTTCAGCAGGATGCGGGCGGCCGGGTTCAGGCCGAAGGAGATGTTCGACAGGCCCAGGGTGGTCTGCACGTCGGGGTGGCGCCGCTTGAGCTCACGGATGCCCTCGATGGTGGCGATACCGTCGCCGCGGGACTCCTCCTGGCCCGTGCAGATGGTGAAGGTCAGGCAGTCGACCAGGATGTCCGACTCGTGGATGCCCCAGTTGCCGGTGAGGTCCCCGATGAGCCGTTCGGCGATCTCGACCTTCTTCCCGGCGGTGCGGGCCTGGCCCTCCTCGTCGATGGTCAGCGCGATCAGCGCGGCACCGTGCTCCCGGGCCAGCTGCGTGACACGCGCGAACCGGGACTCCGGACCGGCACCGTCCTCGTAATTGACGGAGTTGATGACCGCGCGGCCACCGAGCTTCTCCAGTCCGGCACGGATGACGTCGACCTCGGTGGAATCCAGCACGACCGGCAG
>NZ_JACBYP010000263.1 GCF_018982965.1 Streptomyces mayonensis | reverse complement strand
GGTGAACCCGTACACCGACATGCCGGCCCGGACAGCGGCCCGCACACCGAGCGGGCTGTCCTCGACGACCACGCCCCTCCGCCGCACGGCCACCACCGCCCCCGTCGACGTACCACCGGCTCCCCACCAGCGCGGCCGGCAACAGCACGACGACCACCGGCAGGTACGACACCCACAACGCGAGGTCCCAGTGCGCCCCCGCCCACGCCAGCGACGCCCCCAGGATCCCGCCCAGGCTGTACGCCGCGTGGAACCCCAGCATGATGCTGCGTCCGTACGCCCGCTGCAGGCTCACCCCGAGCATGTTCATCGAGGCGTCCAGCGCACCCACGGCCAGTCCGAACACCGCCAGCGCCACGGCGAGCAGCACGACGCGGTCCCCCGCCCCCACCCCGAGCAGCGCCAGCAGCACCACGGGCTGGGACCAGCGCAGCAGCCGGCTCGGCCGCACCCGCCGTACCAGACGCTCGGTGAGCACACTGCCGACACCGGCCAGGACCGGCACGGCGGCGAGGAAGACGGGCAACAGCGCGTCGGAGACGCCGTACCGGTCCTGGATGGCCGGGATGCGCGTCACCAGCAGCGCGAACGCGACTCCCTGGACGAAGAAGCCGAACGCGAGCGACGCCCTGCCGCGCCGCAGCACATCAGTCATGGCGGCGAGCGTAAGGCCCCGGCTTACCCGTGGGTAGATCCAGTCACGAAGCCAGCAGACCGGCCAGCTCGCCCATGTCGCCGAAGAGCCGCGTCGCACCGGTGAGTTCCGCGGCCGGCGTCATCGCGGTGAACCCGTACACCGACATGCCGGCCCGGACAGCGGCCCGCACACCGAGCGGGCTGTCCTCGACGACCACGCACCGGTCCGGCTCGACCCCCATCCGCTCGGCCGCGTACAGGAACAGGTCCGGCGCCGGCTTCCCCCGCCCCACATCCTGGGAACTGAAGATCCGAGCGTCGTCGAACCACCGGTCCAGCCCGGTCTTCCGGTGCCCCACCCGAATCCGCTCATGGCTCCCGGACGACGCGACGCAGTACGCCACCCCGTCCGCAGCGAGCTTCTCCAGGACATCGCCGACCCCGGCCACCGGCTCCAACTCACGCTCGAAGGCGGCGAACACCCGCCCGTGGAACACGTCGTCGAAGTCCCCGGGCAACCGCTCCCCCGTCCGCTCCAGAACGAGGTCGTGCACACGGTGCATCGCGGCCCCCATGTAGTCCCGGAGCGAATCCTCGTACGACGTGGGGTGCCCCAGTTCGGTCAGATAGCCGGCGAGCAGCCGATTGGAGATCGGCTCACTGTCGACGAGGACGCCGTCGTTGTCGAAGATAACCAGGTCATAGCGCATACCTCGACCCTAAACGCAGAAAGCCCCGTACCATCCCGGTACGGGGCTTCCTCGCAATAATTGTTCGGCGGCGTCCTACTCTCCCACAG
>NZ_JACBYP010000262.1 GCF_018982965.1 Streptomyces mayonensis | reverse complement strand
CGAGTACTGGGTGGGTCAGTTGCGTGGCACCGTCCGCTTCCACGACGCCGTCCAGACCCTGAAGGACGAAGGCGTGGCCGACTTCGTGGAGATCGGCCCCGACGCCGTCCTCTGCTCCATGATCGAGTCCGGGGCGGAAGAGGGCCAGAGCGTGGCGACTCCGGCGCTGCGCCGCAAGCAGGACGAACCCACCACCCTCGCCCTGCTCCTGGGCCGGCTCCAGACCCGCGGCGTCCGTATCGACTGGCGGAAGGTCCTGCCCGCCGCCCGGCGCGTCCCCCTGCCCACCTACCCCTTCCAGCGGCAGCGCCACTGGCTGGACGAGACCGTCTCTCCCGGGGACCCGGCCGCACTGGGCCTGGAGAACCTCGATCACCCGATGCTCGGTGCCGCGCTCGCACTGGCCAACACCGACGAGATCGTCCTCACCGGGCACCTCTCCGCGCGCACCCACCCGTGGATCGGCGACCACACCATCTTCGACACGGTCCTCGTACCCGGCACGGGCCTGCTCGAGCTCGCCGTCCGCGCCGCCGACGAGGTCGGCTGCGACCGGGTCGAGGAACTGCGCCTCGTCGCGCCGATGGTGCTGCCCGAGCAGGGCGGGATCCAGGTGTCCGTCCGGGTGGGCGCACCCGACGACACCGGCCGGCGCGAGATCGGCATCTTCTCCCGTCCGGCCGACGCGGACGGCGACGTGGGCCGCGCCTGGACCCTGCACGGCGAGGGAACCCTCGCGACGAAGGAAGCCGGCGCCGACGCCGGCCTGACCGGCGCCTTCACCGTCTGGCCGCCCGAAGGCACCAAGGAGGTGCCGCTCGACGGAGCCTACGAGCGGCTGATCGACCAGGGTTACGCCTATGGCCCCGCCTTCCAGGGAATGCGCCGCGCGTGGCTCGGCGACGGTGAGGTGTACGCCGAGATCCTGCTGCCGGACAGCTGCCGCGCGGACGGGTCCCGGTACGTGGTGCACCCCGCCCTGCTCGACGCGGCGCTGCACGCGCTGCTGCCCGGCATCGCGACGCAGGACGATCAGACGCAGCTCCCGTTCGCCTGGGGCGGTGCCCATGTGTACGGCGCCGCTTCGCCCATGCTGCGTGTCCGGCTCTCCTTGCCCGTCCCCGGCGCCGCCGTGTCCGAGGTCTCGCTGACGGCGGTCGACGAGACCGGTGCGCTGGTCGCCGCCGTCGAGTCGCTGGCTCTGCGCCCGGTCTCGAAGGAGGCCCTGGCGGCGGCGGGCGGAACGCGCGACGACAACCAGTTCCTCGTGAGGTGGGAGTCGGTTGAGTTGGGTGTGGTGGGGGGTGGGGTGTCTGAGGAGTTGGTGTTTGTGTCTGGTGGTGTGTCTGGTGGTGTGCCGGGTGTGGTGGGGACGTGTGTTCTTGAGGTGTCGGGTTCTGGTGTGGGTGGTTCTGGTGTGGGTGGTTCGGGTGTGGGTGTGGCTGGTGGGGTGCGTGGTGTGGTGGGTGGGGTGTTGGAGTGGGTGCGTGGG
>NZ_JACBYP010000261.1 GCF_018982965.1 Streptomyces mayonensis | reverse complement strand
CGGGTGGTCATCCGGTTCGCGGGTGACTCGGGTGACGGGATGCAGCTCACGGGCGACCGTTTCACCTCGGAGACCGCGTCGTTCGGGAACGATCTGTCCACGCTGCCGAACTTCCCCGCCGAGATCCGCGCACCGGCCGGAACACTGCCCGGCGTCTCCTCCTTCCAGCTGCACTTCGCCGACCACGACATCCTCACCCCCGGCGACGCCCCCAACGTACTGGTCGCCATGAACCCGGCCGCACTCAAAGCCAACATCACCGACCTGCCCCGCGGCGCCGAGATCATCGTCAACACCGACGAATTCACCCGCCGCGCCCTGCAGAAAGTCGGCTACACCACCTCCCCCCTGGAAGACGACTCCCTCGACGCCTACCACGTCCACCCCGTCCCCCTGACCACCCTCACCGTCGAAGCCCTGCGCGAGTTCAGCCTCACCCGCAAGGAAGCCGAACGCAGCAAGAACATGTTCGCCCTCGGCCTCCTGTCCTGGATGTACCACCGGCCCACCGACGGCACCGAAACATTCCTGCGCACCAAGTTCGCGAAGAAGCCGGACATCGCCGCCGCCAACATCGCCGCCTACCGCGCCGGCTGGAACTTCGGCGAGACCACCGAGGACTTCGCCGTCTCCTACGAAGTCGCCCCGGCCGCAACAGCTTTCCCGCCCGGCACCTACCGCAACATCTCCGGCAACCTCGCCCTGGCCTACGGCTTGATCGCCGCCGCCCAGCAGACCGGCCTGCCCCTCTTCCTCGGCTCCTACCCCATCACCCCCGCCTCCGACATCCTCCACGAACTCAGCCGCCACAAAAACTTCGGCGTCCGCACCTTCCAGGCCGAAGACGAGATCGCCGGCATCGGCGCCGCCCTCGGCGCCGCATTCGGCGGCTCCCTCGCCGTCACCACCACCTCCGGCCCCGGCGTCGCCCTCAAGTCCGAAACCATCGGCCTCGCCGTCTCCCTCGAACTGCCCCTGCTCGTCGTCGACATCCAGCGCGGCGGCCCCTCCACCGGCCTGCCGACCAAAACCGAACAGGCCGACCTCCTGCAGGCCATGTACGGCCGCAACGGCGAAGCCCCCGTCCCCGTCATCGCCCCCCGCACCCCCGCCGACTGCTTCAACGCCGCCCTCGAAGCCGCCCGCATCGCCGTCACCTACCGCACCCCCGTCTTCCTCCTCTCCGACGGCTACCTCGCCAACGGCAGCGAACCCTGGCGCATCCCCGAACCCCACGAACTACCCGACCTCACCGTCCAGTTCGCACAAGGCCCCAACCACACCCTCGACGACGGCACCCACGTCTTCCAGCCCTACAAACGCGACCCCCACACCCTCGCCCGCCCCTGGGCGATCCCCGGCACCCCCGGCCTGGAACACCGCATCGGCGGCATCGAAAAACAGGACGGCACCGGCAACATCTCCTACGACCCCGCCAACCACGACCACATGGTCCGCACCCGCCAGGCCAAAATCGACCGCATCACCGTCCCCGACATCGACGTCGACGACCC
>NZ_JACBYP010000260.1 GCF_018982965.1 Streptomyces mayonensis | reverse complement strand
CGGGAGGCGGGAGGCGGGCAGCGAATACGCGGGCGGCAGGCGGCGGAAAGGCTGGAAGCCCTGGGCGCGTCGGCGGCCCCCGCCCGCACCGGTACGCCACACCCGGCGTACCCGCACACGACGAAGCGCCCGTCCCCCGTACGTCCTCGGGGAAGCGGGCGCTTCCGTGCGAAAGTGCCCCGGCGGATCACTCGCCGATGAGGGCATCCACGAACGCCGCCGGCTCGAACGGGGCCAGGTCGTCGGCGCCCTCACCGAGCCCGATCAGCTTGACCGGCACGCCCAGTTCGCGCTGCACGGCCACCACGATGCCGCCCTTGGCGGTGCCGTCCAGCTTGGTGAGCACGATGCCGGTGATGTCCACGACCTCGGCGAAGACCCGGGCCTGGATCAGTCCGTTCTGGCCGGTGGTGGCGTCGAGCACCAGCAGCACCTCGTCCAGCGGGGCGTGCTTCTCCACGACGCGCTTGACCTTGCCCAGCTCGTCCATGAGGCCGGTCTTGGTGTGCAGGCGGCCGGCCGTGTCGATGAGCACGACGTCCGAACCCAGCTCCTTGCCCTCCTTGACCGCGTCGAAGGCCACGGAGGCCGGGTCGCCGGCCTCCGGCCCGCGCACGGTGTGGGCGCCGACCCGCTCGCCCCAGGTCTGCAGCTGGTCGGCGGCGGCGGCGCGGAAGGTGTCGGCGGCGCCGAGGACGACGCTGCGGCCGTCGGCCACCAGGACGCGGGCGAGCTTGCCGGTGGTGGTGGTCTTGCCGGTGCCGTTGACGCCGACGACCATCACGATGCCGGGCTTGCCGGTGGCGGGCTCGGTCTTGACCTCGCGGTCCATGTCGGGGCCGACGAGGTTGATCAGCTCCTCGCGCAGCAGGCCGCGCAGTTCCTCGGGCGTGCGGGTGCCGAGCACCTTGACGCGCTCGCGCAGCCGCTCGACCAGCTCCTCGGTGGGCTGCACGCCGACGTCGGCGGTGAGCAGCGTGTCCTCGATCTCCTCCCAGGTGTCGTCGTCGAGGTGCTCGCGGGAGAGCAGGGTGAGCAGGCCCTTGCCGAGGGCGTTCTGCGAGCGGGAGAGCCGGGCGCGGAGCCGGACCAGACGGCCGGCGGTGGGCTCGGGAACCTCGATCTGCGGGATCTCGAGCTCTTCGGCGACGGGCGGCTCCTCGACGGTGGCGGTGCCGCCGTCCGGGAGGTCGACCTCCTCTATGGTCCGGCGCGCTTCGTCGCGGGGCGTCTCGGCCTCGTCGCCGACGTGCGGCTCGGTCGGAGGGGCGGTGATGTCGGGCGTGGCGGGCGGCGGCGGAGGCAGCTGCTTCTTGCGGCGGGAGCCCACGACCAGCCCGCCGAGCGCGCCGATCACGACCACGGCGATGACTACAGCAAGGATGACGATTTCCATAACGCCCCCAGTATCAGTCATCGGCTCCGGCGACACCCTCCTTGTCGCTTCCTCCTAAGGACAAAGGCCCCTGGGAGGAAGGAGTCGGAGCAAAGTACGATGGAGGGCGCCGCTTCAACGCGCGTAGAGTCCCACCGTCTCTTCCCCCCCCTCCCGTTCCACTT
>NZ_JACBYP010000025.1 GCF_018982965.1 Streptomyces mayonensis | reverse complement strand
CCTTTTTGGCCCCCCCCGGGGGGGGGGGGGGGCGCGCCCCCCCCCCCCCCCCCCCCCCCCACCGCCACCGCCACCGCCACGAGCATCGGCAGGCGGGCGGACGATCATCGCGAGGGTGTCCGCCTCCAGGGCCTCCCGCTCGTACCCGGGGCGTCCGACGAACAGGGCGACCGTGTCCTCCCGCCCCTCCTCGCCCGGCCGCCCCCGCTCGTACGCCGCCTGCCGCGCCCAGGCCGTGCCGTACCCGGCAGTGGCGTTCAGCCGGGCCCAGTCAGTGCCGTAGGACGTGCCGGGACGCGGCCGCTCCCGGCCGGACCGGCGCCCGTCACTGCCGGCGCCCACCGGACCGCCGAACCCCTGGGAACCACCCGAGCCTCCCGGCCCTCCCGGCCCTCCCGGCTCACCCGACTCCCCCAACTCACCCGGCTCACCCGACCCACCGGCCCCACCGAACTCCCGGGGTCCCCCGGACCTGCCGGGCGCGCGCGACCCGCCTGGCCCGCCGGTCGGGCCGGCGCCCCGCAGCGCGGCCCGCAGTCCCGGCACGCAGCCGACGGCGACCACCGACATGCCCACCAGAACCGCCCATCCCGCCCCCGCGATCCCGGCCGGAGTGAACAGCAGCGTCGCGCTTCCGAGCACCAGGACGCACATCGCGCCCTGCACGGCGGCGAGTACGCCGGTGCGCCCCTGGACCCGCAGCACGCCGATGTACAGCTCCACCACGATCCTCGGCAGCGCCCCCAGCGCGAGCAGCCGCAGCACCGTGGAGCCGTGCTCGGCGTAGTCCTCGTCGAAGGGCGCGAGGATCTGCGGCGCGAAGGCGACCAGGAAGAGCACCACCGGCACCAGCAGCAGCGTCATGCGGCGCAGGGCTCCGCGGACCCCGTCGGCGAGGCGGCGCGGGTCGTGGGAGGCGTGCGCGGTGAGGGAGGAGGCCATGTTGATGGCCATGAACTCCATCGTGCCGCCGACCGTGTAGGCCACGTAGAAGTAGCCGTTCTGCGCGGCGCTGAAGTTGACCGCCACCATCACCGGCAGCAGATTGATCATCGCCAGGCTGAACAGTGCGCCCAGTGAGTCCCCCGCGAGGAACCGGCCCATCTCGCGGACCCTGGGCGGTTCCACGTCCCGGTCGGCGGCGGCCTGGCGGGGGATGAGCCTGCGGAAGATCAGCCAGCCGAGCGGCAGGGTGGAGAAGGCGATCGCCACGGCCCAGGACACGAAGATGCCGAGGACGGGCAGCGTGGTGGCGAAGACGGCCAGCAGGATCAGCTTGCCGACCGAGAACACCGCGTTCCCCGCGGGCACCCACTCCGCCTTGCGCAGCCCCGTCAGCACGCCGTCCTGGAGGGTGAGCAGCGCCCAGGCCACGCACGCGGCGACGAACAGCGCCCCGGCCCCGAGCGTGCCGAGCGGGGCGTACGAGGCCCCCCACAGGTCGAGGGTGAGCAGGAAGACGACGGCGGCGACGGCGACGACCGCCGAACTCGCCGCGTAGGCACGCCACACCAGGGGACCGGTGGCACGCCCGGCGCGCGGCACGAAACGGACGACGGCACCGATCATCGTGGTCGCCGTGATGCTGGCGAGCAGCCGCATGGCGGCGATGGCGGCGGAGCCCTGTCCGACCGCCTCCTCCGAGTAGTAGCGCGCGGCCACGAGCCAGAAGCCGAGGCCGAGAACGGCGGAGACGCCGGTGCTGAGCATGAGGAAGTAGGCGTTCTTGAAGAGCGAGTCGCCGCCGGGCCCGCTCCCGGCCGACGCCGGCCCGCCGCCCGCCGGTACCGCGGCCGTCTGGTGCACCTTGGTCTCAGCCACCCGACGGAACCCGCCCTTCCGGAACCTCGGCCGGTCGTACGCCGGACTCCTCCAGCGCCGCGACCACCGCGGGTGCCCGCAGCGGGTCCACGGGCAGCGCGTGCCGCGCGAACCAGCGCGCCCCTTCGGGAGCCGGGGACGGGTCGGTGAACCCGGCGCCCGCGTAGTCGTCGAGGGGCGGGTCGTAGAGGTAGCCGACGACCATGCCGCGCCGGGCCAGCGCCCGGGCCGCCGCATCCCGGTCGGCCACCAGCAACGGGACCCGGAACAGCGGCTGCACCGCGCCCGGTGACCGCTGCGCCGCACCCCGCGCCGGGCCGCTGCCGTCCGGGGCGGCCGGTACGGCCCAGCGGGTGGAGAGGAGCAGCTCCGTCCCGGCCCGGCAGCGGGCGAGTACGTCGTCCAGGCGGTCGAGCCTGCGCCCGATCCGGCCGAACCGGAACCTCCCCGACCGCAGCCGGTAGTCGTGCATGTCGACGCGGACCCAGGAGTCGTACGCGTCGAGGCCGGGCGCCGAGGCCGCCGCGCGGGCGAGCTCCCGGGGGCGCAGCGGCATCCGGATCTCCTCGCGCTCCGTCAGCCCCAGCAGGCGCACGGTCGCCCAGGCGGCCCGCCGCAGCCGCAGCCCGCGCACGGCGGCCTCCGCGTACGGCCGTACCGCGTAGGCGACTTCGGCCGTCGTACGGCGTGGCAGCAGCAGCTCCTCGCAACTGCGCTCAAGCGTCTCGCGCAGCGCGGGGTCGGCGACGGCGAGGATGCCGCCGGCCTTGGCGCCGACGTGCTTGGAGAGGCTGAAGACGGAGGCGTCGCCCCAGGTGCCGACCGGCCGCCCGCCCACCTCGCTGCCGATGGCGTGCGCGGCGTCCTCGAACAGCGGGATGCCCAGCGCGTCGCAGCGGGCCCGCAGCCGGGGCGCCGGATCCGGGTTCCCGTACAGGTTGGTCGTCAGTACGGCGGACAGCGAGCCCCACACCTCGTCGGGCACGGCGTCCACGTCCAGGGACGCGTCCGACGGGTCGAGCGGCGCCTGCACCGGACGCAGCCCGGCGGCGAGGACGACGAAGAAGATGACGTCGTCGTTGACCGGAGACATCAGCACCCGGCCGCCCGGCGGGCACCAGTGCCGCAGCGCCGCGTACAGCCCGAAACGGCATGACGGCACGTACACGCATTCCCGGCCGAGCCGGTCGCGCATGGCCGCTTCCAGCCGTCTCCCCGGCTGCGAACCGTCCCGCGCCCGACCCGGACCGGCCTCCCCAATGGCCATCCGTCCCCCCAGAGGTGCCGTCGAGGGCCCCCTCCCCGAGACCGTCCGGCACCCGCCCAGAGTCGCCCTGTTCGCACCACTCCGTCAAGATTGCCTCCCGGCCTGTGGACAACTTCCCGTGCACAGGCGGAAGCGGAGCGCCACCGGCGCCGAACGTGCCCCGTTCGCGCCCCGCGCACGTCGGAGCGCCTGCGCACGCCCTCCCCGCCTCGCGGCACCACCTCCCGCCGCACTCCCAAGACGGCTGTGTCACCCGTAACGTGTGGCTGGTCCAGGCACCACGTGGCACACAACGACCACCTGGCGCACACGACGCGTGCACGGCACACACGGCGCGCACGCCGCACATGGCTCACACGGCTCACACGGCTCACATGGCGAACACGAAAGCGAGGCAGCACCCGATGCCCCCCTTCGACGTCCCCGAGGGCGACCCCTTCGGCCCGCACAACCTTCCGTACGGCGTGTTCTCGGTCCCCGGCACGCGGGAGCGGACGGTGGGCGTCCGGCTCGGCGACCACGTTCTCGACGCGGGCGCCGCGGCCCACGCGCTCGGCTCGCCGTACGCCTCCCTGCTGGCGCGGCCCACCCTGAACCCGCTCCTTGCGGCCGGCCGCACCGCGTGGTCGGACGTACGGCGCGCGCTGACGGCGTGGGTGACGGTCCCCTCCCACCGCGAGACCCTGCAACCGCTCCTCCACCCGCTGTCGTCGGTGACCCTGCACCTGCCCTTCGAGGTCGCCGACTACGTCGACTTCTACGCCTCCGAGCACCACGCGCGGAACGTCGGCCAGATCTTCCGCCCCGACGCCGCCGGCTCCCTCACCCCGAACTGGAAACACCTCCCGATCGGCTACCACGGCCGCTCCGGCACGGTGGTGGTGTCCGGTACGGACGTCGTACGGCCCTCGGGGCAGCGCAAGGCCCCCGCCGACACCGCCCCCGTCTTCGGGCCGTCCGTCCGCCTCGACATCGAGGCGGAGGTCGGCTTCGTCGTGGGCGTGCCCTCCGAAGCGGGCGAGCCGGTGGCACTCGGCGACTTCCGGGAGCACGTCTTCGGGCTGTGCCTGCTCAACGACTGGTCCGCACGGGACGTCCAGGCCTGGGAGTACGTCCCCCTCGGCCCGTTCCTCGGGAAGTCCTTCGCCACGTCGGTGTCGGCGTGGATCACGCCGCTGGAGGCCCTGGAGGACGCACGGGTGGCGCCTCCGGAACGCACGCACGACCTGCTGCCCTACCTCGACGACACGGACGGCGACCAGGACGGACCCGGCGGCTACGACCTGCGGATCTCCGTCGCCGTCAACGGGCATGTCGTCTCCGAGCCGCCGTTCTCCACCATGTACTGGACGGCCGCCCAGCAGCTGGCCCACATGACGGTCAACGGCGCCTCGCTGCGCACCGGCGACCTCTACGGTTCCGGCACGGTGAGCGGGCCGTCCGAGCGGGAACGAGGGTCACTGCTCGAACTGACCTGGAACGGCCGGGACCCCCTCGAACTCCCCGGCGGCAGGCGCACGTTCCTGGAGGACGGCGACGTGGTGACCCTGTCGGCCTGGGCCCCGGGACCGGACGGCGTACGAGTGGGTCTCGGCGAGGTGACCGGGCGGGTGACCGGACGAAAGGGCCGCTGACCCCGGCCACGGGATCCTGTACGCCGGGGGACGGGATCCTGTACGCCGACCGGCTGCCGTACGCCCACCGACTGTCGCAGGCGGACCGGCTGCCGTAGGCCGTGCCGGCCCCTTGCCGCCTCCGCTGCAGAACCGCCGCCGCCCGAATTCCCGGATCCGGTGTTCTCCGGCACCTGACTCCCACCGCCCGGCACCGTCATACTGGCGTCGGGCGGTGTTCGTGCGTCTTCGGTCCGTCCGCCCCTGCACAGCCAGAGCCGCCCGTCCTTTCCGACCAGGATCCGGAGCCCGTGGCATGACCGTCTGCCTGCTCCTGCTGTTCGTCGTCGCCGTGACCGCCGCGGTGCCGGTACCGCGCGCCCTGACCCGCTCCGGCTGGCCGGACCGGGATCCCGTGGTCGCGCTGTGGGTGTGGCAGTGCCTGGTCGCCACCGTCCTGCTGTGCTGTCTGACCGCCCTCGCGCTCGGCGCCACCGCCGTCTTCGGCACCGTCCGCGCCCAGCTCTTCGCGCCCGCACCGCCCTCGGTGACCGCCGCCTACAACCTCTCCGCCGGCCCGGCCTGGGCGGCGGTCGTCACACTGCTGCTGGCGGCGGGGGCCGCCTGGACGACGGCGATGCTGGCCCGCGAACTCGTCGAGGCCCGCCGCCGGCGCGCCCGGTCGCGGGCCCACCTGCGCGAGCGCGCCCCGGACCTGCCCGCCGGCCTCGGCGCCGCCCGCGGGCCCCTGCTGGTGCTGGAGGACGAGTACCCGGACGCCTGGTGGATGCCCGGGAACCCGCCCCAGCTCATCGTCACCACGGGCGCCCTGCACCGCCTCACCGACCACCAGCTCGACGCCGTCCTCACCCACGAGCGCGGCCACGCCCGGGCCCGCCACGACTGGCTGCTGCACCTGTCCACGGCCCTGGCGACGGGCTTTCCGCGCGTCCCGCTCTTCGCCCACTTCTGCGACCAGACCCACCGCCTGGTCGAACTCTCCGCGGACGACACCGCCTCGCGCCGCTGCGGACACCTGACCACCGCGCTGGCCCTGATCGAGCTGAACCAGCACCGGGGCGTCCTGTCCTGCTCCTCCAGTCACCGCCTCCTCGGCGAACGGGTCGACCGCCTCCTCGAACCCCGGCCCCGCCTGACGCCCCGCCACCGCGCCCTCACCACGGCGACAGCGGCCCTGGTCCCGCTCGTCCCCCTCCTGATCACCTTCGCCCCGGGCCTGACGGCCCTGGCGTAGTCGCTCCGCTCGGACGGGGAAACGGACCACGGGCCAGGGACGTGACGGCCGTAGCCCCATTCCCACGCCTTCTTCCGAGGCCCTGTTTCGAGACCCTGTGCCCAGGCCCTATTCCCAGTCCTCGGGCTCCGGCTCGTGCTCGGGCCAGTCGTCCGCGCCGGAGTGGGAGGCGGAACCGGCGCCCGGGCCGGCCGACGGGTCCGACGCGGGCCCCGGGGTGGGCGCCGGGGCGGCGGACGGTGCCTCCAGTCCCGCCAGCACTCCGACCACCCCCTCGCCGTACGTGGCCCGCTTCTTCTCGCCGACGCCGCTGATGCCCCCGAGCTGTTCGACCGAGGTGGGCCACACGGTGGCGATCTCCCGGAGGGTGGCGTCGTGGAAGATGACGTAGGCCGGGACGCCCTGCTCGCGGGCCTGTTCCGCACGCCAGGCGCGCAGCGCCTCGAAGGCCGGGACCAGCTCCGCGGGCAGCTCGGCCGCAGCCGCCTTCGCCTTGCGCTCGCCGCGGCCGCCACCCGCCGACCTGGCCGCGGCGGGCTTCTTGGGCTCCTTGCGCAGCGGCACCTCGCGCTCGCGCCGCAGCACCGTCCCGCTGGCCTCGGTCAGCACCAGCGTGCCGTACTCCCCCTCGACGGCGAGCAGCCCCTGGGCCAGCAGTTGCCGGGCGACGCCGCGCCACTCGGCCTCCGTCAGCTCCTCGCCGATGCCGAACACGGAGAGCTGGTCGTGGTCGAACTGGATGACCTTGGCGGTGCGCTTGCCGAGCAGGATGTCGATGATCTGTCCGGCGCCGAACTTCTGTCCGCGCTCCCGCTTCAGCCGCACCACCGTCGACAGCACCTTCTGCGCCGCCACCGTGCCGTCCCAGGTCTCGGGCGGGGTCAGGCAGGAGTCGCAGTTGCCGCAGCCGGCCGGGTCCGGGTCCTGTCCGAAGTAGGCGAGGAGCTGGCCGCGGCGGCACCGGACGGTCTCGCACAGGGCCAGCATCGCGTCCAGGTGGGACTGGGCCCGGCGCTGGAACGCCTCGTCGCCCTCGCCGGACTGGATCAGCTTGCGCTGCTGTATGACGTCGTTGAGTCCGTACGCCATCCAGGCCGTCGAGGGCAGCCCGTCCCGGCCCGCGCGGCCGGTCTCCTGGTAGTACCCCTCGACGGACTTGGGCAGGTCCAGGTGGGCGACGAACCGCACGTCGGGCTTGTCGATGCCCATGCCGAAGGCGATGGTCGCCACGACGACCAGGCCCTCCTCGCGCAGGAACCTCGACTGGTGCGCCGCGCGGGTGCCGGCGTCCAGACCGGCGTGGTACGGCACGGCCTCGACGCCGTTGCGCGAGAGGAACTCGGCGGTCTTCTCCACCGAGTTGCGCGAGAGGCAGTAGACGATGCCCGCGTCGCCCGGGTGCTCCTCGCGCAAAAAGCCCAGCAGCTGCTTCTTGGGGTCGGTCTTCGAAACGATCCGGTACTGGATGTTCGGCCGGTCGAAGCTGGCCACGAAGTGCCGGGCCTGCGGCATCCTCAGCCGCTCGGTGATCTCGCGGTGGGTGGCGTGCGTGGCCGTCGCCGTGAGCGCGAGGCGGGGCACGTCCGGCCAGCGCTCGCCGAGCAGCGACAGGGCGAGGTAGTCGGGCCGGAAGTCGTGGCCCCACTGGGAGACGCAGTGCGCCTCGTCGATGGCGAAGAGGGAGATCTTGCCGCGGGACAGCAGGTCGAGCGTGCCCTCCAGGCGCAGCCGCTCGGGCGCCAGGTACAGCAGGTCCAGCTCACCGGCGAGGAACTCGGCCTCGACCACGCGCCGCTCGTCGAAGTCCTGCGTGGAGTTCATGAACCCGGCGCGCACGCCGAGCGCCCGCAGCGCGTCCACCTGGTCCTGCATCAGCGCGATCAGCGGCGAGACCACGATGCCGGTGCCGGGCCTGACCAGGGCCGGGATCTGGTAGCACAGCGACTTGCCGCCGCCGGTCGGCATGAGCACGACGGCGTCGCCGCCGGCGATCACATGCTCGACGACCGCCTCCTGCTCGCCGCGGAACGCCTCGTACCCGAAGACCCGGTTCAGCGTGGCCAGCGCCTCACTGTCTCCGCCGCCCGTCTGCGCCGTCTCTGCCATCTCGCCGATCACGCCTGTCCCGCCCATCGTCCGGCCCCCGTACGTACTGCCTCGCCCGCCTGGTCTCTCACGTCTGCCCGGCCCGTCCTGCCCCGGCCACTGCATCAACGATAGGGGCCCGCGCCGACAGCCCCGGAGTTGTCCACAGGCCGCGGCGCTGCCCCGCGTCAACGACACGTCGCTCGTTCACACGTTCGCAGGAGACGTGCCCGTTTCCGGCGGATAGTCTGATTGCACCCGCGAGACTCCGTCCCATGGGAGCACTGATGAGCGTCGCACCTAAGGCGTCCACACCCGACTGGCCGACCCCGCCGGAGGGCGGCTGGACCGCGGACGACCTGGACCGGCTTCCGAACCTGCCTCCGCACACGGAGCTGATCGACGGGAGCCTCGTCTTCGTGAGTCCGCAGACCGCCTTTCATGAACGAGCCGTGGACTTCTTCAAATGGCAACTGCAGTCACTGGCGCCTGCAGAATTCGAAGTCTTCCGTGAGTTCACGATCGACATCGACGTGCAGAACAGGCCAGAGCCGGACGTCATCGTGTTTCGGGCCGACGCTTGGAAAGAGACGACGCAGACACGGTTTCCCTCAACGGCTGTCCTGCTGGCAATCGAGGTCGTTTCGGTCGACTCGGTCTCCCGCGACCGCGAGACCAAGCCTTTGAAGTACGCCAGAGCAAAGATTCCGCACTACTGGCGGGTCGAGAGCGAGAAGGGTCTCGCCGTCGTCCACGTCTTCGAGCTGGAGCCCACCACAGGCACTTACACGAGCATCGGCATCTTCCGTGAGCGCATGAAGCTGGAGGCGCCCTTCCCCATGGAACTGGACCTGACCGCCCTCAGGGCCCGCCCTCGCGGCGCATAAGCGCCCGGTCACACGGCGGTGGCCGGGCACCCCGGAGGGTGCCCGGCCACCGCCGTGTCCGTACAGGCAAGCGCAGCGTCAGCGCACGAACACCCCCGCCTGCCCCGCCAGGTCGAGGAAGTACTGCGGTGCCACGCCGAGCACCACCGTGACCGCCACGCCGACGCCGATCGCCGTCATCGTCAGCGGGGACGGCACCGCGACCGTCGGGCCCTCCGGGCGGGGCTCGCTGAAGAACATCAGCACGATCACGCGGATGTAGAAGAACGCCGCGATCGCCGACGAGATCACACCGATGACGACCAGCGGGGCCGCCCCGCCCTCCGCCGCCGCCTTGAACACGGCGAACTTGCCCGAGAACCCGGAGGTCAGCGGGATACCGGCGAAGGCCAGCAGGAACACCGCGAACACGGCCGCCACCAGCGGCGACCTGCGGCCGAGCCCGGCCCACTTCGACAGGTGTGTCGCCTCGCCGCCCGCGTCGCGCACCAGCGTCACCACGGCGAAGGCGCCGATCGTGACGAAGGAGTACGCGGCCAGGTAGAAGAGGACGGACGAGATGCCCTCCGGCGTGGTCGCGATGACACCGGCGAGGATGAAGCCCGCGTGCGCGATCGACGAGTAGGCGAGCAGCCGCTTGATGTCGGTCTGCGTGATCGCGACGATCGCGCCGGCCAGCATCGTGACGATCGCCACGCCCCACATCACCGGCCGCCAGTCCCAGCGCAGGCCGGGCAGCACGACGTAGAGGATGCGGAGCAGGGCGCCGAAGGCGGCCACCTTGGTCGCCGCCGCCATGAAGCCGGTCACCGGCGTCGGCGCGCCCTGGTACACGTCCGGCGTCCACATGTGGAACGGCACCGCGCCCACCTTGAACAGCAGGCCCATGACGAGCAGCGCGGAGCCGACGAGCAGCAGCGCGTCGTTGCCCATGGTGCCGGCGAGGGCCGGGGTGACCTCGGGCACGGTGCCGTCGACGACCTGGGCGATCGTGCCGTACGACATGGAGCCCGCGTAGCCGTAGAGCAGGGCGATGCCGAACAGGGTGAAGGCCGAGGCGAACGCGCCGAGGAGGAAGTACTTGACCGCCGCCTCCTGCGACATGAGCCGCTTGCGGCGGGCCAGCGCGCACAGCAGGTAGAGCGGGAGGGAGAGCACCTCCAGGGCCACGAAGAGCGTCAGCAGGTCGTTGGCCGCCGGGAAGACCAGCATGCCGGCGACGGCGAAGAGGAGGAGCGGGAAGACCTCCGTCGTCGTGAAGCCCGCCTTGACCGCCCTCTGCTCGCTCTCGCTGCCGGGGACCGCCGCCGCCTGCGCGGCGAAGGAGTCGACGCGGTTGCCGTGCGCCTCCGGGTCCAGGCGCCGTTCGGCGAACGTGAACAGGCCGACCAGCGCCACCAGCAGGATGGTGCCCTGCAGGAACAGGGCGGGCCCGTCGACGGCGATCGCGCCCATGGCCGCGATGCCCGCCTTGGTCGTGCCGTGGCCGCCCGCCGCCAGCGCGACGACCGCGGCGAAGGCGGCGATCAGCGCGACGACGGAGAGGAACATCTGCGCGTAGTAGCGGGAGCGGCGCGGCACGAAGGCCTCCGCCAGGATCCCGAGAACCGCCGCGCCGATGATGATCAGGGTCGGCGCCAGCTGGCCGTACTCGATCTTCGGCGCGTCGATCTTGCCGATCGGGTCGGCCGCCGTCGCCGCCGCCGTTGTCCACAGGCTGTGGACGGCTGTTGCGCTCACTTGGCCGCCTCCACCTCAGGCTGGGGGTCCTTCTTGTGTACGTCGGACATGGTCTGCTCCACTGCGGGGTTGACGATGTCCGTCACGGGCTTCGGGAAGACGCCCAGGAAGATCAGCAGCGCCACCAGCGGCGCCACGACCACCAGCTCCCGCACCCGCAGGTCGGGCATGGCCGACACCTCGGGCTTCACCGGTCCTGTCATCGTCCGCTGGTAGAGGACGAGGGTGTAGAGCGCGGCGAGGACGATGCCCAGCGTGGCGATGATGCCGATCACCGGATAGCGCGTGAACGTGCCGACCAGGACCAGGAACTCACTGACGAAGGGCGCGAGCCCCGGCAGCGAGAGGGTCGCGAGGCCGCCGATCAGGAAGGTGCCGGCGAGGACCGGGGCGACCTTCTGCACACCGCCGAAGTCGGCGATGAGCCGCGAACCGCGCCGCGAGATCAGGAACCCGGCGATCAGCATCAGCACGGCCGTCGAGATGCCGTGGTTGACCATGTACAGCGTCGCGCCGGACTGGCCCTGGCTGGTCATCGCGAAGATGCCCATGATGATGAAGCCGAAGTGCGAGATCGACGCGTAGGCGATCAGCCGCTTGATGTCGCGCTGGCCGACCGCCAGCAGCGCTCCGTAGATGATGCTGACGACCGCCAGGACCAGGACGACCGGCGTCGCCCACTTGCTGGCCTCCGGGAAGAGCTGGAGGCAGAAGCGGAGCATCGCGAAGGTGCCGACCTTGTCGACGACCGCCGTGATGAGCACGGCGACCGGCGCGGTCGACTCCCCCATGGCGTTGGGCAGCCAGGTGTGCAGCGGGAACAATGGCGCCTTCACCGCGAAGGCGAAGAAGAAGCCGAGGAAGAGCCAGCGTTCGGTGCTGGTCGCCATGTCCAGCTCGCCGCTCGCCCGGGCCTGGGCGATCTCCGTGAGGGAGAAGCTCCCGGCGACCACGTAGAGCCCGATGACCGCGGCCAGCATGATCAGGCCGCCGGCCAGGTTGTAGAGGAGGAACTTCACGGCGGCGTAGGACCGCTGGGTCGCCGCCGTCTTCTCGCCGTGCTGGTGGGCCCGGTCGCCGAAGCCGCCGATCAGGAAGTACAGCGGGATCAGCATGGCTTCGAAGAAGATGTAGAACAGGAAGACGTCGGTGGCCTCGAACGAGATGATCACCATCGCCTCGACGGCCAGGATCAGGGCGAAGAAGCCCTGCGTCGGCCGCCACCGGCTGCTGCCGGTCTCCAGCGGGTCGGCGTCGTGCCAGCCCGCGAGGATGATGAACGGGATCAGCAGCGCGGTCAGCGCGATCAGCGCCACCGCGATGCCGTCCACGCCCAGTTCGTACCGGACGCCGAAGTCGGCGATCCAGGAGTGGGACTCGGTCAGCTGGTAGCGGTCGCCGCCCGGGTCGAAGCGGACCAGCACCGTGACCGCCAGCGCGAGCGTGGCCAGCGAGACCAGCAGCGCCAGCCACTTGGCCACGGTGCGTCGCGCGGCCGGCACGGCGGCCGTGGCGATCGCCCCGACGGCCGGGAGGGCCGCCGTGACTGTCAGCAGGGGAAAGGACATCGGTATCAGACCGCCCTCATCAGCAGGGTCGCGGCGACGAGGAGTGCCGCACCGCCGAACATCGAGACCGCGTACGAGCGCGCGAAGCCGTTCTGCAGCTTGCGCATCCGCCCGGACAGGCCGCCGACCGAGGCCGCCGTGCCGTTGACGACTCCGTCGACCAGGGTGTGGTCGACGTAGACCAGGGACCGCGTGAGGTGCTCGCCGCCGCGGACCAGGACGACGTGGTTGAAGTCGTCCTGGAGCAGGTCGCGCCGGGCGGCCCGGGTGAGCAGCGACCCGCGCGGGGCGACGGCCGGGACCGGACGGCGCCCGTACTGCGCCCAGGCGAGCGCGACGCCGACGACCATGCAGGCCACCGTCGCCCCCGTGACCACGCCGGCGCTGATCGGCGCGTGGCCGTGGTCGTGCCCGGTGATGGGCTCCAGCCAGTGCAGGAAGCGGTCGCCGATGCTGAAGAAGGCACCGCCCGCGACCGATCCGACGGCCAGCACGATCATCGGGATCGTCATGGCCTTCGGGGACTCGTGCGGGTGCGGCGGTTCGTACGCGCCGCGGGTCTCGGCGGCCGGCTCCACGTCGGGCTCGGCGGGGGACGGCGTCGGGGCGTTGCGCCAGCGCTCCTCGCCGAAGAACGTCATCAGCATCACGCGCGTCATGTAGTACGCCGTGATGGCCGCGCCCAGCAGGGCGCAGGCGCCGAGGATCCAGCCCTCGGTGCCGCCCTTGGCGAACGCCGCCTCGATGATCTTGTCCTTGGAGAAGAAGCCGGACAGGCCCGGGAAGCCGATGATGGCGAGGTAGCCGAGGCCGAAGGTGACGAAGGTGACCGGCATGTACTTGCGCAGTCCGCCGTAGCGGCGCATGTCGACCTCGTCGTTCATGCCGTGCATGACGGAGCCGGCCCCGAGGAACAGTCCGGCCTTGAAGAAGCCGTGCGTCACCAGGTGCATGATCGCGAAGACGTAGCCGATCGGGCCGAGGCCCGCGGCGAGCACCATGTAGCCGATCTGCGACATGGTCGAACCGGCCAGCGCCTTCTTGATGTCGTCCTTGGCGCAACCGACGATCGCACCGAAGAGCAGCGTGACCGCGCCGACGATGGTGACCACCAGTTGCGCGTCCGGGGCGCCGTTGAAGATGGCGCCGGAGCGGACGATCAGGTAGACGCCCGCCGTCACCATGGTCGCGGCGTGGATGAGGGCGGAGACCGGGGTCGGGCCCTCCATCGCGTCGCCGAGCCAGGACTGCAGCGGCACCTGGGCGGACTTGCCGCACGCGGCGAGCAGCAGCATCAGGGCGATCGCGGTGAGCTTGCCCTCGTCGGCGCCGCTCGCGAGCCCGGCCTCCCCCTGGCCGCCGAGCACCGGCCCGAAGGCGAAGGTGCCGAACCACAGGAACATCAGCATGATCGCGATGGACAGGCCCATGTCGCCGACGCGGTTGACCAGGAAGGCCTTCTTCGCGGCCGTGGCGGCGCTGGGCTTGTGCTGCCAGAAGCCGATCAGCAGGTAGGAGGCGAGTCCGACGCCCTCCCAGCCGACGTACAGCAGCAGGTAGTTGTCGGCGAGGACGAGGATCAGCATCGCCGCGAGGAACAGGTTCAGGTAGCCGAAGAAGCGGCGGCGCCGCTCGTCGTGCTCCATGTACGCGACCGAGTACAGGTGGATGAGCGAGCCGACGCCGGTGATCAGCAGGACGAACGTCATCGACAGCTGGTCGAGCCGGAAGGCGACGTCGGCCTGGAACCCCTCCACCGGGATCCAGCTGAACAGGTGCTGCGTCAGGGTGCGGTCCTCGGCGCCGCTGCCGAGCAGGTCGGCGAAGAGGACGACGCCGATCACGAAGGACACGGCGGCCAGCAGCGTGCCGATCCAGTGGCCGACGCGGTCCAGCCGGCGTCCGCCGCACAGCAGGACCGCCGCTCCGAGCAGGGGCGCCGCCACCAGCAGCGCAATCAGATTCTCCACTTCAGCCCCTTACAGCTTCATCAGGCTGGCGTCGTCGACCGAGGCCGAGTGGCGGGAACGGAACAGCGACACGATGATCGCGAGGCCGACCACGACCTCCGCGGCGGCGACGACCATCGTGAAGAAGGCGATGATCTGGCCGTCGAGGTTCCCGTGCAGCCGGGAGAAGGCGACGAACGCGAGGTTGCAGGCGTTGAGCATCAGCTCGACGCACATGAAGACCACGATCGCGTTGCGCCGGATCAGCACGCCGGTGGCGCCGATCGTGAACAGCAGTGCCGCGAGATACAGGTAGTTGACCGGGTTCACTTCGACGCCTCCTCGGACCTCTTGGCGCTCCCGGCGGCGGACCCCTCGGAGTCGGCCGGCCCCGGGGCGGTGCGCTCCAGGCGCTCCTCGGCCCGCTGCTCCAGCGCCTTCAGGTCGCCCAGCGCCTCCATCGACACGTCACGGATCTGGCCCCGCTCGCGCAGCGTCCTGCTGACGGTCAGCTCGGACGGGGTGCCGTCGGGCAGCAGGCCCGCGATGTCGACCGCGTTGTGCCGGGCGTAGACGCCGGGCGCGGGCAGCGGCGGCAGGTACTCGCCCTCGCGCAGGCGCTTCTCGGACAGCTCGCGCTGGGTGGCCGCCCGCTCGGTGCGCTCGCGGTGGGTGAGCACCATGGCGCCGACGGCGGCCGTGATGAGCAGCGCGCCGGTGATCTCGAAGGCGAAGACGTACTTGGTGAAGATGAGGGACGCCAGGCCCTCCACGTTGCCGTTCGCGTTCGCCTGGGCGAGGCCGGTGAACTCGCTGACGGAGGCGTTGCCGATGCCGCCGATCAGCAGGATGCCGAAGCCGAGTCCGGACAGCAGGGCCAGCCAGCGCTGGCCCTTGATGGTCTCCTTCAGCGAGTCCGCCGCGGTGACGCCGACGAGCATCACCACGAACAGGAACAGCATCATGATGGCGCCGGTGTAGACGACGATCTGCACGATGCCGAGGAAGTAGGCGCCGTTGGCGAGGTAGAACACCGCCAGCACGATCATGGTCCCGGCGAGGCAGAGCGCGCTGTGCACGGCCTTCTTCATGAAGACGGTGCACAGGGCGCCGATCACCGCGACCGTGCCGAGGATCCAGAACTGGACGGCCTCTCCGGTGGAGGTGCCGGCGGAGAGGGTCGCCGCGGCGGCGAGCTGCGCGCTCATCGGCGGATCACCTCCTCCGACGCCGGCTCCGTCCCGCCGAAGGTCGAGTCGCCCTCCTGGACGACCTCGCCCTTGGAGTGGGCCTCCTGCTGGACCGTGCCGGGTGCCGCCTCGGTCACCAGGCCCCGGTAGTAGTCCTGCTCGTCCGTGCCCGGGTAGATGGCGTGCGGCGAGTCGACCATGCCCTCCTCCAGACCGGCGAGCAGCTGGTCCTTGGTGAAGATGAGGTTGGCGCGGCTGGAGTCGGCCAGCTCGAACTCGTTGGTCATGGTCAGCGCGCGTGTGGGGCACGCCTCGATGCACAGGCCGCACAGGATGCAGCGGGCGTAGTTGATCTGGTAGACGCGGCCGTAGCGCTCGCCCGGCGAGTAGCGCTCCTCGTCGGTGTTGTCCGCGCCCTCGACGTAGATCGCGTCGGCGGGACAGGCCCAGGCGCACAGCTCGCAGCCGACGCACTTCTCCAGGCCGTCCGGATGGCGGTTGAGCTGGTGCCGTCCGTGGAAGCGCGGGGCAGTGGTCTTCTTCTGCTCCGGATACTGCTCGGTCAGCCGCTTCTTGAACATGGCCTTGAAGGTCACGCCGAAGCCGGCCACGGGGTTCATGAAACCGGGGTCGGTCTCCTTGGGTTCCACGGGTTCGCTGTGACCCCGGGGTGCGCTGTGTTCCTCGTGCCCCTTGTGGCCCTTGTGTTCCTCAGCCATCGGACGCCTCCTTTCCATCCGTTGATCCGCTCACAGATCCGTCACTCTGAGTATCGGGCCCGCCACTGACAATCAGCTCCCGTTCGCGGCGGGGACGGCGCCTGGGCACCGGCGGCAGCTCCTGTCCGGGCAGCGGCGGTACGGGGAACCCGCCGGCCATCGGGTCGAAGGCGGTCGCGTCCTCGGCCGGCCCGTCGGTCTTCGCGCCCTTGGCGCCCTTGTCGCGGTAGATGTCGGCGACGAAGGACAGCAGCAGCAGGACGAGCACGCCGCCGCCGACGTAGAGGGCGATGTCGGTGAAGTCGTATCCCTCGTTCCTGAGGGCCCGCACGGTCGCGACCAGCATCAGCCAGACCAGGGAGACCGGGATGAGGACCTTCCAGCCGAGCTTCATCAGCTGGTCGTAGCGGACCCGGGGGAGGGTGCCGCGCAGCCAGATGAAGAAGAACAGCAGCAGCTGGACCTTGACCACGAACCAGAGCAGCGGCCACCAGCCGTGGTTGGCGCCCTCCCAGAAGGTGCTGATCGGCCAGGGGGCCCGCCAGCCGCCGAGGAACAGCGTGGTGGCGACCGCCGAGACCGTCACCATGTTCACGTACTCGGCGAGCATGAACATCGCGAACTTGATCGACGAGTACTCGGTGTTGAAGCCGCCCACCAGGTCGCCCTCGGACTCGGGCATGTCGAAGGGGGCGCGGTTGGTCTCGCCGACCATCGTGACGATGTAGAGGATGAAGGAGACGGGCAGCAGCACGATGTACCAGCGGTCGTTCTGCTGGGCGACGATCTCCGAGGTGGACATCGAGCCGGAGTAGAGGAAGACCGAGGCGAACGCGGCGCCCATCGCGATCTCGTAGGAGATCATCTGCGCGCAGGAGCGCAGTCCGCCGAGCAGCGGGTACGTCGAGCCGGAGCTCCAGCCGGCGAGCACGATGCCGTAGATGCCGACCGAGGCGACGGCCAGGATGAACAGCATCGCGATCGGCAGGTCGGTGAGCTGCATGGCGGTGCGGTGGCCGAAGATCGAGACCTCGTTGCCTGCCGGTCCGAAGGGGATCACCGCGATCGCCATGAAGGCCGGGACGGCCGCGACGACCGGCGCCAGGATGTACACCGCCTTGTCGGCGCGTTTGACGACGACGTCTTCCTTGAGCATCAGCTTGATGCCGTCGGCGAGCGACTGGAGCAGGCCCCAGGGGCCGTGCCGGTTCGGGCCGATGCGCAGCTGCATCCAGGCGACGACCTTGCGCTCCCAGACGATGGCGAACAGCACGGTCACCATCAGGAAGGCGAAGCAGAACACCGCCTTGACGACGACCAGCCACCAGGGGTCGGTCCCGAACATCGAGAGGTCTTCAGCGGCGAGGTACGGGCTCATGCCTCCACCTCCTTGGGGGCCTCGCCGGCGGAGGTCGCCGGGCCGATGCGGACGAGGTTTCCGGGCAGCGCTCCGGCGTCGGAGGCGACGCCGTGGCCGGCCGAGTTCAGCGGGAGCCAGACCACCCGGTCGGGCATCTCGGTGACCTGGAGCGGCAGTTCGACGGCTCCGGCGGGACCGGTCACGGCGAGGACGTCGCCGTCCTTGACGCCCGCCTCGGCGGCCGTGGCGGCCGACACGCGCGCGCGTGCGGCGTGCCGGGTGCCGGCGAGCGCCTCGTCGCCCTGCTGGAGCAGCCCCTGGTCGAGCAGCAGCCGGTGCCCGGCCAGTACGGCCTCTCCGGCGGCCGGCCTGGGCAGCGCGCTCGCGGTCTGCAGCGGCTCACCGGCCCTTGGCCCGTCCCAGCCGCCGAGCCGGTCGATCTCCGCGCGCGCGGTGCGCAGGTCAGGCAGGCCGAGGTGGACGTCCATGGCGTCGGCCAGCATCTGCAGGACGCGGGCGTCGGCCGGGGCGAGGCGGCGGGTCATCTGGTCGGGCTTGAGCGCGGCCTCGAACAGGCGCGCCCTGCCCTCCCAGTTGAGGAAGGTGCCGGGCTTCTCGGCGACCGCGGCCACGGGCAGGACCACGTCGGCGCGTTCGGTGACCTCGCTGGGCCGCAGCTCGAGGGACACCACAAAACCGGCCTCCTCGAGTGCCGCACGCGCGCGCGTGGGGTCGGGCAGGTCGGCGACCTCGACGCCCGCCACCAGCAGCGCCTGGAGTTCGCCCCGGGCTGCGGCCTCGACGATCTCGCCGGTGTCGCGGCCGTAGCGGTGCGGCAGGTCGGCCACGCCCCACAGCGCGGCGACCTCCTCACGCGCGCGGGGGTCGGTCGCGGGGCGTCCGCCGGGCAGCAGCGACGGCAGCGCGCCGGCCTCGATCGCGCCGCGCTCCCCGGCCCGGCGCGGGATCCACACCAGCCGGGCGCCGGTCGCGGTGGCGGTGCGTACGGCGGAGGTGAGACCGCCGGCCACGGACGCCAGCCGCTCGCCGACGACGATCACGGCGCCCTCGGCGCGCAGTGCCTCGGCCGCCCGGGTGCCGCCCTCCTCCAGGCCGACGCCGCTCGCGAGGGCGTCCAGCCACTCGGTCTCGGTGCCGGGGGCGGCGGGGAGCAGGGTGCCGCCGGCCTTCTCCAGGCCCCGCGTGGCGTGGGTGGCCAGCGCGAAGACCTTCTGTCCGTGCTTGCGCCAGGCCTTGCGCAGCCTGAGGAAGACGCCGGGCGCCTCCTCCTCGGCCTCGAAGCCGACCAGCAGCACGGCGGGCGCCTTCTCCAGCGACGTGTAGGTGACGCCGGTCCCGTCGAGGTCCCGGCCGCGTCCGGCGATCCGGGCGGCCAGGAAGTCGGCCTCCTCGGCGCTGTGCACGCGCGCGCGGAAGTCGATGTCGTTGGTGTCGAGCGCCACGCGCGCGAACTTGCTGTACGCGTAGGCGTCCTCGACGGTGAGCCGCCCGCCGGTCAGGACGCCGGTGCGGCCCCTGGAGGCGAGCAGTCCCTGCGCGGCGATCTGCAGGGCCTCGGGCCAGGAGGCCGGCTCCAGATCGCCCTCCGGGTTGCGCACCAGCGGCGTGGTGAGCCGGTCCCGCTGCTGCGCGTACCGGAACCCGAAGCGCCCCTTGTCGCAGATCCACTCCTCGTTGACCTCGGGCTCGTCGGCCGCGAGGCGCCGCATGACCTTGCCGCGCCGGTGGTCGGTGCGGGTCGCGCAGCCGCCGGAGCAGTGCTCGCACACCGACGGCGAGGAGATCAGGTCGAAGGGGCGGGAGCGGAACCGGTAGGCCGCCGAGGTGAGTGCGCCGACCGGGCAGATCTGGATGGTGTTGCCGGAGAAGTACGACTCGAAGGGGTCGCCCTCGCCGGTGCCGACCTGCTGGAGCGCGCCCCGCTCGATCAGCTCGATCATCGGGTCGCCCGCGACCTGGTTGGAGAACCGGGTGCAGCGGGCGCACAGCACGCACCGCTCGCGGTCGAGCAGCACCTGTGTGGAGATCGGCACCGGCTTCTCGTAGGTGCGTTTCCTGCCCTCGAAGCGGGAGTCGGCCTGGCCGTGCGACATCGCCTGGTTCTGCAGGGGGCACTCGCCGCCCTTGTCGCAGACGGGGCAGTCCAGCGGGTGGTTGATGAGCAGCAGCTCCATCACGCCGTGCTGGGCCTTCTCGGCGACGGGCGAGGTGAGCTGGGTCTTCACCACCATGCCGTCGGTGCAGGTGATGGTGCAGGACGCCATCGGCTTGCGCTGGCCCTCGACCTCGACGATGCACTGGCGGCAGGCGCCGGCCGGGTCGAGGAGGGGGTGGTCGCAGAACCGGGGGATCTCGATGCCGAGCTGCTCGGCGGCCCGGATGACCAGGGTGCCCTTGGGGACGCTGATCTCGGCGCCGTCGATCGTCAGCGTGACGAGGTCCTCCGGCGGGAGGGCCGCCTCTCCCCCTCCCGAGGGAGCATTCGTGGTCACGGTCATGCCTTCACCTCCGTGCGGTCGGCCCAGGCCGTCGACTTGGCCGGGTCGAAGGGGCATCCGCGGCCCGTGATGTGCTGCTCGTACTCCTCGCGGAAGTACTTGAGCGAGGAGAAGATCGGCGAGGCGGCGCCGTCGCCGAGGGCGCAGAAGGACTTGCCGTTGATGTTGTCGGCGATGTCGTTCAGCTTGTCGAGGTCGGACATCTGTCCCTTGCCGGCCTCGATGTCGCGCAGCAACTGGACCAGCCAGTACGTGCCTTCGCGGCAGGGGGTGCACTTGCCGCAGGACTCGTGGGCGTAGAACTCGGTCCAGCGGGTGACGGCGCGCACGACGCAGGTGGTCTCGTCGAAGCACTGGAGCGCCTTGGTGCCGAGCATGGAACCGGCGGCGCCCACGCCCTCGTAGTCGAGGGGGACGTCGAGGTGCTCGTCGGTGAACATCGGCGTCGAGGAGCCGCCCGGCGTCCAGAACTTCAGCCGGTGGCCGGGGCGCATGCCGCCGCTCATGTCGAGGAGCTGGCGCAGGGTGATGCCGAGCGGCGCCTCGTACTGGCCGGGGCCCGCGACGTGGCCGCTGAGCGAGTACAGCGTGAAGCCCGGGGACTTCTCGCTGCCCATCGACCGGAACCAGTCCTTGCCCTTGTTCAGGATCGCGGGAACCGAAGCGATCGATTCGACGTTGTTCACCACAGTCGGGCACGCGTAGAGGCCCGCGACGGCGGGGAAGGGGGGACGGAGCCGCGGTTGACCCCGGCGGCCTTCGAGCGAGTCGAGCAGTGCGGTCTCCTCACCGCAGATGTACGCGCCCGCGCCAGCGTGCACGGTGAGTTCCAGGTCGAGTCCGCTGCCCAGGATGTTCTCGCCGAGGAAGCCGGCCGCACGGGCCTCGCGCACGGCCTCGTGCAGTCGCCGCAGCACGGGGACGACTTCACCGCGCAGGTAGATGAAGGCGTGCGACGACCTGATGGCGTAGCACGCGATGACGATGCCCTCGATGAGGCTGTGCGGGTTCGCGAAGAGGAGCGGGATGTCCTTGCAGGTCCCCGGCTCCGATTCGTCGGCGTTGACAACAAGATAGTGAGGCTTGCCGTCCCCCTGGGGAATGAACTGCCACTTCATCCCGGTCGGGAACCCGGCACCGCCGCGTCCGCGCAGACCGGACTCCTTGACGTACGCGATCAGGTCGTCCGGCTCCATGGCCAGCGCCTTGCGGAGCCCCTCGTACCCCTCGTGCCTCCGGTAGACGTCGAGAGTCCAGGACTCGTCCTCGTCCCAGAAGGCCGACAGCACGGGTGCGAGCAGCTTCTCCGGACTGCTGCCCTTGATCTCGGCTGCCACGGTCATCACTCCCCCTCCTCGGCGGTGGGCCCGGCCGGGTGGGACGGGTCGGACGCCGATGTGTCCTGCGGCGCGTCGTGCGAGCTGAGGTGTTCCGTCGGGGACGGGTCGTGCACGGCCCGGTCCTGCGGTGCATCCTGCGACGCGTCGTGCGGTCCGCCGTCCCGCGGGTGTACGACGCGCGCGGCGGGCACCTCGCCCTTGGCCAGCTTCAGCCCGGCCAGGGAGGCGGGGCCCGCGCTGCCGCCGGCCGCGACGGCGCCGTCCCGCTCGTCGGGGAAGCCCGCCAGGATCCGGGCGGTCTCCTTGAAGGTGCACAGCGGCGCCCCGCGCGTGGGGGTCACCGGCCGTCCCGCGCGCAGGTCGTCGACGAGGCCGCGGGCGCTCGCGGGGGTCTGGTCGTCGAAGAACTCCCAGTTGACCATCACGACGGGGGCGAAGTCGCAGGCCGCGTTGCACTCGATGTGCTCGAGGGTGACCTTGCCGTCCTCGGTGGTCTCGCCGTTGCCGACGCCCAGGTGCTCCTGGAGGGACTCGAAGATGGCGTCGCCGCCCATGACCGCGCACAGCGTGTTGGTGCAGACGCCGACCTGGTAGTCGCCGCTCGGCCGGCGCCGGTACATGGTGTAGAAGGTGGCGACGGCGGTGACCTCGGCGGTGGTGAGGTCCAGCATGTCCGCGCAGAACTGCATGCCGGTGCGCGTGACGTGCCCCTCCTCCGACTGCACCAGGTGCAGCAGCGGCAGGAGGGCGGACCGGGAGTCCGGGTAGCGGGCGATGACCTCGCGCGCGTCGGACTCCAGCCGGGCCCGGACGTCGTCCGGGTAGGCGGGCGCGGGCAGTTCCGGCATGCCCAGGCTGACGCCCCGCTCCGAAGAAGAGGTGGTCACCGGTCGACGCCTCCCATCACGGGGTCGATGGACGCCACCGCGACGATGACGTCGGCGACCTGGCCGCCCTCGCACATCGCCGCCATGGCCTGCAGGTTGGTGAAGGACGGGTCGCGGAAGTGGACCCGGAAGGGGCGGGTGCCGCCGTCCGAGACGACGTGCACACCGAGTTCGCCCTTGGGTGACTCGACCGCCGCGTACGCCTGTCCCGGTGGCACGCGGAAACCCTCGGTGACCAGCTTGAAGTGGTGGATCAGGGCCTCCATGGAGGTGCCCATGATCTTCTTGATGTGGTCGAGGGAGTTGCCCAGGCCGTCCGGTCCCAGGGCGAGCTGCGCGGGCCAGGCGATCTTCTTGTCGGCGACCATGACCGGGCCGGGCTCCAGCCGGTCCAGGCACTGCTCGATGATGCGCAGCGACTGGCGCATCTCCTCCAGCCGGATCAGGAAGCGGCCGTAGGAGTCGCAGGTGTCGGCGGTCGGGACGTCGAAGTCGTAGGTCTCGTAGCCGCAGTACGGCTGGGTCTTGCGCAGGTCGTGCGGGAGGCCGGCGGACCTGAGGACCGGTCCGGTGGCGCCGAGGGCCATGCAGCCGGCCAGGTCGAGGTAGCCGACGTCCTGCATGCGGGCCTTGAAGATGGGGTTCCCGGTGAACAGCTTGTCGTACTCCGGGAGGTTCTTCTTCATCTTCTTCACGAACTCGCGCATCTGGTCCACCGCGCCCGGCGGCAGGTCCTGGGCGAGTCCGCCGGGCCGGACGAACGCGTGGTTCATCCGCAGGCCGGTGATCAGCTCGAAGATGTCGAGAACCAGTTCACGATCGCGGAATCCGTAGATCATGACCGTGGTGGCGCCCAGCTCCATGCCGCCGGTGGCGACGCACACCAGGTGCGAGGAGAGCCGGTTCAGCTCCATCAGCAGGACCCGGATGACCGAGGCGCGGTCCGGGATGTCGTCCTCGATGCCGAGGAGCTTCTCGACGCCCAGGCAGTACGCCGTCTCGTTGTAGAACGGCGTCAGGTAGTCCATGCGCGTCACGAACGTGGTGCCCTGCGTCCAGGTCCGGTACTCGAGGTTCTTCTCGATGCCGGTGTGCAGGTAGCCGATGCCGCAGCGGGCCTCGGTGACCGTCTCGCCGTCGATCTCCAGGATCAGGCGGAGCACGCCGTGCGTGGACGGGTGCTGCGGGCCCATGTTGACGACGATGCGCTCGTCGTCGGCGCGGGCGGCGGACTGGACGACCTCGTCCCAGTCACCGCCGGTGACCGTGTAGACGGTGCCTTCGGTCGTCTCCCTGGGGGAGGCGTGGGAAGTGCTCACGAGTACGACCTCCGCTGGTCCGGAGCCGGGATCTGGGCGCCCTTGTACTCGACGGGGATGCCGCCGAGGGGGTAGTCCTTGCGCTGCGGAAAGCCCTGCCAGTCGTCCGGCATCATGATCCGCGTCAGGGCCGGGTGACCGTCGAAGACGATGCCGAAGAAGTCGTACGTCTCGCGCTCGTGCCAGTCGTTGGTCGGGTAGACGGCGAACAGCGACGGGATGTGCGGGTCGCTGTCGGGCGCGCTGACCTCCAGGCGGATCAGCCGGTTGTGGGTGATCGAGCGCAGGTGGTAGACGGCGTGCAGCTCGCGGCCCTTGTCGTGCGGGTAGTGGACGCCGCTGACGCCGGTGCACAGTTCGAAGCGCAGGGCCGGGTCGTCGCGCAGGGTGCGGGCGACGCGGACGAGGTGCTCGCGCTCGATGTGGAAGGTCAGCTCGTCGCGGTCGACGACCGTCTTCCCGATCGCGTTCTCGGGCAGCAGTCCCTGTTCCTCCAGCGCGCCCTCGAGCTCGTCGGCGACCTCGTCGAAGTATCCGCCGTAGGGCCTGCTCGCGGGTCCGGGCAGCCGCACGGAGCGGACCAGGCCGCCGTAGCCGGAGGTGTCGCCGCCGTTGTTGGCGCCGAACATGCCGCGCTGGACGCGGATCTCCTCGCCGCCCTGACCGCGCTGGCCGGGGAGGTTCTCCGCGGACAGGTCCTTCTCGGGGTTCACGCCGTCCGCGTCACCCGCGGTGTTGTTGGCGTCGCTCACCGCAGCAGCCCCTTCATCTCGATGGTGGGCAGGGCCTTGAGCGCCGCCTCCTCCGCCTCGCGGGCCGCTTCCTCCGCGTTGACCCCGAGCTTGGAGCTCTGGATCTTCTGGTGGAGCTTGAGGATGGCGTCCATCAGCATCTCGGGCCGCGGCGGGCAGCCGGGGAGGTAGATGTCGACGGGGACGACGTGGTCGACGCCCTGGACGATGGCGTAGTTGTTGAACATGCCGCCCGAGGAGGCGCAGACCCCCATGGAGATCACCCACTTCGGGTTCGGCATCTGGTCGTAGACCTGCCGCAGCACCGGCGCCATCTTCTGGCTGACCCGGCCCGCGACGATCATCAGGTCCGCCTGCCGCGGCGATCCGCGGAAGACCTCCATGCCGAAGCGCGCCAGGTCGTAGCGGCCGGCGCCGGTGGTCATCATCTCGATGGCACAGCAGGCGAGGCCGAACGTGGCCGGGAAGACGGACGACTTGCGCACCCAGCCCGCGGCCTGCTCGACGGTGGTCAGCAGGAAGCCGCTCGGCAGTTTTTCTTCGAGTCCCATGTCAAAGAGCTCCTCAGTCCCATTCCAGGCCGCCGCGCCGCCATACGTACGCGTACGCGACGAAGACGGTGAGCACGAAGAGCAGCATCTCCACGAGCCCGAAAATCCCCAGGGCGTCGAAGGTGACGGCCCAGGGGTAGAGGAAGACGATCTCGATATCGAAGATGATGAAGAGCATCGCCGTCAGGTAGTACTTGATGGGGAAGCGCCCGCCGCCGGCCGGCGTGGGGGTCGGCTCGATGCCGCACTCGTAGGCCTCGAGCTTCGCCCGGTTGTACCGCTTCGGACCGATCAGCGTGGCCATCACCACGGAGAAGATCGCAAAGCCTGCCCCGAGGGCTCCCAGTACGAGGATGGGCGCATACGCGTTCACCGCTCCTCGCTCCTCTCAGTCGGCACTGACTGCTGGCGGTTGCACTGGACTCACAGCCGCCTCAACTGCCCCACGAGCCCCGCCCGTCCCGACGAAGATCGCGAACATGTGAAGCAGGTCACAAGCCCAACTGCCTCGCATCTTATGCCCGCCGCTCTGTGATCTGCGACACGGGGTATTGCACAAGCTTTGTGATCTCCACCACCTGACGAACGATCATGAAGTCGGATGAGCGGTGATCTTCACACAAGAAGCGTTCAGCTGATCACCAGAGGTGACATTTTCGCTCGTCGCCGCTGGCCAGAGGCCTCGCGCGGAGCGCGTCTCCATATCAAGATGGTTCTCGTGCATGCAAATTGGCGCTGGACACGATCACTTGATAGAGGGCCCGTTCACACCTGGAGGGAGCGGCCGGGGCCGGTGTGGACACGTGCACGCGTTCACTAAGTCCGCGCGGAGGTGAGTGGAAACAGGCGGAGAGGCCGGGAGGGGGAGGCACGCGGAGGCGATCCGGCGGGTGACGGATCGGCGCCGTCCGGTCGCGTCGCACGGTGAGGGTCCGGTCGCGGGCTCGGTGGCTGTCCGGTCGCGGGGCACGGAGGGCGGCCCTGACGGAGCGCACCGCTCCCGAGCCGGCTCCTCCACTCCGACGGCATTTCATCGCTCGGCGATTCGGCACGGAAATGCACGGCGATTCCCGCGCCCCCGCTCATGTTCCGCCGATACGGCGCCCGTATGAAGTCCCGGGAAATCGCGCGTACCGGTTCCGTCACGCGTCCGTCACGGAACGCGCTTTTCCCGGACGCCAGTGAACTCCGTGCACCGCAGCGGCGTCATGGCAAGTGTGGAGAACATCCTCAAACGGCCAGTCGAACCTCGGAGAAGAAGAGTCGGAGAGAAGAGCATGCCGGTCCGCCCCTCGTTATCTCTTTCCCTCGCAGCCGTCGTCGCGGTGTCCTTCCTGTCGGCCTGCGGCACGGACAGCAGCGCCGCGGACGGCGGGAAGGCGGAGGGCGACAGACCACTGGCGACCGACAGCGGGCCCGTTCCGGGCGTGCTGCAGCACGGGAACGGGGAGTTCGACACGGCGCAGGCCTCCGGGCAGGTGCACGGCGACGGAAACAAGGTACGGCGGTTCGCCGTCATGGTGGAGGAGGGGACCGGTGTCTCGGCGGACAAGGCCGCCCGGGAGATGGAGAAGATTCTCGCCGACGAGCGGGGCTGGACCGCCGACGGGGTCAACGCGTTCCAGCTCGTCTCGGAGAAGCCGTACGACTTCGTGATCGACATCGCCAGTCCGGACACCGCGGACCGTATCTGCGCCG
Organism: Streptomyces mayonensis; assembly: GCF_018982965.1. Lineage (GTDB taxonomy): Bacteria > Actinomycetota > Actinomycetes > Streptomycetales > Streptomycetaceae > Streptomyces > Streptomyces mayonensis. The sequence continues at coordinate 55,524 of NZ_JACBYP010000025.1, read as the reverse complement.
AGGGGGATCTGGACACCATGGGAGAGCTCAACTGCGACGTCGGGCACAAAGTGGTGGTCAATCTCAAACGCTGGCTGACGGGTTCACCCGAGTTCAAGGGGCCCACCTCCGAATATCGCGCGCTGATCGTCAATCACGAGGTGGGGCACCGCATCGGCCACGGCCACGAAGGGTGTCCGGGCCCGGGAAAGCCGGCACCGGCGATGATGCAGCAGATCTACGGACTCGACGGCTGCGAGGCCAACGCCTGGCCCTACGACACCAAGGGGAACTATCTCGGCGGACCGCCGGTGAAGGGGTCGAAGGCCGGCGACTGACGGCCCGGCGGTTCCCCCCTGCGCGGACCACCGCGGAGTGGCCTCCGTCACACTCATGAGAGTCGCATGAGAACAGGGATTGGCCAACCACTCCAACCGATGGTAGGTGCGGGGCAATTCGGACGTAACGATGAAAGTACGTGATCACGGGCCGATCACGGACGCCCGCTATGTCCGTTAGGGCGTCAATAAGGAACGACACGCCCGGGATTCGGAGGTGCGGTTGAACAATTGTGGCGCACCCCACGTTTCTTGAAGGTATGGAGGAGTCACTGATACCGGTTGTTCCTATGTCCCACACCGCTCACATACGCAGCCACCGGAAGCCCCGCCGCAGCGCGTCGACGATCGCGATGCGGACCGGAGTTGCCGGTGGCGTCCTCAGCACCCTGGCAGTGGCCGGTGCGTCGGGGTCGGCCAACGCGGCCGAACCGGTGACGCAGACCCTTGAACTGCCCACCCTGACGGCCGACCTGGCTGCTCAGGTCGCCCAGTCCGCCGACGTCACGCAGCAGGCGGCCTCGAGCTACGAACTGCGGGCCGAGCGTGACGCCGCGGCCGCGAAGGCCGCCGAGCAGGCGAAGGCGGACCTCGCCGAGGCCAAGAAGAAGGCCGCCGAAAAGAAGAAGGCCGAGGAGGCCGCGCGCAAGGCAGCCGCCGAGCGCGCCGCGCGCACCGCCGAGCGCCCCACGCTGAACTCCTCCTCGGACACCGGCCCCGCCCAGAGCGCGGACACCGGCACCAGCACCGGCTCGTCCTCGGCCACCGGTTCGGCCGCCGCGATCGTCTCCTTCGTCCAGGCCCAGGTCGGCAAGGCGTACGTCTCCGGCGCCACCGGCCCGTCCGCCTACGACTGCTCCGGACTCGTGCAGGCCGCCTTCAAGCAGGTCGGCATCAGCCTTCCGCGCGTCTCCCAGGACCAGTCGACGGCCGGCACCCAGGTCGGGCTGGACAACCTCCAGCCGGGCGACATCCTGTACTGGGGCGGCGCGGGCAGCGCGTACCACGTGGGCGTCTACGTCGGCGACGGCATGTTCGTCGGGGCGCAGAACTCCTCCACCGGCGTGGTCGAGAAGCCGCTGTCGTACGACCCGCCGAGCGGCGCGGTGCGGGTGCTGTAACCCGCCCCCGCGCGCACTGCGCCATGTGCGCGCGCAGTGGTCCCCGCGCAGCGCAACCCCGCGCACTGCACACCGCACTGCGCACAACCGCACATCACGTACACCGCGGACATGTCCGCACGGAGGGCCGCAGCCGCTCGGGGGCTGCGGCCCTCCGGCCTCTCCTGGCATGCTCGGCGCGGGCCGGTGCCCCACCGGCCCGTCCACGAGCCGGAGGAGAGAGAGTCATGCCGAGTGTGTTCGTACAGGGGCGGCCCACCGCCTCCTATCCCCCGTTCGCGCCCGAGGCCCGGCGCGGATCGGTGCGGCGCGTCACCGAGGTCGGCGAGGAGGTCCTGCACCGGCCGTGCCGGGACGTCACGGAGTTCGGACCCGACCTCGCCGCGCTCATCGACGACATGTTCCGCACCATGTACGTCGCGGAAGGGGCCGGGCTTGCGGCCAATCAGGTCGGGCTCGGCCTGCGTCTGTTCGTCTACGACTGCTCGGACGACGAGGGTGTCCGGCATGTCGGGCACGTCGTCAACCCGGTGCTCGACGCCCTCGACCCGGCCGCGCGCCGGCTGCTGGACGAGGGCGAGGGGTGCCTGTCGGTGCCGGGCGCCGTCATGGCCGTACCGCGGCCCGACCGGGCCGTCGTGCGGGGCCTGGACAAGGACGGCGCGCCGCTCCTCGTCGAGGGCACCGGGTACTTCGCGCGCTGCCTCGCCCACGAGACCGACCACGTGAACGGGCACGTCTACCTGGACCGGCTCTCCGCGCGGGAGCGGAAGGCCGCGCTGAGGCAGTCGGCGGACCGGCGCGAGGAGGTCTTCGCGCGCAGGTCCGCCAACGCCGCGGCCTTCGCCTGAGCCGGCCGCGCCGACCGAGCCGGCCGCGGTGGTCGGAAGCCGCGTCCGGGGTCCGGCGACGGATCCGGTGATCAGGCCTTCGGCGCGACCTTGCTCAGCCCGTTGATGATGCGGTCCATCGCGTCGCCGCCCGTCGGGTCCGTCAGGTTGGCGAGCATCTTGAGGGTGAACTTCATCAGGATCGGGTGGGTGAGGCCGCGCTGGGTCGCGATCTGCATGACCTTCGGGTTGCCGATGAGCTTCACGAAGGCGCGGCCCAGGTTGTAGTAACCGCCGTAGGTGTCCTTCAGGACCCGCGGGTAGCGCTGCAGGGCGATCTCGCGCTGGCCCGGCGTGGCCCGGGCGTGGGCCTGGACGACGACGTCGGCGGCGATCTGGCCGGACTCCATGGCGTAGGCGATGCCCTCGCCGTTGAAGGGGTTGACCAGGCCGCCGGCGTCGCCGACCAGGAGCAGGCCCTTGGTGTAGTGGGGCTGGCGGTTGAAGGCCATGGGCAGGGCGGCGCCGCGGATCGGGCCGGTCATGTTCTCCGGGACGTAGCCCCAGTCCTCGGGCATCGACGCGCACCAGGCCTTGAGGATCTCGCGCCAGTCGAGCTCCTTGAAGGCGGCGGAGGTGTTGAGCACTCCGAGGCCGACGTTCGACGTGCCGTCGCCCATGCCGAAGACCCAGCCGTAGCCCGGCAGCAGGCGGTCCTGCGGGCCGCGCCGGTCCCACAGCTCCAGCCAGGACTCCAGGTAGTCGTCGTCGTGGCGCGGCGAGGTGAAGTACGTGCGCACCGCGACGCCCATCGGGCGGTCCTCGCGGCGGTGCAGGCCCATCGCCAGGGACAGCCGCGTGGAGTTGCCGTCGGCGGCGACGACGAGCGGGGCGTGGAAGGTGACCTCGCGCTTGTCCTCGCCCAGTTTGGCCTTCACACCGGTGATACGGCCCGTGCGGTCGTCCACGATCGGCTCGCCGACGTTGCAGCGCTCGTGCAGCCGGGCGCCGGCCTTCTGGGCCTGCCGGGCGAGCTGCTCGTCGAAGTCGTCGCGCTTGCGGACGAGTCCGTAGTCGGGGAAGGAGGCGAGATCGGGCCAGTCGAGCTGGAGGCGGGAGCCGCCGCCGATGATGCGCAGGCCCTTGTTGCGCAGCCAGCCGGCTTCCTCGGAGATGTCGATCCCCATGGCGACGAGCTGTTTGACCGCCCGCGGGGTGAGGCCGTCGCCGCAGACCTTCTCCCGGGGGAACGCGGTCTTCTCCAGGAGCAGGACGTCCAGTCCCGACCTGGCCAGGTGGTACGCGGTCGTGGAGCCGGCCGGCCCCGCGCCCACGACGATCACATCGGCGGTGTTCTCGGAGAGCGGCTCGGTCTCGACGGTCACGGCGGGATCTCCCCAAGTTCGGAATCTGCGTGCCGACCGGCACTGGACATGGGCAGTCTATTCAGCGTCATCGTCCATCCGGCTGAAGGGCTGCCCCGTGAAGCGACCTCTCCCCGTTGTACGGCTGCGCGTTCCCACCGACGAGGACGCCCTCGCCTGGCACCGGGTCTTCGACGACCCGGAGGTCATGGAGTTCCACGGCGCGAGGTCCGCGGAGCTCTCCGTCTACGAGGAGCTGACCGCCCGCCAGCGCCGGCACGACGCCGAACGCGGTTTCTGCCTGTGGACCATGGTGGACGCCTCCGGGCAGGTCCTCGGCTTCACCGGCGCCCAGCCCTGGCCGCGCGAGTGGGGGCCCAGGGGCGAGATCGAGATCGGCTGGCGGCTCGGACGGGCGCACTGGGGCAAGGGGTACGTCACCGCCGCGGCAAGGGAGACCCTTCAGCGGGTGCGGGCGGCGGGGGTGGCCGAGGTGGTCGCGATGGTCGACGCGCGCAACACCCGGTCCATCGCGGTCACCGGGCGGCTGGGCATGCGGCTCGCCGAGGTGTTCACGACTCCGGACTCCGAACGGCAGGGGCACTGCTACCGCCTCGCTCTGGACGAGACCCGCGAACCCGTCGTCACAGTGGGTAGTCGACTGTCACAGTAAGCCACTTGACGCTTCCGGGTGACGTCCGGCGGCGCTACTGTGCCGGGTACCGCTGGGGGTGACGCCCGTGGGCCTGGTATCCGAGAAGCCCGAAGTCCGCGTACCGCGCCTGGTCGGCCTGATGGCCGAGGACGCGTACGACACCGCCCGCGTGCGGGGCCTGTCCCTGCAGGCGCCGGACCGGCCCGACCTGCGGCACGCCGTCGTCGACCACGTCGTACGCCAGTACCCGCAGCCCGGCGCGCAGGTGCCGCCGGAGTCGACGGTGTACGTGTGGTTCGACTTCAGGGAGGGCGAGGGCGAGGGCGGCGGGGGCATCCGTGAGCCACGGGTGCCGCGGCCGCCGCTGGGCGGGCTCCGCAGGGAGCTGGCGGAGCCGGGCGAGCCGCCGGCCCGCCGCGTCGTCCACAGCGTCAGCCTGCCCTGAGCATCTGAAGACCTGAAACATCTGAGGACCCGAGAACCTGAAGACCTGAAGCGCTTGAAACGCTTTAAACGCCTCAAGCACCTCAAGCCTCGGGAGGGGGGCGTCGCGCTCAGGCCGCCTTGAAGCCGCGGTGCAGTGTCACCACGCCGCCCGTCAGGTTGCGCCACGCCACCCTCGACCAGCCGGCCCCGCCCAGCCGCCCGGCGAGCGCCGCCTGGTCGGGCCAGTCGCGGATGGACTCGGCGAGGTAGACGTACGCGTCGGGGTTGGACGACACCGCGCGGGCCACCGGCGGCAGTGCGCGCATCAGGTACTCGGTGTAGACGGTGCGGAAGGGCGCCCACGTCGGGTGCGAGAATTCGCAGATGACGACCCGCCCGCCGGGCCGCGTCACCCGGTGCATCTCGCGCAGCGCCGCGTCCGTGTCCTGGACGTTGCGCAGCCCGAAGGAGATGGTGACGGCGTCGAAGACGTCGTCCCTGAACGGCAGCCGTGTCGCGTCGCCCGCGGTGAACGGCAGCCACGCGTGCCGTTCCTTGCCGACCTTGAGCATGCCCTGGGAGAAGTCGCAGGGCACGACGTAGGCACCGGTGCGGGCGAACGGCAGCGAGGAGGTCGCCGTACCGGCCGCGAGGTCCAGGATCTTCTGCGCGGGGCGGGCGTCGACGGCCTGGGCGACCGCCTTGCGCCAGGCCCGGTCCTGCCCGAGGGAGAGGACGGCGTTGGTCAGGTCGTACCGTTCCGCGACGTGGTCGAACATCGAGGCGACTTCGTGCGGCTGCTTGTTCAGGGAGGCGCGGGTCACGGGCCCATTGTTGCAGCACCGCAGGCCGGCACCGCAGGGCAGCCCCGCGCCCGCGGCCCCCTCACGGCACCAGGCGCGGCCTCCTCCGCGCGGCGACGTCCTCCACCCACCCGAACAGCAACACGAACACCCCGACCAGGACCCAGCCCACGCCCAGCAGGAACCACTGGCTCTCCAGCGGCAGGTACGCCGCGAAGGCCGGCACGTCCCAGCACCGGTCGATCAGCGGGACGGCCAGCACGAGGGCCAGCTCGTGCCAGAGGTAGACGGTCACCGCGCGGGCGTTGAACACGCTCACGAGCCGGTCCAGCCGCCGCATCCGGACCAGCCCCGAGAAGTCGGTGCCGAGCCGTGCCTTGGCGTACATCAGCAGCGTCAGGAACCCGGCCGACCAGAAGGCCTGCGCGAGCGGGATGTCGTCCAGGTCGTAGGTGCCGTACTCGCCCCGGTGCGCGAACGCGTACCAGGCGCCGAAGGCGAGCGCCGCCGACGACAGGGCGACGACCGCGAGCGGCCTCAGGCGGCCCAGGACACCGTCGTGGTGGGCGAAGCCGAGGACCCAGCAGAAGAGGTACGTCGCGAGGTCGAGCAGCCCGGTGCCGAAGCGGTCGTCGGGCGGCTGCCACAGGAACCGGAGGACCACGGCCGGGGCGAGGGACAGCAGCAGCACCGGCACCGGCGCGAGCCGGAACAGCCGCAGGAGCAGCGGGGAGAGCAGGACGAACCACAGGTACGTGCGCAGGTACCAGAGGATCTCCCAGGCCTGTTCGCCCCAGGCGCTGCCCGGCGGGTCGCCGAGCGGCACCACCCAGTAGACGATCTGCCACCCCGGCATCCAGCCGCGCACCAGCATGGCGCCCACGACGAAGAGACCCCAGCACCAGAACGGCGGCAGCAGGCGGCGCAGCCGGCTCCGCAGCACCGCCGGTGCGGGGCGCCGCAGCGACCTGGCCATCAGGCTGCCGGCCAGGCCGAACATCACCCCCATGGAGGGGAGGACGAGCCCCGCCCAGGGCCAGCCGAAGGCGTGGTACGCGACCACCCGGACGAGGGCGAGCGCCCGCAGGGTGTCGAAGTAGCGGTCCCGCACGGGTGTGCTCCCGTCGGCGTGCGCGTCTCCCGCTGCACGCCGGTGCACCGCCCCCTTGCTGTGCGCTCCCATCACCCGTTCCCCGCCGGCGTCCCCACCTCGCCCGTCCGTTTCAGCTTCTGCCAGCGCAGCCGGCCGCCGGTGAGGGCGGTGACGCAGGAGTGGATGAGGACCAGGTACATCATCTGCCGGTACGCCAGCTGCTGGAGCGGCATCATCAGCAGGTAGCGGTACTTCTCCCGGTCGAGCCGGAAGGCGTACGCCGCGCACACCAGCTGCACGCCGAGCACCGCCAGCCACGCGAGCAGCGCCGCGCGGAAGTCGACGAAGACCATGGAGTAGAGCGTGAACACGTCGATGAGCGGGGCGAAGACGGGCGTGACCACCTGGAAGAGCACGACCAGCGGCATGCCGACCCGCCCGAAACGGCCCGAGGGCCCCTTGTCCGTCAGGGACCGGCGGTGCTTCCACAGCGCCTGCATCGTGCCGTACGACCACCGGTAGCGCTGCGACCAGAGCTGGCCGAGCGACCCCGGCGCCTCGGTCCAGGCGCGGGCGTGCTCCTCGTAGACGACCCGCCACCCCGCGCGGTGCAGCGCGATGGTGATGTCGGTGTCCTCGGCGAGCGTGTCGTCGCTCATGCCGCCGGCCTGGAGGACCGCCTCCCGCCGGAACGCGCCGATCGCGCCGGGGATGGTCGGCATGCAGCGCAGCAGGTCGTACATGCGCCGGTCGAGGTTGAAGCCCATCACGTACTCGATGTGCTGCCAGGCGCCGATGAGGGTGCGCCGGTTGCCGACCTTGGCGTTGCCCGCGACCGCGCCGACGGCGGGGTCGGCGAAGGGCTGCACCAGGTGCCGTACGGTGTCGGGTTCGAAGACGGTGTCGCCGTCCATCATCACGACGATGTCGTACCGGGCCTGGCGGACACCGTTGTTGAGGGCGGCGGACTTGCCCGCGTTGGCCTGCCGCACGACGCGGACGCCGGGCAGCCCGAGGGACTCGGCGATCTCCGCGGTGCCGTCCGTCGACCCGTCGTCCACGACGATGATCTCGACGGGGTGCGTGCTGCGCGCCAGCGATCTCAGGGTCGCCTCGATGCACTCCTTCTCGTTGTACGCCGGGACGATCACGCTCACCGGCCCGGTGACGGGCGGGCCCCAGCTGAAACGGCGTCTGTTGCGCTGTCTGTGGTGGCGGCGGGCGAGGACCAGCATCATCGCGAACCGGCCCATGACGGCCACGCCCACGACGACGAGTCCGGCCGAGAGCGCCGGGACCGTCCACTCGGCGACCGCGACGGCCGCGACGAGCGCCTTGCCCTCGTAGAGGGTGGCGCCGGTGGCCTTGTGGTGGGCGGCCTGGAGACCATCACCGCCGGGCTGCTGCGACTTCCGATCACCGTCCGGCTGCTGTGACTGCTGCTGTGACTGTTGCTGTGCCTGCTGGTCGGCCATGGCGCCGCTGACGGTGGTGAAGGTGTAGCCCTTCGCCTGCATCTTCTCGATGTACTTCGGCAGCGCCGCGATCGTCTGCGACCGCTCGCCCCCGGCGTCGTGGAAGAGGACGGAGGCGCCCTCGCCGTCCTCCGGCGTGGCCCAGTCGACGATCTTCGAGACGCCGGGCCGCTTCCAGTCGTCGCTGTCGGTGTCGATGAAGACGCTGGTGTAGCCGTCCTCGCCGAGGCTCTCGTAGACGGGCCAGCTGTAGTTGTCGATGGCGTTCGTCTCGGAGGAGTACGGCGCGCGGAACAGCGTGGTGGTGATGCCGGCCGCGCCCGCCAGTGCGAGCTGGGTCTGCTCGATCTCGCGCTCGACGCGGGCCTCGCTCTGGTAGGAGAGGTCGACATGGGTGAAGGTGTGGACGCCCACCTCGTTGCCCTGCTCGACCAGGTCCCGGACGATGCCCGGGTGGCGCGAGACCATCGAGCCGACCAGGAAGAACGTGCCGGGCACGTCGTACTCCTCCAGGATGTCGAGGACCTGCGGCGTCCAGGTGGGGTCCGGCCCGTCGTCGAAGGTCAGCACGATCGTCTTGTCCGGCACGGAGACGGTGGTCGCCTGTCCGCCGGGGAAGGTGAGGATCGGCCCGCCGTCCAGGACGTCCTCGGGCACGTCGCTCGCGGAGGCGCCGGTGCGGACGCGTTCGTCGCCGCCGACCTCGGCGCGCAGGTAGCCGTCCAGGAGCATCACGCACGTCAGCGCGAGGAGCAGCAGCAGGGCGAGCAGGACACGCGGGCGTTGCAGCGCGGCGGCCCGGCCCGCGGCCCGGCCGATGCGGGAGGGGGCGCGGCGGCGACCGCGCGGTGGGGAGGAAGCGGGTGAGGAGGGAGGCGTGGTGGGTGTGGTCATGGGGGTGGGGGCGTCCGGTCAGTCGGTGGAGGCGGCGCTGGGGACCGCGCTGGGAGAAGCGGAGGGACCGGCGCTCGGTGGAGAGCCAGTGGGAGCGACACCGCCCTGCGGCCCCGCGCCACCGCCCGGACCCGAACCCCCCGCACCGCCTGGACCGCCCGGACCGCCCGGTCCGTCGCCGCCGGCGCCGAAGGGCAGCAGCGAGGAGGGGTTGACCGAGATGCCGACGCCCATGAAGGCGAGGCCCAGGACGGCCGCGTAGCCGACGCAGACGGCACCCACGAGGAGTCCGAGCCGGCGGAGCAGCCGCGCACGGCGTCCGGAGCTGTCGACGAACACGGGGCCTTCGGCGGACCCCTTGCCGCGTTTGCGACGGCGACCGCGCGCGGTGGCGCGGGAGGCGATGGCGGGCTCGGATTGCATGCCCCGGACGTTAAGGAGACTTTCCTGTCGTGAACTGGGAGCTTGTTGAGAGGTCCCGGTGAAAACCGGTCTGTCCTGTGCGTTTCCTGGCAGACAGGGCCGATACGCCTCCTTTCCTCAGCGAAGACCCAGAAACGCGTGCCAGGCTCACTCGTCCGAACACAGACGCCGAACAACGCCGAACAACGCCGAACACGAACGCCGAACACGAACGGCGAACACAGATGTCGAACACAGACGCCGACAGGATCGGGAGCGTACGCACATGAGGGCTCACCGGAAGGCGGCGGCCGGGTGCGCCCTGCTGCTCGCGCTGGCCACGGCGGGCTGCGCCGGACAGGACGACCCCGCAGGCACCGCCGACGCGGCTCCGACGGCACCGGCCGAGTCGTCGGGGGGATCGACGGGCGCGTCGTCGGCCACCGCCTACGCCCCCTACGTCAGCGCCACCACCGCCTCCGCCAACGACACGGCGGGCTCCCCGGCGACGTACAACCTCGCCTTCGTCATCTCCTCCGGCGACGACTGCGCCCCGCGCTGGAACGGCACCCAGGACGTCGACGACACCTCCGTCGCCTCCCGCGTCGGGAAGCTGAAGGAGTCCGGCGCCACGGTCCGCGTCTCCTTCGGCGGCGCCTCCGGCACGGAGCTGGCGGCGGCCTGCGACAGCGCCTCGGAGCTGGCGGCGGCGTACGGCACGGCGCTGGACGCCGCCGGCTCCACGCAGGCGGACTTCGACGTCGAGGGCGACGAACTGGCCGACGCGGACTCCCGCGCCCTGCGCTCGGAGGCGATCGCGCTGCTCCAGGAGGAGCGGAGCGACCTGGAGGTCTCGTTCACCCTGCCGGTGATGCCTTCCGGCCTGGACTCGGACAGCCTGGCGCTGCTGGCGTCCGCCAACGACCATGCCGTACGGGTCGCCACGGTCAACCTCATGACGATGAACTACGGCGAGTCCTACACCGGCGACATGGGCGAGTACGCCCTCACCTCGGCGAAGGCCGCGCACACGCAGCTCAGGGAGGTCTTCGGGACGTCCGACGCGGACGCGTGGCGGGGCATGGCGCTCACCTCGATGCTGGGCGTCAACGACGTCGCCGGTGAGACGTTCACCCTCGACGACGCGGCCGAGGTCCGCGCCTTCGCCGAGGAGAAGGGGATCGGCTGGGTGTCGGTGTGGGCGGCCTTCCGGGACACGCAGTGCGCCGACGACGCGCCGGCCACCGACGCGCTCACCACGTGCAGCGGCGTGGAGCAGGAGGACGGGGAGTTCGGGACGGCGTTCGGTACGTAGACCACGTAGACCACGTAGGCCACGTAGGCCACGTAGACCACGTGGACCGGTCGGACCGCGCCCGTGGACCGCGCGTTCAGCGCCCCCGGTAGACCAGGCGGCCGCCCACGACGGTGGCCACGCACGTGGCCGCGCCGTCCCGCACGAGCGCGGCCCGGTCGGGTACGTCGAACACCGCGAACCGGGCGGGCTTCCCGGGAGCGAGTGCGGGAAGCAGCACCAGCGGCACCGGCGAGAAGGACGCGGGCCCGGGCAGCCCGGCCGGACGCGCCGCCAGGGCGAGCCCCGCTCCCCGCACCGCGTCGAGGACCGCGCGGCCCCGTAGTTCTCCGGCGACGGCGACCGTGCCGTGGGCCAGCATCCGCTGCACCCCTCGGCGGGCGCTGCCGCCCCGCGCGGACGGGTTCGCACCGAGGAGGGCGAGCGCGCGCTCCCCGAAGAGCGGCTCGGTGCCCAGCCGGTCCGCTTCGCGCGGGTCGGGGTGGTACGCCTGCTCCAGCAGTTCCGGGCCGTACGGGTTGAGCAGTCCGGGCGTCAGGATGCCGGGCCACCGGCGCACCCGCGCCCGCGGGTGGCCGGCGGCCAGCCCCTCGTACGGTCCGACGGCGGCGAGCTGCGCGCCGTCGACCGCGACGGCCGCCTCCGGCGAGGCTTCGGCAACGTGGATCGTCAGCACGGCAGCTTCAGTTGGAGGCGAGCAGCTTCAGCTCGGGGTGCGCCGTGCCGCCCTCGATCGCCGTGGACGAGATGTGCGAGACGACGCGCTCGTCGACGGGGTCGTTCGCCGGGTCGTCGTGCACGACGAGGTGCTCGTACGTGGTGGCCCGCTGCGCGGGCACCCGCCCCGCCTTCCTGATCAGGTCGATGATCTCCAGCCGGTTGGACCGGTGCTTGGCGCCCGCGGAGGAGACGACGTTCTCCTCCAGCATGATCGAACCGAGGTCGTCGGCGCCGTAGTGCAGGGAGAGCTGCCCGACCTCCTTGCCCGTGGTCAGCCACGACCCCTGGATGTGCGCGACGTTGTCCATGAACACCCGCGCGATGGCGATCATCCGCAGGTACTCGAAGAGCGTGGCCTGCGTACGGCCCTTCAGGTGGTTGTTCTCGGGCTGGTAGGTGTACGGGATGAAGGCGCGGAAGCCGCCGGTGCGGTCCTGCACGTCCCGGATCATCCGCAGGTGCTCGATGCGCTCGGCGTTGGTCTCGCCGGTGCCCATGAGCATGGTGGACGTCGACTCCACGCCCAGGTTGTGCGCGATCTCCATGATCTCCAGCCACCGCTCGCCGGACTCCTTCAGCGGCGCGATCGCCTTGCGGGGCCGCTCGGGCAGCAGCTCGGCACCGGCACCGGCGAAGGAGTCGAGCCCGGCGGCGTGGATGCGGGTGATGGCCTCCTCGACCGACACCTTGGAGATCCGCGCCATGTGCTCGACCTCGCTCGCCCCCAGGCTGTGGATGACGAGTTCGGGGAACTCCTTCTTGATGGCGGCGAAGTGCTTCTCGTAGTACTCCACGCCGTAGTCCGGGTGGTGGCCGCCCTGGAACATGATCTGCGTGCCGCCCAGCTCGATCGTCTCCGCGCAGCGGCGCAGGATGTCGTCGAGTTCGCGGGTCCAGCCCTTTTTGGTGTCCTTGGGGGCCGCGTAGAAGGCACAGAACTTGCACGCCGTGACGCACACGTTCGTGTAGTTGATGTTGCGCTCGATGATGTACGTGGCGATGTGCTCGGTACCGGCGTACCTGCGCCTGCGTACGGCGTCGGCGGCGGCGCCCAGCGCGTGCAGCGGGGCGTCGCGGTAGAGGTCGAGCGCCTCTTCGGGGGTGATCCGCCCACCGGCGGCGGCGCGGTCGAGGATGGGCTGAAGGTCGGCCTTCTCGGTCACCGGCTTCCCTTTCGCAAGGTTCGTAAGGGTTGTGGACAGACCTGCCCAGGGTACGCCAGGCCTTTCGCCCCCTCGTGGTCAGGCCGCGAAGGCGCCGACCAGGACGCCGAGGAAGGCGCCCGCGATGAGGAACGGCCCGAACGGGATGGCCGTCTTGCGCCCCGCCCGCCGGGTGACGAGGAGGGCACCGCCGTACAACGCGCCGAGCAGGAACCCGGCGAAGGTGCCCAGCATCAGCGTGGGCCAGCCGTACCAGCCGAGGACGGCGCCGGCGGTGAGGGCCAGCTTCACGTCGCCGAAGCCCATGCCGGCCGGGTTGATGAGGAACAGCACGAGGTAGCCGGCGCCGAGGGCGAGGGAGCCCAGCAGGGCGGTGGTCCACTCCCCCGCGTGCTCGGGTACGAGCGCGACGAGCCCGAGCAGGAGGAGCGCGGCCCCGGCGAGCGGGAGGGTGAGGGGGTCGGGCAGTCGCCGTACCCGCAGGTCGACGGCGGCGAGGAGTACGCCGACCGGGGCGAGGAGCAGCCAGACGGCGACCTCGGGCCGGGCCCCGGTGGCGGCGGCCAGGGCGACGCAGACGACGGCGGTGACGGCGGCGAGGAGACCGGCACCGGGACCGTACGCGCCCTGCCCGCGCCCCCCGCTCTCCCCGTTCTCCCCGTTCTCCCCGCTCTCCCCGCTCTCCCCGTCGGCGCACTGCCCGCAGCGGGCCGGCCCGAGCCAGCCGCGCACCTGATGCTCCCGCGGGCACCGCTCGCGCCACGCCTCTCCGGACGGGGCGGAGAACCGGTACACGGCGCGGGGCAGCAGCGCGCCCGCCGCCACGCCCCAGAGCGCGGCGACGAGAACGGCCAGCAGGTCGAAGTCCACCCCGAGCCCCTCTCCGAGACTCGTCACGAAACCCGTCCCCAGACTCATCCCTGGCCCCATCCTCAGACCCATGCCCAGCCCATGCCCAGACCCATCCCTGGCCCCGTCTCCGGACCCATCCGGCGGCCCGGGGCTCAGCCCGTTGCCGCGGCGCCGTCGCGCCAGGCCGGCAGGAGTTCGTCGAGCAGCGCCTCGGTGCGCGGCGGCAGACCGCGCGCGCCACTGCGGCCGATGAGGTCGGCGGCGAGAGCACGCAGCCGGTCGGTGTCCTCGGTGGCGTGCGTGGCGCGCAGCAGCTCGTGCCACAGGCGCTCGTCGGCGGGGGCGGTGCGCAGGGCCGCGTTCAGCGCCTCGATGGCCTTCTCCGCACGGTTCTTCTCCAGGTGGAACTCGCAGAGTGCCAGCCCGGTGTCCGCGACGAGGAGCGGGAGCTGGGCGTCGACGATCTCGTGGGTGAGCCAGCGGTAGCGGCCCTCGGGCCGGTCGGCGAGGAGCGGCCCGCGCACCAGCACCAGCGCGTCGGTGAGCAGCCGGCCGCGCACCTGGCGGCTGCCGGCGCCCCGGCCCTGTGTGGCCTCGTGGTAGAGGGAGCGCAGTACGTCGAGGTCGGAGACGACGGACTTGGCGAGGGTGAGCCGACCCGCGTCGTCGGTGCGCAGCCGGGCGCCGCCGTCGGGGTCGGTGCCGAGCCAGGTCCGCAGCCGGTCGAGGAGCGCGTCGCGTACGTCCTCGGTGACGCCGCGCGGCCACAGCGCGGAGGAGAGCACGCGCGGGTGGACGCCCTCGCGGTGCAGCAGGAGCAGCGCGAGCGCCTCGTGGAGCTGGGCGCTGCGGTCGCTTTCGGGCGCGTCCAGCCCGATGATCTCGTACGACCCGACGAGCCGGGCGTACACCGCGGGCCGCCCCTGCTCGCTGATGTCGACGAGGAACGGCGGCCTGTTGGCGGACCCGCCGGATCCGCCGGACCCGCCGAAGTCCCCGGAGCCGTCGGGCCCGTGCCCGGGATCGGCGTCGCTGAACAGCCGGACGACGGCCCGCTGCTGGGCGACCGGCAGCAGTTGCGCGTCCAGCTCGAGACCGAGCAGCGGCGCGAGCAGCCGCCCCTGCCCGGTGATCTCCAGCTCCCAGGCGGCACCGGGCAGGTCCGCACTCCCGGTCCCCACGAGGTAGCCGATGCCGAGCCGGCCGGCGTCGGCGGCGAGTTCGGCGAGCCGCAGCGCCTCCTCGTCGGACGGCTGGGCGGCGAGCAGGACGAGGTGCGGGGCCCAGCGCGTGTGCTGGGCGGGCCCGGTGCGGCCGGTGAGCACGGAGTCGTGCCCGGCGGCGCCGAGCGCGCCGCGCCGCTGCCGGGTCTCGGCGGACATGGTCTCGAAGAGGTCCTCGAACCCGTCGAGATGGCGGATCCGGTTGGGCGCGAGCGGCGTGAGGTCGTCGCCGAACCCGACGAGGGTGATGGTCATCCGGTCCGACCAGCCGTTGGTGGCCAGTTCGGCGGCGACCGACGCGAACACGGCGGCCCGGTCGGCCTCGGTGCCGCTGAGCGAGACGATGCCGGGCACGGCCTCCAGGTTGAGCAGCAGCCGGGAGTCGTCCATGGTGCCGAGACTGACGAGCCCCGGGTACGGCGCGGCCGTCTCCGCGTCCTCGTACCGCTCGGCGTCGGCGCGGGTCAGCATCCAGAACGTCTGGTCCTGCCCGAGCTGCCAGGGCGCGGGCGGCTTCCCGGCGGGCTGGGCGAGCTGGAGGTGCAGGTCGCCGTTGCCGCTCATCCAGGCCGCGTAGACCACGGGCAGCGCGCGCGACTCGCCGGCGAGCGACGCGGCCAGCCCGCGCAGCGAACGGTCCAGCAGGCGTACGCCGTCGGGGTCGGCGCCGACGAGCAGCGCGTCCTGCACGTCCTGGGCGTCACCGGTCGGCGTGGGCGGCTCCATGCCGCGCCGCCCGCCGACGGCCCCGAGCGCCGACTGCCACAACGCCTGCCGTCGCCTGCGGCCGAGGGCGCCGAGGAGCCCGGCGGCGAGGAGGGGCGCGGCGAGGAGCGCCTCGGGCAGCCCGAACGACTGCCCGGCGTCGGCAGCGGGAGACGCGGACGTGGCAGGAGCGGCCGGCGTAGCAGGCGCGGCGGGCGTCGCAGGCATGGGCGCAGGCCGCTGCTCGGGTACGGACACGCGCGCGTCCCCAGCACCCCCACCACTCCCGCTGCCGCTGCCGCTGCCACTGCCGGCATGGCCCCCGCTCCGGGCGTAGTCACTGATCTGCTGCTGCACCTGCTCGGAGACGTCGGGTGCCTCGTCCGGCATCTCGACGAGCTCGCCACCGCGCGCGTCACCGGGCATCTCCATGATCCAGCCCGGCCGGATGAGCGAGGCCTCGGACAGCCTGGACCCGTCGGGCTGCACCCGGTCCTTGTTGAGCTCGAAGATCTCCTTGTACCGCCGCCCGTCCCCGAGGTGCCGTTCGGCCACCTCCCACAGCGAATCGTGGTGGCGTCCCTCCGGCGGCTGGATCCGGTAGTACTTCGTGTCCCCGTGCGCCGCGGAGCCGCCGCCGTCGGCCCGCGCCGCGGCCTGCCCCGCCTGTCCGGCCTGCTCCGCGAGGGCACTCGCCGTGGCGGCGGCCTGCTCCTGCTGCTGGGCGAAGAGCCCCGGCGTCTGCTGCGCGGCGGCGACGGCCGGCTGCTGATTCCCCTCCAGGCCCTGCCCGAGCTGCGACAGCCCCGGCGTGAGGCTCGCGGCGGTGGCGCCGAAGAGCAGCAGCGCGGCGACGAGCTGCCGGGCCAGCAGCTGACTGGGCCCGGACCCGGGCACCCGCCCCGGCACGCCGGCGCCGGACAGCGCGGCCTTGACCTCCACGAGCACACAGGCGGTGAACTGCGCCCACGCGAGCCAGACGATGACGGTCAGGATGTGCAGGAAGGTCTGCACGGTGATCTCACGCTGCAGCCAGTCGAGACTGGGCGCACCGCCGGGCAGCGGCCAGCCGACCTGCATGGCCAGCGCGAGCGGCACCCCCACGACCAGCCCCGCCAGCGCGACGAAGGCGAAGAACGCCTTGACGAAGTCCCCGAACGACCGCCGCCGCACCCGCACGGGCTGAGGCGTGCGGTTCCTCGGCGCCGGGGAACCCGAGGATGCGGAGGGCGCTGCCGAAGGAGCCGAGGGAGCCGTCGAGCTGGAGGAGCTTGATGTACGGCGTCGCGGCATGGCGTGGAGTCCTGGGTAGTGGGCGGCAGAGGCCGGAGGCGTCCGGTATGAGGGGTGTGCTGAGCCTACAGAGATCTTATGGACTCCGACCGACAGCGGCGAAGGCCCGAGAACGGCCATCTCACAACAGGCGCCCGTTTCGCCCCCTTTAGCCACCCCTGTCATCCACCCCTTCGCGGCCCCGCGCGGCCGCCGAAAGCCGGCCAGAACCCCTGCACCCGCCCCTGATAACTTCGTTCCCTGTCGCACACGCCGCACCCGGGGGAACACCAGTGGCCCGCAACACCCTCACCACCACCGCCGCCACCCTCACCGCAACAGCGGCCCTGCTCCTGACCGCCTGCGGCTCAGGAGGCGACACCGAGGGAGCGAGCGGCCCGTCGTCTTCGCCCTCGCCGCCGCGTGCGGCCGACGTGAACCGGCCGGACGTCGGCCTGCCCGAGGACCTCAAGCTGGTCTTCGACTTCGAGGAACCGTCGGACGCGGACTCCGCTGCCGCGCTGGACGACGCCGCGAACTACATCAGAGCGCTGAACCACGGCATCACCGAGCAGGATCCGAAGGACCCCGCGTACGGCTTCTACTCCGCAGCCGGCGCCGCTCGCTACGCCGAGTCGCAGATTCAGGAGTACGTGGACGGCGGCTGGACCCTGACGGGCGAGGACCGGTACTACCAGGCCGGAACCAGCCCCGCGGGCGAGGGGGAGTCGATCGTCGTCACTTTCTGCGAGGACCAGTCCCGGGCCTACGGCAAGGAAGTGACGACCGGCAAGGTCCACCGAACCGAGGAAAGCCTGGCCAGTTACCAGAAGTTCAGTCTCCTCATGGCACCCCAGGAGGACTCGCCCGTGTGGCGCGCCCAACAGATCACCGTCGAGGGGAAGGCCGCCGCCTGCCGGAGCTGACCGCCTCCCGTCGTCCGAAACACCTTTCCTCCGTCACCCGCCCCTGTCACCCACCCCCTTCGCGCCCCACGGGACCCCCGAAAGCCCGCCAGAACCCCTGCACCCGCCCCTGATAACTTCGTTCCCTCTTGCACACGCTGCACTCCGGGGGACACCAGTGGCCCGCAACACCCTCACCACCACCGCCGCCACCCTCACCGCAACAGCGGCCCTGCTCCTGACCGCCTGCGGCTCGGGAGGCGACGACTCGTCGCAGGGCGACCCCAAGGGGGCGGAGACGGAGACGAGCAGCCCTTCGGCTTCGGAATCGCCGAGCCCCTCATCACGCCACGGCGCCGATCGTCCGGTGATCAAGCTTCCCAGTAGCTTTCGCCTGACCTTCGAGGACTGGAAGAGCAGCGACGCCGAGCAGCAGTCCGTGCTCGAGGACGCCAGGGAAGAGCTGCGGGCGGGATACGCCGCGATCATCGCCGACGACCCCGACAGCGAGTCCGTCGCCTTCTACGACACGGGTTCCGGGCGGTCGCAGAGTAAGAAGTGGATCAAGTCGTACACGGACAAGAACGTGAGCGTCGTCGGCAAGCTCCCGGTCTTCGACCCGAAGGTGACCCTCCTCCACGACGGCAGGACGGCGTCCCTCGGCTACTGCACCGACGAGAGCGAGGCCTACACGAAGCACCGTGAGACCGGCAAGGTCGAGGGAAACCCCGAGGGCATGGACCCCCAGGTGTATTACCGGGTCACGCTCCGCAAGAGCAGCCAAGGCGTGTGGCAGAACGACTCCGTCCGCTCGGAGAGGGGCGACTGCGCGAAGTGAGGACTTGGCGCAGGGGCTGCCCGTGACCGCCACCTCACTGACGACCGCCCTCGCCCCCCCCTTCACACCCCGCACACAATCCCCGAAAACCGGTCAGAGCGCCTGCACGCACCCCTGATAACTTCGTTCCCTGTCGCACACGCCGCACCCCGGGGGGAACACCAGTGGCCCGCAGTGCCCTCGCCATGACCACCGTCACTTTCACCGCAACGGCGGCCCTGCTCCTGACCGCCTGCGGCTCGGGAGGCGACGACTCGTCGCAGGACGACATCAAGGGGGCGGAGACGGGGGCGAGCAGCCCTTCGGCTTCGGAGTCGGCGTCGGGGGCGGACGACCGACCGGACCTGAGCCTGCCGACCGACCTCAAGGTCGAGTTCGACGTCTCACAGCCGTCCGAAGACCGCCACGCGGCGGCTCTCGACAACGCGAAGAACTACATCCTGGCTCTGAACCACGGCATCACCGCTCAGGATCCGGACGACCCGGCCTACCAGTTCTACTCGCTCGGCAATGCCACCAGGTACGCCAGAACACAGATCCAGGCCTGGGTGGACGACAAATGGACCGCCACCGGCACGGACAGCTACTACAAGTCCCGGACCGACGACGTCAGCGACTCCGGCGGCGTGCTCGTCACAATGTGCCGGGACCAGAGTGAATTCTTCGGAAAGAACGTCGATACGGAGAAGGTCAAGCACACCGAGCCGAGCCTCGACGACTATCAAGAGTTCCGTCTCCTGATGAAGCCTCCGCAGGCCTCCCAGAAAATCTGGAAGGTTCTGCAGATCGAGGTGCAGGGGCGTGTGAAGGAATGCAAGCGATGACGCCGAGGCCTCTGGCACTGCGCCTGGCGTCCCTCCTGGCCATGACAGCCGTCCTGGGGCCCGTCGGCACGGCGTATGCCGCGGGCCCGGAGGACAACACCACGGTGCCACCCGCCGACGAACCGAGCGGCAACGCCACCGGCGACGGAACACTGTCGGCCTCGGTGTCCCACATCAAGGTCACATACTTGAGCGGTGGGGACGGCAAGGGCAAGCAGGGCAACCTCGGCACCGTCGATCCCAACTGGAAACCTCCGGCCTGCTGGTACGAGCCCGCCTTCACCCCCGCCCAACTCAAGAAGTTCGTGGAGACGGACGGCGGGGGAGACGTCGGTATTCACCAGTCGTGGTGGGGCGAGGAACTGTGGACCAACCACTACCGCGACGAGAAACCGTCGGACAACTTCGATTTGCACGCGCCCACCAACAGCTCTGCCGACGGATACAAGAACTACAACCTCGGCAAGGACGGCTACTTCTGGCGCGGTGTGGCTCCCGACAGCTCCGACCCCGATTCCTGGGACTGTGGACGCATCATGTTCTGGGTCGACGCCGGCCAGCTGCCGGACGATCCGAACAGTCCCACCCCTGAAACACTCGCCGAGTACGCCTACGACAAGGTCAAAGTCCCGGAGACGGAGGTGGAGCTGAAACCCGAGGCCCGTTCGACGGTGAATCTCCCCACCTGGGTCTGGCTGGACAAGGAAACTTTCCAGGACGTCAAGGTCCGCGCCGAGCTGCCCAACACTGGCCTGTGGGCGGAGACGACCGCGAAGCCGGTCGCCCTCCACCTCGAACCCGGCACGGACGACGCCGAGACCTTCCCCGCCTCCGGCGACTGCGAGATCAACGCCGACGGATCCATCGGCACGCCCTACACGAAGGGCAAGTCCGACGAGACCCCGCCCTGCGGCATCCGCTACCTCCGCGCCTCGGGCGGCAAGCCGTACCAGCTGAAGGCCTCGATCACCTGGAAAGTCTCCTGGGAGGGCACAGGCAACGCCCGGGGCGACCTCCCGGACGGCACCTTCGAGACCACCCAGGACATGGACGTCCAGGAGATCCAGTCCATCAACCGCTGAACAGGTCTTCCGCCCGAGCGACATGAATGGCCCGCTGGGACCAGATCTTGAGCTGCTCCAGGTCGGTGCAGGCAAGGACCCGCTCACGGACAGCACCCGACACCCGGATACCGCGCCACTCAAGAATCTCAAGCGTGATCTCGGACCGATCCTCGGCCCGCCCTTCCTCACGGCCCTCCACCCGGCCTTCCTCACGAACCTTCTCGGCCACCGGATTGTTGAAGAAGTAGCGGATCTCCGACATCAGTTCATTCCAAGGACCCTTGGCCCGGCGGCCACGTAAGCACGATCAGACGGGGCCCCGGGACATCACCGCTCTGCCTGATCTCACACCGCACACGTGAGCGTCGAACGCCGGCGCAAAGGCGTCTGCGTTCCCCTGATAACTTCGCTCCATGTAGCACACACCTCGCCTCGGGGGAACACCAGTGGCCCGCAGCACTCCCGCAATGACCGCCACCACTCTCGCCGCAACAGCGGCCCTGCTCCTGACCGCCTGCGGCTCGGGAGGCAACGACTCGTCGCAGGGCGACCCCAAGGGGGCGGAGGCGGGGAAGCACAGTCCCACGCCCTCGGTACCGGCATCGGCGTCGGGCAAGTCCGAAGCGGACCGCCCGGACGTGAGCCTGCCCAAGGATCTGAAGTTGGTCTTCGACTTCGAGAAGCCGTCGGACGCGGACGCCGCTGCCGCACTGGACGACGCCGCGAACTATATCCGCGCTCTGGACCACGGCATCGCGCAGCAGGATCCGAACGACCCGGCGTATCAGTTCTATTCGACCGGCGGCGCCCAGAAATACGCCAAGTCGCAGATCGAGGCCTGGGTGAAGGACGGCTGGACGGTCACCGGAAACGACCGGTACTTCGACGCCAGTGTCGAATCCGCGGGCGAAGGCAAGTCCACACTCGTCACCTTCTGTCGCAACCAGGCGAAGTTCTACAGCAAGAAAGTCGAGACCGGTAAGGTCAGCTACACCGACGAGAACCTGGACAGCTACCAGAGATTCAGCCTGCTGATGAGCCCCTCCGAGACATCGGCAGAAGTCTGGCAGGCGCGGCAGATCGAGGTGCAGGGCCGCGTGGAGGAATGCAAGGGATAACCGCCCCTCGCCGTATCGCCCCGACCTGCGGCCGCTTGCCGTCGCCCTTCTTCCCCTGTGCCTCGATGACGAGGAGGTACGCCCCCTCGTCCGTCTCCACCCGCATCAACGTGTCCACCCGTCTCTCGACGGGTTCGATCTCCGTGACATCGGTGTTCAGGACCGCGAAGTCACGCGGTTCCGGGAACGGAACGCGCAGCACACTCTGGAACGCCCGCGCTCTCCCTCCTGTACGAAGCAATCAACGCGCTACGCCGCGACAAGGTCACACCACAGATACTTGCCCCGGTTCCCGTCCCGGACCAGCGGCTGCCAGCCCCAGGCGTCCGCGCACGCCCGCACCAGCGCGAGTCCGCGCCCCTCCTCCGCGTCACCGAGCGCCTCGAAGTCGCCGGGCGGCTCCGGCGGTTCCGGATCGGCGTCCCAGGCCCCGACCCGCAGCACCCCGGCCGCCCACCGCACCCGCAACGCGGCGGGACCCTTCGTATGACGTACGGCATTGGCGACCAACTCGGTCGCGAGCAGTTCGGCGGTGTCCACAAGGCGAATGAGGCCATGCATGGTGAGGATCAGCCGGAGGGTACGGCGGCATACGGTGACGGCGCGCAGGTCGTTGGGGATGTAGAGGGTGTACTCCCAGGGTGCCGCGACCGCAGGGTCGGCGTACTCGTTGTCAGGCATGGGTGAACTCCGTTCGGTGATGGGGAGTTGGCCGGCCGGTGGCATCGCCGCTCCTCCAGGCACGACGAAGCGGTGCTCTTCCGACACTGCTGCTGTCACACAGTGCGTGCGACATCACTGACGGTATTTCCTAGTTTTAGGAAACTGCAAGTGCCTGCCGTATTCTGGCCCCGAACGAGCGACGCGACGCGGACCGTTGGCCCCAGGAGGAATCAGTTGCCGCCGAAGAGGCACCTCACGGCACGCAGGGTGCGGTTGGGCTCTGAACTGCGCAGACTGCGAGAGGCAATGGGCATGAAGGCCAGGGAGGCCGCGGAGCTGCTCGGCGCCGACTCAGTCCAGATCAGCCAGATCGAGTCCGGCGTCGCCGGAGTGAGCGCCAAGCGCGTACGGCGTCTCGCGGCTCATTACGCGTGCACGGACGACGGACTGGTCGACGCGCTGGTCGCGATGGCGACCGACCGCACTCGCGGCTGGTGGGAGGAGTACCGAGGCGTTCTGCCTCCGGTGTTCCTGGACACAGCCGAGGTCGAGCACCATGCAACGGCCCTGCGGGAGATCGTGATCACACACGTCCCAGGGCTGCTGCAGACCACGGACTACGCCCGCGCGGTGTACACGTACATGATGCCGGGGCTGCCCGACAGCGAGCTGCTCCCCCGAATCGAGCATCGGATGCGGCGGCGTTCCGTGATCGAGGGCGACAACCCGGCGCCGTACGAGACGATCATTCACGAGTTCGCGCTCCGGGTGCGTGTGGCCGATCGCCCGGTAGCTCAGGCTCAGCTCCGTCAGATCCTGGCGCGGAGCGAGGACGGTCACGCCACGGTCCGAGTCATCCCGGCCGACCAGGACGGGTTCGCCGGCGCCGAGGCCTCGATGATGCAGGCATGCGGCCCCGTGCCCCAACTGGACACCGTACTCCGCGACTCTCCTACCGGGACTGCCTTCATCGACGCAGAGCCTCAACTGAACCAGCTTCGAACACTGTTCCGTAAGGTGGAGAAGGCGTCACTGAGCCCAGCGGCGTCACGGGACTTCATCCACCGGTTGGCCAAGGAACTGTGAGGCGAGCAGTGACCGAGATGCTGTGCTGGCGCAAGTCGTCGTTCTCCGGCGGCGGCGACGGCAACACATGCGTCGAGATTGCCCGGCTGCACAGCCGAGTTGCGATACGCGACTCCAAGGACCCGTCCCGCGGGACCCTGACCGTCCCGGCCGGCTCCTTCAGCGCCCTCGTCCGGGGACTCAAGACGACCGCCACCTGACGAGGGCGCCCCGCTGAGGCAGGAAGTGCGTCCAACCGCACCCTGGAGGTGGGGCGCACCCAGGCCGACGGCCCGGCCGGCTCAGTCGATCGTCTTGATCACTCGGGCGGGCACACCCCCGACCACCGTTCCGGCAGGAACGTCCCGAGTGACCACCGCGCCCGCGGCGACCACCGCACCGGCACCGATGGTCACCCCCTGCGTGATGACCGCAGCCGTCCCGATCCAGACGTCGTTCTCGATGACGACCGGGGCGAAGGAGAGGTACTCGCGACGCTCGGCCAGGGGCAGTGGATGGCCCCCGGTGATGAGGCTGACCTTCGGGGCGATCATGACCCCGTCGCCGATACGGATGCCTCCCCGGTCCATGAAGGTGCAACCCTGGTTGACGAAGACGTTCTCCCCGAACGTCGTGTTCAGTCCGTACTCGGTGAAGAACGGCGGATAGATCGTCACCGACTCCGGCAGCGGACCACCGAACACAACGGAGAGTAGTTCCGCGCGGCCTTCGCTGTCGCCGAACGGAAGCACGTTCAGCCGGGACGTCGCATCGGTCACCTCCACGATCCGCTCCGCATGACGCGCGAACTCGGGCGTCCGGACATACATGACCTGCTCTGTGCGCGTAGACATGCGCTGATCCGACCACCGGGCAGAACACTCGATCAAACAACCCCGCACCACAGCGCTCACAACCAACGGTTGTGCACGTAGGCTGCGAAGGTGGACGTTGAAGCGCTGCGGACGTTCGTGGCCGTCGCCGGGACCGGCCACTTCCAGGCCGCGGCCGACGAGTTGGGGATCAGCCAGCAGGCGGTCTCCAAACGGATCGCGGCCCTGGAAAGGCACATCGGGGCGACGCTCCTGGTGCGGACCTCCCGCGGCTCCCGGCCGAGTCCGGACGGCCAGGTCCTCCTGCCGCACGCCAAGAAGGTCCTGGCAGCCGTCGAACAGGCCGAGCAGGCCGTGCGTCCCGGCAGCCGTCCCTTGCGCGTCGATGTCCTCAACCGGCGCATCGCCCCGGCACAGGCCGTCTACCGCTTCTACCGCTCACGCCCCGGGACGGACCTGGACGCGGTCACCCTGAGCAGGGAGAACGCCACCCAGGCCGCCCAGGCGGTGCTCGAAGGGACCATCGACGCGTCCTTCCGTGCCCTACCGGCAGACCAGGTTCCGACAGGGCTCAGCACCGAACGCCTCCTGGACGCTCCTCTGGAGCTGCTGGCCGGCCCCGGCCACCCGCTGGCCGACGCGCCCTGGATCCGTCCCGAGGACCTGGCCGGCCACCGCATCTGGATCCCCGGGATCACACCGGGCACGGAATGGGCGGCGTTCTACCGGGCCCTGTCCGAGGCCTTCGGCCTGAACATCGACGCACTCGGTCCCAACTTCGGTGACGAAGCCCTGATGGACGCACTGGCCGACTCGGCCTCGCCGGCCACCCTCATCGGCAGCGGGGACCGGTACGTGTGGCCCCGCACCCACGACCTACGACGCATCCCGTTGCGCGACCCGACCCCGGTCTACCCGCACCTGCTGCTGTTCCGCGACGGAGACCGGCACCCCGTACTGACCGCGCTGCGCGACCATCTGCGCGTCACGGCACCGCGCACCCCGCACGACGTATGGACACCGGACTGGGCAGACCGTCGACCAGTATGGTGCTGACCCGGACGTACGTCCCCGTACGGGGAACCACCTGCCAGGTCGTGCTCGTCTCCGGAACCAGCCCCCGTGCTGGATCTCGCCGAGGCGTTCCACGACACCTTCGACGCTGTGACCGGCACCTTCCGTTTCGTCTGGATCGTCTGACCCGCAGAGAGGACTTCGGCCATGGGCAAGAGCGACCTCGCACTGCCGTTGACCGAGATGGAGGACTACGGGCGCCGGCTGCGGTCGCTCAAGACGCGGCTGAACCACACCAAGAAGCTCTTCGAGTCGTACGAGGACGACATCGGCGACGGCAGTGTCAACGACGCCCTCAGTGACTTCGAGTCCAACTGGGAGGACGGCCGCGAGGACATCAGCCAGCAGCTCGACGCCCTCGGCGACATGTCGGACGCCGTCGTACGGGAGTTCAAGAAGCTCGAGGACGAACTCACCAAGAAGATCAACGATGCCGTGAAGACGGAGGACAAGCGGGGCGGGAAGGGCGGCAAGGGCGGCAGCGACACGTAGGGCCCTCTGCCGGGACCGGTCCCGGGAGGGTGTGTCTACCGTGCCGGCATGCCGTGCTCCGCTCTTGGTGATCCGTGTCCCCGGGGCGGGCCCGTGCGCCAGGGCTGCCAGCAGCCGTTGTTCGCGGTCGCCCATGGGCTCGCTGAACAATCCTGTCGCCGCTGCAATGGGGCGGCTCCCCGACACAGGGGCAGCCGGTTGTGTCTGTTTTCACGCACCCCGTTGGAGGAAGACCGTGGGCTACCAGGAACGACGGACCAAGCTGATCGCCAAGCGGGCCGCACCTCATCTGGAACCCGGAGAGACGATCCAGACGGGTTTCATCGCGCAGAGCGGTTCGTCCGTGCTCACCCTGCGGGTGTGGACGTTCGTGGCCACCGACCGCGCGATCCTGGTCATTCGCCGCGGCGGCGTGCAACGCCTCCCCCGTGACCTGTACTTCGGCGAACCGACGGGCCTGTACCACACGTTCGAGCTGGATCGCGTGTACAAGGTGCACCGGGACTACTACACGGAGTTGGGCACCGCCGACGCAGCCCTGCGCAAGATGCAGCCCGACGGCAACGCGCCGGACGGCGAGCAGCTCTGACTCCGGCTCGCTCGGCGGCGTCACAGGTGCAGCGTCGTCGCGATGGTGTCCACGATGTTCTCCAGGGGCTCGTCCAGGACCGGTTCCGTCCAGGAGGCCAGGAGGGTGATGGCCGCGTCCGTGGTCGGAGGGCGGACGGCGTAGAAAAGGGTGTGGACGACCGGGCGCGGGCCGAGGAGGCGTTTCTTCTCCTCGATGAGGTTCTGGCGGATGCGGACCGCGTCGCCCAGCGGAAGCCCGACCTCGCGGACGTCGGGTTCGCCGAAGTCCCTCGCCGTCATGTGCTCGGTGAGGAGCGGGAGGGTGACCTCCGGGAACGTGGCGTCCGGGTGGATCGCGTCGAGTTCGAGGACGGCCGCCACCGTCTGGTGGCCGCTGAGGTACCAGCCGAAGGCGCCCAGGGGTTCGCGGGTACGGCTGTCGGCCGCGGCGCGTCCGAGGTCGCGGGCCAGGAGGCGGGCGTTGCCCTTCTCGCCGTCGCGTGCATACCGCTCGACCAGCTCACCGGCCTGGTGCTTGGCCCAGTAGTCGAGGTCGATCGTCCCGGCGACGGGGAAGGGCACCCAGTCCTCCGAGCACTCCAGGCCGAGGTTCGACAGATCGTCGTCGGCGGTCATGTACGTGGTCACTCCGTCCAGGTCAGCGAGCCGGCGATCGCGTCGAAGAGGCCGGCCATCGCGTCGGCGATCGGCTCCAGGGGCGTGGAGAAGGTGAGCAGCAGGTACGCCGTCGTGCCGGGGACGGGGAGGTGGTACTCCACCGAGACGGAGGCGTTGGGTCCGTGTGGGTCGTCCGGGCGGTCCGGGCCGTTTCCGCCCGGCTGCCGGGCAAGTCTGCGCACCCGTACGGCCGTTCCGGCGGCCAGGTGCTCGACGCCGATCTCGGGCGCCGGCGTCTCCGCGTCCCCGTCACCCGCGTCCTCGGCGAGGGCGCGGGCGAGGTCCTCCGGCGGGAGCGGTTCCGCGTGGCGCAGGGGCGCCAGGGTGATGAGGAGTGAGGCGGGGATGGTGAAGGGACCGACCGCCTGGAGGCTCAGGTACAGCTCGATGCCGCCGCTGCGGTGGGCCTTCGCGGCGCGGCGGCGGAGGTCGCCGCGCAGCTCCTCCTTGAGGTGCGGGGCGTTGTCGATGCCGCGGAACTGGCGCTCCACCAGCGCGTCGACGGACCTCTCCCGCTGATCGGGGTCGAGCAGGATCCGGAACCAGCCCTCCGGCAGCAGCAGACGGTAGTCGGCAGGAGGCGTAGGGCCTTCGGTGGGTGTCGGACTTTCGGTGGGCGTCATGCGGCAACTTTCCTGGAGGTCGTCCGTTCCGGGAGCGGCCGGTCGAGGTGGAGGCGGCTGCGCAGTTGGTGGATCGTGTAGGGGCCGCCCTGGAGGGCCAGTCCGACCGCTCCCAGGAGTACGGCGCCGAGTGCGGCGCCCGGGTGCTCGTCGGTGATCCGCAGGCCCTGGATGACGGAGAAGACGGAGCCGATGGCCATGATCGCGGTGGAGGACACCCCGGCGATCGTGCCGGGGAAGCGCGACATGCGGCGGGCCTCCGCGCCCGACCCGGGGAGCAGACGCAGGCCAAGCACCGGGCCCTTCGGCCAGATCGCCTTCCCGGTCAGGCGGCGTTCGGACGCAGTCAGCCCGGTGGCCGCCCGCAGCCGTGCCCAGCCGTCGGCGCCGGTCTCGCCCCCGAACCAGAGGTCCCAGGGCAGGACGGCCCGCACCTGCTCCCCCGGGCCCCGGAGTTCCACCCCGAGGTCGGCGCCCGTGCGGTCGCGCACCCGGACCAGCGACGTCACCGCGTGCGCGCCGGTCAGCGGGAACCAGTACTCCTGCCCGCCCAGGTCCCGCAGGACGAGGTCCCGGTCCTGCACCCGCAGTTCGGTGTCCCGGCAGAACCGCACCGTGGCGCCGAGGCCGGGCGCGGGGGACGGGCCGACGCGCTCGCGCACGGCGGGGACGTACCGGCGCAGGCGTATCCGGGTCCAGGCGCGCAGCGCCAGCCTCGCCACCGGTGCGACGGCTGCGGTGGCCGCCAGGAGCAGGACGAGCCAGGGCGCCGTCGTGCCGGAGAAGAGGACCGCCGTGAACGCCGCGAACCACACCGCCCCGGCGACGGCGCGGACGCTCCAGTACCAGTACGGGAAGACGGTGCCCGGCCCGAGCGCGGCGCCTCTGCCGCCCGAGGCCACCAGCGGATCGTTTCTGTCCTGCACGACGTGCAGGGGCACCCCCGCCGCCTTGAGGAGGTGGGACACCCCCGTCCGATGGAGGAGCTGTTCGCCCCGGACGGAACGCTTGGGCAGGGCGGGCGACTCGGGCAGCCAGTCCTCGAGGTCGAAGCGGCCGATGAGCGCCCCGTCGCCGTCCTGGAGCTGCAGTTCGCCCCAGGAACCGGGCAGGGTCGGGCCCACGCGTTCCCGGTCCTCGCCGGGGGTGTCGACGAAGACGGCCCGCGCGATGCCGGTGCCGCCCACCGGGTGGCGGACGGTGCGGCGGCGGGTACGCAGGACCAGGGCGCCGTCCTCGCAGGAGAGCCGGGCGGAGTGGCAGCGTGCGAGACCGGGGCCGCGCGAAGCGGCCGGTCTGAGGGCGGGCTCGGCGGGCGTGGGGGGCGTGGAGTGCGCGGGGCTCGGAAGGCGCGCGGTCATCCCGTCGCTCCGTCGTACAGGGACGTGACCGTCCCGTAGGCCCCCTCGGCGCCGGCTGCCACACCGGTGGCGGTGGCACCGGCCCAGACGTTGGTCTGGCCGGAGAAGTTGCCCAGCGCGTTGCTGACCGCGGGCATCTGCGTCGCGGCGGGCGCGATGCCGTCGAGGTCGGCGGCGGCCCTCGCCAGGTCGGGGTCGAGGGTGCCCGCCGAACGGGGCGCCGCCATCCCGCCGAGGCCCTCCCGCCAGCCCTGCTTGGAGAACGCGTTGCTGATGGACTTCACGCCGTCGACGCTATCGCGGTACATGGACACGGGGCTGAAGCCCTCCTTGATGTTGCTCCAGGTGGGCAGTTTCCCCTTGGGCATGTTGGCCATGGCCTTCGCTGCGTCCTTGCCCCGGATCGCGCCCTGGGCGCCCCGGTTGGCGAGGTTCCAGGCCTTGTTGGTCTTCATTCCCGCCGCGACGGCGCTCTTGTAGAGGTTGCTGCGGGCCAGCGCCTTGCTGCCCGCGGCCACTCCCTTGGCACCCGCCATCGCAGCCCGCCCGAGGCCGAAGGTGGCCACGCCCACGGCGTCCAGGATCACCGACTTCCAGCTGCCCTCGCCGCCGAGTGCCAGCACGAGGTCGGTGGCGAGGGCGACGACACTGGCGAGCAGGGCGACCGCGTTGGCGACAGCGGCGATCGCCTGCCCGATGACGGGTATCCAGCCCAGGGCGAGCGCCGCGACGCCGGCCCACAGCGCGATGCGCCCCGCCCATTTGGAGATCTGGGTGAGCCAGCCCGCGTTCTCGTGGACCCAGTTCTTGAACTTGTCCTTCCAGCCGTCCTTGAGACCGTCGTTCTCGATGACGTCGTGGATGGCGTCGGCCGCCCGGCGCGCTGCGGCGTCCCGGATCCCCTTGGCCGTCCGGAGCGCGTCCTTGGCCGACGACAGGGCCGACGACGCGGTCTCCTTCTGGTCCTTGTACTTCTTGGTGTCCGGGTCGTCCTTCGGGGTGTCGTCGGGCTGCCCGTCCAGTGACTTCTGGGCGGCGCCGAGGTCTTCGTCGGCGGCTTCCGCGTCGGTCAGCGCCTTGTCGGCCATCTGCTGGGCCCGGTGCAGTTCCGAGGCGAACTCGGTACTGCACACGCCGTCCACGACCCGGGTTCCGAGCGCGTCGGCCGCCTCGTCGTACCGCTTGAACGCCTTGCGGAGCTTGTCACCGGCGCCCTCGGCGGCCGACCGGAACTCGGTGGCGGCCTTGCCCTTCCAGTTCTCGACGGAGGCCAGCTCCTTGATCTCGCGGGCCTCCTTCTCGATGGCCTCGGCGGTCTTGCGCAGTTGCCGGCCGAGTTTCGCGACCTCTTCCGGGTCGCCGGGCACCGGGTCGGAGTTCTCGTCGAGCACCGCCCAGCGGTGGTTCGCGGGACGCGTCACTTGCCGCCGCCCTTCCCGGACTTGCCCTTCTCGTCCGCGCGTCTGAGCGCTTCGGCGAGTTCGTGGTCGATCTTGTCGTACGAGTCCGCCGCGGCCTTGGTGATTCCGTGCAGCTTCTCCAGCTCGTCCGTCAGCTGCCGGCGGTGGATCTTCCAGTTGCTGCCGAACGTGTCGAAGGCGTCGAGGATCTTCTGCGACCCGATCTCGCCGACGCCGTACCCCTCGGCCGGGTTCGCCCGCTCCGCGAAGGTGCCCCGGATGCGTTTCAGCGCCCGCGCGCTCTCCCGGATCCGGTCTATGTCGGCTTCCTGGTCCCCCATGACCGCGTCCTCCTTCTGGCCCTTGCCTGCTTCCCTGCTCTCGCTCTTCCCTGCTCTCGCTCGCCCTGCCCGTCCCCGGGGCTCAGCCCACCTCGTTCTCCGCCACCGCCTGGCCGTGGACCACCACGTCGCCGCCGTAGAACATGCCGGTGAAGACCGGGGAGTACGTGAGCTGGACCTCGACCTCCACCTGGGCCGCGTCGGCCGCGACGCAGTGGGTCGCGGCGATGTCGGCGCCGGTCATGTCCATCTCGGCGGCGAAGGCCTTCACCCGGGCGTCGCAGTTCCCGTAGTTGATGGGGGCGGGGCCGCCGACGTCGTCGTAGAGGGCCTCGCGGTCGATGTCCTGGGCGGCGTAGCGGGCGGCCTGCTCGGCGATGTCGGCGGCGCGTTCGCGCTTGGAGATGGACATGCCGCCGTCGATGACGAAGGCCGAGAGGGAGAGGAAGACCAGGGCGAAGACGATGACCGCGCCGGCGCCCGAACCGCGGTCGTCCAGGTGCGCGCGCCTGCGGGCGAGCGGGCGCGCGAGCCACTCGGGTACGAGCGTGCGCACGTCGGACACGGCCGTTCTCGCGACGGGTACGGGAGTTCTCACGCCGTCCTCCGGTACGGGTCCAGCGGGGAACTGAAGGTCGCCGACAGGGTGGTGGGGATGTTGAGGCCGATGGTGGCCAGGCCGCGTATCTCGCAGCTCACCTCGACGGTGAAGAGGGTGTCCGGTTCGAAGCCGGCGCTCTTCTGGACGACCGAGACCGGGCCGGAGCAGACGTCCGCCAGGTCGGCCTCGGCGGCCTTCCTCGCCTCCGCGATCGCCGTGCCGTGGTTCTTCTGGATGGAGCCCGCGCGTGCCGCGTCCCTGGCGGCGCCGTCGAGTGCGCCGCGGCCGTCGACCAGCTGGCCGAAGGCCACCAGGACGAGGATGAAGAGGATCATGACGGGGGCCAGGATGACCACCTCGACGGTGGACAGGCCGTCGTCGTCACCCGGGCGGTGCCGGCTCCTGTGCGCGGGCGCCGGGCGGTGCCGGCTCCTGTCCGCGGGCCTGTGCGCGGGCCTGTGCGCGGGGGCTGCGTTCATCTAGTTCTGCCCCTCCGGCACGAAGCGCTCCACCGGGCCCGTCGACTGGGCGTGCACCGTCAGGTCCAGGCCGGGGAAGACGGTCGGGATGCGGGCCGTGATCTCCACGCCGACCGTGTCCTGCTCCGGCTGCAGGGTCTTCACGTCCGGGGAGAGGACCAGTTGCGGGCCGAGCTGCCGGATGTAGCTGTCGACCACGTCGTTGGCCTCGCCGCGCCAGCCGCCGGGCTGGGCGTCGGCCGTCGCGCGGGCCTTGCGTGCGCCCGCCTGGGCCGCGGCCTGGGCCACGTGGTCGGCGAAGAAGTACAGACCGAACTGCACCGTCGCGAAGATCATGAAGAACAGCACCGGGGTGAGCAGCACGAACTCGATCGCGGTCATGCCCGAGTCGTCGCCGCGGGTGGCCGCGGCCTCCCGCGCCGCGTCCACTCTTCGGCGCACCCGTCCGAGGACACCGCGCACAGCAGCCGGCATCCCCGTCCTCGTCCCCGTCGGTTCCGTCACGTCCTCGTCCCCGTCAGCCCCGTACAGCGGCTGGTCAGCAGGTCTTGCCCGCGTCCGCGCCCTTGATGCAGTCGCCGACCTTGTTGGCGCCGTCGCTGAGCGCGGCGTTGATGATGGCGGCCACGACACCGACGATCGCGACGACGACCGCGGAGATGATGACCCACTCGACCGCGGAGGCGCCGCGGTCCAGTTCGCCGGAGCGGGCGCGGTCCACGCGGGCGCGCAGGAAGGTGATCAGGAAGTCGACGGGCACGATGCCCGTGGTGCCGGTGCGGAAGTTCCGTCCGTTCATGGCGGGTTCTGTCCTCTCGTGTCGGTTGTGGGGGCGAAGCGGCCCGGATCTGCTAACCGAATCTCGGATCTGCTGACCGAATGAAGCGAAGCGCGGAACGCGCGGGAAGCTGCGTCACACCTGAAACACCCGCATCGCCGCCGGGTAGATCAGGAACACCAGGAACCCGGCGCACAGCAGGAGCTGGGCCACGAGCATCGACTGCGACTTCTCGCCGGCGCTGCCCTCGATCTCGGCCAGTTCGCGGTGGCGCATGGTCTCGGCGCGGGACGAGAGGGACTCGCGGACCTTGGCGCCGTCGTCCGCCACCAGGGCGAGCGAGGCGGAGAGGTCCTTGAGTTCCTCCACGCCCAGTTCCTCGCCGAGCTGACCGAGCGCCTGCCACTGGCTGATACCGGTGATGCGCGCGTCGGCGAGGGCGTTGCGAATCCGGTGGGTCGCCCAGCCGTCCGACACCTCCGCAGCCGCCATCAGCGCCTCCGGCAGACCGCGGCCGCCGGCCAGGCTCATGGACACCAGGTCCAGGTACGCCCCGATGACGCGCCGCAGGTCACGGCGCTTCTCGGCGGCGTCCCGGCGTACCTCCAGGTCGGGCAGGAAGAAGAACAGCGCGGCGCAGAGCAGGGCCAGCCAGACCGGGATGACCGGGCTGTCGCCGAAGCCCAGCGTCCACACGATCGCGAACAGGAACGGGCCGAAGAACAACCCGCCCACGGCCAGCAGCGCCTTCGTCGCCAGGAACTTCTCCCAGCTGCGGTCAAGGACCGCCAGGTCCGCGCGCAGCGAGCGCTGCTCCCAGCCCTGCTGCAGGTACAACTCGGCGACGCGCGCGCCGACCTGGGCGCGCAGTGAGCCGAGGCGGCCGGTGTCCTGCGCGACACGGGACGACTCGTACGCCGCCCCGCGCGCCCGCATCGCGTCGATGCGGGCGACCTGCTGGATCGAGCTGCGTCTGCTCGGCATCAGGGCGCGGACCAGGGCGTAGATGCCCAGGCCGAGGACGGCGCCCACCAGGACCGGCATGGTCAGGTTCATCGTCGTACCCCCTCGTTCCCAGACGCCGACGGCTGCTGGGACGGTTGCGGCAGGCGTTGTACGGGCTGACCCGGCTGACTCTGCTGACCCGGCTGTCCCGGCTGACCCGGCGTGCGCGGGCGTACGAACTGGACGTCGGTGCCGTCCCGGACCAGGAAGCGCTCCGGCGTCTCGATGGTCGACAGCTTGCGCAGCCACCAGAAGCCGAGCGCGAACAGCCCGCACACGCAGGCCAGTACGAGCTGCCCGACGGGTGAGCCGTACGGCTCGACGAAGTCGCGGTTGAAGATGGACAGGCCGAGGACGAACAGCACCGACACCGCCACCACGATCTGCACGGACCGGCGCGTCGAGGCGCGCTGCGCCATCACGCGCTGGCGCATGTCGACCTCCTCGCGCGCCGACTTGGCGAGCGCGCCGAGCACCTGCCGCAGACCGGGGCCGCGCAGGCGCGCGTTGAGGATGAGCGCGGCGACGATGATGTCGGCGGACGCGTCGTCGATCTCGTCGGCGAGGTGCTGGAGCGCCTCGGGCAGCGGGGTGCGCGAGCGCAGCCGGTCGACCAGGGCGTCCAGGTGCGGGCGCAGCACCGGGGCGGCGGCACGGGCCGAGGCGGGGATGGCCTGCTCGAGGCCGACCGCGCCCGCGATGGTGTCGCGCAGTGACTCCGTCCAGGAGGCGAGGGCCTCCACCCGCTTCATGGCGGCGCGTTCCTCGGAGGCGCCGCCGAAGAGACGGTCCCAGAAGAAGACGAGGATGCCGGCGGCGATGCCGAGCACCGCCCAGCGGGTGAGGAGCAGGACGACGAGCCCGACGATGGCGGCGGCTGATCCGCGCCGCCCCGCCCAGCGGATCAGCTCGTTGACGCGCTCGCTCGCCTGCCGCCTCTCGTGCTCGGGCTTGGCCGGCAGCCCGCGTACGGCGACCAGCAGCAGCGCGAGGCCGCCGCCGACGGCGACACCGCAGCCGAGCGCGTACAGCACCGTGGAGGAGAACAGGCCGCCCATCGACCCGAGCGAGCCGAACGAGTCCAGCGCCGCGAGCGGCACGTCGGTGGCGTGCGCGGTCGCATCCGTGGTGGCTGTGGTCACGTCCCTCACCCCCAGGTTCCGTTGGGCCGGTAGCCGTAGGCGATGAGTTCCTCCAGGCAGGCGATGGGGGCGTGCGGCACGACCTGGCCGTCGGGTGTCTCGGCGAAGACCTCGCTGGACAGCACCCTGCCGTCGACGCCGTTGACCTCGCGGACCGAGGTGACCATGCGCTGGAGGGTGCCGCCGCTCTGGAAGTTGTTGCGCCGCTGCACGAAGACGACGAAGTTCACGGCGCCGGCCACCAGCATCTGGCTGGCCTCGATGGGCAGCCGCTCCGTGGCCTGGAGGGCGTACGTGGAGATGCGGTTGAAGACCTCGTGCGAGCTGTTGGCGTGGATCGTGGAGAGCGAGCCGTCGTTGCCCTGCGACATCGCGTTCAGCATGGTCACGATCTCGTCGCCGAGGACCTCACCCACGATGACGCGGGAGGGGTTCATACGGAGGGACCGGCGGACCAGTTCCGCCATGCTGATGGTGCCCTGCCCCTCGGAGTTGGGCAGCCGTTCCTCGAACGCCACGACGTTGGGGTGGAGTTCGGGGAAGGTGTCGAGCCCGAGTTCCAGCGCCCGCTCGACGGTGATCAGCCGTTCGTTCGGGGGGATCTCGTTGGCGAGGGCACGCAGCAGCGTCGTCTTGCCGGCGTTGGTGGCGCCCGCGATCATGATGTTCTTGCGGGCCCGGACCGCGCAGGCCAGGAAGTGGCCCAGCTCGGGCGTGAGGGTGCCGTTGCCGACCAGGTCGGAGATGAAGACCTTGCCCAGGCGGGCGCGGCGGATGGAGAGCGCCGGGCGCCGGGCGACGTCCATGACGGCCGACAGACGCGAACCGTCCGGCAGTCGGAGGTCCAGCTGGGGGTTGGCGGAGTCGAAGGGCCGGGAGGACAGGCCCGAGTAGGCGCCGAGGATCTGGATCAGCTCGATGAGCTCCTCGTCGGTCTCGGCGACCGGCTCACCGCGCACCTCGCGCCCGTCGGCGTACCCGACGAAGACGTGGTCGCAGCCGTTGATGTCGATGTTCTCGACCTCGGGGTCGTCGAGGAGCGGCTGCAGCCGCCCGACGCCGAACAGCGCGGCGTGCACGGCGGCGGCGTACGCCTCCTCCGTCTCCGCGTCCAGCGGCGTACGCCCGGCGTTGATCTCTGCGCGGGCGTACTCCTCCAGTATCTGCGCGATGACGGCGCGGGCGTAGTGCCGTTCGTCCTCGGTGGACATCGGCGTGACGCCGGCGACCTGGTCCTGGCGGCGCTGCTCGGAGATGCGGTCACCGGCGTCCTGCCGGAACCGCTTGACCAGCGAGTGGTCGACGGCACTCATCGACCGGCCCCCGCGTGCCCGCCGGGCCCGCCGGTGCCGGTGCCGGTGTAGCCGGTGGTGGGGCCTGTGTGGCCCGTCGCCCCCTGGTGCCCCACAGGCCCGGCGTTGGAACCGGCGTGCCCGGTGTTGGGTACGGACCAGGCGGCGCCGAACTGCTGGTACAGGTCGGAGGCGACCTTGCGGGCGGAGCGGACGAGCAGCGACTTCTCCAGCCGGCCGCGTCTGCGCCCGGCCAGCTGGTCCGCGCCGGCCGGGTCGTCGGCGATCGTGCCGACCACGCGGGCACCGGTCTGGGCGTGCACCAGCATGTCGTTGACCTGGCCGGAGAGCTTGGCGGCGTTGTTCGTGTCGGCGACCAGGACGACGCCGATCAGCGGCATGCCGGGCGCTCCGGGACGCACGGCGCCGTTCGGACCGCCGTGCAGCTTGTTGGACAACGCGGCGGCGCGGTCGCGTACACGGGCGATGGCCTCCGGCTCGGTACGGGAGAGCAGGAGGACGAGCGCGGCGTGCGGGAACAGCTCGGTGGCCGGGGTGTCTCCGCTGACGCGGCCGCAGTCGGCTATGACGTCGGCGGGCGCGTTCGGGGAGTCGGCGAGGGAGGCGAAGGCCCGGCCCAGGGTGGGCCACAGCCCCGCGAGACCGGCGGCCTGCTCGGAGATCCCGAGCCCGACCAGCACCTCCAGGCCGCCGCTGAGCGGCTGCACGTGGTCCCAGAGCTGGTCGGGTACGAGGCCGCGGCGTGCGGTGGCGGCGATCGACAGCATGCCGGTGTTCGGGTTCAGCGGACCGCCGTGCGCGGCGGCGGACCGGTAGACCAGGTCGCCGCCTGCCGGGTCGGTCTCGGCCAGCAGGACACGGCGCGGCCAGACCGCCGCGAGGGCGACGGCCGCGGTGGTGACGCCGGGGGAACCCTTGTCGGCGGCGAGAGCGATGAGGGCCATGGCTTCTTCGGTCGCCTTCTAGTTGCCGGGAACGCGCACGATGGCGACCTCGCCGGCGGCGGCCGCCGAGGCGAGGGCTGCCGCGTCGGCCTCGTCCACCAGGAGCGTGACCGACTTGTTGCCGGTGCTCACGGTCGAGTCGCCGTCGTCCGCGACGCCGTTGACACGGGCGTCGGGAACGATCGCGCCGCCGGATGCCGAGGACCCCGTGTCCTTGTCGGCGGAGCCACTGGACCCGGAACCGCTGGAGCCGACGCGGTAGGCGGCGACGATGTCGCCCGACTTGATGCCCGCCGGGTACTGCCCCTCCTTCAGGGCGACGCCCACGGAGGCCTTGCCCTCGGGGAGCTGCTCCTGGGCGGCGAACATCTGCCCCATCACGACCGTGTCCTTGAAGATCGTGGACTTGGCCTTGAGTTTCTTCAGCGCACCGAGCTGCGACCACTCGATGTAGTTGATGCTGTCGTCGGCGGCCACCATCACGGACGTGACATGGTTGCCGACGGACTCGCCGGCCTGGATCTCCGACGTCACCTTGACGACCTCGACCCGGTCACCGGCCCGCAGCACCAGCATGGTGGCGCCCAGCGCACCTACGAGGATCAGCAGCACCGCCAGCGCGGCCAGCGCGGGTTTGCGCTCGCGAGGAGGACTGGGAAGCCGGTCACCGACCGGCGGCTGAGCCGGAGCCGCGGAACGTCCCGCGCCCGCCCCCGTACGCTCCTGGATCTTCACGCAACCGCTCCCCGTACACCCAAGAAATTGTCTGCCATGTTCCGAGTTCCGAGTTCTGACATGCCCGACTCGGACAGGAACTGCCCGAGTACGACAAGTACGTGCCCAAGCGCGCAGAACTCGCCGCAATTCCGGACACGTGCCCCGCACTCACCCGACCGATGACGTCCCGGGACATCCACTGACACACCCGCCCGACCTGGGCGAACAACCAGCAGTGAGGCGAGTGTCAAGCCTTGGCACCGTATCAGCCGCACATAAGCCCCTCAAGGCATCCCGCCCCCCTGCCCAAGCACCCGCCCACCGTTACTCATCTGCAACTTCACACCCCCGGAACCCCCTTGAGCACGGCCCATCCAGCCGCCACCCCCACTGTGCTCGCGCGAACCCCGGACGACCACCCCCGAACACCGCCCGCACGCGCTTCGCCACGGCGCACTCATGGGTCCTGCACGATTCACTCACGAGAGAGCGGCGGGCCCGTGCCATGATCTTCGCTCGGACCGGTGACGGGGGGTGACACGGGCCGACCGCGGAGCAAGCACCGGGGGCGGCGGCCCCGTTCACCGATGCACTCACACGTCCCGGAAAGCAACCCCAAGCACCCGCGCGAACCGGTCGACGGCGACCGGCCGTCGGCCGCGCCGACGTCCGGAAACCCGGCCTCGGTCCTACGAAGGTCCCACGAATGTCCCACGAAGCAACGGAGTACTCGTGAACCGTCCCACAAAGGCAGCCCTCGCCTCCCTGACCCTCCTCTCCCTCGCCGCACTCACCGCCTGCGGCGGCAGCTCGGACTCGGAGACGGCGACGGACAAGCCCAAGTCCGGTGAGTCGGCGAACGCGGACAAGGCTCCCTCCCCCTCGGAGCGCCTGGCCAGCACAGTGGTCACGACCTCCAACGCCGACGGCTTCCGCGTCGACAAGCCGCAGGACGAGTTCGTCTTCGCCAAGTCGACGGACGAGGTGACGGTCGACAAGCCCGTCTGCGCACCCCTGGCCTACGCCATGAACCAACTGCCGCTCGGCAACCCGGAAGCCGACCTCACCCGAGTGGCCTCGGGACAGACGGACGCCGAGACGGAGATGACGAAGGGCATCGTCTACACGTACGTCACCCTGTCCGCCCACCCTTCCGGTGACGCACAGTCCGCCTTCGCCGACGCCCGGAAGGCCGTGGATGCGTGCGGCGACGGTTTCACGGCCGAGGCGAACGGCGACAAGAGCCCCTACGACTCCGTGACACCGGAGAAGGTCACGCCGGCCGGGGACGAGTCACTGGGCTTCGCCTCCACGCTGACCTCCCGCGCCGTGCAGCACGTCGTGCACGGCGAGATCGTCCGAAGCGGTGACGTCCTCGCCGTCTACTTCTCCGTCGACGGCATGGCGATCGCCAACGGCAGGCCCAGCGACGCGAAGCTCTCACCGACGGTGGTGAAGGCGCAGAACGGGAAGCTGGGGTGAGGGCGAGGGCCCGCCGTTGGGCATCGCCGCGGGCTCCGGCGCCGACGCCCTCTTCGCCACTCTGACGGTTCCGGCGACGAGCCAGTCGACTCTGGCGAAACCTGGCCCCCCTCTACTACCGTCAGTTTCTCTTGACAGAATCTTTGTACTATGGGGGAGCTCACTGTGAAGCGCCGTTCTTTGCCCGTCGCCACCGCGCTCGCTGCGACTGCGACGCTGCTCCTGACGGCCTGCGGCGGTGGGGACGACAAGTCCGGGAACAGTGACGAGATCGCTGGTGCGGACACCAGTGCTTTGCCCTCCGCGACATCGTCGGGTGCTGCCGCTCCGGAGTCCGCCGACCGTCCGGACATCACGCTTCCGAACGACGTCAAGGATGTCTTCGAGAAGTGGGAGACGGGCGATGCGGCGAAGGACACCGTCCTTTCCGACGCCGCGCGTGCGCAGACCGCGATGAACGAGGCCATCGTGCAGGGCAAGACGGACACGGAGGGCTTGGCCTTCTACTACGACGGCAAGGCTCTCACCACCTCAGTGAAGTGGGTCCAGAAGTGGCTGGACGCCGGGATCACGTACACCGGCACCACCCGCTACTTCGGCCCCAAGGTCGAACTCTTCAACGCGAAGTCCGCAGGCGTGTCGTTCTGCGCCGACGAGACGAAGGCCTACAACAAGGACCGAAAGACCGGAAAGATCGACAAGTCTCCAGCCACCAGCGATTCCTACGTGCTGTACAACACCCGGCTGGAGAAGGACGACCACGGCGTCTGGCGGACGACCGACGGCACTTCTGTACGGGGGAGCGAGACATGCGTGCAGTGAGGAGGACCCGGCTCGCAGCG
This sequence comes from Streptomyces mayonensis, assembly GCF_018982965.1. GTDB lineage: Bacteria > Actinomycetota > Actinomycetes > Streptomycetales > Streptomycetaceae > Streptomyces > Streptomyces mayonensis. Next base: position 15,742 of record NZ_JACBYP010000025.1, on the reverse strand, counting down.
GCAACGGGGGCGCTGGCCGCCACGTGTGTGCTCACTGCGGCCGGCACCGCGTTCGCGAAGGATCCCGGCGGATCCCAGTTCGACGTCGAGGGCAACAACGACAAGAACAACGGGCAGACGCTCGAGTCCCGCATCGTCTTCACCGACTCGACGGGAGGAGGCGGCCGGGAGAGCTCCGGAGGCTTCACCCCGGCCGGGGACTGGACACCGCCGGCCTGCTGGTACGAGCCCAAGTGGACGCCGGCGGAGTTCGCCGAGGAGTTCCGCAAGAGCTGGGACATACCCCATGCCAGCGGGGTGGGCGAGGCCTACCGGCTCTCGCAGGACCACTACATCAACGGAGAGCCGTACGAGGACTTCAACAAGGAGAAGACCGGCAAGGGCATCTGGTGGGAATCGGTCCGGGACGAGGACCGCGCCGAAGCGGGCGACCCGGCGGCCTTCGCCTGCGACGCCCGAACGTTCTGGGTCGACAACGGTGAGGCTCCCGAAGTCGAGAACGCCGTCACCCCGGAGATCCTCGCCCAGCTCGCCTACTCGAGGATCAAGGTCCCCGACACGTCCGTCACTCTCGCTCCCGGCGACGCGACCAAGGTCAACCTGCCCACCTGGGCCTGGCTCGACAAGGCCGAGTTCGACGAGGTGTCGGTCACGGCGTCGCTCGACGTGGGCGGAGTGAACATCCAGGCCACCACCACCGCCACGCCGGTGGCCCTCAAGCTGGAGCCGGGCACCCCGGACGCCGAGACCTACCCGGCCTCCGGCGAGTGCACCATCAACGCCGACGGCTCCATCGGCGAGCCCTACGCCAAGGGCAAGGCCGACCACACCCCGCCCTGCGGCATCAAGTACCTCCGCTCCTCCGGCAAGGGTGCGTTCAACCTTCAGGCCACGGTCACGTGGGAGGTCGAGTGGACGGGCTCTGGCGGGACCGGCGGCGACCTGCCGGACGGCACGTTCGGGAACGACCAGGAAGTGGTCGTCCAGGAGATCCAGTCGATCAACCGCTGACCTTCGGACGGAGGCGTGCACATGCCGTTCCTGAAGTTCTTCTCCAACGAGGTGAAGGAGATGGCGACCACCCTGGAGAACAGCGGTGGTCGAACGAAGGAGGCTTCGCGGGAAATGAAGCGGCCGATGCCAGTCAGGTCGGTCACTCGGGTCTCCAGTCCGCCTGTGCCGACTTCGCTGACTCGTGGGGCTACGGCTTCGGACCGCTCTCCAAGCTGACGCAGGGCGTCTCCAAGTCGCCAACAAAGCGTCCGACGAGTTCCTCAAGACAGACCAAGCGCTTTACGAAGAGCTGAAGAAGTCCGCCGCGAACACGGAGCAGAAGAGCTGATTGGCGCGGGTCGCGCCCGTCTCACACGTCGACCCGCGGGGGCCAATCCACACCCGCTACGGAGAGACGTGCGAGGTGTTTGGCCTTCCGTCGCCGAGTCACACCGAGACCGACGAGATAGCAGAGGAAGAAGGCGCCCCATATTCCCGCCGCGATGGATACGCTCTTCGCCGTGTATCCCGGAAAGATGAGGAATATCGCCATGACGGTCGGTAGAATGAGAATGTTACTCAGAACACGCGCATTGTACCGCCCGCCTGCATCGACGACCATCTGCGAGTGGAGAATCTGCACTTGGGGCCGGACTCCCTTGACGGGAGTGAGACCGCGTCCCGGCTGCATGCCCGGCAGCAGCTTGCGGGTCGAGGCCTCTCGGTTGAGTGTCAGCAGGGCGGTGGCCCGCTCCCGAGCGTCAGGGGTGCGAAGGAACAGGAAGTAGGGGTTGTTCAGCGCCGCACCGCCCGGGGCGTGTCCCATGTAGCGATATCCGAAGCATTCGGCGACATATGCGAAGGCCGCGAACTTCTTCAGACCGGGGATGTGTGGCCTGACCACGAACTCGTGCGCTTCTTCAGCGACCGCCTTCATCAGTTCGTTCAGCAGATGCCGTTCGTCCATGGCCGTCTCTTCCTTCGGCTCGTACGAGGGCGAAGCCTCATCGTGGCATACGGCCACCACCGGTCAACTTACCGATTCTGCCGGCACAACATACGGGGAGAAAAAGATGAGTTCCGACAATACCCGAATCTGGGGTTCGATCCGGCATGGGGCGATCTCGAGGCCGTGCAGGAACTGGTGAAGGCCGTGGGCCGCCTCACCAGCGGCGGCGACTCAGCCCAGACAGAGCTGAGCACCATGGGAATGTCGGACGGGATCTGGGCAGGCAAGTCCGCCACGACCTTCCAGGACACCTACGCGCGGTCCCACCGTACCTGAAGAAGGGTCTGGGGTCGCTGGACGCCGCTCGTCGAGCTCTCAGCAGTTGGGAGACTCAGCTGGACGAATTCCAGTCGAGGGCACGAAAGTTGGAGGAAGAAGCGGTTGAAGCAGTCCGCAAGGTCGGACGCACAGCCGCATATTTACAAAAACTAAATAATGCCCGGCCAGCCGTCATCGCTGCAGGTAAGACTGCTTCCCATTCCTGAAAGGTCTCGGCGCAGCAGGTAAAACGGGCGACTTCTTCGCGTCGCCGGTGTCGGCGCAAGTGCTCTGGCAGATTCAGCGCCGCTGATGTATAGGCACAGGGAGATCCTCGAAAGGCCTTCAAGGAAAGGGTGCCGGTTACGTCCGCGGATGTGTCGGAAGTCGGCTTCAACGCGTCACTGACCGCCGCGACGGTCGCACCGAACCCCGTCACCATCGGCTTGGCGGTGGGTACCGGCCTCGTCTACGGCGATGCAAAGGTCGTTGAACACTGGAACGACAACAAGGCAAATGCGGGCAAGGCAGTCGACTGGACCGGCGATAAAATATCGAAGGCCGGAGAGGAAATCGCCAATGGCGCGAAGAGCGTTGCAAAGGCCGCCAACCCCATGAACTGGTTTTGACCGTGACGAGCGATCCAGCGAGAGAGAAAAACATGGAAGAAGAACTGCGATTTGAGCTCCGACCTGCCTTGCACAGAGGGGCACGAGGCCGCGGGGGCGTCGTGGCGCATTTCGGCGAAGTGACCGTGGAAGTGCAGCAAAGGAAGGGGATCGGCCCTGCCTCGGGAAGCCACTGGGAAGTGAGTCTGCATGGCGATCAATTCCCTGACGTCATGTACCGTACGGTCGGTCCGGCTCAAGCCACACTAAGGAACTCTCGCCTTCACGTGGACGGACATTCCGTCGGAATGCAGTTCAACCACCAAGGCCTCAGCAGTGTCGCGCGCGCACTGCACCTGGAATACAAAGATCGGTCGTACACCTACCGTAGGACGGAACTCTCGCGAGGCGCCACCCTGAGTCGCCCCGGCACTTCGCTCACCACCACTCGGGAAAAGAGTAGCAACGGAAAAGGAATGAGCACGTTCGGTGTTGCGACCGGAGAGTATGATGCGACCGACCTCGCACTTGTCATTGCCTTCGACAGCATTGACACTTCGGAACTGACTACGGCCGGCGCAGTGTCTGGAGCAGTGAACAGAATTCTCTTTCCACGCTCCAACCAACCACCAGCTGACTAACGAGCTCGTGCACGGTAGGCGGTGAGACGTCGGGCACCCTCGCTTGGATGCTGGACATCTGCACACCGAACCCACGGGGCCGCCACCGCCTTGGCGCACTACCGCCTCTCCGCTTCATCCCCTCTCCTCCGCCTCTGTTCATCGATACTTTCGACAGCAACGCGTCCCGGTTGATGAACTCGTACGTTCTGCACCCGACCGAACGCCGGCGCCAACGTGCCGCCTACCTGGCAACCCCCGGCAGCGCGGCCCTGAAGCCCATCCACGGCCTGTCAGCGCCGACGGCCAACCGGTGACCCGCCCCACCGTGCGGATGTGCGCCCGCTGCCAGCGAACAACGGACGAGCCGGTCGTGGTCCACGAGGTTCACGCCGCCACCGGCCCAGGCTTCAACGTCTACGCGTGCCCCGAGTGCGCCCCGCACTACCCGCCGACGACGGGCCGCTTGCACATCCTCGACTCCGCCGCCCGCCGCCGCTCCCGCCTCACACTTCGCGTGTACAAGGTCAGCGCGGACGGAATTGCGACCGACGTCGGCCACAGGGCCGAGGTCCACGCCGGCGGCCCCAACGAACCAATCCCCCATTCATCGGCGTATCCGCCATGCGCGTGCCCGAGGTGCCGGCGCCCCTCCCAGTAACCACTGGCTGCGCGCCCCACTACACAGCCCCGGACGCGACACCCAACGCGTCCGGGGCTACCACACGTTCAGGCACGGTCAGGACACACGAACACGACCCACCGGCGCCTGAAGATCTTGCATCACCACGGTTCTCGGAGTAACCCGCCCTGGCTAAATGCGGAACCCCACGGATACCGTCAGTAGGCCTGACCTCACTTCTGTCTCACGGGGAGTCCACTGTGAAGCGCCGCTCTTTGCCCGTTGCTGCCGCGCTCGCCGCCTCAGCAGCCTTGCTGCTGACGGCCTGCGGAGGCGGGGACGACAAGTCCAGCGACAACGACAAGATCGCGGGGGCGGACCAGGGACCTGAGAGTCCGAGCAAGACCGCAGAGGCGTCGAAGGGATCGTCGAGTGAGGAGTCGGACGGCGTGGACGTCTCCCTGCCGTCCGACGTGAAGTTGGTCTTCGACTGGGACAAACCGAAGAACGCGAACGAAGCGGCCGCCATGGACGACGCAGCCAACTTCTTCCGCGCCATCTACCGTGGCGTCGACAAACACACGACCAAGGACCCCGCCGTGACGGCATACGCCACTGGCGGTGGAATGAAGTACGCGAAGACGCAGATCGAGGCATGGATCGAAGGCGGCTGGACCGCCACCGGCACTCTGCGTCATTACGACGTGTCCACCCGGTCCTCCGAAAACGGCACATCCGTGGAAGTGGCGTTCTGCGCCGACGCGAGCAAGTTCTACGGCAAAGAGGTCAAGACCGGCAAGGTGCTCACAACCGAGCCCAGCGCCGAGGACTTTGATCACTACAAGATCATCATGACCAAGTACCCCACTGCTGAGGGACTGTGGCAGGCGTCCAAGGTGTTCGTCGAGACGAAGGCGGCACAGTGTCAGTGAGATCGTCACTCAGCACGACCGTCAGCATCACGACGCTGGCGCTCGTCATCAGCCTCTTCGCTCTCTCCGCCCCTGCCTATGCGGGGAAACCAGTGGGTTCCGACAACGGTGCCGAAGCAGAGCAGACAGGCGGCGGTGACGACTCCGGCATCCATGCCGCCGTCCGCATCGAGTACTCCGGTTCCGTCGCCCCGAACGGCGGCACGGGGAACGTGGCGTCCGCCGATGTCAACTGGGAGCCTCCGCCCTGCTGGTACGCCCCGTACCTCGGAGCCAAGGACTTCAAGAAGAAGATGTCGGCGAACATCGAGGATGCCGCAGGCACCGCGACAGGCACCGCGGCCTCCGCGATCGGCCAGACGAAGCAGCACTACGAGGACGAGTTCGGCTGGGAGGACCACCCCGGCTACAAGGACTACAACGTCGACAAGGACGGTGAGGGGATGTTCTGGGCCGGCGTCGAGAACCCGAACGAGCCCGACATCCTCAAACGCGGTTCCTGCAGCGAGCTCCCCTTCTGGGTCGACAACGGCGAGGCACCGCCACCCCAGTTCGAGCAGGCCATCGACCCGGAGATGCTCGCCGCCCTCGCCTACCAGCACATGGAACTCCCCGGTACCGAGGTCACACTCGCTCCCGACGGGACCACGAAGGTGAACCTGCCGACCTGGACCTGGCTCGACAAGGCCGACTTCCACGAGGTCCAGGCCACGGCAGCGATCAACGCCCCCGGCTTCGCCCTCCAGGCCACGACGACCGCCACACCGGTGTCCCTCACACTGAAGCCGGGAACCGACGACGCCGAGACCTACCCGGCCTCCGGCGAGTGCACGATCAACGCCGACGGCTCCATCGGCGAGCCCTACGCCAAGGGCAAGGCCGACCAGACACCACCCTGCGGCATCAAGTACCTCCGTTCCTCCGGCAACGGCACCTTCGACCTACAAGCCACCATCACCTGGGACATCGCCTGGACCGGCACCGGCGGCGCGGGCGGCGACCTGCCGGACGGGACGTTCGGCACCACCCAGGCGGTCACCGTGCAGGAGATCCAGGCTGTCAATCGCTGACACCTGATCGACACGCACCAGACCTTTCACATCACGTGTTGGGAACGGCACTCTGAAAACGCTCACCTTCCGGGCTGCTGACCTCGCTGCCGCCTTCCTCGCCAACCAGAGACTGGATTGACCCCCAATGTCCGACTTGACTGTCGATTTCGAGCTCCTGAAGACCTCGGCAAAGCAACTAGGGGTGATTCGCCGGGAGTTCGAAGACCTGAACGACTGGAAGGATGACATCACATCGGCAGTGGGGGCTCCGGACCTCAGGGGCGCCATGACGGACTTCATCGACAACTGGGACGACAACCGTAAGCGTTTGGTGGAGTCGTTGGAAGAAGTCGGAAAGATGGTCGAAGGAACGCGTGACGCCTTCAAGAGTCTGGACGATGAACTGGCTAAATCTGGCAAGAAGAAGTAGCCATACGTCGATCTCCGCATCGCCTTGCTGACTCTGGGGAAAAAATGGCACGACCCAAAGACTGGCATCCACTGCGCGAAAGTGACCCGGTACCCGGTGATCCCGACGAAGTTCGCAGCCAAGTCAAACACATGAAGAAGATCGCCGAGTACTTGCGAACTCAGGCGAAGTCCCTCACGGCCATGGCAGACGCCGACAACCTCAAGGGGAAGTATGCCGACGAGCTGACAGAGAACTCCCGCAGCTTGGGACGCAAACTCGATTTGGCCGAGGATCGGTACCGTGAGGTCAAGGGGCACCTTTCCGACTGGGCCGACGACCTGGAAGGTTTTCAAAAAAGAGCCGACAAAGCAATCACCGACGCCCAAGAAGCCCAAAGAGTCATCGATCAGCGTTCAGAGAAGACCGAAAAAAAGCCCGATGACAATAAAAAGGGCGAAAGTGACACCTCTGAATCAAGCGATGAGGATCCCGCTCTGACGCGAGCCAAGGAGGACCTCGCCGACGCACGCCGCCGCCTCAACTCAGCAGAGGGCGACTACCAAGAGCGTGCCACTCACTACGCCGGAAAGATCCGGTCGTCCATCGACGACGACATGAAGGACAGTTGGTGGAACGATTTCAAGGGGTGGGTCGCGGACGCCGAGTGGCTCGGCGACATCGCCGACTGGGCCAGTTGGGCAGCGACGGTCGTCGGGGTAGTAGCCATGTTCTTCCCAGCCGTGGGTGTCATCGCTCTGGCCCTCACGGTCGTCGTTGCTGCCATCCATATCACGCAGGCGGCGACTGGAAACGGCTCGTGGTTCGATGTGGTCATGGACCTTGGCGCGCTAAAACTTGCACGTACGGGAATGAAGGCTGCGAAAGCTGTCAAGGCGCTGCAGAAGAGTTCACGGAAGACCGCTGCCGGGCTGGCCGAGGGGCAAGCAAAGTCGCAGGCGGCCCGCGCGAACGCAGGGGCCCGCAAAACCGCTGTTCGGGCCGAGCGCAGGCGGGGCGGGACCTCGCGGAAGAACCGCGAACGAGCCAGAGCGAAACGGCTTCGGATGGAGGGGGAAAACCGCACGGCAGGCAAGCGTGCCTCCAACGAGGTACGTGATGCCGAGATGCCACAGATCACGGCACAAGAAAAGGCGAGCGCCATTGGGGACAAGGCGCTCGCGAAGCAGATGAAGGACATCAACAATTGGCGTGATGCCTACCCCGACAACCCTGCTCTGGCTTCCAACGCCAGTCAGGCCCAGCGCCACAAGGACGCGGTCCAGGGATCGTGGGCTGCTTCGACCGGGCTCGACGCCGCGGACAAGAGCGCGGATGCCGTCACCAACGACGGATACAGCAGGATGAAGGACCGCATGACCGCACCTGTTGGCTCACAGTGGTGAAGGAGACCGACCGATGACGACTGCCGATGACGACGGAAGGGCCGGACAGGCCTTTCCCTGGCTGCACTACGTTGTCGCAGGCGTGAAGATCGTCTTTGTGCTTGCCATCTTCCGTCTCTTCTCTACGCCCTTCTCCGAGGAAATGTTCGGAGAGCAATGGCTGCCGATGCCGACGTGGGACTGGGCGCTGGCATCGACGACTCCCGTACTGCTCATCTTGTTGGCCCGCCGACCGGCCGACTGGGCAGCGTTGTCCGGCGAGCGCACCATCCTGCGTATCGCTCTCACCTTCTACCTCGCGTACGGCCTGGTGTTCGCGGCTCTTCAGAGCGAGGAAGTCCTGTGGGTGTCCGTCGCTGCCGGCCTCGTCGGCTTTGTGGCCATGCGCCATCTCGACAGCAAGGAGTCTGACCATGCCGGCTGAGCAGAGGGAAGCTGCCGGCCACGAGAGTGCACCGGCCACGGGTTACCGCCTCCTTCTCCCCTCTCAATGGGCACATATTCCTCTGCGCCAGGGCACGGAGGAAGCGGTCGAACAGGTCTTGCAGCAAGCGTACGCACGGCTGCCAGCAGGCGCCCCTGCGGACAAGGTCGGCCCGTACAAGCAAGAGTTGGCACGCCGATTCCGCGAATCCGTTGCCACGGCTCGAGAGCGCAACGCTCTCGATCTGTACCTCCCCGTGAGGCCCGTGGGCGACGAGGAATTCATCCCCGGCGCTTCGATCCTTGTCACCGAGACCGTGCTGCCTGCCCAGAAGGGTGATGGGCCCCGAACTTCGCCCAGCGAGGTAGCTGTCCAGTTGCTGACCGAAGACAGTCCGGCGCATGCCGACCTCAGCTCCGGCGAGGTGGACGGTGCACTCGCTGTCCGACGGGAACACGTCGCGGCCGCAACTCCCGACCGAGGCACCGTTGTGGCTTCTCGACGCGTCGAATACATCGTATCCGTCCCAGGAGATCCCAACCGATGGTTCGTAGCCGCGTTCTCCACGATTGGGGGCGGTGACCCGAGAGACGAACTGGCGGAGGCTCTTGTGGAATGGTTCGACGCCGTCATGGCCACCTTTCGCTGGAGGTATCGATGAGTGACCCATTCTGGCCGATCATCGATATCGAGTATGTCGACGTTTATCCGTGGGTGATCATCCCTCCGCGAGCGGGGGTGTCCTCCCCCTTCGATGAGTGGGACGACGTCCAGGATTGGTGTGGGGAACGGGCGAAGGACCTGTGGGCCGACAGGGAGTTGCCCCCGGGGTCCAACGGGGTGGCCTTCGTGGGAGAAACACTGGCGCGCTGCGCCGAAGCGTTCTGCCGTCCTGGATCAGATCACTGGCTGTTCCTGCACCTCGACCACCCGTTGGATGTCCCACTGGCCGTATGCGCGGCCATCGGCCCGGCCCAAGGGCCACGGGAGGCAACTCTGCGCATGCTCACCGAAGCTGACGACACCACTGCCGTTGAGCCCCCTGTCGTGAAGAGCTTTTTCTCGCCTCACCTCGGGGAAGGAATGACAACTTTTCGATACGTGACCCAAGAAGAATCACCACATCTCACCGCTTGTCTGCGATACGCGTGGCAGGTTCCGGAGCACGCAGCGGACATCGTGATCTGGACGGGGACCGAAGACGTCGGTCGTATCCTCAATGCCGCCGAAGACGTGGAGGAACTCGCCCGCTCCCTGGCTGTCTTCGTGCCGTGATGGGGCGCGCTCATGAGCAGTGCGGAGCCTTGCGAAGAGCGAACCTCGTGGGCCATCACGCCAGTACCGGTCGCTGCTTGTCCACCTACAGCGACGGTGCGGCAAGGCATCCAGCTCCCCGCCGCACCGCGACCCGCTCGGCGGCAGCCTGCGCTACTTGCTTCGCGCCTGCTTCGCCAGTTCCTCGTCGATCTGTTCGAACTTGTCGGCGGCCGTCGTCAGGTAGTCGCCCATGCCGTCGAGGCCGTCGAGGGTTTCCTTCGCGCCCTTGGTGAACTCGTCGAAGTTCTCGTCGAAGGCCTTGGAGGAGGACTTCGTGACGTAGCCGCCCTCGACCAGGTTGGAGATGTACTTGCGGAGGCCGTCGAGCTTCTCCTGGAGCTTTTCCTTCTCCTTCACGACGTGCTTCGCCGCGCTCCGCATGTCGTCGTATGTGACGTCAAGGTCCTTGGCCATGAAGCCGCTTCCTCTCACAATGCCGCAGGGCCAACCCCCGTGGCTCCTCGTTTGCGGATCGAACCGGCGCACTGGTCGGACCGACCATGTGGCGCGACCGGTGTGATCGTCCGCTCTTGAGGCAGCAGCTTACGGGGGAGGCCATTGGTGTCACATCCCTCCGTTGCCATCGGGAACGGGCGGGCGTATCCCCGTTGCCGTATCGCGACACGCGGCGGATATCGTCGCCTGGGACTGTGGGCCGTGGTGTGGGGGAGGACAAGCGTGCGACTGACTCTGACCGTCGTCGACCCGTACGGAGGGGCCGCCGCCGACGTGGTGCTCGACGCCGATCCCGAGTCGACCGTCGGGGACATCGCCGAGGAGCTGGCCAAGCAGGTCGGGGTCTCGGGTGCGCAGGTCATTCCCATCGGGCAGCAGCGTCAGCAAGGCAGTGGCGGTGGCAGTGGCGCTCCGCTTGTTTATGTGGACGGGTATGCCGTTGATCCCTCCGCCACCGTCGTCGGGTCGCCCCTGCGGGAGGGGGCCGTCGTCTCGTTGCAGGATCCGTCCGGGTGCCTGCCCGGTGAGCCGACCGGGCTCGTGGAGCTGCGGGTCGTCGGCGGGCCGGGGGCCGGGTTCGTGCACCGGCTCGGGGTCGGGAAGTACGACATCGGGAGCGGACCGGCCGCCTACATAAAGGTCGAGGACCCCGAGGTCGAGGCCCGGGCGCTGACGCTGTCCGTGGCCAGCGACGGGGCCTGCAAGGTCGTCGTGCACGGCGACAAGGAGGACGTCACCCTCGACGGGGAGCCCGTCAAGGACCGGGACAGTGAGGAGTGGCCGCTCGGGGGGCAGATCGCCGTCGGGAACTCGCTCGTCGAGCTGGCCCGGTACTCGCCTCCCAACGCGGCGCTCAAGTGGTCCGAGGACGGGGTCGGGCTGGACTACAACCGGCCGCCGCGGCTGCGCCCGCCGCAGCGGCAGACCAACTTCCGGCTGCCGTCGCCGCCCCGCGAGTACGAGGCCCGGCCGCTGCCCTGGCTGATGGCGCTGACGCCGCTCGTCGGTGCCGTCATCGCGGTGGCGGTGTTCGGGCGCTGGTACTACCTGATCATGGCGGGGCTCAGCCCGATCCTGCTGTTCGCCAACTACTTCAACGACAAGAAGCACGGGCGCAAGTCCCACGCCAAGCAGGTCAAGGAGTACGAGGAGCAGAAGGAGAGGATCGAGAAGGACGCCCGGGACGCGCTGGTGGCCGAGCGGGACGACCGGCGGCAGGCCATTCCGGATCCGGCGGTCGTGCTGTCGGTCGGGACCGGGCCGCGCACGCGGCTGTGGGAGCGGCGGCGGACCGATCGTGATCACCTGCTGGTGCGGGTGGGCACCGGGCAGCTGCCCTCCGAGGTCGTACTCGACGATCCCGAGCAGGACGACCACCGGCGGCAGGTCACCTGGAAGATCGAGGACGCGCCGGTCGCGCTGGCGCTGCGCACGCTCGGGGTCGTCGGCATCGCGGGCCCCGGGGATTCCGCGCGGTCGCTCGGGCGGTGGGCCGTCGCGCAGACCGCCGCGCTGCACAGCCCCATGGACGTGCAGTTCTACGTGCTGAGTGAGAACTCCGCACGGAGTGAGTGGGACTGGGTGCGGTGGCTGCCGCACGCGCGGCCCTCCGGCGGGCAGGACGTCAATCTCCTCATCGGGACCGACGCCGAGACCGTCGGCGCCCGCATCGGTGAGCTGACGCAGATCCTCGACGCCCGCAAGAAGGCCGCCGAGCAGAAGGGCGGCGGGGCACAGGGGACCAGTTTCAGTGATCCGGACATCGTGGTGGTGTGGGACGGGTCGCGGCGGCTGCGGTCGTTGCCGGGGGTGGTGCGGCTGCTGCGTGAAGGGCCGGCGGTTTCGATGTTCGCCGTCTGTCTCGACTCCGAGGAACGGTTCCTGCCGGGTGAGTGCCAGGCGTTCGTCGTCGCCGAGCCCCAGGCGGAGGGAAGTGGGCAGCAGCAGCGGGATGAGCAACCGCAGCCGCCGCAGCAGGCCGTGGGGGGCTTTCCTTCGTTCCAGGCGTGGCACACGGGCGCGCCGGCCGAGGCCGAGCAGCGGGCCCGTGCCGAGAAGCTGCGGCTGCGGGTCGAGGAGGCGGGGGTCGAGCGGATCACGGACGTACGGCCCGACTTCGTCACGCCCGCCTGGTGCCTGCGGCTGGCGCGGGCCATGTCGGCGCTGCGGGACATCAGCGGAGAGACCGAGGACTCGGCGCTGCCCGGGGCGAGCCGGCTCCTTGACGTGCTGCAGCTGGAGCCGCCGACGGCCGACGCGATCGGCGCGCGGTGGCGGATGGGCGGCCAGTCGACGATGGCCGTGATCGGTGAGTCGTACGACGGGCCCTTCGGCATCGACATGCGCAAGGACGGGCCGCACGGGCTCATCGCCGGCACGACCGGTTCCGGCAAGTCCGAGCTGCTGCAGACGATCGTGGCGGCGCTCGCCGTGGCGAACACGCCCGAGAACATGACCTTCGTCCTCGTCGACTACAAGGGCGGGTCCGCGTTCAAGGACTGTGTGCAGCTGCCGCACACCGTCGGCATGGTCACCGACCTCGACGCGCACCTCGTCGAGCGGGCGCTGGAGTCGCTGGGCGCCGAACTGAAGCGGCGCGAGCACATCCTCGCCGCCGCCGACGCCAAGGACATCGAGGACTACCAGGATCTCGTGAGAAGGGATCCCTCGCATGCTCCGGTGCCCCGGCTGCTCATCGTCATCGACGAGTTCGCCTCCATGGTGCGGGACCTGCCCGACTTCGTGACCGGACTCGTCAACATCGCCCAGCGAGGGCGTTCCCTCGGCATCCACCTGCTGCTCGCCACGCAGCGGCCCAGCGGTGTGGTCTCCCCCGAGATCCGCGCCAACACCAACCTCCGGATCGCGCTGCGCGTGACCGACGGCGGCGAGTCGACCGACGTCATCGACTCGCCCGAGGCCGGGCACATCTCGAAGAACACGCCGGGGCGCGCCTACGTACGCCTCGGCCACTCCTCCCTGGTGCCGTTCCAGTCGGGGCGGGTCGGCGGCCGCCGGCCCGGTGCCGCCGATCCCGCCGCGCTCGCCCCGTGGGTCGGGTCGCTGGGCTGGGAGGACCTGGGCCGGGGGGCGCTGACCAAGCCCAAGACCGAGTCGCGCGAGGACGACGAGATCACCGACCTCAAGGTGCTGGTCGACGCGGTGCGCGACGCCAACCGGTCGATGGGCATCCCCGCCCAGCACAGCCCGTGGCTCCCGGCGCTCGACGAGACGCTGCTGCTGGACGATGTCGAGGTCCCGGTGCTCGCCGGTACCGCCCCGGGGAAGCTGCCGCCCGCCCCGTTCGGCATCGAGGACCTGCCCTCCGACCAGGCCCGCCGGCCGGTCGTCGTCGACTTCGCGAGCTTCGGCCACCTGATGATCGGCGGTGCTCCGCGCAGCGGCCGCTCCCAGGTGCTCCGCACCATCGCGGGCTCACTGGCCCGCACCCACTCCGTCGCCGACGTCCACCTGTACGGCATCGACTGCGGCAACGGCGCCCTCAACGCGCTGACCCGGCTGCCGCACTGCGGTGCGGTCGTGGGCCGCAACCAGACCGAGCGGGTCGTACGCCTCGTCAACCGGCTCAAGGGCGAACTGTCGCGCCGACAGGACCTGCTGGCCGACGCGGGCTTCGCGGACATCGGCGAGCAGCGGGCCTCGGTGGAGGAGGGTGAGCGGCTGCCGCACATCGTCGTCCTGCTGGACCGCTGGGAGGGGTGGGTGCCGACCCTCGGCGAGGTCGACCACGGCTCGCTGACCGACGAGTTGCAGACGATGATGCGCGAAGGCGCGAGCGTCGGCATCCACCTCGTCCTGACCGGTGACCGGACACTGCTCGTGGGGCGCATCGCGACGTTCACCGAGGACAAGTACGGTCTGCGCCTGGCCGACCGCGGCGACTTCTCCGCCCTGGGCATCCCGTCCCGCAAGGTCCCCGAGGAGATCCCGCCGGGCCGGGCCTTCCGCAACGAGGCCGGTACGGAGACGCAGTTCGCGCTGCTCTCGGAGGACACCACGGGACAGGGCCAGGCTGCGGCGATCACCGCCATCGGCGAGGCCGCCACGGCCCGGGACGCCGAAGTGCCGCGTGCCCGGCGCCCGTTCCGCGTCGACAGCCTGCCCAGCCGGATCGCCTTCCCCGAGGCCTGGGAGATGCGCGACCCGGAGGCGTCCCGTTCCAGGCTGTGGGCGCTGATCGGCATCGGCGGCGACGAGATCGTCGGCTTCGGGCCCGATCTCGCCGAGGGCGTACCGTCCTTCGTCATCGCGGGGCCCGCCAAGTCGGGCCGCTCCACGGTGCTGATGAACGTCGCGCAGTCCCTTCTGGCCCAGGGCACCCGCCTGGTCGTCGCGGCGCCCCGCCAGTCGCCGGTACGGCAGCTGGACGGCAGGGAGGGCGTGCTGAAGGTCTTCACCGGCGACGACATCGACGAGGACGAGTTCGAGGAGCTGATCGACGGGGCCGGCCCGGAGGAGCCCATCGCCGTGCTCGTCGACGACGGCGAGATCCTGGAGGACTGCGATGCCGAGCGCCAGATGAAGAAGATCGTCTCCCGGGGCGCCGAGCGCGGCCTCGCCCTCGTCATCGCGGGTGACGAGGAGGACGTGTGCAGCGGCTTCTCCGGCTGGCAGGTCGACGCCAAGAAGGCCCGCCGCGGCATCCTGCTCTCCCCGCAGGAGTCCTCCAGCGGCGACCTCATCGGCCTGCGCGTCTCACGCCAGATGGTCGGCGGCCAGGTCACGCCGGGCAAGGGCATGCTGCACCTCGGCGACGGGGAACTGCGCACGGTGGTGATCCCGGGCTGACCGGTGGAAGACGGGCTGAACCGTGGATCGCGCGCCGACCGGCGGGAGACGGATCGGCGGAGCCGGGGCGGGCCCGGGGCGGCTGCTCCGGGCCCGCCCCGGCCCGGAGCCTGTCGCCCCGGCCCGGAGCCTGTTACTCGATCTTCGACAGCCGTGCCTCCGGCCGGCCCGACTCCTCGCTCTGTGAGGCGTAGTCGAGGTCGTCGCCGACCGGGGTGAAGGTGACCGTGGTGGGGGCGGGGTTGCAGCCGTCGTGGTTGCCCTTGGCGCCGACGGAACCGGCGACGATCTGCTTCTCCGTGACCTTCTTGAGGGTGATCACGTCGACGCAGACGCCGCCCAGCGCGTCGGTCTGGTGGAGCCTGCCCAGTTCCTGGCCGACGTTCACCTGCTTGATCGTGATGCGGAAGGTGCCCAGCGGGAGCTTGCCGTCCAGGGCGGCGGCCTGGCCCTCCCAGGTGCCGAGGTAGCGCTCGGGCAGGCTGCCGGAGGAGGAGGCCGAGGCGGAGGGCGGGCGCGTGGCGGGGGCGCCCTCGCCGGAGTTGTCGGCGTCCCTGCCGCCGCCCGGCAGCACGTCCAGGACGAACACCGAGCCGACCGTCACCGCCGCCAGCGCTCCCGCCACCGCGAGCGCCACGGTGCAGCTGAGCCGTCGGCCGCGGCCCTCGGTGCCCGTGCCGTTCCGGGTGGCGGTCGCCGCGACGGAGAGGGCGAGTCTGCCGCGCGCAGGGCTGCCGTCCCGGTCGGTGTCCTCGCGGGCGGCGAGGCCGCTGTGGGGGCGGCGGGCGAAGCCGGGACGGCGACCCCGGCCTCCGGTGTCTTCGGCC
>NZ_JACBYP010000259.1 GCF_018982965.1 Streptomyces mayonensis | reverse complement strand
ACGAGGAGAGTTCCGTCCTCGTCCTCGTCGTGCACCACATCGCCGGTGACGGCTGGTCCCTGGCACCCCTGTGGCGGGACCTGTCCGCCGCCTACGGCGCGCGTCGGGCCGGGAGCACGCCCCGGTTCGCGCCGCTGCCCGTGCAGTACGCCGACTACACCCTGTGGCAGCGCGAGCTGCTCGGCGACGCGGCCGACCCCGGGAGCGTGCTGGCGGAGCAGGTCGCGCACTGGCGCACCGCACTCGAAGGCGCACCCGCGGAGCTGTCCCTCCCCGCCGACCGGCCGCGACCGTCCGCCAAGACGCACCGGGGCGCGGCCGTTCCCGTGCGTGTCCCGGCCGGACTGCACGCGCGACTGGCCGGGTTGGCGCGGTCGGAGGGCGTGACGATGTTCATGGTGTGGCAGGCGGCGGTGGCCGTGCTGTTCTCGCGGCTGGGCGCGGGGGAGGACATCCCGCTGGGCGGCCCGGTCGCGGGCCGTACCGACGAGTCGCTGGAGGACCTGGTCGGGTGCTTCGTCAACACCCTCGTGCTGCGCACCGACCTGTCCGGCGACCCCGCCTTCACCGACGTGCTCGCCCGCGTCCGCCGGGACACGCTCAGTGCCCTGCACCGGCAGGAGGTCCCGTTCGAGCGGCTGGTGGAGGAGCTGGCACCGCCCAGGTCCATGGGCCGCCACCCCTTCTTCCAGACCGTCCTCGAAGTGCAGTCCACCCCCCTCCTCGCGCCGGAACTGGACGGAGTGGACGTGGCGGTGCTGCCCCACGCGGTCCGCGACGCCAAGTTCGACCTCGACCTGCAGATCGCCGAGAGCTTCGACGCCGAGGGCCGCCCCACCGGCATGGCGGGCGAACTCGTCTACGCCGCCGACCTCTTCGACCACGCCACCGCCGAGACCCTGACCGCCCGGCTGCTGCGCGTCCTGGACGCCGTGGCCGACGCTCCGGGACGCCCCGTGCACACCGTCGACGTGCTCGACGGCGCCGAGCGGCGCCGGCTGGTGGGGGAGTGGTCCCGCCGGCAGCCGGCGATCGCCGGCCCGGACGTCCGCGTCTTCGTCCTCGACGACCACCTCATGCCGGTCCCGCCCGGCGTCACCGGACTGCTCTACACCACCTGCGACGCGTCCGCGGACTCCACGGTCGCCTGCCCGTTCACCGAGGAGGAGTCCGTCATGCGACCCACCGGCGCACAGGCCCGCTGGGACGACGAGGGCCGCGTACACGTCGTGCCGGCCGACGACGCGGCGGCCCTGTTGCCGGACCCGCGGCCGTCCGGCGCCCCGGTCCCGCGCGGAAGCGGGACGGGACTGCGCGAGGAGCTGCTCCGCACCGTCTTCGCACAGGTGCTCGGCGTGCCGGAGGTGAGCGCGGACGACGACTTCTTCGCCCTCGGCGGCCACTCCCTCCAGGCCGTGCGCCTGGTCAGCCGCATCCGCGCCGTCCTCGGCGTCGAACTGCTCGTCCGCGACCTCTTCGAGTCGCCGACCGTGGCCGGACTGGCCGCCCGGCTGGACAAGACGGCGGGTGCCGGGGTGCGTCCGTCGGTGGTGGCGGGGGAGCGGCCGGAGCGGTTGCCGTTGTCGTACGCGCAGCGTCGGTTGTGGTTCG
>NZ_JACBYP010000258.1 GCF_018982965.1 Streptomyces mayonensis | reverse complement strand
TGCTGAGCACGCCCCGCCGCCTCAGCCTGTTCCTCCCGATGCTTCTGACGGCGCTCCCTCGCCACTCTCACTTTTTTTCTCTGACGTCCGGACGACTCGCGTATGCCGCCTGGGCTTTAATCCCTTTTTCGCTCTTCCGGTACCGCTTTGTCCTCGCTTTGCCTGCCTCGCTTTTGTTGTAATCCTCCCGCGTTTTGCGCCCCTTTTCACTCTTCCGGTACCGATCTCCCGCCGCTTTCCCTTCCTTGCTTTGGTTGTATGTCTTTCTATTGGCTCGTTCTTTCTCTGAGTCCTCTTGGTCGGACATGTCGCCTCCTGTCTGTCGCTGGGCAGCGGTCCGGTCGGCCCTGCAACGGACGACAGTCGCCGCAGGTTCAAAATCGCTCTGGTTCACCCCTCGCCGGCCACGAATAACCGGGCCAGTGAACAGGGGGTTCGAGACGAGGCCGAAGCCGCGTCGCGGACTCGGCTGCTGGGAGGGCACCGCCCATGGTGCATCCGGCCGACTCCGCAGACGACTGGGCCCTTCTCGATCGCCTGCTCAGTAATAGGTGGCTAGGTCTGCCTGCCACTCGAAAGATGGTCGATATGGGCGTGAGATTTCCGTGCGCCACTCTTGAACCTGAGAAGAGCCACCACTTCGCGATAGACAGGAAGATTAGGGGAGATGCCGCAAAAACGACACAGGCCAAGACGTGATAAAGAAGCACGAGTAAAGCGAAAAGAGTTGCGTTAGGGGAGACGGCAAAAACAGGGGGGAGTTCCGTGAAGGCCGGGCAGAACATGTGGCGGCTGAGGCGGCGCGGCGTGCTCAGTATGGGGGCTCAATCGGCACACCAGCACCCGACCACGGAACAACCTCAGAACCGACGCAAAGATGAAGCGGGGCAGGACGCAACAAACAGCATGATCCCGGAAGCCGTCCGAGCAGACCAAGCGAGACGGCCCGGAAGGCTTGGGTCAGGAAGTGACCCCTCCGCTGCTGAGAGGAGTGATGCGGTGACCGGCCGCCACTGGGCGGGTGAAACGACCTCGTGTTGAACATCGCCTCCAATATCTCCTGTTCACCCCAGTGGTCCGGGTGTTCGTGGCCGGCGAGGGGTGAATCAAGGCTAAGCGATTTTGAACCTGTGGCGACTGTCGTCCGTTGTAAGGCCGACCGGACCGCTGCCCAGCGACAGACAGGAGGCGACATGTCCGACCAAGAGGACTCAGAGAAGGAACGCGCCAAAAGAGATGCTAATAGAGAGTATGATAGAAGATACAAGCGAAGCGAAAAAGGCAAAGCGACGGCGAAAGCTTACAGGCAGAGCGAGGCGGGGCGCCAGAAGCAGGCTGAATACAGGCAAAGCGAAAAAGGCAAAGCGGCGGCGAGAGCTTACAGGCAGAGCGAGGCGGGGCGCCGAAAGCGGACTGAATACAGGCAAAGCGAGAAGGGGCACAAGACGGAGGTTGAATACAGGCAAAGCGAGGCAGGCAAAGAGAGGGCAAAGCGATACCGGGAGAGTGAAAAAGGGATTAAAGCCCAGGAGGCGTGGAAGCGCCGTAAGAGGGATCGGGCGGAACAGGTTGAGGCGGAGTGGCGTGCTCAGTATCAAAGAGGTGGGTTGGCCGGTTCACG
>NZ_JACBYP010000257.1 GCF_018982965.1 Streptomyces mayonensis | reverse complement strand
GCGTCACGGATCACGCGTTCCTGCGACGGTCCGTTCGGCGCCGTCAGGCCGTTGGACGCACCGTCCTGATTGACCGCCGAACCGCGCAGCACGCCCAGCACCTCGTGCCCCAGCCGACGGGCGTCCGACAGCCGCTCCAGCAGCAGCACCCCCGCGCCCTCGGCCCAGCCCGTGCCGTCCGCGGCCGCCGCGAACGACTTGCACCGGCCGTCCACGGACAGACCCCGCTGCCGCGAGAACTCCACGAACGACACCGGGGTGGACAGCACCGTGACACCGCCGGCGAAGGCCAGGTCGCACTCGCCCCGGCGCAGCGCCGTGGCCCCCATGTGCATCGCGACCAGCGACGAGGAGCACGCCGTGTCCACGGACACGGTCGGCCCTTCGAAGCCGAACGTGTACGCCAGACGCCCCGCGGCGATGCTGCCCATGCTGTTGCTGACGAGGTTGCCTTCCCAGCCCTCCTTGGGGAGGTTCGGACGAGCCCCGTAGTCGTGGTACATCTGGCCGACGAAGACGCCGGTGCGGCTTCCGCGCAGGGTGGCCGGCACCACTCCTGCGCTCTCCATCGCCTCCCAGGTGGTCTCCAGCAGCAGCCGCTGCTGAGGATCCGCCACCGTGGCCTCACGCGGAGACATGCCGAAGAACGAGGGGTCGAAGCCGCTCACGTCGTCGAGGAAGCCGCCCTCCTGCACGTACGACTTGCCCACGCTGTCGGGGTCCGGGTCGTACAGGTCCTCGCGCCAGCCGCGGTCCTTCGGGAAGGGGGAGACCGCGTCGACGCCCTGGGCGACCAGGTTCCACAGGCTTTCGGGGTCGGTCACACCGCCGGGGTAGCGGCAGGCCATCCCCACGATCGCGATCGGTTCCCGTGCCTTCTCCTCCACCTCACGCAGCCGGGCACGTGCGTCCCGCGCATCCGCCACCGCGCGCTTGAGGTACTCCCGGAGTTCCTTCTCGTCCGCCATCTGGATTCAGCCCTTCGAGGTTCATGTGTGAGGTGAAGCGGAAGTTCATGTGTCAGGTGAAGCGGGAAGGGCCGCGGCCGGCCCGGGCCGGCCGCGTGCCGGTGAACGGCTACTCGGCGCCGTCGACCAGGGCGAAGAGCTCTTCGTCGCTGGCGGAGTCCAGATCGTCGTCCAGCCCGGTGCCGGTCAGCTCCAGCAGCCGCTGCAGTTGTTCGGTGACGCGCCGCCGCAGCGCGGTGTCTCCCCCGACGCCCCGGATGCGCTCCTCCAGCCCGTCCAGGTGTGCGAGCACCGCCTCCGGCGCGACCTCTCCCCGTGCGGACCGGTCCATCCGGTCGATCTCGTCGATCTGGTCGGCCAGTTGCCCGTCGAGGAACCCGGCCAGCGCGCCGACCGAGGGGTAGTCGAAGACCACCGTGTTCGCGAACCGCATCCCGCACACCTTGTTCAGCCGGTTCCGCAACTCCACCGCGCTCAGGGAGTCGAAGCCCAGCTCCTGGAGGGCGCGGTCCACGTCGATCTCCCGCGAGTCCTCATGGCCCAGGATCTCGGCCACCTCGTCCTGCACCAGGTCCACGAGTTCGCGCCTGCGTTCGCCCTCGGGGAGTCCGGCCAGCCGCTGGAGGAGCGGGGGCACCGGACGGCTGTCCTCGGTGGTGGGGAGGGTGTTGTTGGTTGTGGGGGTGTCCTGGTCGGCGAGTTGCCTGTCGAGGAAACCGGCCAGCGCACTGA
>NZ_JACBYP010000256.1 GCF_018982965.1 Streptomyces mayonensis | reverse complement strand
GCTGTGTGCACGGATCCGCACTGTTCACCTCAGCCCAGGTCAGAGCGGCCGGTTCTGCTGCTCGATGTACTGCTTCACGATGCTGAGTGGTGCGCCGCCGACGGAACCGGCGAAGTACGAGCCGGACCACAGGCGTTGTGCCCGCCAGTAGTGGCGGACGAGATCGGGGAACTCCTGGCGGAGGCGGCGGGAGGACACGCCCTTGAGGGAGTTCACCAGCTTGGAGACGGCGACCTTGGGCGGGAAGTTCACGAGGAGGTGGACGTGGTTGTCCTCGCCGTTGAACTCGACCAGCTCGGCCTCGAAGTCCTCGCACACGGCCCGCATGATCTCCTCGCACCGCGTCAGGTGCCGGTCGGCGAAGACCTTGTGCCGGTACTTCGTCACGAAAACCAAGTGGACATGCATCCGAAAGACACAGTGGCGACCAGTGCGAACGTTCTCATCGATGCCCATAAACCAATTGTGTATCATGATCGGTGTGCAGCTTCGGTACAGCTTCCGCCTGTACCCGAGCGCCGGTCAGCGCAGCGCGTTGGCGAGGGCATTCGGGTGTGCGCGGGTGGTCTACAACGACGCGCTCCGCGCTCGGGAGGCCGCCCGCAGCGAAGGCATGCCGTTCCCGAAGACCGGCGACCTGTCCAAGGCGCTGATCACCGAGGCGAAGAACACCCCGGAACGCGCCTGGCTCGGCGAGGTCTCGGCGGTGGTCCTCCAGCAGTCCCTTCGCGACCTGGACACCGCGTACAGGAACTTCTTCGACGGCCTGAAGGGCAAGCGCCCGCGCATGGGCGCGCCCCGGTACAAGTTGCGGAAGGACGCCCCGCAGGCGGTGCGGTTCACCGCGAACGCCCGCTGGTCGATCACGACCGGCGGAAAGCTGCGCCTGCCAAAGATCGGCGACCTGAAGGTCAACTGGTCCCGCAGCCTGCCCTCCACACCGTCCACGGTGACGGTGGTCAAGGACAGCGCGGGCCGGTACTTCGCCTCATTTGTGGTGGAGACCGGACCGGAGGAAGTCCTGCCCGAGGTCGCGCCTGAGGTGGGCATCGACCTCGGCCTGGGGCACTTCGCGGTCCTCTCGGACGGCACGAAGATCGACAGCCCGCGCTTCCTGCGCCGGGCCGAGAAGCGCCTGAAGAAGGCGCAACGCTCGCTCTCCCGCAAGGAGAAGGGCTCCAGCAACCGGAACAAGGCCAGGGTGAAGGTCGCCCGCGCTCACGCACGGGTGGCCGACGCACGCCGCGAGTTCCATCACCAGCTCTCCACGAAGCTGATCCGCGAGAACCAAGCGGTCGCCGTGGAGGACCTGGCGGTGAAGGGACTCGCGCGCACGCGTCTGGCCAAGTCCGTCCACGACGCCGGATGGTCGGCGTTCGTGACCATGCTGGAGTATAAAGCTGCCCGGTACGGGCGCACCTTCGTGAAGATCGGCCGCTTCGAGCCGACGTCACAGGTGTGCTCCGCGTGCGGCGTCCAGGACGGCCCCAGGCCCCTGAACGTCCGCGTGTGGACGTGCGGGGCGTGCGGGACCGTCCTGGACCGGGACATCAACGCGGCGGTCAACGTCGCCAAGGCCGCCGGACTGGCGGTGACAGCCTGCGGAGCGCGGGTAAGACCGGGACTTGTCCCGGCACCGCGCAGCGAAACAGGAACCCACCCGAAGCCTCAGCCGGTGACCACCGGCAGGCAGGCGGGAA
>NZ_JACBYP010000254.1 GCF_018982965.1 Streptomyces mayonensis | reverse complement strand
GGGGTTCGGTCTGGAGGCGAAGAGGCCGTACACGGACGGTGTGGTCACGGGGTGGGGGACGGTGGAGGGCCGTACGGTCTTCGTCTACGCCCACGACTTCCGGATTTTCGGGGGTGCGTTGGGGGAGGCGCACGCGACGAAGATCCACAAGGTCATGGACATGGCCATCGCGGCCGGTGCTCCGCTGGTGTCCCTCAACGACGGTGCGGGCGCGCGGATCCAGGAGGGTGTCTCGGCGCTGGCGGGGTACGGGGGTATCTTCCAGCGGAACACGAGGGCGTCGGGTGTCATCCCGCAGATCAGTGTGATGCTGGGCCCGTGTGCGGGCGGTGCGGCCTACAGTCCCGCCCTCACGGACTTCGTGTTCATGGTGCGGGACACCTCGCAGATGTTCATCACGGGGCCGGACGTGGTCAAGGCGGTCACCGGCGAGGAGATCACGCAGAACGGGCTGGGCGGTGCCGATGTGCACGCCGAGACGTCGGGGGTGTGTCACTTCGCCTACGACGACGAGGAGACGTGCCTGGCGGAGGTCCGGTATCTGCTGTCGCTGCTGCCGCAGAACAACCGGGAGAACCCGCCGTCCGCCGAGGCGTCGGACCCGGCGGAGCGGCGCTCGGACGTGCTGCTGGACCTGGTGCCGGCGGACGGGAACCGGCCCTACGACATGGCCCGGGTGATCGAGGAGATCGTCGACGAGGGCGAGTACCTGGAGGTCCACGAGCGGTGGGCGCGCAACATCATCTGTGCGCTGGCCCGGCTGGACGGGCAGGTCGTGGGTATCGTCGCCAACCAGCCGCAGGCGCTGGCGGGGGTGCTGGACATCGAGGCCTCGGAGAAGGCCGCGCGTTTCGTGCAGATGTGCGACGCGTTCAACATCCCGATCCTCACGCTCCTCGACGTGCCCGGTTTCCTGCCGGGGGTGGACCAGGAGCACGGGGGGATCATCCGGCACGGGGCGAAGCTCCTGTACGCGTACTGCAACGCGACGGTGCCGCGGATCTCCCTCATCCTGCGCAAGGCGTACGGAGGTGCTTACATCGTCATGGACAGCCAGTCCATCGGTGCCGACCTCACCTACGCCTGGCCCACCAACGAGATCGCGGTGATGGGTGCGGAAGGCGCCGCGAACGTGATCTTCCGCCGGCAGATCGCGGAGGCCCAGGACCCCGAGGCCATGCGGGCCCGCATGGTCAAGGAGTACAAGGCCGAGCTGATGCACCCCTACTACGCGGCCGAACGCGGCCTGGTCGACGACGTCATCGACCCCGCCGAGACCCGCGAGGTCCTCATCACCTCCCTCGCGATGCTCCGCACCAAACACGCCGACCTGCCCTCCCGCAAACACGGCAACCCGCCGCAGTGACCCCAGGAGCCACCGTGTCCACCTACGACATCCGCGTCGAGAAGGGCCACGCCGAGCCCGAGGAAGTCGCCGCCCTCACGGCCCTCCTCCTCGCCCGCGCCGCAGCCCGCCCCACCGCAACCACCCCCGCCCACGGCGGCGGCCGCGCCGGCTGGCGCCGCCTGGAACGCGAACCCGGCTTCCGCGCCCCCCACAGCTGGCGCTGACCCCCACGCGCACCCGTGGAGGACCCCCCTTCCCGCCCGGGAAGGGGGGTCCTCCACGTGTGCACAAACCAGTACGTGCGCGCGACCAGCCACGCCGCACCCGCACGCACCCGCACCCGCACCCGGCAACGAAAGCGCCCCCGGCAGCCCGACAGGGCCGCAGGGGGCGTCACTCAACCCGGCGCGGCTAGCGCAACCGCG
>NZ_JACBYP010000253.1 GCF_018982965.1 Streptomyces mayonensis | reverse complement strand
CCCCCCCCCCCCCCCCCCCCCCCCCCCCCCCCCCCCCCCCCCCCCCCCCCCCCCCCCCCCCCCCCCCCCCCCCGCGCGCGCGCCCCCCCCCCCCCCCCCCCCCCGCGGCTCACATCCGGCCACATCCGTCGAACGTCCGAAAGTCTCGGAGGACATGCGGTGAACGAACTGCCGCAGCAGCTGGTCAACGGCCTGCTACTGGGATCCATGTACGGGCTGGTCGCCATCGGCTACACAATGGTCTACGGCATTGTCCAGCTCATCAACTTCGCCCACGGCGAGATCTTCATGACCGGCGCCTTCGGCGCACTCACGGTCTACGTGTACATCCTGCCCGACGGCACCTCCATGCTGATCGCCCTGCCTCTCATGCTCATCGGCGCCATGATGGTCTCCGTCGCCGTCGCCGTCGGGGCGGAACGGTTCGCCTACCGGCCGCTGCGCGGCGCACCCCGCCTCGCCCCCCTCATCACCGCCATCGGCCTCTCCCTCGCCCTCCAACAAGCCGTATGGGCCTGGTACCCCCAAGCCAAGTCGGCACGGACCTTCCCCCAGATCGACGGAGGCCCCTTCCACATCGGCAGCGTCACCCTCCAGACCGGCGACATCTTCCTGTTCGTCGCCGCACCCCTGAGCATGGCCTTCCTCGGCTTCTTCGTCATGCGCACCCGCATCGGACGCGGCATGCAGGCCACCGCACAAGACCGCGACACCGCCAAACTGATGGGTGTCAACACCGACCGCATCATCGTCGTCGCCTTCGCACTCGGCGCCGTCTTCGCCGCCGTCGGAGCCGTGGCCAACGGCCTCAAATACGGCCAGATCGACTTCAAAATGGGCTTCATCCTCGGACTCAAAGCCTTCACCGCAGCCGTCCTCGGCGGCATCGGCAACATCTACGGCGCCATGATCGGCGGCATCACCCTCGGCGTCGCCGAAACCCTCGCCACCGCCTACATCGCCGACATCCCCGGCCTCGACAAGTTCGGCAGCCAGTCCTGGTCCGACGTCTGGGCCTTCATCCTCCTCATCCTCGTGCTGCTGTTCAGGCCACAAGGCCTGCTCGGCGAACGCGTTGCGGACAGGGCGTGACACCGATGACCACACAGACCACCACGCCCGACAACACCGGCGCCCCCACCACCAACCACACCACCGGCCTCATCGGCATACCCCCGCACACCGGCCGCGCCCTCGCCACCGGCGGCGGCATCCTCACCGTCGTCTCCACCTTCCTCGCCTGGACCTGGACCGCCGAATTCCCCGGCGACCTCACCGTCTACGGCTACCCCGGCGGCCTCCAGGTACTGGTACTCGTCGCCGGCGCCCTCACCACCCTCATCGGCCTCGCCTCCTACAACATCAAAGGCCTCCGCTGGCTCGTACCCGCCGGCGCCGACGCCGCCCTCAGACTCGCCGCCCTCGCCGCCTTCGCCACCGCCTGGTACACCGTCATCGCCATCAGCGCCAAACTCGGCGGCGTCGTCAACCTCGAACCCGGCGGCTACCTCACAGCAGCCGCCACACTCATCGCCCTGCTCGGCTCCCTCGCCCTACCCGTCCAACGCCCCGAACCCGACCCGTTCGACCCGGACGACACCGGCTGGGAACAGTTCAAACACACCAGCGCCCACAACTGGCAAGTCGTCAAAGCAGCCTTCGCCTCCAGCAGCGGGGGCGGGGGCGGGGGCGCGCGCGGGCGGGCGGGGGGGGGCGGGCCCCGGGGCCGGCGGGCCCGCCGCGGGCGCGCGCCGGGCCGCGCCGCCCGCGGGCGGCGGGGGGGGCGGCCGCCCCCCGGCCG
>NZ_JACBYP010000252.1 GCF_018982965.1 Streptomyces mayonensis | reverse complement strand
GTTTCAGGGAAGGGGCCTGGGCCGGGTTCAGGGAAGGCGCCGGGGCCGGTTTCAGGGAAGGGGCCCGGGCCGGTTTCAGGGAAGGGTCCGGGGCCGGTTTCGGGTTCGGGTCGGGGGCCGGGGCCGGGGCCGGTCACGACGTGCGGCGGTGCTGAGCGCGCCCGTTGGACCGCAGCCGGACCACGAGGTACAGGACCAGCGCGGCGACCACCAGCACCAGGACGCCCTTGCTGACGACCCCCACGTAGTCGCCGACGGTCTCCCACTGGTCGCCCAGCCAGTAACCGGCCATGACCAGTACGGCGTTCCAGGCCAGGCTGCCCACGGCGGTCAGCGCCAGGAAGACCGGCATCGGCATGCGCTCCAGGCCGGCCGGTACGGAGATCAGGCTGCGGAAGATCGGCACCATGCGGCCGAGGAGGACGGCCTTGGTCCCGTGCCTGGCGAACCACTGCTCCGTCCGCTCCAGGTCGGCGGTCTTGACCAGCGGCAGCCGCGCCCAGATCGCGTACATCCGCCGTCGGCCGAACAGCGCGCCGATCCAGTAGAGGGCGGCGGCACCCACCACGGAGCCGAGGGTGGTCCAGAACAGGGCGGCGGCGAGGCTGATGACCCCCTGCCCGGCGGCGAAGCCGGTCAGCGGCAGGATGATCTCGCTCGGCAGCGGCGGAAAGAGGTTCTCCAGGGCGACGGCGAGACCGGCGCCGGGCGCGCCCATGGCGTCCACCAGGTCGGCCGCCCAGCCCGCGATGCCGTCGGCGGGCTCCTGCGGCAGGGCAAGAGTGAGCCGGTCGGTGCCGAGGTCGGTCACATCCATGTCGAGGTCTCCAGGTACGGGGTACGCGCCGCGGACGGGTGCCGCGATCCGTTCACCACGCTAGGAACCCCAGCTCAGCACCGGTACGGGGATAGCCCCGTCGGCCTCGTGCGGTTTCCCTCGCCCCGGACCCTGCGGTTTTCCGCCGGGACCGGCCAGAATTAATTCAATCGCTTGATTTATCTTCCGTCTTGGGATTTCCTACTGCCGACGGTCCTCCCGCCCCACACCCGGACTCCCCCACATCTGCACTCCCCCACCCCTGGAGCACTCATGCGCGCACGGCCGGTCACGTGGTGAGCGGCGCCCGGTCAGGGTCGGGTGCCCGGTCCGGGGCGAGTGCCCGGTCCGGGGCGGGTGCCCGCTCGGCGGCCACCCGCGTGGCGCTCCTCTCCGCCGCCGAACGGCTCTACGCCGAGCAGGGCCTGGCCGCCGTCTCCAACCGGGCGGTCAGTGAGGCCGCCGGCCAGGGCAACGTCACGGCCGTCCACTACCACTTCGGCACGCGCCTCGACCTGGTGCGCGCCGTCATGGCCCGGCACGGTGCGGCGGTCGACCTGCTGAGAGTGCGCCACGCGGCCGAGGTGAAGGAGGGCGCCGGTCTGCGGGAGTGGGTGCGCTGCCTGGTGCGGCCCGTCACCGAGCACCTGGCCGGACTCGGCATCCCTTCCTGGCAGGCGCGGTGCACCGCGCAGGTGCTCACCGACCCGCTCACCAGGAACCTCATCACCGAGGACGCGCTCGCCCGCCCCGGCCTCACCACCGTGGTCGGCGCCCTGGAGCAGCGCCTGTCCGGGCTCGACCCGGGGATCCGCCGAAGACGCGCCGCCATGGCCCGCAACCTGATCACCCACACCTGCGCCGAGCGGGAACGGGACCTGGCCGACGACACGGCCCTGCCCTCCCACACCTGGTCGGACACCGCCGCCGAACTCGAGGACGCCGTCCACGGCCTCTTCACGGCCCCCGTGACCCACCCCGCCCCCACAC
>NZ_JACBYP010000251.1 GCF_018982965.1 Streptomyces mayonensis | reverse complement strand
ACCAGGTCCCGGGGGGGGGGGGGGGGGGGGGGGGGGCGGGGGGGGGCGGCCCCCCCCCGCGGGGGGGCGGCGGGGGGGGGGGGGGGGGGGGGGGGGGGGGGGGGGGGGGGGGGGGGGGGGGGGGGGGGGGGCCCCCCCCCCCCCGGGCCGCGCCCCTCGGCGGGGGCGCGGCCCCAGCCTATGCCTTGCTGTGGGAGAACAGTTTCAGGACCGGTACGCCGACCTTGTGCCGGGCCCGGGAGGCCCAGTCCCGGTGGAAGAACTCCTCCACGTAGTGGGGGTCGGTCAGGACGATCACCTCGTCCGCGCCGATCTCCAGGACCAGGGACTTCAGCTCGTCCAGCGGGTGGTCCTCGATCAGCCGGCCCCCGGCCTCGGCCCCGGACGCGCGCAGGGCGGTGAGGGACACCTCCAGTGCCCGCCGGCCGACGCTCTCCGCGTCGTCGCCCTCGGGGGTCTCGTTCTCCCGCACGGCGTCGTCGAGCTCGCCGAGTGCTACGTCGTCGATGGCCCGCAGCAGCCGGTCTGCCTGGTCGCCTCGCGGCTGGAGCAGCACGTGGAAGGCGACCGCCTCCTCCCCGTGCAAGGTGGTGACGAACTCCACGTCGGCGGACGTCAGGGCCTTCTCGATCATCAAAACGCTTGTGAACACCAGGCGCCCCTTCTCCTTCGAGGGCCCGCGGACCCACCCTCCGTAGGCCGTGCCGGACCCTGCGGAAACCATCCTGCCCCGTGATCGCACGGGTACTGCCGGAATCAGTGTGCCCGGCGCGGACTAAACGGAACGGAAGATTCCGCCGATTCCCGGATGTGCGGTACCGACCGAACCCCTGTCCGGTCGTCCGGAAGGGGACTGCCCGCCCGGCCCGTGGACGGCCTCAGTCGCGCCGGTAGCGGCTGAAGAGGAAACCTTCCTCCTCCAGAAGGGACACCAGTGCGAACCGCCGCGGCACCTCCACCGAGGGCCCGCCCGCGATCCGCTGGGCGTCCCCGGCGGTGAGCATCGGGGACACGGTCAGGCACAGCTCGTCCAGCACTCCGGCCGTGACGAACTGCCCGAGGAGCCGCGGACCGCCCTCGGTCAGCAGCCGGGTGTGGCCGAGCCCGGCCAGTTCCCGCAGGGCACGGGCGGGATCCACGCCGACGCCGTCACCGGCGGTCACCACCCGGGCGCCGGCCCGCTCGGCGGCCGCGATCCGGTCCGGGGCCGCGGCGGCGCCGGTCAGGATCAGGGTCGGCACGGCCGGGGCGGTGAACAGCGGCAGGGAGAAGTCCAGCTCCAGACTCGCGCTGACCACCGCGACCGCGGGAACGGGTCCCTGCCCGGCCGCCCGCCGGGCCTCGGCGAACTCGGCGCGCGCACGTGCCGGACGGTACCCCTCCTGCCGTACGGTCTCGGCGCCCGCGATCACCACGTCCGCCAGCGCGCGCAGGGTGCCGAAGACGCGCATGTCGGCCGCGCTGGAGATGGGCTGGGAGCGGCCGTCGTGCTGGGCGGCGCCGTCGAGGGTGGACACCATGTTGGCCCGCAGCCACGTCTGCCGCCGCCCGTCCGGGGCCGGGTAGGCGTAGGCCGCCGCCAGCTCGGCCAGGCTCCACTCCCGGTCGGTCGTGTCCGGCTCGGGCCCCGGTCCGGGCCCGGACCCGTAACCCGAGCCGGCTCCGGAGCCGGAATCGGAACCTGAGTCGAATCCGAAACCGGAGCCGGGTTCGGATTCGGAACCGGAGCCGGAGCCGGGCCGGGAGCCGGTCCCGGTCGGGGCGGAGCGGGGGCTCGAGACGGGTTTCGGGCCGGGGTCCCGGCCGGCCGCGGGACGGGGCGTCGGCCCGACCGCCCGCCCGGTCGGGCC
>NZ_JACBYP010000250.1 GCF_018982965.1 Streptomyces mayonensis | reverse complement strand
GGTCGCGCCGGTGGTCCTTCGCCCCGGTCCGGCCGTCGACGGCCGGGTGTCCGCGGGCCTCGTCCGGGCGCCCGGGGCGGTCCGCGCCGTGGGACGGACGCCCGGGGCGTCGTGGGCAGCCTGTCGCGGCTCCGGGGTGGCGAGAGCCGTCACGGTCGCGCCGGCGCCCCCGCGGGGCCCGACGGGGGCCGTGGTCGTGGTCGTGGTCGCGCCGGTGGTCCTTCGCCCCGGTCCGGCCGTCGACGGCCGGGTGTCCGCGGGCCTCGTCCGGGCGCGCGGGGACCTGCCCGGAGCGCCCGGCGGGCGGCCGCCGGGCGCCGAGGTCCGTACGACACCGCCGGGCCGGCGCGGAGGTGCGGCCCCGGGGGCGCGGGATGCGGGGCCCGCGGGGGCGTACGCGAGGGGCAGGAGGCGACTGGCGGCCCTGGTCATGACCTTGTGCATGGAGATCCCCGTTTCTGCGGCGGCCCGGACTGGCCATACCGGGCAGTAACTTGCGGTCGAGGACCTTGTACGGGGTGAGGGCACGGCACGGCAAGGAGCGGCGCGGCCGGGGTGAGGGGGTCGCGGGGTTCACCTATCAGGGTGGCCGGGGCGGTGGAAGGCCCGGGACGACAGGGGAGCGCTGGGTGAATCACGGGCCCGGGGTGGACGACTGCGGCCTCCTGCCGGGAACCCGAAAGGGGACACCCGCACGTATCCTGAAGGCCCTCCCGCCGGACGACCGAACGCCCCGGCGGCGTCCCCGACCACGAAAGCGGCAGCCCCATGCGCGTCTACGTCCCCCTCACCCTGGCCGCCCTCGCCGAGGCGCACCGGACGGGAGAGCTGGGGGCGGCCGGACCGCTGACCGCCTACGCCGTCACGCCGGCGCTGCGCGAGTGGTACCTGTCGGACGACATCGAGGAACTGGAGTACGCCGCCCTGAACCGTGCCGCGCTGGCCTCGCTGCGGCTGCTGGCGGCGGACGCCGGTACCGCCCGCCGCCGGGTCGTGGTCGCCGCCGACGTGTCCGACGGCGCCGCCTCGGCCGACCCGGACCGGGGGCTCGATCCGGCGGGGCTGGGCGAGGTGTGGGTGGCCGGGCCGCTGACGCTGGCCGAGGCGGCCGCGGTGCACGTGGACGCCGCCGACGCGGAGGCCGACGTGACCGCCGCCGCGGACGCCCTCGCGGCGGCGGACGGCGGGGACGACGACGCCCAGTTCGTGGTGGACGGGGCGGAGGACCACGAACTGCTGTGGTACGCGACGCAGGAGATCCCGAACCTGGTGGGAACGGGTCACTGACGTGGCGCAGACCCCGGCCGTGACTTGACTGTCAGTCGCTCCGGGTACGTTTTCGGGCATGGGGATGCAGACAGGGGCGCACATCGTCTGGGACTGGAACGGCACGCTGTTCCACGACAACGAGGCGATCATCGGGGCGACGAACGCGGCCTTCGCCGAGCTGGGACTCGCGCCGATCACGTTGGAGCAGTACCGGGCGCTGTACTGCGTACCGGTGCCGAAGTTCTACGAGCGGCTGATGGGGCGGCTGCCGACGGACACCGAGTGGCAGGTCATGGACGCGACCTTCCAGCGCCACTACAGCGTGCACATGGGGCGGTGCGGGCTGGCCGAGGGTGCGGCCGAGCTGCTCGCCGGCTGGCGGTCGGCGGGGCGGAGCCAGTCGATCCTCAGCCTGTACGGCCACGAGGAGCTGGTGCCGCTGGTGCGGGGGTTCGGGATCGAGGCGCACTTCATACGCGTCGACGGGCGGACGGGGCCGTCCGGGGGCAGCAAGGCGGAGCACATGGTGCGGCATCTCGCCGAGCTGGCCGAGGCGGGCGTGGAGCCCGGCCGGACCGTGGTGATCGGGGACGCGGCGGACGACGCCGTGGCGGCGCGGGGTGTGGGGGCCAGTGCGGTGCTCTACACCGGGGGGTCGCACAGCCGCGCGAGCCTCGAGGGCGTGGGAGTGCCGGTGGTGGACACGCTGGGGGAGGCGGTGGGGGTGGCCGAGCGGTTGGCG